>NZ_CP072674.1:0-832242 GCF_023650775.1 Pseudoalteromonas sp. SCSIO 43101
GAGAGGTTATTCCTAAAAGGAACCTCTGGCGAGCAATCAACCAAATTATTTATTTTCGCCCTGAGGTTCCCTCGGGGTTTTTAGTTTTTGAATTAAAGGAAAATGAATAATGAGCAATACCAAACGTTTACGAATCGCCATCCAAAAAGGCGGCCGCTTATCAAAAGACTGCCAAGAGTTACTTAAGCAACTTGGTGTTAAATTAAATCTTCGTGAACAACGTTTAATCGCACACTCTACCAACATGCCAATTGATGTACTTCGTGTACGCGATGACGATATTCCGGGTCTTGTAATGGACGGTGTATGTGACCTAGGTATCGTCGGTGAAAACGTACTCGTTGAAGTACAAGCTGAACGCGAACGCCAAGGTGTGGCATTCGAAGTAAATAAGCTTTCTAAACTTGATTTTGGTTACTGCCGTTTAGCACTTGCATGGCCACAAGAACTTGGCCCACAAGATAAAAGCTGGTTCGAAGGTAAACGCATTGCAACTACATACCCTGAAATTTTAAGCCAATATCTAAAACGTGAAGGCATCAACGCAAGCACGGTAATGTTAACAGGCTCTGTTGAAGTGGCACCGCGTGCTGGTCTGGCTGATGCGATTTGTGACTTAGTGTCTACCGGTGCAACCTTAGAAGCCAATGGCTTAATGCAAGGCGACACAATCTTAGAATCAAATGCATGTTTAATTCAAAACAAAGACCTAGCAGATCAAAGTAAACTTGATTTAATCAATACGCTAATGCCGCGTCTACGAGGTGTTCGTCAAGCTAAGGAAAGTAAATACATCATGTTACACGCTCCTAAAGCAAAGCTTGATGAAGTGTGCGACTTGCTACCTGGTACTGGCCAACCAACTTTACTATCGCTTGCAGGTAGCGACGATTATGTAGCACTGCACATGGTTAGCAGCGAAACCCTATTCTGGGAAACGATGGAACAGTTAAAAGCATTGGGTGCCAACTCAATTCTCGTTATGCCTATTGAAAAAATGATGGAGTAATTATCCATGTTTCGCTGGAATGAGGAAAATCAACAAGCACAGCAGGCGGTACTCACCCGCCCTGCTGTTACTGCAAGTAAAGAGGTCGAAGCAATTTGTATCGACATCTTAAATGCAGTTAAAACAGAAGGTGATGCAGCGTTATTAAAGATGGCAAAAGAGTTTGATAAGCGCGAAACACCTCGCTTATTAGTACCGGTTGAAGAAATTAATCAAGCTGAGCAGTTACTATCAAGCGAGTTAAAAGCCGCCATCGAAACGGCCTATGCCAATGTAAAACGCTTTCACCAAGCACAATTACCTAAAGACATTAAGTTAACAACGCAACCTGGCGTACTGTGTGAACTTAAATATCAAGCCATTGAAGCGGTAGGTATTTACGTGCCAGGTGGTAGTGCGCCATTGCCATCGTCAGTGATTATGCAAGGGGTGCTTGCACAGTTAAGTGGTGCACAAACTGTTGTGCTTACTACACCTGTAAAAGCCGATGAAACTATCAACCCTGCCATTTTATATGCGGCAAAACTATGTGGTATTAAAACCATTGTAGAAAGTGGCGGCGCAGGTGCGATTACAGCGATGGCATACGGCACAGAATCAGTGCCTAAAGTAAACAAGATTTTTGGCCCTGGAAATAGTTTCGTCACTATGGCAAAACAACTTGTTGCGCAAACTATTCCGGGTATGGCGATTGATATGCCAGCCGGCCCTTCTGAAGTGTTAGTGATTGCTGATGAGCGTGCAAACCCTGAGTTTATTGCCGCTGATTTATTGTCGCAAGCAGAGCACGGCGCTGATTCGCAAGTTATTTTACTATGTAACAGCGAACGTATTATTGAAAAAACACAGCAAGCATTAACAGAGCAGCTAGCAAAATTAAGTCGTAAAGACACTGCCGAACAAGCCCTAGCTAACTCAAGCTTGATATTAGTGGACTCGGTTGAGCAAGCCTTTGCAGTGTCTGCTGAATATGGTCCTGAGCACCTTATTTTACAACTTGCTGATGCGCAGCCTTATCTAAGCTTAGTGAAAAATGCCGGTTCAGTATTTGTGGGTGATTACACCCCTGAGTCTGCCGGTGACTATGCGTCCGGTACTAACCACGTACTACCAACGTATGGTTACAGTGCGACCTATTCGAGCTTAAACTTATTGGACTTCTTTAGAACTTACACAGTGCAAACCATCAGTAAAAATGGCTTACGTGAATTATCTAAAGCAATTTTACCTTTAGCTGCAGCAGAGGGACTAGATGCTCACGCTAATGCTGTTTCAATTCGTCTTGAGGCTATGAACAATGAGCGATAATGCAAAAATAACAACGCTGTTGCCAGATAACATTGCTGCACTTACAGCCTATAGTTCAGCGAAAAGTGAAAAGCTCACAGGCACTACTTGGTTAAATGCCAACGAAAGTCCATATTCACGTACTCCAAATATCAATTTAGCTGATTTAAATCGCTACCCAGATCCGCAGCCTCAGCAAGTGATTAATCGTTATGCTTGCTATGCTAATTTAGAGCCGGAGCAAGTACTAATGACTCGCGGAGCTGATGAAGGTATTGAGCTATTAGTACGTACGTTTTGTCGTCCAGCTAAAGATAGCATTGCACTCTTTTTGCCAACTTACGGCATGTACAAAGTAACCGCTGACACTCACAACATTGCGATTAACGGTTTAACTCAAGAACTGTTATTAAAAGGTACGGTTGATGAGATTGTAACCGCAGTTGCTGACTCAAAACTGGTGTTTATTTGTAATCCAAATAACCCAACTGGCAGTATGACTAGCCTAGACAAAATCAGAAAAATCACCCAGCAACTTGCAGGTAAAGCGATTGTCGTGGTTGATGAGGCTTATATAGAATTTTGCCCAGAGCAAACAGCTGCAAGTCTCATTAATGAGTTTAGTAACCTTGTGGTACTGAGAACCTTATCTAAAGCGTTTGCACTTGCGGGTCTTAGAACAGGCTTCACACTCGCTAACAATGAGCTACTTGCGCCTATTCGTAAAGTGATTGCGCCTTACCCTGTATCAACCGTTGTTGCGAGCATTGCAGCAGACGCATTAAGTAGTGACAACATCGCTTCAATGCGCCGTCAGGTGACAATTCTCAATAGCTTAAAAAGCAAACTAAAAAGTTGGCTTGAGCAATCACCTGCCGTTATCAAAGTACTGAGCGGTGAAGGTAACTTTGTCACTTTAAAATTAAAAGACAAGCAATCATTTAATATCGCACTTGAGCAAGGACTCGTAATGCGTGCCTTCACTTTATATGGCGAAGATGATTGGTTACGAATTTCTATCGGTAACGAGCAAGAACTAGAACAAGTAAAAGTTTGGTTAGATGGCTTATCACTGACCAGCAAAACAGTAGAACAGGAATTATCATGAGCAACCCGTATTTATTTATTGACCGCGATGGCACGATTATCGAAGAGCCAATCACCGACAAACAGGTTGATAGCCTTGAAAAATTGGTGTTTTTGCCGAATGTGATCCCTGCTCTATTACAACTTCAAGCGGCAGGTTACCGCCTTGTGATGGTTTCGAACCAAGATGGTTTAGGAACTGATAGCTTCCCAACAGCTGATTTTGATATTGCTCAAGACAAAATGATGAATATCTTAAACAGCCAAGGAATCAAATTTGATGAGGTTCTGATCTGCCCTCACTTTGATGAACAAAATTGTGACTGCCGTAAGCCAAAAACCGGATTACTTACTGAGCTAATGCGTTCAGGTAAAGTCGATTTAGCACGCTCATTTGTGATTGGCGATCGCCAAACAGATATCGGACTTGCCAAGAACTTATGTTGCGAAGGCATTTTGTATGATGGCAGCTGGGATGCCATTGTCACTAAGCTGACAACTGCGAACCGTGAAGGCCGTGTCACTCGCAATACCAAAGAAACACAAATCGATGTGCAAGTTAATTTAGACCAAACAAAAAATGGTGAAATTAGCACAGGCCTTGGCTTTTTCGATCACATGCTTGACCAAATTCGCACCCATGCCAATATCGGTCTTAATATTCAAGCAACTGGCGATTTATACATTGATGAGCACCACCTAGTTGAAGATATCGGCATTGCACTTGGTCTTGCTCTTAAACAAGCATTAGGTACAAAAACGCAAATTGGTCGTTATGGTTTCGCATTGCCTATGGATGAATGCAAAGCTGAAGCACAAATCGACTTATCAGGCCGTGCATCATTTGTATTAAATGCCGATTTTAGCCGTGAAAAAGTAGGCGACTTAGACGTACAAATGGTTGAACATTTCTTTAAAAGCTTAAGTGATAATGCTGCGATGAGCCTTATTCTGTCGGTTAGCGATGGTAACTGCCATCACCAAGTTGAAGGTCTATTTAAAGCGTTTGCTAGAGCACTTCGCGCTGCGATTGCTAAAGATGCTTCGCAACAAACTGCTAGCTCTAAGGGGTGTTTATGATTGCTATAATTAATACCGGTTGTGCCAACATTAACTCTGTTCGTTTTGCCTTTGAACGCTTAGGTAAAACACCAGAGGTGATCACTTCACCTGAGCAATTAAAAGGTTTTGAACGTGCGATTTTACCTGGCGTAGGCCATGCCTCTGTTGCAATGAAACGCTTAAAAGACGGTGGCTGGCAGCAAGCAATTGATGAATATCAGCGCCCACTGATGGGAATTTGTTTAGGTATGCAATTACTTTGTGACAAAACTGAAGAAGGCAATGTTGAGTGTCTTGGCAAAATCCCTGGTATTGTTAAGCAACTTGATGTAGGTGAATTAACTTCACCGCACATGGGCTGGAACGACCTAAGCGTCTTAAAAGAGCATGCCCTCACTAAAGGTTTATCAGCGCAAGATCAAGTGTACTTTGTGCATAGCTTTGCTCACACAGTGAACGATGCCACCTTAGTTAGCGGTGAATACGGACAAGCTTTTTCAGCGATTGTTGCCAAAGATAACTACGCAGGTATGCAGTTCCACCCTGAGCGAAGTGCTAAAGTAGGCACCCGACTTTTACAAAACTTTTTAGATTGGCAGCTGTAAGCGCAGCAAAAAATAAGAGAAATAAACGTGATAATTCCAGCACTCGATGTATTACAAAACCAAATTGTGCGCTTATACCAAGGTAAGTATGATACAGCACAATTTTACCCTTACGAACTTAGCGCACGCTTACAAGAGTATGCAAATAGCGGCGCAGGTAAACTACACCTCGTTGATTTAGAGGGTGCGCGCGATCCAAATAAAAAACAGTGGCAGCATATTCAAGCGGCAACCAAAGCGCTTAATGTACCTTATCAAGTAGGTGGCGGTATTCGCTCTGAGCAAGATGTTGCCGACTGGCTTGAAGCCGGTGCTAACCAAGTCGTGATTGGCTCAATGGCCGTTGAAAAGCGCGAGCAAGTACAAGCTTGGATTGAAAAATTTGGTGCAAAGCACTTCGTTATAGCACTTGATGTAAATAAAACGGAAAACGGCTGGGCACCAGCGACACATGGGTGGCTAAGTGAATCTAAGTTTGGTTTGTTCGAACTTGTTGATTTTTACGTAGCTCTCGGTGTAATTGATTTTCTGTGTACAGACATCAGTAAAGACGGCACCATGACAGGCCCTTCATTTGCACTTTATGAAGATCTAACTAACCACAATAGCGAGATTAAAGTTCAAGCATCAGGCGGTGTAAGCTCACTTGATGATATTGCAAAGCTGAAAAAACTTGGCGTTGGCGGTGTTATATTAGGTAAATCATTACTCGATGGTGCCTTTAATGTTGAGGAGGCGTTAGCATGTTATCAAAACGCATAATTCCTTGTTTAGATGTTAAAGACGGTCAAGTCGTTAAAGGTGTTAAATTTAAAGGCCATGAAGTAGTTGGTGATATTTTAAAGCTTGCAAAAGCATACAGCGATGCCGGTGCTGATGAACTAGTTTTTTATGAAATCAGTGCCAGCGTCGAAAAGCGTCTACTTGATGTAAATTGGGTAGAGAACATTGCGCGCCATATTGATATTCCATTTTGTGTGGCTGGTGGCATTAAATCTGTTGCTGATGCGGCACGTGTTTTAGAACGTGGCGCAGATAAAATTAGTATTAATAGCCCAGCTATCGCTCGCCCAGAGCTAATTAAAGAATTACACGATGAGTTCGGTAAACAATGCGTAGTTGTTGGTATTGATAGTTTTTATGATGAAAAAACTGATGAGTATTTGGTGTACCAGTTAACGGGTGATCCAAATGCATCAAGCCGTACTCGCTACAAAACCGAAGAATGGGTTAAGCGCGTGCAAGACCTAGGTGCTGGCGAAATCGTCCTTAATTGCATGAACCAAGATGGCGTGCGTAAAGGCTACGACAATGTTCAGCTATCAAAAATGCGTGCACTGTGCGATATTCCACTAATTGCTTCGGGTGGCGCAGGGACAATGCAAGACTTTGTTGATGTATTTCAGCAAAGCCAAGTTGATGGTGCTCTCGCTGCCAGCGTATTTCACAAGAACGTCATTGATATTGGCGAACTAAAACAATTTTTAATCGATAATAATGTAGCGGCAAGACTATGCAATTAACCAAAGACACTCTTACTCAAGTCGATTTTGCCAAAAGCGAATTGATCCCAGCTATTGTGCAAGACGCACGCACTGGGGTTATTTTAATGCAAGGCTTTATGAATCAAGACGCATTAGCTGCCACTTTCGACAAACAAAAAGTAACCTTTTTCTCACGTTCTAAAGAGCGCTTATGGACTAAAGGCGAAACATCAGAAAACTACCTTGAAGTTGTCTCGGTGCACACCGACTGTGATTACGACTCTATATTAGTACTCGCAAACCCACTTGGCCCAACCTGTCACTTGGGTACACAAAGCTGTTTTGGCGATGATGCAAAACCTAGCTTATCGTTTTTGGCCGAGCTTGAACAAGTTATTGTCTCGCGTAAAAATGATGACCCAAGCAAAAGCTACACTGCGTCTTTATTTGCAAAAGACTTAAGCCGTAGTTGCCAAAAAGTGGGTGAAGAAGGTGTCGAAGTTGCCCTTGCAGCTATGAAACATGATAACGATGAATTAACCAATGAATCGGCAGACTTACTGTATCACTTAACCGTGTTATTACAGCGCCAAGGCTTATCATTGGCCGATGTGGTGAGTTGCTTACAAGGCCGCCATAAGTAAATGAAGTACATTAAGATGCACCTTTTCAGGTGCATCTTAAATCTTATTGCCTAAGTGCTTTTAAAACATCACGAGTAAAGTCATGTTCACTAAAGCCTTTAAGACCCGCAAGATCATACCCTCGCCTAACAATAACTAGCTGCTCGCTTGGAATAATCACCAAATATTGACCTCGGTTGCCTCGCGCTGCGATAGTATCGTTTGGTAATTCTGGGAAGCGTTCGTTATAAAGCCACCACTGTGCACCGTATCCAGGTGCAGCTTCTGGGGGCTGCGCAGGTGCTGGTTTACTTATATAACTTAACCAATCTTTTGGTAATATTTGCTCACCTTGCCAGCGACCATTATTTAGGTGTAACAGTCCTAAACGAGCAAGATCTCGTGAGGTAGTCCACACTTGCGATGACAAAATAAAGTCACTTTGCCAGTCAGATTCTAAAAAAGTATGCTGCATGCCAATTTTATCGAGCAAGTTTTCATACGGATAACGTAAGTAACTCGCTTCATCGTTGAAAGTTTCTCTTAGAGTTCGAAGCGCTAACATGGTGTCGTTATTGGCATATTTCCAGCGGCTGCCAGGCTTTACTTCTAACGCAGTATGCGTTGCAGTATCAGACACTAAACCGCCCCCCATATAAACCCGATCTGTCCGGTTGCCCGCTTTATTACTATCTAAGCCTGATGCCATATGAAGCAAGTTTTCAAGAGTTATTTCACCACGCGGATCAAGCGAATGAGACCAACTTTCAAGCCCCGCTGGTTTAGTTACATCAAGTCGCTTTTGCTCTACCGCCACACCAATGATGCTAGCGCCAATACTTTTTGCAACAGACCAAGTTCGCTGTGCGGTTTCTGGGGTAAAGCCTGCTTTATATTGCTCTGCTAAAATCGCCTGAGGGCTTGCTATTAAAATAGCTGAAGTACGTGCGCCTTCGCCATAATGACGAGTAAAAGCCTGAGCAATGACCTCATCAAGCGCCTTATTGCCCGTTGTTTTATTAACACCATTTAGTGTTTGCCAAGGCTTACCATCATCCTTTAGATCAGCTAGGTTTTCTTTAAACGGAGATTGCACAAGTGATGCAGATTCTAGGCTAGCTCCAACAGGCAAATCAACACAACCTAAACGCGGACGCCACACTGATATACGCTGCTTATCTTTATCATAATCGACAGTGACTCGCCTATGCTTGGTATCAATATTTGCTTGCAGTGTTTTTACCGTGTCTGCGATTAAAGGATAAATCCCCGTGAGTTCATCTGTAACGATTTGCTCAGTCGTTTTGTCAGCATTAAACGTGGCACTACAAGTAAAGTTGGCGACATACCCTGCAGCATAAGCGTTTAAGGTTACATCAGTTTCCTCACTACAAGCACAAAAGCTGATCCACAATAAACTACTTAGGAAGATTATTTTTTTCATTATTATTCCTTGGGGGGCAAATACTATAAGTTAGCAAAAGGAAAAAATAATGATATGTTTTTACGGCAGAGTTAACGCTTTTAACGGTAAAAAAGCTGGATATTAAATAACTAAGAAGCATTATTTTTTTTAAAAGTTTATAAACTGTTTAAACCTTTTGTACCAGCACCTGCGACTAAGCTAAAAACATCTCAAATATGAAAGGGAAGAACCATGTTAAGTAAAGTAAAAACACTCTCGCTTATTGCCGCAGGCCTATTATCAGCCCAAACATTTGCTTGGGGTGAAATGCCTCTGCAAGAAACCAAAAACCTTAAGCTAGATGCAGCATCATTAAGTGCTTTGAAAGTCGAAGCTGGCTCTGGTTTTTTGCACATTACAGGCACTGACAGTGATGAAGTAACCGTTAAAGCTGAAATTTATCAAGAACAGCCGCACGATGAATACTGCTTAACGCTTGAAGCTAAAGGCAATAATGCCGCACTTGGTGCAGGACAATGTGAACACCATACCAACAAGCAAACTCGCATTGATTTAACTGTTGCGATCCCGCATTCATTTAATGTCGATGTGCACGATGGTTCTGGTGAGATTATTATTAGCCATGTAGCTGATACAGTAATCAACGATGGTTCTGGTTCAATTACAGCTAATGACATTACAGGCACTTTAGAAATCAATGACGGCTCTGGCAGCATAGATGTTCGTAATGTCAGCCGTAATATTAAAATTCATGACGGCTCTGGCAATATTAATGTGGCAAAAGCACAGGGCAATATTGAAGTACACGACGGTTCTGGCGGTATCGATTTAAATGATATTTCCGGTGATGTTGTCGTTTCAGATGGCTCTGGAAGCATTCGTGTTGATACTGCGGCAAACTTTGAACTATTAAGTGATGGTTCTGGCTCTGTAAAAGTAACTAATATTGCCGGTAAAACTAAGATGTAAGCTCACGAATATACAACAAGATATAACCAAATGCCCTCCTTTGTGAGGGCATTTTGCATTGTAATTGCCAATCTTTATTAGCATTTTTACAAGGGCTTAGGTATCCTCTAGAAAACGTTTAAGGAACTGCTATTTAAAAGGATAGCCTGATATGAAAAAGCCACTCGTCGCCTTACTAACTGGCCTTGTTTTAACAGGTTGTACAGGACTAACAACTGAACAACAAGTTGCCATTGATAACTTAACCCCTTGCGAGAAAATCAACGCCCTATTAGGTGCTTACGACAACCGCTTTGAAGGCTTAAAACGTAGCCGTGTAAATACTAAATACATGGAAACATGGACAGCAAAATACAACCTTATTGCTGATAACTGTCAAATCACGGCGCTTGATAAAGACAATGTCACCTACAGTTGTGTAGGCAACTATGAGCAACAGCAGCAAGCTGTCGCCGATCACACCCGTGCGGTTAATTTTACCCAAGCTTGTTTAGCAGGTAATAATTGGCATCAAACACAAAAAGAGTCTGCAGAATCGTTACGCACCACGTTTGTGCTTGACGAAAACAACCCTGTTATCTCAATTCATTCGGGTAAAACCTTATCACGTAAACAGCCTTGGTCTACCACTCTTGAAATTGGTAAACCCGTTGAAGGTAAATAATACATTTTTGAAGGCTACATTAGCCTTCTCATCACTATGACAAATTCAAAAAAGCCAACCAGCCAATTCAAAACAGATTGCATCGGCCAATGTCATCGCCTCAATGGCTATTGCACTGGCTGTGGTCGCAGTAATGATGAAATTTTTGATTGGATCATTTTATCCGAGCAAGAAAAACAAGCGATTTTAAATACCCCTCGCCCTGACATAAAATCGAAATAGTTCTGACACCCAAGCGTCATTAAAGCTTGTTAGCCTGATTCAAACTGACCATCAGGTAACGATAATGACCGCTATTTTTGTAATCAACTTAGCAAGCTCTACTGAACGATTAAACCGTGTAAGCCATGAGCTCAACGCACAGAATTTGGCATTTGAACGCCTTGATGCAATTGATGGAAGAGAGCTGTCTGATAAAGAGATAGTCAAGCACTATAGTGCTGATTTAAACCTAAAAAAATATCATAAGCCATTGAGCAAAGGTGAAATTGGCTGTTACCTGAGTCACAGAAAAGCATGGCAAACCATTGTCGATAGGCAATTAGATTACGCCATTATTTTAGAAGATGACTTTGTTCTCGACCGCTCTATTCACAGTGCAATTGACAACATTAATACATTAAAACAGCCTTGGCAGCTAATAAAATTGGCTGCTTACAAAGACCGCAATCGCGACATTGCTTTCACAAAACAACTCGCTGATGAGCAGCATATAGTCATTCATAAAAAGCTTATGTCTGGCTGCTGTGCAACTGCTGTTAGTTTGGAAGGTGCAAAATCACTTTTAAAGGCCACAGCCACATTTGGCCGCCCCGTTGATTGTGATTTACAGCATGTTTGGGAAACCGGCGTATATGGATACTCATTGCTGCCCTACCCAGTATCACAACCCGATAATCCACAAAGTGATATTCGAGACCGAACAGACAAAGTTAAAAAATCGTTTTGGCGACGAAAAAAGCAGCAACTCCAAAGCACTCTACAAAATGCAAAATACACTAAGCAGTTTATAAAAGCGCAGCAAACACCAAGCAAAAAGAAAGGAGCCGCAGCTCCTCTCTTACCAATCAAAAACCATTAACGAGTTATTTTGCTAGGTTTGGGTGATCAACGCCCATCCATGCTTTAAACAATGCCATTTGAGCTGGTGTTGCATCTTTTAATGCTTGTACCTTTTTCTCTTTATCAAAGTCTTCACTAAGTGTCAGTGTCGTACTTTGCAATGCATCACGTCTAATGAAATCAACAGTCACTGTGTCGCCTGCTTTAAACGTTTCAAGGCTGGCTGTTAAATCTTTACCAACATGCTTTTTGTTAAACGCGACGATTTTATCATCTGTAGTTAAGCCCGCTTGCCATGCAGCGCCGCCACGGCGAACATGAGTTAAGGTTAATAACTCACCGCTGTTTTTAGCGAACGAGTCAATACTAGGTACTGATTTTGCACCTTCAGGGCGAATTAAACCTAACCCCACTTTTGCAAGTAGTGAATCAAAATCGATAGCTGCTGGCTCATCCACATTCGCTTGCCACCATGCGCTGTAATCACGACCCGTTAGCTCTTTTAAAATCGCTTTAACATCATCAGGCGTAAAACCATCTGGTAAACGGTGTTTGTTGTAAAGTGCACGGTGAACATCGCGGTAACTAATTTTGCCGTCGCTCTTTTCTAGTAAATCAATATCAAGCGCCATTGAGATCAATGAACCTTCTAAATAGATATTGGTGCTGTAGTTGCGTGCATGATCGCCGCCTTGGTTAATCCACTTATCAAAACTAGTTTCAGTTGCGCTTTGTACTTCGCGACCCGGTGTTTGTAAGTGACGATTAACTGTTTTGGTTAATGTACCGAAGAACTCATCCGTTGTTTCAATACCTGCACGAACCATTAAGTGATCCTCAAAGTAGCTGGTTGAGCCCTCTGCAATCCATAATGTTTTCGCGTAGTTAATATTCGTGTAGTCGTACGGTGCAATCCCTTTAGGACGGTACGCTTTTACGTTCCAAGTGTGAATAAATTCGTGTGCTGCGGTGCTGATAAACGCAAGATAATCTTTACGAGAACCAAAACGATCACGAGGACGCTGTATAATTGTTGAGTTTAAATGCTCTGTTGCACCGCCGGCACCTGACGTTGCATGTACCATAAATACGTAACGCTCATATGGGTAGCTATCCCAAATTACATTGCCAGTTGTAACGAGCTTTTTAAGGTCGGTTAGCATTTGATCTACGTCGTAGTTACCTTCACCCCAGATAACTAGTTCGTATTCACGACCATCAACGCTAAACTTATGTAGCTCATTGATACCACTCTCGATTGGTGAATCAACTAAAATGTCGTAATCTGCAGCTTTAAAGCTATGTTTAGAACCCGCATTTTCCATCCCCGACACTGAACGCCATTCTTTTGGTACGTTTAGTTTTACAGTCACAGGGTCTTGACGGAATGATTCACTAAACATAAAAAAGCCAGATGCATCAATAAATGCATGACTGTCATCAATATGACGAGCGCGTTTACCTAGCTCGTTAGCGTAAACTTGGTAATCTACATTTACTTGAGTTGGCTCGTTTAGATGAACACGCCAAGTGCTGTGGTCAATTTTTTCCCACTGTAATGCTTTACCGTCATCATCTTTTGCTTCGAAAAAGCGTACACCATTGGCAAGATTTAAAATTTCATAACGGCCAGTACGCCAAGCTGGAAGTTTAATATCTAAATGTGCTTGTGCGGTTTGGGGAAACTCAACACTTACATTACCTAGATGGTGCTCTGGCTGAGTGATAGACAGTGAGTAGTTTACATCTGCAAACACACTGTTAGAACAGGCCGCCAAGATAGACATTGCCAAAAACTTTTTCATAACAACTCTTTTTATTACTATCAAAATTGCAAAACAGACTAACAATTGCGAGAAAAAATGTGAATTAAAAACCGATAAACAACCATTGCAACAAGTTTGATAGACAAAATAGCTAAGTTTTTGACTTGGAAACTACATTTCGTATTAATTTGTTGTAAACTTATCGTATAGCAATTTTTGAAATTTGATGGCGGTATTACTTGGTGCAGCAACAGCATGATGTTCTTAATAAAAAGCTAAAGCAAGCGATCGACGCTCGTGCAGTGGTCGAAGATGCGCGCAAACATCAAGTTGAAGTCCTTTCTCAATTTGCAGCGAAACTATCACTCAGCTGTAAGGGACTAGACATTGAACTAGACAATCGATTGGCTAAATTTAGAAATGCGTTAAAAAAAGGTGTAAATTTCGATTTACTTTCACCGCTAATAGATGATGTGCTTGGCCTGTTAAAACACCAAGAAACTAAGCAAATGGCACTTCAACGCGAACTGAATGATAGTGTCACTGACGCTGGTAAGCAGCTACAAAAAGTGAGAGGTCTGCCTGATGATGCCCGTCGTTCGCTGCGTTATCTACTCGACCACGAATTAAATAATATTCAGTCTAATCATGACTTTGTTCCGTTACTCTCAAAGTTAGTGGTTATCTATCATCAAGCCCTACAAGCCAAACTTGCAACGACAAGCAAAACTGAAGCACAAATCAAACCTGAACTTGCCACGCAACTTTTATCTCTTGCTAATGACTTAGTGCTCGAGGAAGAAAGTGCCGAGCAAATAAATAGCATCAAAAGCAAAATCACCCATAATGATAGTGTTGACGACCTACTTGATTCTGCGCTGAATATAATTAGCATCGTTACACGCAATATGAGTAAAGAGCGGCAATCAGCTCAGAGCTTTTTGATCTCTTTAAATCAGACCATTGAAGATTTACATCATTCAATTGTTTCTACTAGTAAACACTCAGAATCTCTCAGCGCCGAATATGATACGCTGAATAAACAAATCGAAAACAAGATTAAAAACTTGCATACGCAAACACAGCAGGCTACATCTATTTCTTCGCTTAAAGAGCTAGTAGAAGAAGAGTTAAAATCATTAAGTGATGATTTAATCGCTAAAGAAAAGCTAGAACAAACGGAGCGCGAGAACTTACTTGCCAGCTTCAACGATATTAATAACCGTATTAGTCATTTAGAAAGCAAGCTTTCGACCTACAAGCAGCGCCTTAATGAACAACGCTTTAAGAGTTTACTGGATGGTCTAACGAAGTTACCAAATCGTTCTGCGTTCGATGAGCGGTTCAATCATGAGTTCAACTTATTTAATGTGCAGGAATCAGACATCACATTTGTAGTGATTGATGTTGACCACTTTAAATCAATCAATGACCAATATGGCCACAGTGCTGGTGATAAAACACTGCAAGTGATTGCTAAAGCATTACAAAAGTCAATTCGTAAATCAGACTTCATTGCCCGTTACGGGGGTGAAGAGTTTGTATTACTAATGAGTGGAATGGCGATTGAAAAAGCGACTGTGCCGCTAGAAAAGCTGCGCAAGACTATTCAAAGTATTCCGTTTAAATTCAAAGATAAGCAAGTAGAAATCACTATTTCTGCTGGTGCAACCCAGTTGAAAAAAGGTGATACCCCGCTAATTGCCTTTGACCGTGCCGACGAAGCATTATACAAAGCCAAGAACGAGGGACGAAATAAAGTTTGCATTAGCAAATAAAGGCCTCATCTAGTATGTGAGGTCTTTGACACATAATGATAAAGGCTCATTGACGAGCCGGGAGAGTGCTTATGTTAAAACAACTGAATCCAACAGGTGTACTGGATTTACTATCGCAACTAGAAGTTGATCTACTCGAACAATCATCCACCAGCGAGCGCTATAAATTATTTAGGAACTGTGTGCTTGCGGTTCTCAATGTGGGCAGCCACACCGATTCAAGCTTAGAAATTTACAATAAATACGAAGACTTTGATATTCGCTTATTAAGCCGAGAGCGTGGTATTAAAATTGAACTTGAAAACCCACCCGAATCCGCTTTTGTTGATGGCGAAATTATTACCGGTATTCATGAACATATTTTCTCGGTTATTCGCGATATTCTGTTTATTTGTCAAAAATATGAAAAAGACCTAACAGAACAAAAAGCCATCACTCATATGGTCTTTGATATGCTCAGAAACGCAGGCGCACTTAGAGTTAATAGTGACCCGAGTATGATCGTATGCTGGGGCGGTCATTCAATTAACGAGGTTGAATACAAATACACCAAACAGGTTGGCTATGAGCTTGGCCTCCGTGGATTAAATATTTGTACCGGCTGTGGCCCTGGTGCAATGAAAGGCCCAATGAAAGGTGCCACCATTGGCCACGCTAAACAGCGTATTACTAACAACCGTTATCTAGGTTTAACTGAACCAAGCATTATTGCCGCTGAACCACCTAACCCAATAGTAAATGAGTTGGTTATTTTGCCTGATATCGAAAAGCGTTTAGAGGCATTTATTCGCACCGCTCATGGCATTATTATCTTTCCAGGTGGTGCAGGTACCGCTGAAGAGTTGCTATACCTTTTAGGTATTCTGCTGCACCCAGATAACGAAAAACAATGTTTACCAGTAATCCTTACAGGCCCTAAAGAAAGTGAAAACTACTTTATTGAGCTGTGTAAATTCATCGAGAAAACATTAGGTAAAGCGGCACTTGATAAGTTTGAAGTGATAATCGACGATCCAGAGCGTGTTGGTAAAACATTAAAAGATAAAATGGTCGAGGTACGTGACTATCGTAAAAGCCAAGGTGATGCATATTACTTTAACTGGACGCTAAAAATCGATCATGATTTCCAACAACCGTTTGCACCGACTCATGCTAATATGTCGAGCTTAGATCTACATTTAGATCAACCAACTCAGCAATTAGCTGCTAATTTACGCCGTGCGTTTTCAGGCATCGTGGCTGGTAACGTTAAAGACGAAGGCTTACAAGCCATCAAACAGCATGGCCGCTTTGTGTTAAGTGGTGAGCCTGCACTTATGGCTGATATGGATAAACTACTGGCAGCATTTGTTGAGCAAGGCCGCATGAAGTTACCAGGCAGTAGATATATTCCTTGCTATGAGATCAAAGCTTAATAGGAGCCTATGTGACAACCCAATTACTTTTAATAGATGCGCTTAATCTTATTAGACGCATCTATGCTGTTGATAGTAATCAGAGTCATCACAGTGAAGAACATATGATAAAAGCAAGCTGTGCCCGAGTGGCACATGCTTGCAAAAAACTACGCCAGCAAACGAATGCTACTCACGCGATTGCAGTGTTTGATGGTGAAAAAAGCTGGCGTTATCACTATTTTGAAGCATATAAAAGCACTCGTTCACCGATGCCCGATACCCTCAAACAAAACTTATCACGCTTTAAACAAGCAATTGAAGAAACGGGCATTGTGATTTTCTCACCAGATAATGACGAAGCAGACGATATAATTGCTACCCTTGCTCATAAAGCTGCGACTAATAATGTACCTTCTACTATCGTCTCTACAGATAAAGGGTTTTTACCGTTTTTATCTGAGCAAATAGCTATATATGATTACTTTAAAAAGCAATATCTTGACGTTGAAGATATAAAGCAGCGTTTTAATGTACCCAAGCATCGGCTCGCTGATTTTTGGGCCTTAGCAGGTGATAAAACTAATGATATACCTGGGGTCAAAGGCATTGGTAACAAATCAGCGCAGCAACTTATAAATGATTATGAGTCGATTGAAGCAGCTATTAATGACGATGATTTAAACCCAACACTAAAACGTAAGCTTAGTGCTGGTATGAACATGTTCGTGATATCAAAAAACCTTGTCATGCTTCGTAGTGATATTAACTTAGGCTTTAGTTTAAAGCAGTTAAGGCTCAATTAGTCGCAATCTCGTAGCACAGTTTGCTAACTGGGCGTATACTGAAAATTCGCGTTAGTTTTATAGAGTTACACATGTTTAAAAAGGTTTTCCAATATCTGGTACTTGGGTTAGGTGTTTATGCACTGATAGCAACCCTAGTGATCACTTTTTATAAAGATGATCCGCAAGCTATGATTTGGCAAGACCGTGAAGCTTTTAATAAACGCTATATCGCGAAACTATCTATTGATAAGCCCGAAAACCTCAATGCTGTACTTGATTATTTAGGTAGCCCCGATCTAACCTATGCTAAACGAGTTGAGGACAATGTTTGGCAAATTATTTTTTATCGCACTCAGCATGTTAAATCTGATGGGATAACCACTATAGATGAATGCACAGGCCTACTTTTTAAAAATGGTCAGCTGGTATTATGGGGACCAAGTGCCTATGAAAGCTATCAACAAGAAACCTAACAGCTTATGATGGAAAACGTGACGCCACGAGAATTGGCACGCTTATTTGATAGTACGCACCAGTTACTCAAGCTTTATCATCAAAAGCAAAAATGGTCACAAATTTTCCCTATACTAAGTAATCTTGCCGAGCGGTATTATCTACTATATCAAGCCTGCCCAAAAGGCATGCAAGCGCAATTAAGTTTGTATGTTGCGAACTACGGCTACACGACCAATTTAGTCGTAAACCAATGTGTTATTGCCTGTACTTTATGCCACAGCCTTAACTACAACCAAGCAATTAGTGAACAGATAATTAGCTGTTGTTTAGCCAATTACCTATGTGTGCAATCACAAAGCAATAAATTAGCCGCAGGCCAAACACTCACAGCTCAAGATAAAAAGCTTTGGCAGTGTCGTCATCAATTAGCCGCAAAACTACTCAAAGACTCAGGCCCACATACGCTTTCTATTCAGCATTTATTAGCTCGTTTAAATAAATATAAACAAGCACTATTAAGCGCACCAAAAATTATGATTTACGATGGTGCAACAACCCTAGTAGCTCTAGCTAATATTATTGCTATGAATACGACTTATCGCGATTCGGGTGGTCATATTGGTATGCACAAAGCTATGGCTGATATCTACTTGCGCACTCCGAACGAGTTTGCTCAAAGTGCTATAAAAGCATTGATTGCTCATATTGGTCCTTATATTCCAGCAAGTGAAGTAAAGTACGCAGAGCAGGTGCTTATCTATTTAGCCACAGATGAACATGGCCGCCATATTTTAGTTGATGCCAGTTGCCCAGATAAAATTCGCTGGCACCGCTTTAAAGCAAACTTAACTATTTTTGACAAACAAAGACTTTGTAAAGATACTCGTTTGCTATACACCGTATGGTTTAGTGAAAACATTAATTTTGCCGAGCCACAGCCTTTAAATCAGCAACGTAGACAGCAATATTTAGAGCTAATTAGCACATTAAAAGTATCAAAAGAATACAGCTACCGTAGCTTAGATAAGCTTTTAAGCCCCTACCCTGAATTGATTACGCAGCTTACTGTTGCCGTTAAGCCCTATAATAAAGAGCAGCAAAGAGCTAAAGACTTACGCCATTGTTTATCTATGGTCGGATACGATAACGCCCCTGCGATTATTCAAAAAGTCTTATTTCAACGCTTAGTTGCAACCACCTCTCATCCGCTTTTTCAGCATATATCTAAGCGCCTTGAGAATATGGTGCGAATTATCCAGGCGCTATTTAAACACATCGACTCAATTCAATTTGAACAGGTTGCTTTGCCGTTATATGCCTATGTTTTGTTCCTTTGCGAGCATCAAGCAACTAGCCTTTCACGTAAAACCATTTTTGAACAAGCCGAAGAACAGATAATAAGCCCGCCACTGGCTTGTTTATTTGGTGTTAGTCAATTAAACCAAGAACCTCTGACGATGTATTTAAATCAGCTGATTGGCGACAATAGCTGGACTCAGCATTTACTAGGTAGTGAGCAACATAAAAAACAGCAACTTGATATCAACGAAAAGCATTGGGTCGCAATTAAGCTTTTTACTTATTATGTTTTCCAACCAAAAGCCCTGTTTAGTAGTTGGCAAGAGCAAATTATTTCCGATAGTTTATTGGCTGCTGGTTGGCAATCAAAAGCAGATTTTTATGCATATCTCAAAAACTGTGAATTTGCAGACAATTTTTAGAGTGTGTTGTTAAAAAGTGCGAAAACGTTAAATAAATATGAACTTTAGTCTGTTTATAGTCAGTATTCACAGGATAAACTGGCAAAAAGCTGAATAAATTGCTATAAAAGCCGCTTAAATTTTCAAACACATTCACGTAAACCTTCTAACAAGTAAATCGCATGCTATTTCGCGACGAGTTTACGTGTTTATCTACTCATAAATAGGAAAAGTAAATGGCTAAACAAACCATCACAGTGATCAAAGGCGACGGCATTGGTCCTAGCATTATTGATTCAGCACTTGAGATCCTTGAAGCTGCAGGTTGCGATTTTGATTATGAATTCGTTGATGCTGGCCTTGCTGCCCTAGAAAAAACTGGTGAGTTACTGCCGCAAGAAACAATCGACACAATCGCGCGTAACAAGATCACTTTAAAAGGCCCATTAACTACACCAGTTGGTGAAGGTTTCACTTCAATCAACGTAACTTTGCGTAAAAAGTTTGGCCTATATGCTAATGTTCGTCCTGTTAAATCATTCGCAGGTACACAAGCTCGTTACGACGATATCGACATCATCACTGTTCGTGAGAACACACAAGGTATGTATTCTGGCCTTGGTCAAGTAGTATCTGAAGATGGTAACGAAGCAGAAGCAATGTCTAAAATCACCCGTGAAGGTGCAGAAAAGATCGTAACTTTTGCATACGAGTTAGCGGTACGTGAAGGCCGTAAAAAAGTAACGGCTGTGCACAAAGCTAACATCCTTAAATCAACATCTGGTTTATTCTTAAAAGTTGCACGTGAAGTAGCTGAGCGTTACCCGCAAATCGAATCAACAGAAATGATTGTTGATGCAACATGTATGAAACTAGTTATGACTCCTGATGAGTTTGATGTAATTGTTACTACAAACTTATTTGGTGATATCTTATCTGACTTATGTGCTGGTCTTGTTGGTGGTCTTGGTATGGCCCCTGGTGCAAACATTGGTGAAGATGCAGCTATCTTCGAAGCCGTACACGGTAGTGCTCCAGACATCGCAGGCAAAAACCTTGCTAACCCAACTTCAGTAATCTTAGCATCTATCCAAATGCTTGAGCACTTAGGTATGGCTGACACTGCAGAGCGCATCCGCAGCGCAGTTGCTGATGTAATCAAAACAGGCGACCGCACTACGCGTGACCTAGGCGGCAGCCACGGCACTACAGACTTCACTCAAGCTGTAATTGAGCGTCTATAAGAGAACAATTGTTTAGGGCTTATGACAACATAACCCTTAACCCCCCTACCAAAAGCCAGTCTCAGACTGGCTTTTTATTACCTCTAATTAATCAGACACCCACTTTTATTTATCAAGATAAGAAAAGCAAAACAAGACACCCAACTTAATATTTCACATTCCTAAAAATTGTGCCTAAACTTAGATTGTTCAACTCATGGAGGAGAAGAGCATGGCAACCCCTCGTAGAAACTTAATTAGCGTTTCAAACACACCTTACTACCACTGTATTTCACGCTGCGTTCGTCGTGCTTATTTGTGTGGTCAAGACCCACTAACCGGTCGTTCTTATGAACACCGGCGCGAATGGGTAGAAAAAAAACTACTCAAACTCGGTCGAATATTTTGTATTGATGTTTGTGCCTATGCAGTTATGAGTAATCATACTCATTTGGTTCTACACATTGATATAGCAAAAGCTAAGCGTCTAAATAATAAAGCTATTCTGATTAGGTGGCACAAGTTATTTAAAAGCACTTTTCTTTGTCAACGATTCTTAAATGGCGAATTACTAACACAAGCAGAGCTTTCAGCGGTGAATATCAGAGTAAATATATATCGAGAAAGGCTCAGCAGTATTAGTTGGTTTATGCGTGTGCTTAATGAGAGCATTGCACGAAAGGCCAATCAAGAAGATGAGTGCAAAGGGCGATTTTGGGAAGGTCGCTTTAAATCGCAAGCCTTGCTAGATGAAGCCGCACTTGCAGCTTGCCTTGCTTACGTTGACTTAAACCCAGTAAGAGTAAAAGTAGCTGATTTACAAGAGCGATCTGATTATACAAGTATAAAAACACGCATTAAATCAGCTCAAAAAGACAAACAACCCAAATCATTGATGCGTTTTGCTAGTAAGCCACATAATCATATGTCTAAAGGCTTACCATTTGAGCTTAAAACATATTTGCAGCTCGTTGATTGGACTGGCCGCTCAATACAAAAGGGTAAACCCGGTGCAATACCTAAAGACGCACTACCTATCTTAGAACGATTAAATATCTGTGCTGACAACTGGCTTATACTCACCACCTCATTTACAAAATCATTCAAAAATGCAGCGGGTAAAGAGAGAGCTATCAATGCATATACAAATCGCATGAAGCGACAGCGAAGAAGCTCGATTACAAATAGTTTAGCTTTATTTGCTTAGTTGCATGTTAGGCATTGAGTTTCTATTTTATAAACTAAACTTCCTTGCAAACTGGAGGCGACCCCTTCTTTACAAGTAGAGTTACCCTGTACGCACAATTTAAAAAATAAAGCCATCATATTGGATTGCTTTTTTGAAGAGTCCCCATCAAATAGTACAAAACTTCTTAGTCTATATAATTTGTTGACCTCGACTTACATCTTACTAAATGACCGCTTGCTGTTAGAAATTAATTTGGGTGTCATGTTTTGAGATAATTTAAAGAAGCTTTTTATTAAAATGGATGTCTAAATAAATATCTCTTATAAAGTGGCTAAGTTATGCATTTCAGACATGAAAATGCATTATCTATTGGTAGAGTTATTAATTAACTACACGAACGATTCAATGCATAGTTACACCATCAAAATCAGGATAAACAAAATACAGATGCAAAAAAACCAACATAAAAATCAAATATGGAAAAATTAATTCAAAAATACTCTTTTGCGGTTGACATCAGTTTCTAAAACACTTAAAAATACTACTAACATTTTTTAAACAGCAAACATTTAGTCTGCTGTCTGTTTTTAGAAGAAATTAAGAATAATGAATATTCGCCGCCACCTTTTAGTCGTCAACGTTCTCGTACTGGTCTTAGTTACAAGCCCAGCGGGAGGCTATTAAAAGGTGAAAGCACGCTTTTTAAAAAACCCCCGCCTTATGCGGGGGTTTTTTTATGCATTTATGCTGCACAGATAGAGGAATGAGGATGAGTACAACTGAATATAATGGATCCGAACTAGTTGTTCGGGCACTTAAAGAATTGAATGTAAAGTATATTTTCGGCTATCCTGGCGGGTCTGTCCTTGATTTATATGATGCGTTATTTCAACAAGAAGATATTGAGCATATATTAGTACGCCACGAACAAGCTGCTACTCATATGGCTGATGGTTATGCCCGTGCGACTGGTGAAGTTGGTGTTGTACTTGCAACCTCAGGCCCAGGTGCAACAAACTGTGTTACAGGTATTGCTACTGCTTACATGGACTCTATTCCTATGGTGGTACTTTCAGGCCAAGTTCCTACAGGTTTAATCGGTGATGATGCATTCCAAGAGACTGATATCGTTGGTTGCTCTCGCCCTATCGTAAAGCACAGTTATAACTGTCGTAGCGCAAAAGATATTCCAACAATCTTAGCCAAAGCATTTTATTTAGCCAGTACAGGCCGCCCTGGTCCGGTTGTGGTTGAACTACCAAAAGATATGCTTAACCCTGAATTAAAGTTTTCGTTTGAGTTTCCAAAAACGACTGAGCTTAGAACTTATAACCCGAATACCAAGGGTCATTCAAAACAAATTCGTAAAGCTGTTAGCGCTATATTAGAAGCTAAAAAGCTGGTTATTTATTCAGGTGGCGGCATCATACTTTCAAACACCTCTGAGCAACTAACTCACTTGGTGGAATCATTAAACGCACCGATCACTAATACCTTGATGGGTCTGGGTGGCATCAGCGGTACGCACCCTAACTTTATTGGCATGTTAGGTATGCACGGTAGCCTTGAAGCAAATAAAGCCATGGCAAATGCTGATGTTATTTTAGCCTTAGGTGCTCGATTCGATGATCGGGTAACAAATAATGTTAAGAAATTCTGCCCAAATGCCACCATCGTTCATGTTGATGTTGACCCAACCTCAATATCTAAAACAATCAAAGCGCACATCCCAGTTGTTGGCTGCTTACAAACTGTACTTGAACAGTTACAAACGGCGATTGATAAAAGCTCTATTTCAATTGATCGTTCTGCACAAGAAGATTGGTGGCGTCAGATCATTAGCTGGCGTGAACAAAAATGCCTTAGCTACAGCACCGATGGCGATAAAATCAAACCACAAGCGGTTATCGAAGCAATCTACAAGGCAACCAATGGTGATGCTTACATCAGCTCTGATGTAGGTCAGCATCAAATGTTTGCAGCTCAGTATTATCCGTTTAAACACCCACGCCAATGGATTAACTCTGGTGGCTTAGGCACTATGGGCTTTGGTTTACCTGCGGCAATGGGCGTGAAGCTTGCTTTCCCTGAAAAAGAGTCAATCTGTGTGACTGGAGATGGTTCAATTCAAATGAACATCCAAGAACTATCAACCTGCTTGCAATACAATTTAGCAGTAAAAGTTGTGTCGTTGAATAACCGCTCTCTGGGCATGGTGCGTCAATGGCAAGATATGATGTATTCAGGTCGTCACTCATCTTCTTACATGGAATCACTTCCTGATTTCGTAAAATTAGTAGAAAGCTATGGTCATATAGGTATTCGCGTTGATCATATTGATGAGCTACAGCCTGCTATTGAAAAAGCTATGTCTATAAATGACAGGTTAGTATTTTTAGATATCTGTGTAGATGAGAAAGAACATGTTTACCCTATGCAAATCAAGCTAGGGGCAGTCGATGATATGTGGTTACGTAAAGGAGTAAAAGCATAATGCGCCGTATTTTATCAATCTTATTAGAAAACGAACCTGGCTCGTTATCGCGCATTGTAGGCTTATTTTCACAGCGCGCTTACAACATCGATAGCCTTACTGTTGGTACGACTGACGATCATTCTCTGTCGCGTATTACCATTACCACTATGGGTGATGATCGTATCGTTGAACAAATCACCAAGCAAGTGAACAAGTTAGTAGATGTCCTCAAGATTATTGATCTAACCGAAATGGCGCATATTGAACGTGAGCTGTTGCTAGTTAAAGTATTTGCCCAAGATGAGACAACTCGTGCAGCAGTAACTCGTGTTGCAGATGTATTTCAAGGTGCTATTTTAGATATGGGTCGCCACAGCTACACTCTGCAGCTTGTAGCGAGTACTGAAAAGATCGAATCTTTCCTTGATACCCTGCGTCATGAAACCGATATTATTGAGGTAGTGCGTTCAGGTGCAGTTGGCATTGGTCGTGGTGATAAAGCGTTAAAGGCGTAAGCCTTTTTCGCAGTAGCGATTAAATTACAGACACAAAAAAAGGGCTATAAGCCCTTTTTTCAATAAATAGTAAGTTACCCTATTAAGGATTAACTTGGTCTTTAAGACCTTTACCCGCTTTAAAGCTTGGGATAGTTGCTGCCGCAATTTGAATTTCTGCACCAGTTTGTGGGTTACGGCCAGTACGCGCTGCACGCTCTTTTACTGAGAAAGTACCGAAACCAACTAATGCTACTGAGTTACCTTCTTTAAGAGAGTTAGTAACTGCGCCAGTGAATGCATCTAGTGCACGAGTTGCTGCCGCTTTTGAGATTTCTGCATCAGTAGCAATTTTTTCAACTAATTGAGCTTTATTCATTGTTAGATTCCTATTCGTTATTATTTTGCCTTCGCAAAACCTATCTTTATGCATTTTTGAGAAGTTAGCAACAGCAAATTGCTATTTTTACGTAATTTATTCAAAAATGACTACTATTTAACTATCAATCACAAGGTTAGTGACATCAGTATTAATAAAGACTTAATTTAACTTCCATAACTAAATTTTATGATAGCCAAACCATCATTCAATTTTCTCGATAACTAAGGTAACTTCCCCAACCTCAAAGCCAAACTTATCAATAGCGGTACGGTTTATCAAGCGTGATTGTGTTACCAAGTACATCCAATCATCGAAATTCACCACTAAAGTACTATCTTTATATGGAAGTTCGACAGAATATGTCCAGTGGAACACACTACCATTACTATCACCCTTTGCTTCGCCAACCACATCTGAGGCTGTACCTGTGATACTGCCATCTTCATTGATGGTGATATACCAAATACGCGTTTGCGTTTCGCCATCATCATAAACAAATTGCTCGTCAATCACTCCCTGATTGCCATCCCAAGTTGCTTTCATATCGACAACCAGCTTACGAGTTAATTCACCTTTATGGTCTTGAACAACGCCGTAGGCTTTGAGCTTTCCGCTAAAAAACTGTTTAAAGTCAAACTTAGGCTCTGTGCCTTGATAATAATCAACGTTTGGCGCAGAGCAGCTGGTAATTAACAATACCATAGCAAAAATAAAAAGTGCTTTGAGCTTAATCATGTTTCCCTCCAATAAGCTGTTTTCGAAGTGATGGTTCAGAAGTGTCAGGACTTAACCAAATTGCTAAAAAGTTATTAGCGAATTTATTGTCACCAACCTGACCTAACTTTTTGTCATTAATGTAGAAAGTACCAATGCCTTGCTCGTTCGTACGAAACGACAGCGAATCATTCTTTTTGATATCAGGCCAAAGGGCTAATAACTGTTCGTCGTATACACCTACCATGTCATTGAGCTTTAAATGTTGCCATTGCTCGTTGGTTGCTTTAACGATGTCTTTTGCATCAAAATCCCGTAAATAGGTAAGTGTTAACTTGCTGGGGTGCTGACCAAATTGATACGAACCCGTTGGCGTTTCTAGTTTGGCGTTATACACATCCCAAAATAGATACTCCATCTTGGCTTGTCCTACTGTTTTAAAGCCGTTTGCGATAGCCCCTGCTGAAAAAAATAACGCAGCAAACAAGGATAATTTAAGTGACTGATACATCAATAAATCCTAAAAGTTGTGTTATTAATCATTACGTAAAGCATAACTGAACTGATCATTTAGACGCTAAAAATCGCTTATTAATAGTGATGATAATCATAAACATGCTCGCCCATCCTAAACCATAAATAAGCCAAAACTGCCAAATAGCAAATTGTGTGTTAAGTACTTCAAAGCGCATCCCAGCGTAGTAACTGGCTGGAGCAAATAACGCGCAAACACCCCAGCCAATATACCAAGGCAACTTTTGTAGAAATTTCATCGAAGTATTAATAGTTAGAAGTAGCGCAGTCCAAAGTACAGCAAGCCATAAGGGAAAGGGACTCTCTTTAAAAGCGAGTAAATTAAAACTACTCGCTAGCCATTCATAGCCTAAAGCAAGCGGTAAGCCGCATAAAATTAGCCAAATATCTTGTCTTCGCTGCGTTGATAAAAAAATCATCACAGCTACAACAGCTAAAGCGGGTATCAGAGAATTGTGTTCGAGGAGTAAGGCCATAAACCAAACTCCTTGAAACAACGCAAAATTAATAATTGAGCGCGATATCATCGCCAGAATGGCCAAAACGCGGTTTACGGGCAACTAAATGAACGGTACTGATGGCGCGGGTTCTAAATGCTCCTTCACAGTAAGCTAAGTAAAATAGCCATAAGCGATAAAAACGCTGGTCAAATTTCACTTTATCTATTTCAGGCCAACTAGCAACAAAGCGCTCACGCCAATCAGCCAAGGTTCTTGCATAGTGAACACCAATATCTTTGACACTATGCACGACCATGTCTGTTTGCTGCTTTATTTGCTTATTCATTTCATCTAAGCAAGGCAGGCAGCCACCTGGGAAGATATATTGCTGAATAAAGTCTGAGTTCTTTAGGTAATGACTGTAACGCTGATCAGCGATGGTAATTGCTTGGATAAGCATTGCACCACTGTCTTTTAATAAAGACTGACATTTAGCAAAAAAGCCTGGTAAGTACTCATGACCTACTGCTTCAATCATTTCGATTGACACAAGCTTATCGTATCTACCTTCTAACAGACGATAATCCTGCTTCAGTAAAGTGATTTTATCCTCAAGTTTTAGCTCTTTAACTTTTTGTTCTACATAAGCATGTTGCTCATCAGAAATCGTCGTAGTCGTAACATGACAATCAAAATGTGTTGCAGCGTAAATCGCAAAGGCGCCCCACCCTGTGCCAATCTCAATAACAGAATCACCTGGCTGTAAATCAACTTGCTCACAAATTAATGCCAGCTTATGAGATTGGGCTTGTTCAAGGGTGGCTTGTTTTGAAGGGTACACTGCACAAGAATACAGCATTTCATCACTTAAAAATGCACTGTATAGGTCGTTACCTAAATCATAATGCGCTGCAATATTCTTTTTCGAACCGCTGGCTGAGTTTTTATTTTTAAGGTGATTAAGTCTGTGCGCAATACCACTTAAAAAAGCAAATTTTTTCTCAAAGGCATCTAGTTGATCTTGATTAAGGGCAAATATTTCAATAAGTTTAGTGAGGTTGTCACAATCCCAATAACCAAGAATGTAGGCCTCACCAGCACCAACACTGCCAGATAAAGCAAATGACTTATACATCGCAGCATCATTCACTGTAACCGTTGCGTTCAAATCACTTGTCAAATCACCGAAATGCTCTTTTTGATTACCTTCAATGAGCGTAATACGTCCAGTATCTATACTGTTGAATGCACCTATGACAAGTTTTTTATACAGCTTTGTCATCCAGCCAGTCGTTGCGGCTTGCGTTAAATTTGATACTTTTTCCATCACATCACCTAGTTGAATTCTCTTATTTGCCCGAGTGACCAATAAATGGCACACGTTTGCAAAACAATTTCAAAGCATGAAGGTAAATACCCTTAAAGATACTAAACGTCATAGCCGGAAACTGTTTAAGCACGGCACTAACCCGCTCCTTCGTCAGGAGGTGCTTTTGCAAACGCAGGGTTGCATCAAACAAAAGAGTCTCGTCTTTTTTATTTTCAATATGAATCATGGTGTTATCAGAATTCATTCTAATATTCCAATGATAGTTCATATCTAAGTTCATGAAAGGTGATACGGAGAAAACCTTTTTAAAGTTCACTTTTTTTTCAAGAGGTACTACATAATAATGACGTTCATTCCAAGGGGTATTGCTTACTTCAGCAAGCATGTGGGTAAAGTCACCATTACTAGTTTGAAAGAAGAAAAAGTTTACAGGGCTAAAGTACAGCCCTAAACAACGCATTTGTCCGAGCATAAAAACATTGGCAAATTCATTAGAAATGCCTAGCTCTTTAATTTTATTAAGCGCACGCTGCTTGAGTGGTAACTGCATATCAGTTTGATAATTAAAGTAATCACTTTGTTTAAATTTAAGAGCCTTAAAGCCACTAGAACCAAGCCAAGGGTGAATACCATTTAGCTCATTAGGATTTGCTAAATCAACCCACATCATATAAAGCGGGTATTTAAAGTGATGCTCTTTAACCGCAAAACGCCGATGACGAACATCACCTATATAAATAGCACTATTCAAACTCTACTCCGAGCTTTTGCGCCACATTGACAGCACTTCTAACACCGTCTTCGTGGAAGCCGTTATACCAGTATGCTCCGCAAAAATAGCTATTGTTTTTTCCATCAATCAAGGATTTTTGCTGCTGTGCTGCTATCGACTCTTTGTTAAATACTGGATGGTGGTATGTAAACTCTCGTAGAATTTTATCTTTGTTAATGCCATCAAGGTGGTTAAGCGTGACACAAAATTGTGTGTCGCTTTTAATTCCTTGTAGAATATTCATTTGATATGTGACAACAGCGGCTTTGTCTGTGTTGTTGTTTAATAGGTAATTCCAGCTAGCCCACGCAGCTTTTCGTTTTGGTAAAAGTGTTGTATCGGTATGTAGTACCACTGAGTTAGCCGTGTAAGGTATAGCTGAGAGAACACGTTTTTCGTCTGCGCTTGGGTCTAATAATAGGTTTAATGCTTGATCGGAATGGCAAGCAAACACCACCTTGTCGAATGTTTCGCTATGGCCATCATCAAAATGCACATGCACACTGCCATCTTTTCGAGATACCGAGCTGATATTGCTATTTAAACGAATTTTATCAGCAAAGCCTTGGATCATCGGTTTGATGTATTCGCGAGAACCACCCGGAATAACATACCACTGCGGGCGATTAGTAATATCCAGCAAACCGTGGTTATAAAAGAACTTAACAAAAAACTCTACGCCAACTTGCGCCATTTCTTTTATACTTGTTGACCAAATAGCAGCCCCCATCGGCAAGATATAATGGAAACGAAAAAAATCGTTAAAGTGATGCTCGTCTAAAAACTCACCTAAAGTTTGGTTTGCCTTATAATTTTTTTCAGCATGCAATGATTTACACACTTCATTAAAACGAACGATGTCTTTCAATAGTTTCCAAAATTTAGGGCGAAAGATATTACGTTTTTGAGCAAATAAACTAAAGAAGGTGTGGCCATTATATTCAAATCCCGTTTGCTCATTATGCACACTAAAACTCATTTGCGTTTTCTGGCGTTCAACACCTAAACGCTCAAGTAATTTTTCAAAATACGGGTAGGTCCGGTCGTTAAATACAATAAAGCCTGTATCAACAGCGTATTCAACGCCATCAACCTTTACGTCAATGGTTGCAGTATGGCCACCTATGTAATCGTTTTTCTCAAATACGGTTACATCGTAATGTTTGTGCAAGAGGTGCGCACAGCTTAAACCTGCTATGCCTGATCCAATAACAGCCACTTTTTTCAACGTGATAATCCTTTTGCAAGCTTCAGCCACAACGGCGTAGGAAGCATTCTTAAAAATTTTAAAATGAAGGTAAAACGGTGCGGAAAATGCACTTCTTTGCGCCTTTTCGCGACACCTTTAAAAATATAGTTTGCCGCTTCTTCTGCACTGACTGCCATTGGCATAGGAAAGTCATTTTTTTCTGTCAGCGGCGTTTTAACAAATCCGGGGTGAACTAGCGTGACATCCACATCGTTTAAATCAACAGCTAAGCTGTTAGCTAAATAACTGACTCCCGCTTTAGAAGCGCCATAAGCTTGGCTACGTGGTAAAGGCAAGTAAGTTACACTAGAGCTCACTATAACGAGCTGCCCACCGGGTTTTATTTTTGGTAACAATGCCTCAAGACAATAGCCCATACTAAGTAGATTGGTGGTGATCACACGCTCGAACAAACTACTATCAAAATTACGTGCATCATCAATGTATTCACAATTCCCTGCATTTAAAATGACACGATCAAATTGCGTATATGCCACTGTGCTCGAACGTATATCCTGAAGGTCTGTTGCATCAAACTGGCAAGACTCGATATTTTGGTACTGACTTAATTTGGCAAGCTTTTCTGTATTCCTACCGCAAGCAATAACTTGCTCACCCTTGTCTGCATAAAGCTTTGCCAATGACTCACCAATACCAGAAGTTGCGCCTGTAATTAATGTCGTCATTATGCACTCGCCCTTTTATCGATAAATTTTACAGCAGAACCAAGCACTGGAATATGCCTGTAAAGCATAGCCCCTACGTCAAAATAATCGCGATGCTCAATGATTTTGTCGTCATTAAATTTTAAGCGGCTATGTCCCTCAACTGAAATTGCTTGGCCTTTTTTAAGTTTTGGATGACGATACTGCATGGTCCAATAAATAAACGCGTTTTCCTCTTTACTATAGGTATTTTCAATAACAAATTCGCAGGAAATCACATTAGCATAAAGATTTTTAAAATAATCACGCAGCGCCTCAAGACCATTTACCGCATGCAAGGGATCTGCAAACTGAATGTCTGGGTGATAGATATCATCCAATAACTGTAAATTATCTTTATTGAGTGTTTGATAAACATTAATAAATCTATCAAGGGTCGCCTTTTCCATGTCACACCTTAAATGCGTTTAACGCTCGCTCTCGCGCTGCTTTATGATCAACAATTGCTGGCCAATAACTGCTCGACTTACCCTGTTTCGCTAAATAGTCATGCGGAAAATGGATTTGCTTGGCAGGAATTTTTTCCAGCTCTGGTAAATATTTACGGATAAATTCACCATCTGGATCAAATCGCTCACTTTGAGTGATTGGATTAAAAATTCGAAAATACGGCTGAGCATCACAGCCTGTGCTTGCAGCCCATTGCCAGCCGCCGTTGTTAGATGCTAGATCACCATCAATAAGGTGTTGCATAAAAAAGCGCTCACCTCTACGCCAATCAATTAGTAAGTGTTTAGTTAAAAAGCTCGCTACCACCATACGTAAACGATTATGCATCCAGCCAGTTTGAAGTAACTGCCTCATAGCGGCATCAACCAGTGGGTAGCCTGTTTTACCTTCGCACCATGCTTGAAAGTCACCTTCATCATCACGCCATGCCACAGCGTTGTATTTCTCGTTAAAGTTGTCGTATTTACTTAGGTTTGGATAAATCGCCATAAGGTGACGGTAAAATTCACGCCAAATCAGTTCGTTTACCCAGCAAAACAAGTTACTTTTGCTGCTGCGTAATACATCAGGATGACGCTGTTGAATAAGTGCTAATAATTGCTGAACGCTGACAATGCCAAGAGCTAAGTAAGGACTTAAACCAGAGGTGCCTTTGATGCTTGGGATATCGCGTTGCTCTTGATAGCTTGCTAACTTTTCTTCAATGAAACGTGCGCATACATGGCTGAGTTTATCATCATCAACAGGCCATTTATCTGAGCTACCGTCTGTGGCTAACAACTCACTTGACTGCCACTCAATAGGCTCGAACATCTTAGGCGGCTCAGCAAAATAAAAATGGGTGTCTTGATAAACTTTAAGCCATGCATTTTTAAATGGCGTAAAAACTTTAAACATCTCACCGCTTTGATTTTTGATACTCCCAGGCGGCGCAATTACATCACCGTCGTAAGCATAAAAGGTAATGCCTTTACTGTCAGCATGCTCTAAAAAAGCTTTATCACGGTTAACTTCGTTAAGCTCATATTCGTTATTGGCATATACATTTTTCACTTGGTGTTGATCGCAAAATAACGCTAATTTTTCTACGCATCCAACGTAATCTTTCGCATCAATAACATGTAATTTAATACCTTTGCTGGCTAAAAGTTCACCTAGAAAACGAAGCCTGCGTTTTAGTAAATCGAGCTGAATTGCTGCTACATCATGCGCTTGCCATTGCTTTTCGGTAATAAAAAAAACCGCATGCTGGCAACCATTTTCGATAGCCTGATACAAAGCATCGTTATTAAAAAGGCGCAGATCGCGCCTAAACCAAAATAATGTATTCATTAAATTCCGTAGCGTAATTTTAGTTCGTTCGGATATGGATCGAGGTAGACTTGTTTGGCTAGGTACTCATTTGGATGCACTTTTAAGTGATGCTTTATCAGTGTAAGTGGTACGTAAAGTGGCACTAACCCTTGGCGGTATTCATCAATTGCATCGCGCAGTTCTTGTTTTTCAATCTTAGAAAGCGATTTTTTAAAATAACCTTGCAAGTGCATTAATGTATTGGCGTTATTTTTACGTGATGCTGGCTTTTTAAGGGCTGTCATTAATCCCAATATGTACTCATCAGCTAAGGTTTGGATGTCTTCGCCATCAAAAGTGCCGAGCAGATTTCCCAAGTTCCGGTAAGCTTCATAGTTATGTGCCATTAATAAGTACTTATACTGGGCATGAAATTGGGTCAACCTATGAACTGTAAGAGGCTGCTCGCTCAACGTTTGCCAGTGCTTGTAGGTATAAACACGCATTACAAAATTTTCACGTAAATGCATATCGTTTAAACGGCCGTTTTCTTCACAAGGCAATAACGGGTTATGTGCCATTATTTGCTCTGCAAAAAAACCAACCCCTTCTGAAGTATTACCCGTACCAGCTTCGTTATAAATTTTAATGCGTTCCATTCCGCAACTAGGGCTTTTCGCACAAAACACAAAACCACTTAATTCTGCGGTTTGCTCTGTCGCAACTCGTTTACCGTACTCAGTTAATTTAGGGCCAACATCGCCAGTGCCATCAGGGCGGCACACTTTGATGGTATCGCCAACACGCACTTGACGAATTGTTGGCCTAGGTATAGGTAACCCTACCGCCACTTCCGGGCAAAACTTTTTATATTCAACATGGTTAGCCAACTCATCCATGCAAAAATTAGATTTCTTGTGTCCACTGTCAAAACGCACTTTGTCGCCTGCTAAGCAAGCGCTTAAACCAATTTTAATTGTTGATTGCTGCATATAAACCCTACTAATAGATAAGATTACCAATTGGGTTGAGTAATTTACTAATACCTTTATTGAAGTGAAGCGCACTGCTAACGACTGTAAAGCACAAGCACCCTTCAATCGTTTTTGGCGTGTGATTGTGGCGACCATCTAACATCATAAAATCACCTGGTACGTAATGTCCGTCTTCATCACTGAACTCACCATCTAATAATAAAGTTAGCTCAAAACCCGTATGTGTGTGCTCAGGAATTTCACCACCGGCATCAATGTGCAACAGGCTTGCCCTTAATGGACCATCATCTAAATCAATGCGTGAACGGGCAAGTTTACCTATTTGCATAAAATTACTGTGGCCAATGCGCGTAAGCGCTCTGGGTAATGTGTAGCTTTTATCTTTAACATCAACAGAAACCTGTGCTTGCTCATACACTTCATCAATTGATTCATCTGCAGTAATTGCATCAAAAAGGCTTATGTCTAACATGTCATCCGAATCGGTAGCGACCTCGGTAAATACACTGTCAGCATTTTTTGCCTCAAGAGCGGCTATCTCTTTTTGACACACTGGGCACATTTCAACATGAATAGCGACTGCAACACTCAAGGTGGCAGGTAGATTACCCTCACTAAACTTGGCAAGTAATTCGTTGCTTGGATGGTGCTTAATCATGGTGTTCTCCCATTTCATTGCGTAACTTCTGCAAGGCTAAGCGAAGACGAGACTTCACTGTGCCTACGGGAATGTTTAAGTGCTCAGCAAGTTGCTCTTGCGACATATCTTGAAAGTAGACTCCGCGCACGACTTCACGTTGTGCAATCGGTAATTTATCAAGATATTGTTTGATTTGTTTATCTTCTAAATGGTCACTGAACTCGTGTTGCCCCGGCTGGGCTTCATCAATTAACGGCCAAATATCTTCACTGATACACTCTTCTTTACTGCTTTTCATTTTTCTGAGCATATCGAAAGACGCATTTCGCATAACTGTATAAACCCACGTTGTCGCCGCACCTTTTTCTTTGTGATAAAGATGCGCTTTACGCCATACAGAAGTTAACGTTTCTTGAACTAACTCCATAGCTTGAGCTTCAGAACCAAATTGCTTTATTCCAAAACGTTTAATTTTTGGCGAGAAATATTGGAAAAGTATTGCGAACGCACGCTTATCGCGGTGCTCGGCAACAGCAAATAAAGCATCAGCAAGCTCTTTGCTTGGTGTATCTGGCATGGCAGAGTATTGACCTATGTTAGGTTTACAACCTGTGTTAAGTTGTTGACTTACCATCTTTGTGTCATCCAATTATTGTCGTTTAAAGTAATACGGCAAAAAGTTGAGGTTAGATCACATTAATTAGTAAATTCGTTGTTAATTAGAGTATGGAGGAAACTTAGCAAGTTTTCAAAGTTAGATTTAAAAGCAAGTTGTTGTTTTTTAACTAATGAAATAGGCAAAATCTCAAGCCAACGGGCAACAACCCAGGCAAGGTTATCAAATTGTGGGGTTTTATAAAGGCCTGCTAAATCTGGCTGATTTGCAAACACAGCGCGAAGCGTGTGGCTTAGTAAGGTATTTTCATCGTTGATTGGTGTGTTTATGTACCACGAAGGTGACGAAATTCTTTCGATATCAGCATGACGTAACTGCTGCTTATCCTGATTAGCATTATGAATAGATACCGCATGCTCAGCATAAACATCAATTAATAATTGGCCGTTATCATCTTGATTGAAATCGGTTATTTGCATTAAACAACCTATTTCGGGCAAGTTAAGATCTGTGTCATGTTGGTAAGTGCAAAGCACAAAACCTGTATTATCTTGTACAGCTTCTTTGACCATCGTTAAGTAACGTTGCTCAAATATTCTTAGCTTGGTGAACCCTTCAGGTAAAATAAAAACCGGTAAAGGAAAAATCGCACGCTTCATAAAGTCTACTATTCTAAAACCACATGCCTTTAATTACGTGCGCTTTTAATCCGCCGATCAATATTTCATGAAATCTTAATATCTACTTTATACTTTAGAAGTTAAACCATTGTGCAACGTTACGAAATAATTCGATAGATGCATATGCACTGAGTAAACTCAAAACCGGTGCAACCATAAGTAAAAATAAGCTGATTTCACTACTCATTATCTTGCTTCCTTACTGTTTGTTTGTTGCTTTTGGAGCTTGTGCAACTTTTAACTCTTCTTCTTTCGAAGTAATTGCATCTTCACTCATGTAAGTATCTAGTAACTTTTGAGCATCAAACTCAATGCTGTTCATTACGCTTTGTTTCAGTTCGTTACTTGCTTGCTGAACATAGCTTTTAACAGATTGTGTAATTGTGTTGCTGATATCTAATTCAAAGTCAGTAGCGCTTGCTTGAGTTGACCCTAATACAAGTAACGCAGCAGTAGTTAATTTAAGTGAGTTATTCATAGTGGTATTCCTTGTCTCTTTAAGTAATTAGTCGTAATTACTTAATCAAAGGTTGTGCCACTCTGAAAATATTTTTTAACCCATTGATTTTCAATGACTAAAATATTAATTTATTTTTTATTCCTATTCAGTGGTGGTTAATAAAACCAACTAATTTAGATATTTTGACCAATATTTAGTTAAAAAATAAGCGTTGCCAATTTCGGCGCACACTTGTACACTGAAACTGTTTTAAACACGCGTATTAGTAAATAAATATGACAAAACTACTCCCTTATTCACGCCAAGAAGAACAACTTAACGTGCTCACTCACGGCATGGGAGTACTCTTTGCGATATATGTGCTGTGGGATTTGATTTCACAATCTAATGTCGCATCGGCGACAGTGAGTGCCATCGTTTATGGATCAAGTCTACTGGTATTATTCTTAGCCTCTACTTTATATCATGCCAGTACTAAAGAACGAATTCGTGCTATTTATAAAAAATGTGACCACTGTGCTATTTACCTACTTATTGCAGGTACTTATACACCCTATTTAGTTATTACTTTATCAGGGGCATGGTCAATTGCCGCTTTAGTGTTTATTTGGTCTCTAGCTTTAGGCGGTGTTATTTATAAATTGCTAGTAAAAAACGGTAATAAAAAGGTCTCTCTCGCCACTTATTTATTAATGGGCTGGTTTGCATTGGCGCTTGTATATCCTCTTTATTTAAACCTTGATTTAAGTGCATTATGGTGGTTATTAGCAGGTGGTATTGCATACAGCTTAGGAACTTTGTTCTACAGTGCTAAAACCCGCCATTTCAGCCATGCAATTTGGCATGTATTCGTGCTAGTTGGCTGTGTCTGCCACTACGTATCAATTAGTTTATATGTTTATTAATCCCACTGATGTAGGCGCATATTAATTTTAGTCTTATTAAATGTTACGCCTTCACTGAGTAGTTTTTGTCGTTGCTCAAGATGTTTACAGCTGCCCTCAGGAAAGGAAATTTTCCCTTGGCTATTTACCACCCGATGCCACGGGATACTTGAGCCTTCAGGCATGAGCTTTAATAGCCGCCCTACCAATCTCGAATTGTTAGGGTATCCAGCAAGCTTTGCTACTTGCCCATAACTTGCTACTTTTCCCTCTGGAATTGCACAAATAATGGTATAAATTAAATCCTCTTTACTAACGTGTGTTGGTTGCTGCACGACTACACTCCAAATATTGTTTACTGATCTCGCTAAAATCTTGCCAAATAGCTCTAGCAACAGGACCATGATGGACAGAGTGCTGTCTAAATACGCGAATTTCTGCGCCAAACTGGTGTTCACGGTCAGTAATTTTAATTTGCTGTAATAAACCAGCTTCTATTTCAGCTTTGCAGTGTTGTAAACTAATCATTGCCCAACCAGCACCAGACAATAAAAACGACTTAACACTGGTTATATCATCAATTTTCATCAATGCAGCTCCCAAGGTATAAGAAAGCCTATCACTGTCAAAGCTCAAGTCGCTTTCAAACATAGCTAAGCAAGGGTAATTTTGAATATCCGCAAAGCTGATTTCATTTGGCACCACATCAGGAGCACTGACAATACCAATATCAAATTTACCAATTGGTAGACTCTCAAAATCCCCTGTTGCATGAAACAAATCAAACCAAGGACCAATTCCTAAATCAGCCTGATGGCTGTTAACCTGCTCAAGTGATACAAAGCGTTTACCCGAAGAAATACTAAACTCTGTACTGGCAAAGCGCTTAAAGGTTTGGCTAATCACTTCGTTATAGCTATGTTGATGACAAAGCTGTTCATAACAAATTTTGTAATTAGCCTCATTGCCTAGTGCAAGTTCTTTAGCTAATGATCTTAACTCACTGTTTGCATTCATCAATTGGCGCGCTTCTCGGTAAAAAATACGGCCTTTTTCAGTTAAATGTAAACGATATTGACTTCGATCTAGTAGCTCAAAACCTAGTTCCGACTCTAGCTTCTTAATAGCCAAAGTTAGAGCAGGTTGGGTCTTATGCAATTTTACTGCGGCTTGACTCAAACTAGAGCTTTGCACAATAGCATCTAGAACGATTAATTGATTTAAATTCATTAATGGCAAACTATATAAATAAAATTAATACTGTTTCTAAAATTTAATAATTTTTATTTTATATCTTTGCAGCGTATCCTGCAGCAAATTTATGCTTTCTTATCTATGGAGAAGACAATGAGATTGGCACCCGCCGTGTTAATTAGCAGCATGTTTCTGTTACTTTCGGCATGTTCAGAGCAAGCAAAACAAGTTGAAGCAGAGCCGGTAGTACGCCCTGTTAAACTTTTTAATATTGGTAATAATTCAGAGCAAAGCATTCGCAGCTTTCCTGCTGAAGTTGTTGCTAACCAAGGTTCTTACCTAGCCTTTAGAGTTAATGGTGAGTTACTTGAGTTTCCAGCTCTAGCGGGCCAACATGTTGAAAAAGGTGAGCTTTTAGCAAAACTCGATCCCGAAGATTTTCAACTGCAATATGATGAACGCAAAGCTCGCTTTGAACTTGCTGAATCTCAACTTGACCGAGTCCAAAAGCTATTTAACCGTTCAATTGCCAGCCAATCTGAGTTAGATCAAGCGCTGGCCAATAAACAAGTTGCAGAGTCAGCGCTAAAAATAGCCAAAACCAATCTAGATAATAGTGAATTACGCGCACCGTTCGCGGGTACTGTGGCAAAGGTGTTTGTTAAAAACTTTGAAAACATTCAAGCGAAACAAAACATCTTACGCCTTGAAACGCGCGACCTAATGGACGTAGTAATTCAAGTTCCCGAAAAACTTATTGCACGAATCGATAAAGACGTTGACTATCAACCTGAAGTTGTCTTCGATGGTTACCCAAACAAGTCATATCAATTAACCATAAAAGAGTTTGATACCCAAGCCGACCCTATCACTTTAACCTACAAAGTTGTGTTTTCTTTACCTGTACCAGAAGACTTTAATCTACTTGCAGGTATGACTGGCCGCGTTGATATAGATTTAAGCAAAATCACTAGCTCACAATCATCTTACACACTATTGCCTGTTGAAGCGGTTTTTTCAGAACCTACCGAGTCTGAAAATAACAATAGCTATGTGTGGCTGTATGACCAAAATACTGGCTTAGTACATAAACAAGCTGTTGAAGTTGGCCAGTTACATCGTGATGGTATTGAAGTGCTATCAGGTATTGAGCAAGACCAAATTGTTGTTGCAGCAGGCGTACACTCTTTAGAAGAAGGTATGAAAGTGCGCCCATGGCAAAAAGAGCGAGGCTTATAATGAGCTTCGCTGCACTTGCTATTGAAAGAAAAGTCATTAGCTGGATGTTTGCGCTGTTTTTACTGATTGGTGGAACAGTCGCTTACTTTGGCTTAGGACAACTTGAAGATCCTGAATTCACCCTAAAAAAAGCCATGGTGATCACGCTTTACCCGGGCGCGTCACCACAACAGGTTGAAGAAGAAGTTACCTTTCCTATCGAAAATGCAATTCAACAGCTGCCGTATGTTGATTACGTAACGAGTATTTCATCAACAGGTAAATCGCAAATTACCGTGGAGATGAAAAGCAATTACCGTAAACAAGACTTACGCCAAATATGGGATGAACTGCGTCGTAAAATCAACGATCAAGCAGCGTCAATGCCATCAGGGGTTTATCCTAGTAAGATTATGGATGACTTTGGTGATGTATACGGTGTGATGTATGCGGTAACCGGTGATGGTTACTCTTATGATGAACTCAAAGATTACGTTGATTATCTAAAACGCGAACTTGTTTTGGTGGATGGTGTAAGTAAAGTAACCGTAGGTGGTGAACAACAAGCCCAAGTGATGGTTGAAATTTCAACTCGTAAACTAGCCCAGTTAGGTATCTCACCCAATCGTATTTACCAGCTTTTACAAACACAAAACAGTGTGTCGAACGCAGGTAAAGTGCGCGTTGGCGATGAATCAATTCGCCTACATCCAACAGGTGAATTCAAAGATGTAAAAGAGCTCGAAAATCTACTTATCTCTAAGCCAGGTGAGAATGAACTTATTTACTTAGGTGACGTTGCTACCGTTTTTCGTGAGTATGCAGAAGTCCCTAATAATATTATTCGCTATAACCAGCAGCAAGCATTACTGGTAGGCGTGTCGTTTAGCTCTGGTGTCAATGTAGTTGATGTTGGTGCAAATATTGAGGCTCATTTAGCGTCACTTGAATATCAACGACCACATGGCATGGAAATTAACAGCGTTTATAACCAACCTGCCGAAGTTGAAAAGTCAGTAAGTGGCTTTATTATCAGCCTACTAGAAGCTGTTGCCATTGTTATTATCGTACTCTTAGTCTTTATGGGCTTTAAAAGCGGCGTATTGATTGGTGTAATACTCCTGCTAACGGTATTAGGTACCTTCATATTTATGAAGTTGTTTGCTATTGATTTACAACGTATTTCGCTTGGTGCCTTGATCATAGCCTTAGGTATGCTGGTTGATAATGCTATTGTAGTAACCGAAGGCATATTGATAAATCTAAAGCGCGGACAAACTAAACTGCAAGCTGCAACTAATATTGTAGATCAAACCAAGTGGCCGTTATTAGGTGCTACGGTTATCGCTATTACAGCATTTGCGCCAATTGGCTTGAGTTCAGATGCCAGTGGAGAGTTTGCAGGAAGCTTATTCTGGGTATTATTTATATCGTTATTACTGAGCTGGATCACAGCCATTACCTTAACGCCTTTCTTCGCTGATTTGATGTTTAAACAAGCAACTGAAAAACAGCCGCATCATGATGAAGACCCTTACCAAGGTGTTATTTTTAATGTCTATAAAGGCGTGTTACATACAGCAATGCGGTACCGTAAAACCACGCTACTTCTAATGGTTATTATGTTGGTAAGCTCAGTTTATGGTTTTAAATTTATTAAACAGTCGTTCTTCCCTGCATCAAATACACCTATGTTTTATGTTGATTATTGGCATACGCAAGGCGCTGATATTCATACCACAATGGATGGTGTTGCAAAGCTTGAAAAATTCTTACAAGCCGACCCTCTGGTTGAAGAAATAACCACAACGGTTGGTCAAGGCGCACCGCGTTTTATGCTGACTTACGCACCTGAAAAATCATACCCAGCTTATGGGCAATTGATTATTCGTGTAAAAGACCGCGAAGCTGTTACTACCATGATCAAAAAAGTACGTGATTATCAGCATGAGCATGTACTTGATGCTCAGCTTAAAGTTAAACGTATGGAAATTGGCCCATCCACTGATGCAAAAATTGAAGCACGTTTTTCTGGTGCTGATCCTGTGGTACTTCGCCAGTTAGCAAAAGAGGCGAAAGACATTCTGCATCAAGATGCAGGGGCATTTAATATTCGTGACGATTGGCGTGCTCGATCTAAGTTAATTCGTCCGCAATTTAACGAGCAAAAAGCCCGTCGTTTAGGGATTGCTAAATCTGACCTTGATCAGCTGCTGTTAACTAGCTTATCGGGTAAACAAGTGGGCGTTTATAAAGATGGCACACAAATGCTACCTATTATTGCTCGTTCGCCTGCTGAAGAACGCTTAAACGTTGAAAGCTTGCGTGACTTACAAATTTACAGCCCTGTGTTAGGTGTGTTTGTACCGGTGACCCAAGTGGTCGATGATTTTGTTGTTGAGTGGGAAGACAGCTTGATCATGCGACGTGACCGTAAGCGTACCATCACTGTAATGGCCGACCACGATGTTATTGGCGATGAAACTCCAGCGAAGCTTTTTGCACGTGTTCGCAAAGACATAGAAGCTATTGAGCTGCCTCGTGGCTATGAATTGCAGTGGGGCGGCGAATATGAGTCATCAAGCAAAGCGCAAAAAGCTATTTTCGGCTCATTGCCGCTAGGTTACTTAGCTATGTTCGCTATAACTGTACTGCTATTTAACTCGGTTAAAAAGCCTCTTGTGATTTGGGCGACAGTGCCGCTGGCTATTGTTGGTGTATCCGCAGGTTTATTACTAATGAATGCTGCATTTAGCTTTATGGCACTACTTGGCTTACTGAGCTTAAGCGGCATGCTCATCAAAAACGGCATTGTCTTAGTTGACCAAATTAACCTTGAACTCGATAGCGGCAAAGACCCTTACAAAGCGGTGTTCGACTCTGGGGTGAGCCGTGTTCGTCCTGTAGCGATGGCTGCAATTACCACCATTTTAGGCATGATCCCACTGCTATTTGACGTGTTCTTCCAGTCAATGGCGGTAACCATTATGTTTGGTCTTGGTTTTGCCACAGTACTGACTCTGATTGTAGTGCCTGTGCTCTATACCATGCTGTTTAAGATCAAAGTACCTAAACAGCGTCACGCTAATTAATACAGATTGACTCTCAACCAAAAGCCCTAACAGTAAACTGCTAGGGCTTTTTCTTTAACAAGTGAACACTCTAGTTAAGTTTTAAAGTGGAGGGCTAATTAACGTTCGTGTAATTAACGTCACATTATTATTCTGAAGCTTATTTTTTCAGGCTTAATGTACCGGTGCGTTTTGTATTGCTACGCTTAGTTTGATTTGGTTTTGATGAGTGTGGATTGCCAGCCTTTGATCTTGATTGACCTTGTTTGGCATCACCTCGTGCCTTTTTCACGTATTTAGAGAAGTCGCGCTTTTTTTCTTCTTCATTGCGTGGCTTTTGCTTGGCACGAACTTGAGTTGGTTGTTTATTTTCATCAACTGAACGCTCTTCCGTTTTACCTGAATCAGCAATTGAGTTATTGATCTCAGCCATTTCTTGTTCGGTTAAGTGACGCCACTGCCCGACTTTTAAACCTTTTAGGGTCACGTTCATAATTCGTGTGCGCTTTAGAGTCACCACTTCATAGCCTAAATATTCGCACATACGGCGTATTTGGCGGTTTAAGCCTTGTGTTAGCACTATGGTAAATTGCTGTGGGCCCGTTTGTTTAACTTTACACTTTTTAGTGACAGTATCGAGGATAGGAATCCCGTTTGCCATCTTATTCACGAACTGGCGGTTAAGCGGTTTATCAACCGTCACTACATATTCTTTTTCATGATTATTACCAGCGCGAAGAATTTTATTAACGATGTCGCCTTCGTTGGTTAAGAAGATTAACCCTTCTGAAGGTCTATCTAAGCGCCCAATAGGGAAAATACGTTCTGGGTAATTAACCGCTTTAACAATATTGCTTTGGATTTTTCGCTCAGTCGTACAAGTAATACCAACAGGTTTGTTATAGGCGATATAAACCAGCTTAGGTTTTGCTTTTAATGGTTTACCATCAATGAGTACATCATCGGCGTCACTGACTTTTACGCCCATTTCAGGCAAGTTGCCATTAACAGTAACACGACCTTCTTCAATATATTTATCTGCCTCACGGCGTGAACAAAAACCTGTTTCACTGATAAATTTATTTAATCGCTTTAACTCTGTCATGGCACACTTCTGTCTGGATTTTAAAGCCGCTAGTTTATACCAGAAGCCTTTACCAAGCTAGGTAGAATCTAGGCTCTTTCACTACACTTTTAGTGTAGTGCTGCGTTTTTAGGCTTTTCGCTCAATAAACTATGTAGAGTATCAAAATCGAACGCGTACTCGGTACTTTTGCTGTTTTGCAATAAGAAAGTTTCAAAAGGGATAACCGACCAGTCTTTGATGTTTCTTAGCCAGTTGTAACTTTGAATATTGTGCTTTGTGATCACCCCAAGCTGAAATTTAATCGCATCATGATTTTGCCAATAAGGGTTACCATTATGATGATCGACCAAGCTAATTAATGCCCATGCACCCATCATAAAATGCCCGCCAACACTGGCTGTGAGTTTTTGCTGTTCAATTAAGTTTAAATTATCGTCAAGCCAATCAATGCCACCAATAAAATAGACTCTATCTGTTTTACCTTTTACTGCTTCAAGGGCACCTTGTGCCATTAAATCAGAGGCACACCAAATCACATTAGTATCAGGGTATCGTTGTAACAATCGGCTTACTTTATTCTCGGCTTCTTGCTTATTCCAACCAGCATACACAACTTGCTCAAGCTCAACATCTTGTTTTCGTAGATAGTGCACGAGCCCATCACTGCGGGTGTCAGATTCAGTGCCATAATGACCATTAATCGCAACGAAGTGAGGCGTTTGCTGCGTATTTATTGCCTCATCAAGTAAGGCTTTGCCAAGTTGCTCACCCGCTTTAAAGTTATCGTGAAATACTTCCCCAAGCCAATACTTAAAGCGCTGACGGGGTTTACCCACTTCGTCTCGCTCTACGCCAACAATTGTTTCTTCAAGGGTGATAAATTTCACTTTGTGTTGTTCAAGCAAACTCATTGATTGCTCTGCGCCACCTGGGTAATTGATTAAAATGGCGTAATTAGGTTTAGGGTTATATTGCAGGTATTGTTTTAGTTCGGCTAATTGAATGTGGCGATTTCCACCACCGTAAATTGTTGTGAGAGAAACATTATTTTGCTTGGCAGCAACCTGCATCACATTAGTCACTTTTTGCCAAAATACATCGCTTTTAACAGAGGGATTAACTAACAGCACAGAGAATTGCTCGCCAGCATAAAGTGGTGAATAGCAAAGCAATGTAAAAACCAACAAACAAATTCGCATTACCACTCCGCTTTGTTTTTCTTTGATTGTAGTATATGAGGAATTATCTAGACAATTTCCGCCAAATAAATTCACACGGACCATGTGTAAAATACTGGCTATACACTTTACAAAAAAACAACTGAAAAACAAGCACAACAGCAATTACCAACCAATAATCTATGCGATCAAAATTAAGTGCTGCGGTAGGGTATGCGACTTTAAAAAACAGGATAAATACGACTGTTTGCATTAGATATAACGTCAACGACATACGCCCTGCCTGCTGTAGCAACAAGCAGTTACTAGGTGTATTTTTAACTACTTTTATAATGATGTGGCAATAACAAATGGCCACGGCTAAAGCAGCAAGCCAATTAATCGGTTCCACAATCGCGTACATAAATACACTGCTGCTAGGGTCTATCATCAACCTTACAACTGTTAAACCAATAGCCGCTGGAACAATCATGTTAAGCTGAGCTTTCGTTAAGCCGTCAACAAATACCCCTTGTTTATATAGATAAACGCCCACCAGCATTAACCCTGCAGCCATCCACATAGTGATCAGTGGCACAGCAATAAGCATTATAATAAACATCAAAAAGTTGCTGACGAATCCTGCGAAGTAAGAAGAATAAGCCGCATCATACGCCATTAAAAAGCTCTCAGAGCTTCGCGTTACAGGGGTAAACTCCGGCTCTACAAAGGCAAGTAAAAATGAAATGAAAGCACCAAGGAATAAGAACAATATGCCCATACGCAGTATTTTTTCTTCATCTTGCTGGCTAAATTTAAGGGTTAACCAGCCTGCACAGGCATAAATAAACAATATATCACCAGCCCATAATAGAAAGCCATGAGCAAGGCCAATACAAGCCAAAACTTGTAGCCGTTTATGTTGCTTCTCGACGTTTTGCCAAAGCTGCCATTGAATGACTAAAGATGCACCAAATAATAGGCAAAATAAACTTCTAAAGCGCCCATCAATGAAAACTGTATTTACGGTGTAAATGAGTGAGTCTGAAAAGGGTGGCGCAGCACTTGGGGTATAGTCGTACTCAAATAGAGCAAAGCTGTAGATGTTCATAAACATCAAGCCGAGTACCGCAATACCCCGTAAAACATCCATATTTATATTGCGCATAAATCCCTTATAAGTTTTGTCTGCAGCTATCGCTCCAATTTACTGCATTTTCGTATATTTTGGGAAGATCTGCACTTTCAATACTTAAATAGGCAACGGCCTGCTCAAGCGCCCACCAGCTGCCGGTTTCGTAAGCTTTGACAGTTTCAAGTATGTAATACAAAATATTTTTTTCTTGCATTAAAGCAGCATGAATTTCGTCAGGAAACGGCAATCGATCCAATAGCTTTTCCATAGGCTGATCTAATATGGCATCAAGTAACGAAAACAGTCCCGTTAAAAAAGCCTCACCCGTTTGCTGCTTAGCAACACGCTGAGCTATTAATTCGCAAAAGCGTGCTCTGACAACACAAAGCCGAGTAAGCTCGGCTGGTTTTGATTGGGCACTGTGGGCGGTGATAATTAAGCTCACAAACTTTTTCAGTCGTTCATGGCCAAGATAAACTAGCGCTTGTTTTAAAGAGCCAATTTTACTCTTGATAGGAAACACGCCGCTATTTATTAAACGCAGCAATTTATAAGCAAGTGCGGTATCTAACGAGAACAAGCCAGCAATTTCGCTTATGTTTGGATCTGGGCGCATTACTTCAGCATAAATTGATAATACGAGTGCGTAGTTGTAATCAATATCGCGATGCTGAATCATTTTGGGTTTTGCAAAGAAATAACCTTGGAAGAAGTCAAAGCCCATTTTATAGGCTTTGTCGTAATCATCAGCTGTTTCAAGTTTTTCGGCTAAAAGCTTTATTTTTTTATGTTCTTTAAGCTTGTTAACAACAGGAGCAATTTCTTCAAAAGGAGTTTGCTGTACATCAAACTTGATAAGACGAATAAGTTTTAAAAAGCGATCCCATTCAGGTTGATAGACAAAATCGTCCAATGCCAACTTATAATTGTTATGAAACAACTCACGACAATATTCGTAATTTTCGTCGGTAGGTTCCATGGTTTCTAGTAACTCAATCACCACATCTTGAGTTGGCAGAAACGCGCAAAGGTCCAGCTTCAAAGACTCTGGACCTATATTAATTAATGCTTTTTTGCCCGACGTAATATGACGGGTACCTAAATTGAGCTGGTTTTCCATAATAAGTCGAGCCGTTGCCGTACTCTCTGACACATCAGGAAAACTATTTTGTAAACTATCTCTAAATAGTAGCTCATAGGCGACAACTTGTTGACGACGGTTAAAGACCGCTTGCCTAGCAACAAATACAGCCACTTTACCTACTTTTTATATTTTATCTCACACTAAGTAATTAATAGCTGAAATTGACAAAAAAGTCACTTAATTACCATGAATCACGCATTTTTTATTGATATAAGCCTGATAAATAGCTTTCTGCCACAGATTGCCACGTAAAACGGGCATTTTTGGCCTGTTCACATATTGAACACCATTTATCTGGTTGTGATTTCTTAAGCTCAAGCGCATCGCTAAAACTAGTAACAAGTTCGTAGCTTTGTGCTGCTAAACTCTCACCTTGAAAACTAAAACCACTGACAAGATGGTCGACAGTATCACGTAAACCGCCCACGCTATGGACTAAACACGGCTGCCCTGCTCGCATAGCTAACATTTGACTAATACCACAAGGTTCAAATGAACTTGGCATTAGGAATAAATCACCTAAATGGTACATGTATTCACCAACAAAATGTGCGTACCCTTTTAAAAATAGCAGGTTTTCTTGACGAGCCATAACCGATGTCATAATTTGCTCAAGTTCAGCATCCCCAGAACCTAAAATAATCATGTAACCGTTATGCTGTTTTAAGCGCTGACACAACTCATCTAACACGAGCCCTTTATCATAAGGCTGACGAAGTAGCAGTGCTTTTTGATCTGTCAAACGACCAACACTTGTTACTAATGGCCCGGAAAACGGCTGAGTTTTAAATTTAAGTAATCTTTGATGAGCTATGTAATAGCTTGAATCTAATACAGGGCTTTTTGCCATCCATTGAAATAATGCATTTTCAGCATGCTGATAAAGACTCGCTAAACTAATGTCGTCAAGCTTCATTCCAGGGTATTCGCAGCCATTAAGAATGCCCACTACGCGGCCTTGTTCATAGGCAGCTTGCAAGTCAGCTTCAAGGCCCTCCCCCCCAAAAAAACCTTTTTCAGCATCACTTGGACGCAGTACTTCTTGGCAATAAGTTGGCGATACAAGATGTACTTTATCAACCAAGTTAATTGCAGTGCGCATTGGGTTAAAGCAATCAAAGTAACGCGGATCGCATAATTTTTCGCCGTTATAACCTAAACCTGGGAACCAGGCTTCAAGGCTTGAGCTGTCGCCTTTAAAAGGACGTATCCCTTGCAATGCAAGGTTATGAACTGTGTAGGCTAAGAATAAATGCGCTAGTTTTCTGTAGCGACTGTCTGTTTTTAGTAATAAAGCAACACAGGCACTATGCCAGTCATGTAGATGAACTACATCCGGTCTGCGAATAATTCCTTGTAGCAAAGCTTCACATACAGCGGCGTTAAAAAGAGCAAACTTACTTGCATCCGTAGCAAACGGACGGCCGGGTTCATCATTACAATAAACAGCACCGTTATGACGGCTAAATTCCCAGTGAGATATAACTAGTTGTGTTACACCTTTTTCACTTTTAGCTAGTTTCCACACATCAAGCTTTTGCATTTGTCCGGCAAATGGCACATGCACTTCACCAATATGATGACGCTCTAAATGACTAAAGCCGTAATCAGGTATGACTACATCAACACTCAGTCCTTTTTCTACTAAAGCTTTAGGACAATCTCTAACAACATCCGCTACACCACCGACTTTGGCATTCGGTAATGCATCATTCTCTGCAGCTACCATCAATACATGCATGCTTTGCAGTACTCCATAAAACTGTTATACCAATCAGCAATAATACTTAATTAAGCAAATTGATATTATTCAAATATAAATAAAGGAGGGACATGCCCTCCCTTTTTCATTTAGCGCGATTGCTTAAGCAAGTCGTTTATTATCTTGCTCTTGTTGTTTTAACTTTTTTGCAAGTTCATTCAACATATCACGAGTTACCAGCACAATCCCTTTTTTCGAGACTCTAAAGCCATTTTCTTTGTCGGCCTTGTGGTCGTAACCAATTTCTAGGCCCGCTGGGATCTCACAGTTGCGGTCAATAATAGCACGCCTAATTCGGCAGTTTCGCTGTATTTTTGCACCAGGTAAAATCACTGATTCTTCTATTTCACAGAATGAGTGAACATAGACATTCGAGAACAGCAGTGACTTTTTAACTTTAGAGCCAGAGATAATACAGCCACCCGATACTGTTGAATCAACAGCCATACCACGTCTGTCATCATCATCAAAAATGAATTTCGCTGGCGGTAACTGCTCCTGATAAGTCCAGATTGGCCATTTTGGATCATAAAGGTCAAGCTGAGGCTCTGGCATTACCAGCTCCATGTTGGCTTCCCAGAATGAATCAAGCGTACCAACATCGCGCCAGTATGGCTGACCATCTGTGTTAGAGTCTCTAAACGGATATGCAAACACGTTATGCTCTTCGATGATAGCTGGGATAATATCGTGACCGAAATCACGACCAGAACCTTCAGTTTCTGCGTCTTTTTTCAATTGTTCAAATAAGAACTCAGTATTGAAAATATAGTTACCCATTGATGCTAAACAGGTCCCAGGCTTACCTGGTACAGACGTTGGCTCAGCAGGCTTTTCATCAAAACGACGGACACGATTGCTTTCATCAACCGTCATTACACCAAATGTATCTGCAGCTTCTTCGCAAGGTACTTCAATACAACAAACCGTCATATCAGCACCTGTCTCAACGTGTTTTGCCAACAAACCGCCGTAATCCATACAATATACGTGGTCACCAGAGAGGATCATGACATATTTAGGTAGTTCATGACGGATGATATCCATATTTTGGAATACCGCATCAGCTGTACCGCAATACCACTCGTCACCATATCGCTGAGATGCTGGTAAAATCTCTACAGATTCACCCAGCTCTTTCTTAAAGTGGCCCCATGCACGGTTTACGTGACGAATTAACGAGTGCGACTTATATTGAGTAGCAATACCAACTCGACGAATACCTGAATTAATACAGTTCGACAGTGGAAAGTCGATTATTCGGTGTTTACCACCAAAATAGACTGCTGGTTTAGCACGCCAGTCTGTTAATTCATGTAAACGTGAGCCTCGTCCCCCTGCTAAGATGAGGGCATACGTTTCTCTGGTTAAACTACTTATGTATCGGTTTGCATAACTTGGCATAACTCTCTCCGTCTTAAGCTAGCTGCTTTTCTTCTGTGTGTTTTGCTGTGCACTAGTATCCAGTAATGGCTCCAAATGCCAGATGTCGTCACTGTATTGACTAATGGTTCTATCGCTCGAAAACATGCCACTGGCTGCAGTATTCAAAATACTCATCTTGGTCCAGTGAGCAGTGTCTAAGTAGGCTTGTTCAACTTGCTCTTGCGCTTCTACAAAGCTGGCAAAATCATGAGCGACTAACCATGGATCGTGCGGGCTCTTAATCGCCGCGATAATGTCGTCAAATAAATTAGGCTCAAACAAGTTGAAGTGACCGCTCTCAAGTAAGTGCATTACCTTATAGAGACTGTCAGTTTGGTGAATAATCTGCTCTGGATTATAGTGCGCTTTGATATCATCAATTTGCTCTGCACGTGCACCAAATAAGAAGAAGTTGTCCGCACCCACAGCATCACGAATTTCGATGTTAGCACCATCTAACGTACCTATGGTCAAAGCGCCGTTCATCATGAACTTCATATTACCTGTGCCAGATGCTTCTTTACCTGCCGTAGAGATTTGCTCAGATAAATCCGTTGCTGGGCAAATGGTTTCCATTGCTGTTACATTGTAATTTGGTAAAAAAGCAACTCTTAAATACGGTTTAGCAAGCGGATCTTTGTTGATTACTTCTGCTACGTTATTAATTAATTTAATAATTTTCTTCGCCATGTAGTAACCAGGTGCAGCTTTACCACCCAATAGCACACAACGAGGAACAATGTTTGCTGTATCGCCTTGGCGAATACGGTCGTAAAGGTGAATAACGTGCAGTACGTTTAATAGCTGACGCTTATATTCGTGAATACGTTTAACTTGCACGTCAAACATCATTTCGGCGTCAAACTCTACACCACAGCGGTTTTTCACTAACTCAACAAGGCGTTGCTTATTGCTGTGTTTTACAGCTTGCCATTGTTTATGGAATTTAGGATCGTCATATAAACGGCGTAACTGGCTAATTTTGCTAAAGTCAGCAACCCATTCATCACCAATGTGTTGATTAAGCAGTTTAGCCAACTCAGGGTTACAATGTGCTAACCAGCGACGTGGTGTTACACCATTGGTTTTGTTGTTGAATTTTTCTGGCCATAGCTGATAAAACTCATTGAATAAGCCCGCTTTAAGTAGCTCAGTGTGAAGTGCAGCCACACCATTAACCGAATAGCTACCCACAATCGCTAAATACGCCATGCGAATTTGTGGCTCTGGGCCTTCTTCGATCAGTGACAATGCACGTTGTTTTTCAACATCACCTGGCCAAGTTAAAGCAACTTCAGCTAAGAAACGCGCATTGATTTCATAGATAATTTCTAAGATACGCGGTAATAATCGGGCAAATAATGATACTGACCACTTTTCTAATGCTTCAGGCAGTAAAGTGTGATTAGTATAAGCCATGGTCTTAGTAGTGATAGACCAAGCATCTTGCCAATCAAACTCATACTCATCAACCAAAATATGCATAAGCTCAGCTACAGCAATACTTGGGTGTGTATCGTTTAATTGAAAAACATGGTAATCGGCAAAGTCAGAAAAATCTTCGCCATGTTTACTAACCCAAGTATCAATGATGTCTTGTAAGCTCGCTGATGATAAGAAATATTGCTGACGCAAACGCAGTTCCTTACCGTTCTCACTACTGTCATTTGGGTAAAGTACCATTGTAATTTGTTCGGCTAAGTTTTTACGAGCTACCGCTTCTGAATAACTACCTGCGTTGAATTCGCTCAAATCAAATTCATCAGTAGCTTCTGATTTCCATAAACGTAAAGTATTTACAATATCGTTCTTGTATCCTGGAATTGGTACGTCATAAGGCACTGCTAAGACATCGTGAGAATCTAGCCATTGACGGTGCTCACGGCCATATTTATCAGTATAGCTTTCAACATGACCAAAAAATTTTACACGCTTTGATTGCTCAGGCGCACTGAGCTCCCAAGGGTGGCCTTCACGTAGCCAATTATCTGGTTGTTCAATCTGATGACCATTTTCAATAGCTTGATTAAACATCCCATATTCATAACGGATACCATAGCCAATCACTGGCAATGCAAGGCTTGCACAGCTATCCAAGAAACATGCTGCTAAACGCCCTAAGCCACCATTACCAAGACCTGCATCATGCTCAGCTTCTGCAACTTGCTCAAGTTCTGTACAGTACTCTTGTAATGCTTTAGCGACTTGCTCGTCTAGATCTAAGTTTAAAATCGCATTACCAAGTGCACGCCCCATTAAAAACTCAAGTGATAAGTAAGCTGTTTTACGGCGTTTTTGCTCATGAATTTGTTGTTTAGTAACACGACAGCGGGCAACAAGCCTGTCTCTAATAGTTAAGGCTAATGCATGGTATAAATACAGTTGTGATTTACCGACTTTGTCACGCCCTAAGGTGTAATAAAAATGGCGTGATAAATCATCGTCTAGGGTACTTTCATCAACTATAGGCGCATCCTGCCAGCCCTTTACAACACATACTTGATCGGCATTTTTAGCCATGATTTAGATCCTCTGAATTGGCGGTAAAAACCCAGCTGCTCATAGCAGCAATCTGTTGTTCCTTATCAACAAACTGTGTTGACATGGGGTGAATACTGGTCAGTGCTAATCGCCACTTTCCTTTTTCTAAACTAGGAAGTTGGCAATTTACCGGCTCTGATCCTGCATTTAAAATAATCAATAAAGCTTGATTTGTGTGCTTGTCTGTCAGGCTGTAGATCAACACTTGACGATCGCCTTGATGCCAATCATCTTGTTGCATATTAGTGCCTGATTCTGTAAACCATGCGACCTCATAACGTGGGTCATTATCGTGAACAAAAAAATGGTGTTTAAAAATACTGAACTGCTTACGAATGCGCAGTACATCGTCAATAAATCGGGTTAAAGGGTGACTAAGTTGTGAGTCTTTCCATGCAAGCCAGCTTGTGCGATTGTTTTGACAATAAGCGTTGTTGTTACCACCTTGTGAGTGTGCCATTTCGCTTCCTAAAGAAAGCATAGGTACGCCTTTAGAAAGTAACAAAGTTAGCAGCATATTTTTTTGTTGTTGTAAGCGTAATTTGCTTACTTGTGGGTCATTGGTAAAACCTTCGGCACCACAATTAAAAGAGTGATTGTCACTGTGGCCATCCCGATTTTGCTCACCATTAGCTTCATTATGTTTATTTTCGTAGCTGACTAAATCAGCAAGCGTGAAACCATCATGACTGGTGATAAAGTTGATACTATTGAGAGGGCCACGTAAGTTATGTTCAAACAAATCGAACGAACCATGTAAACGTTTTGCTAGCTCACCAATAACACCCTGTTCTTGTTTCCAAAAGCGCCTTATAGTATCGCGATATTTATCATTCCATTCACGCCAAGGTGAGGGAAAAGCTCCTAATTGATAACCGCCAGGACCTATATCCCATGGCTCTGCAATGAGTTTAACTTGGCTAAGTATAGGATCTTGATTGATAGCTTGAAAAAATGCATGTGCTTGATTAAAGCCATTGGGGTTACGAGCTAAAATCGTCGCTAAGTCAAAACGAAAACCATCTACTCCCATTACTTCAACCCAATACCGCAAGCTATCAAGCACAAGTTGTAAAGTCCGAGGCGAATCAATATTTACCGTGTTGCCGCAGCCTGTATCATTAATGTAATGTTTTGGTTTCTCTGCAACTGTACGGTAATAACCGAGATTATCTAATCCGCGAAGTGACAAGATAGGCCCATCAGTTCCTGCTTCAGCGGTGTGGTTATAAACCACGTCTAATATTACTTCGATATCAGCTTTGTGTAGCGCCGTCACCATTTCTTGAAATTCACAAATATCATCATTAACTAGATAATCTTTATGCGGCGTAAAGAAATTAAGCGTGTTGTATCCCCAGTAATTTTGTAAGCCTTTCGCAGTTAAAAACTGCTCGCTTATAAAAGCATGGACAGGTAATAATTCTATGCAAGTCACACCAATCTTGCGCAGGTGCTCAATAAAACTTGGATGGCTTAAACCTAAAAACTTACCTTGCAAAGATTTTGGGATCTCTGGGTGACGACAGGTTGCACCAACCACATGGCATTCATAAATAACCGTTTTGCCCCAGCAATGATTTGGTTTTTCCCCAGCGTAAGGTTTCAGTTCCCTTACCCGTGATTTAGGCATATCAATCGCGTTGTTAACCTGGCTTAATTTCCCAACAGGCATTTGCCCATAATGGCGTTCACTCCAAGTAAATTCGCCATATATATCACGTGCGTAAGGGTCCAATAGCAGTTTGTGATTATTAAAAAATAGCCCTTTTTCAGGTGCATACTCACCATCAGCCCGAAAGCCATACAAAGCACCACTTTTCAGAGGACTCACTTTTAGCGTCCATATCCCGCCTTCGTTCATATGCATCGCGAGGGTGAGAATCTCAGAATGACCACTACTGTCAAATAAGCACAACGACATATGTTGCGCTTGAGGTGCGTACACAGCAAAATTAACGCCATTGCCAACAACAGACGCACCTAAAGGAGAGCTCACCCCGACTTCGAGTTCGACACTATGACTCATCGCTCACCTTCTTCAGGTAAATTGTTGCAAGACCAGGCAAAGAGATACTAATACTTTGATTAAAACCATGACTTTCTATAGCTTGGCTTGTAATGATTTGTTCGGCGTGACTGGTAACTTCAACACCGGAACCAAAATAGTCAGTTTTGTCGGTATTTAAAACGACTTGATAAGAGCCCGATTTTGGCACGCCAATGACATAATCGTGATATACCTGTGGAGTTAAGTTACAAATCACCACCACAAAGTCTTTCGCTTTTTTTGCATAGCGAATAAAGCTAAACATACTTTGCTCAGCATTAGTGCTATCAAGCCATGCAAACCCTGCAGGGTTGGTGTCTTGCTCATACAAGGCTGGGGTGCTTGTGTAAACGGCATTCAATTCTTTGATAGTTTGCTGCATACCACGATGGCTCATATGCTCAAGCAAATGCCAGTCAAGAGATTGATCGTGATTCCACTCTTTGCGTTGGGCGATTTCTGCACCCATAAATAACAGTTTTTTACCCGGATGCGCCCACATAAACGCATAATATGCACGTAAGTTTGCAAACTTTTGCCAATCATCTCCTGGCATTTTTTCTATTAATGAGCCTTTACCATGCACGACTTCATCGTGACTAAGCGGCAAAATATAGTTTTCGCTGTAAGCGTAAACCATTGAAAAAGTCATTTCATGATGATGATGCGAACGGTATATCGAATCACGTTGCATATAATGCAAACTGTCATTCATCCAACCCATGTTCCATTTATAACCAAAGCCTAAACCATCATGATCAACTTGGCGTGTAACCCCTGGCCATGCTGTCGACTCTTCAGCCACCATCATTATGCCTGGATTTTTTGCATAGCAGCGCATATTTACTTGTTTTAAACACTCAATGGCGCCTAGGTTTTCTCGACCACCAAATTGGTTTGCAATCCACTGCCCTTCTTCACGGCTATAATCCAGATAAAGCATTGAAGCAACAGCATCAACACGTAAGCCGTCAATGCCAAACTCATTTAACCAATACATTGCATTTGCAATTAAAAAGCTGCGAACTTCTGCTCGGTCATAATTGTATATATACGTATTCCAATCTGGATGAAATCCTTGTCTAACATCAGCATGCTCGAATAAATGGGTTCCGTCAAAACGATGTAAACCATGAGGATCGCTAGGAAAGTGCCCGGGTACCCAGTCAAGAATAAGACCGATATCGGCTTCATGACACTGTTCAACAAAATAAACAAAATCTTCAAAACTGCCATAGCGACTAGTCGGGGCAAATAATCCAACGGGTTGATAACCCCAAGAACCATCAAATGGGTACTCGCTGATTGGCATTAATTGTAGATGCGTAAAGCCGAGTTCTTTAGTATATGGAATAAGATTATCAGCAAGTTCACGCCAAGTTAGATAGCGCTCACCGTTATCTCGTCTTTGCCAAGAACCCGCATGCACTTCATAAATACTAACAGGCGCATCGACACAGTTTCGTTTAGCACGATTCGCTAACGCCTTTTCAGAAAGCTGAATACCTGTTTTTAGCTTTTGTAGCACTGACGCAGTACCCGGTGCTTGTTGCATTTTAAACGCGAACGGGTCTGCTTTTTCAAGGACTTCACCTGTCAATGTTGTGATGGCAAACTTGTAACATTGATGTTCTTTTAGATCTGGGATAAACAACTCCCAAACACCACTAGCTGGATGAAAACGCATAAAATGACGATTACGCTGCCAATAGTTAAATTCACCAATCACAGATACACTACTGGCATTCGGTGCCCACACTGTAAAACGTACACCATCGACGCCTTGTTGAGATACAAAATGAGCACCAAAATGTTGATACGCATGCTCTAAACTACCTTCATTAAACAGATACATAGCCTGTTCATCTAAGGTGCTATCAAAACTGTACTCATCATGTTGTAGATGGTTAAATTCATCGCTATAACTGACATCTAGTTGGTAGTCAGGCTTTGTTTTTGACTTGATATTAGCAATAAATAAGTGACTATTACCTTGTTGCTGCGCAACGATTTTTTCTGTACCAAGTATAACCGTAACACTACTAGCACCAGGCAAAAAACAACGTATGTCATAACTTGAGTCATCACTTTTATGAGGCCCAAGAAAGCTGAAGGGGTCTCTAAAACAACCACTGACTAATGCATCTATCTGTTTTTGATAAATAATAGGTTGTGCATTTTGCTCTTGACGAACTCGACTTCGCATTATTGATTCCTTATCGAGATTAAATTGGCTAAGAATGACTGTTGCGCTTTAATAATTTCCGCCGCTGGACGCGATAATAAACGCCGCCAATTTGGGTACTCTTTGTCTGTACCGGGGATATTTACAGGCAGTACTTGCTGGTCTAAGTCATCTATTTGAATAGTAAATAGCCTTGCTGGTGCTGCTGCTAAAGACGATGCCAGAGCTTCATATACCAAGAAAGCGTCTGCATCTAACGATAAATATTGTTCTGATTCGCGCGCTATAAAGTTTAGCATGCGTTGCTTTTCAAGGTTTCGCGCATCAAACAGAGCCCTTGCTTGCCCTTCATCTAGCAAACCATATTGTTGTTTAATGGTAATATCATGGCCAATCCACCAACCTTTAAAAGGTGGAACGTCATGGTTTGCTATCATTAATAAGCTTTGAGGAGCAAAATGCTCAGCGGCTAAAAACTCGCCTTGATAATCTTTTTCGAAATAAAACAGTCCATTAGAATATATTGCGCTCGCTTTTAGAGCTTCACGTACTTCATTCGGTACAACTCCTAAATCTTCACCAATCACCACACATTGATTAAGGTGAGATTCAATTTTAAGCACCGCTAATAAATGCTCAAATGGATAATAGACATAACAACCATCTTGCTGTGAATTATTTTTGAAGCACCACCAAAGTCGACGAATTGCCATTACATGGTCAATTCTCAGACCGCCAACGTCTTCCATATTGGCTCGGATAAGCGAACGATAGAATGCAAAGTTGTCCTTGCTTAACTTTTGCGGATTAAGGGCTGGTAGCCCCCAGTTTTGGCCATGCTCAGCCCAAGGATCTGGTGGTGCGCCGACATGCGCACCTTCGGCAAAAAGTTCGTTTTGGCTTTTAAACTCACTACCATCACCTGCACACCCAACAGCTAAATCATTGATTAGGCCAATAGCCATACCACTATCACGGGCTGCTTGTTGGCATATATTTAATTGTGAATGCGCTTGCCATTGTAAGTAACTTGCATAATCACGATCGCCAACCAGCATGGTGGATAGGCTACGCTTATGCGTATCACAAAAAATCGCGAACTGTTCTTTTCGATCTGGTGAGGCAAACTCGCAAAAGTGCTGATACAAACAACTAAATACTTGATATTTGAATTCACTGACCGATGTGTAATCGATGTAAGACGAATTGGGTTGCGGCTTATCTGCTAATAATTTAGTAAGTACCTTATTATTTTTGGCGTCCTCGCATTGCGATACAGCAATATATAAAGGATTTAATAGAGCTCGGGAATTTGGGCTATAAGGGCTTGCTCTTTCTGGGCTATGCTCAAATAATAAATGCAAGGGATTAAGTAGCACATAATCCATATTTTGTGCTGCTGCTTCTTGAATCAGCTTTTCTAAATCCGCAAAATCACCAATACCTAAACCATCTTCATTACATAAGCTATAAAGCTGAATAGATAAACCTAAACGCTTTTTATCATCAATAGAAAAACACTCTTTTGGTACTACCCAAAGTTGGCTGTGAGACTGCTGATCTGCAACAGAAATTAGCGCATCATGATATCCAATCGGCATGTCAGGAACTGGTAAAGCGAGTTCGAGATAACGTATGCCATTTAGACCATAATCTCCGAGTACCTCTAAACCCTGTAAGTTTTCACGGGTAAAGTAAATATTTAACGAAGGAACGCTTAATGTGCATGATCGTGATAACAAACGTTCATCTAAGCGTACTTTCAAAATAGGCTGATGTGCCTCAACAATACTTGTTTGAGGCAACAAATTCAGCCAAGTACCTGCATCTAATGCAAAATTAAGTTGCTTAATTGCATCTTCATCTTGAGTATCGATACCACAACAACTAAGTGCCTGCCTACGTGTACTTTCATCGAAAATAACATGTTCGCCAGTGTACTTAGTGTATTCATAGCCTATGCCATGCAGGTAATATAACTGCGAAAGTGACTGCATTAAAACACCTAAGCGCGCTGGGTATTAACAATGCTGTTATCAGTACCAAAACCGTTAGGAATATAACCATCAGCTTGGTGATCGTTGTCCCATGTTTCGCCGTTAATTAAGTAGCGGAAATGAAATTCTTGATCTAAAGGTAAACGCTGTTTGTATTTGAAAACTTGTTCTTTTTTATTGAACTTCATTGGCACTGGTTGCCAATCTGTAAATTCTGCGACTAATTGCACATCATCAGCGTCAGGGTGTTGGAATTCAAAGGTTACTTCGGTTTCGTCTTTAGTTTTAAAAAAACGTTTACTTAACATAGTGGGCTCCAATTCAACCAATTGGTAAATTAATCCTTGCCACAGTCCCGCACTAATAAATCATTGAGCGGAAACTGTGCGTTGCAGGTTTTGCTATCTTGCTTACAAAAACATCAAGTTCGTGTTAGTAAATCAAACCTATATTTACGCATTATGACAGTGCAACTGTTTATTTTTTGCACCAAAATAGTACGTAAAACATACAAAATTACAACAATCATATTGCTATATTATTACGAGCAATAACTGAACCAAGTTGATGGTAAAATATACTTTATTTTCAGCGTCATTTTTATCAGCTCTCTACATAACTTATAAAAAGTAGATAACAATTTAGGTTGGGTAAAGTGAATAAAATTGAAGTGATTAATTAGAGTAAAAGCACCAAAAGAGACACTACTTCACTCATCAAAAAACATTAGCTAATTATTTCCAAAAATGAAAACTTGTTTACGCCACACTGTTTTTATAAATAAACCAACAAAATAAGTAAAAACAAAGTTTAAATTCTTAACTACTTACTATGCTACTACCACATAAATTATTAAAAAATAAAATTATAAAACAACCGTTAACTTCAACATTGTCCAATTAACGTTTTTAAAAATTATCTCAGTAAAAGTGTAAAAACAATAAGTAGAAAAGCGTAAATTAAAAGCTGAAAGCCATTCATCAAATTATAGTACGCATTGCTAAACCTGCAATGTAATAGCAATTTGTTCTGACAAAGAAATCTATATTTACAGAGTCACCTCTATCAAAATTAATAACACCACCTGAAACTCTATAGATAATAAATAAAACTAAAAACCTATGGATAAAATAATTAAATATATAAACTTTAAAATTTAAAAACAAAACAACCAGCACGATATTGGGTACAGGGTGAGAGCATACTTTGTTAACAAGTATTAACCAAAGATAAGCTCAGCCCTGAATTCATCGTCAAAACTAGCCCTAACACACTTACTGCGTATCGAGTCTTTACGGCCTTTGTGCTGTTTTACCAGGTTGCGAACAACCCGTCTGAACAGCGCCATATTCTCCGCCGAAATCGGCTCGCTTATCTGGCAAGCGTCTTCCTTAAAGACGACATCCAACACCCAGTGCTGCTGATTTTCTATGTGCCAATGATGGCGGATTGCTTTCTGCAACATCTGTGCATCTGGCTCGACAGAAGTAACATAAAAGTGCGTGTCTATTTTTATTATTGAGTCGGACTTATTGTGCCTTTCGACTGCGACCAACGAAGTAAGCCCTGGCCATTTTTCTTTTATCTCTTTAGGCAGTTTGTCTGCTTTTAGAGCGTAAGTGATCCGTGTTTCCTGACGTCCATGCCCATTGCTGGTTTGTACGTCCTCAGGCAAATCTCCCTCTTCTTCAAAAGCTTTTTCAAAACATGAAGCGACTGCTTTATAAAGCGTTTTCTGATTTGCTTTGACCTGAACCAAATAGTCCGCATCTCTTGAAGTCAGTGCTGAGAGTGTCGCTTTCTGACAATGTAGTGCATCTAGTGTGATGATAGAGTCTGAAATATCGAGCACATCTAATAAGGCCCTAACTGCTGGGATCTCGTTAGATTTACTTTCTACGGTACGCTGATACAAAGTTAAACCAGATTCACAATCAAAAGCGGACACCAAGTGTAAGTTATCCTCACGCTTTTTACTGGCACCACGCAGAGTTTTCCCATCAAATGCAATAATTGGCTTGTCAGATTGAGTTCGTTGCTCGTTAACCCAACTAAGCAGGGCCAAAATCAGAGAGTCAGTTTCCACTGTTTTAAGAATACGAGCAATACTATGTCGCGTTGGAATACCATGTTTAAATGCTCTGAACTGTCGGAGCCAAGACAGCTTGCTGTGTCCAAACACTTCGATATCTTTCCAGCCTTCACAACCAGATAAAACCGCCGAAATGATAAGAAATAAGACATCAGTAAGGTCATGATGTTGATTGATGAAAGAACGCTTATCTTCCACAAGTTCAAGGTGGCTAAATAACGACATAATTAACAAGTAGATAGTGACAATGTGGGCGTTATTAGATCAGAAAAGAGGCGGATGTTAAAGCCTTTTTACAAAGTGCGATCCCGCCGTGATATTGGGTACAAATGTAAAAATTTAAAACCTTTTAGTAACCAGATTTAAAAACTAATAACAAAAATTGTTTTAGCAACACAAACAAAATAGTATAAAAGCTATAGGAAAACCACCCTAATGCAACCTTAAAGTTGTATACACATAACACTAAACGCTATGAATTTTCACATTAAGCACTCATCCAAACCCCAAAGTATGAGAAAGACTTTGTCTATCTTAAACACAAACAATATACTCAATTCATTAACTGGTGAGGTTTTATAGTAAAACAAAAACACCAAAACGGTAGTAATTTATGGCTAATACTCTTCGAATTTTATCTATATGTATTATAACTCTAATAGCTTTTATATACGGCTTTAATATCTTTTTGACTAAACAAGTCAATGATTTAGTTTATGCTCCTAAAGGCATAGACATACATACCTTCGAACAAGGGCAAGTAAATGTTGTTGCTGCCCCTTGGTATAATCTTGTTTTAAGTGGACAGCACTTAATTTACAACAACGACATCGCTTATATTGTAATTAATGTCACAGCGGATTCTGTAATTACAACGAGTGCTTCAGACCTTGTAATTGCTACGCTTTTAGCACCTATTAACATAATCATCTTGCTGTTATTAGCGTTAGCTGTAAGTTGGCTAATAAGTTTAAGATTCAAAAATAAAATAGAAAATCAAAGACTTGATTTTCTTAACAATCAATTTATAGAATTGCTCAGTGGCCTAAATATTGCCATCAATTCTCATCATACAAAACGTACTCAACTTGAACAGTTACAAAATAACTTTCAATCTCTAAGTACATATATCACTAATTACACCCGCGAAACTGAAGTCAGTATTTATCAAGATAAATTGACCCACCTTATTGATCGACATGCTTATATAGAGCATCTTGCCAAACAGCTAAGAATTGCAGAAGTTAATAAGTTTAGCTGCGCATTATTATTTATTGATTTAGATGGATTTAAACAGGTTAATGACTCTTTTGGTCATAGCTTTGGAGATGATGTTTTAATTCAAGTTGCATCTCGTTTAAGTAGTGTTTTACGCCATCATAAAATAAGTAACATTTCACCAATTAGTCAATTAGAACAAAACCTAGCTCGACTTGGAGGTGATGAATTTTCTATCTTCATTAACTTGAAAGATAATAAAGGAAAGGCATTAGAAGTTGCACAGAATGTGTTGCATGAAATTGAACGCGACTTTGTCTTAGGTAATAAGCTGATAAAAATTAGTGCCAGTATTGGCATTGCTGTTTATCCCGATAGTGCAGCTACTCCACAAGCATTATTACAAATGGCAGATGTGGCTATGTACCGAGCTAAAACTGACGGCCGCGGAATATTTAAGGTGTATTCACCTGAAATGGGCAAAAAAATTCGCCGCTACCACTACTTGTTAGAAGAGATGCGTCTTGCGATTTCCAGTAATAGTTTTCATCTATCTTTCCAACCCATAGTCCACGTAGATGACTGTGCTATTGACTACTTTGAAGCGCTCGTTAGGTGGGAGCACCCAGTTGAAGGTTTCATTACACCAGATGAGTTTATCCCTATTGCTGAAGAGTCAAACCTGATATTGGAACTCGGCGATTGGATCATGCTTGAATCATGTCGGCAAATGTCAGCTTGGTACAATGCCGGTATGAATAAAGTTTCTATTTCGGTTAATTTATCCGGCGTCCAATTAAAGCATTACGACATTTATGAGTGGGTAATGGAAAAGCTTGCTAAAACTGGGCTACCAGCAAAAGCGCTAATGCTAGAAATTACCGAATCAACTTTAATCAAAGCAAGCAATAAGATTATAGAATCATTAGAAAAGCTTCGAGGGGAAGGGATCACTATTGCAATTGATGATTTTGGTACAGGGTTTAGCTCTTTAAGTACCCTTGCAGACTTACCTATAGATGTGATCAAGCTCGATAAGTTGTTTGTGTCACAAGCTAACGATAACCTTAAGTATAATGAAATCATGCATTCGGTTAGCGAGCTTGGCCGCAAACTCGGTTTGAAAATCGTTGCCGAAGGGGTTGAAGAACTCGCTCAATTTGAGTTAGTTAAATCGATGGGCATTAACTGTGTTCAAGGCTACTTAGTTAGTCATCCTGAGTCATCAGTTAATGTTGGCCATAAAGTCTTGCAGGATAACATTAACTTTGTGTCTGTCACTGGGACAGGGGTTTGGAATATACAGCAGCCGCTTTAGTAAGTTATAATGAACACATTATTCAAAGCCACTCCCTTGTTAATGTTAAAAAAAAGCTTACTTACGGTATTAACCTTGTCAGTCACCGTCATCGGATTGTTGATTGCTTCATCCATTTACACCCTGTACAGCAAAAAACGTTTAACTGTAGATCCGAAACTGAGAGAAATTTCAGGGATTGAATTTGATAAATTTAACCGGCTTTGGGCGATTAATGACAGTGGCGATCAGCCAAAACTCTACCGCCTTAATGAAGATGGTTCAATTGCAAAAGAAATTTTGGTAACCAATGCTAAAAATATTGATTGGGAAGATATGACGCAAAATAAATTTGGTCACTTCTTTTTAGGAGATTTTGGCAATAATAAAAACGACAGAAAATGGCTAACCATTTATAAAATAGAAAATCCTATCGACATCAAAAGCGACACCACAGAAGCAGAGATAATCAAATTTACTTACCCAGAGATGGATGGCAGCCCTATTCAACCTGATCAACGTAACTTTGATTTAGAAGCCTTTGTAGCGCTTGGCCGACATCTATACCTATTTACTAAAAATCGTACTGAACCATTCGATGGTATTACGAAAGTTTATAAAGTTGGTGATCATGCTGCTAATTTTGATGCTGAATTGATTGATTCGTTTCAAACTTGCACCACAATGGAAAAGCTATGTTGGATCACATCTGCGGCCCTCAGCCCAGACCGGAGCAAATTGGCTCTTCTTGATTCCACCAGCATTTGGTTATTTGAAAACTTTCAAGGCGATAAGTTTTTCTCAGCCGATGTATCACGTATTGATTTAGGTATCGTAACTCAAAAAGAAGCTATCACCTTTTATGATGACAACACCATTGTCTTTACTGACGAAGAATTTAAAGGCATAGGTGGGAATGCTTATGTCATAAAACTCGATGAAGTCGAAAAAAAAGTCATCCGCAAAGCGCCCAGATCCAATCAATAGAGAAGAAGCATTATTTAGAGAGTGCTTTTTCAACATCAACGCCTAAAATCAGTACGCCTATCTGATGTTTTTTTTCATCGAATATAGGCACGCTGAACTGTACTTGAAAATGTTTAGTCGACTCATCAAACTCCAAGGTATCAATGTAGTAGTCATCATCTTGCTGATACATATTTAAAAACTTAGCTTCATCACCCTGCCAATAGTCGGTTGTGACTGCACTAATAATGACATTTTTACCTTGTTTATCTGTGACAATTATTTCAGTAATGATGCCTTGCATCTGCCTTTGCCACACTTGTAAGAATTGTGAACCTTCAAGCTTTAGGTAGCTTTCGGCCATAATCGGTTTATTATCAATAACCTGCTGTTCCCACAGATTATCAAACTGCTCTAACTCTTCACTCGAAATTAGTTGCCTGTTACTTTTTTTTACGGCTTGTTGCACCAGCTCTGCATTAGCTAATACTTTTATTTGTTCAAAAAGCGCTCTCACTAAGGATTGTTTTTCGATTTTTGACAATACAAAGGGGCTTTGTGAACAGCTACTTATGTGGCTGTTAAAAGCATTTAAAAATTCAGGAAACTCCTCAAGCGTTTTATTTGCAGCAAATAAGCCCAAAGGCACATAACGGTAGAATGTTTGTTTATATTCATCTGGCTTTATTTGTAACTGCACAGCGTTGAATTCAAACTCTTCTAAATCAAGCAGTATTCTGTCTACCCGCTGCTTTTTGAATACTTTGATAAGCTCTTGGGTAGTGTTGACTTCGACTTCTATTTTCCGATTAGTTAATTGATACCAATCAGCCTGATGGCTGCCTCTTACGACTCCATAACGAAGATCGTGTTCGGCTATCGAAGCCGAATCAGCATGGGTAAACCAGTACCAGTTTTCTAGAAACATAGGGGCTGAGAGCTCACCATATTGCTGCATTTTTGACAACAGGTTCGCAGTAAAGTAACCATCAAGTCGATTTAACTGCACTTCTCTTTTTGCTCTTAACCAAGGTAACTTCTGTAACTTAAATGGCACATTGATTTGCTTAAAAATACATTCAACATGAGTTATTGCATTGTGAGGTGCATTAAGGGGCAGATTAGTGCCTAACTGAAAAGGCTGAGCCACAGTGAGTGAGAGCAATAATGAAGCAAGCATCGACATAAGCCCAAATAACTAACAAATTAAAGTCATTATAGACAATAGAGCCAGTTTTACCCGATAAAGGGTTAACGCTTAAACTTCGTCTCTAAAATCACCGACGACGTTGTTCGCTCCACGCCATCCAAGTTACCAATATCATCTAAAAGGTGGCTAAGTTTTTCTAGGTTTTGCGCTTGAACAACAGCAATAAGATCAAATTCACCACTAATTGCATAGAGCTGTGAAATAGCATCAATCTGCTTTAACTCAAGGTTAGTTTTGGTAGTGAGTTTTTGCTTAACTTTAATCGACACATGCGCCGATACCATTTGGCTCAAATAGGCATCACCATAGTCTACACTATAGCCTTTGATTACACCTGTTTCTTCTAATTTTAACATTCGACTTTGCACTGTTGATCGCGATAAGTTAAGCGCTCTAGCAAGGTCTGAAATACTCGCACGAGCATTGGTTCTTAAAATAGCTAATAGTTTTTCATCTTGTGCAGTTATCAATTTGACTACTCCGTTCGTTAATTTGCTTTTTATTTTAGTCATTTTTCACAAAATAGCACTGCAAATTTAAGTCTCTAACCCAGATAATAAGAAAAATAGATAAGAAAAATAATCTCATCGTGCTTAATTAGGCAGGAACGGCTTAACTGACCTATTTTTTGCAATTTAACTTTTTTCATACTAAGCCAGATTTAGGTGCAATAAATGCAAGTAACAAGAGAACTTTTTAACGACGTAATGGTACCAAACTACAACCCATCAGAGGTTATTCCTGTTCGCGGTGAAGGCTCACGTGTTTGGGATCAAAACGGTAAAGAATTTATCGATTTTGCAGGTGGTATTGCTGTTAATTGTTTAGGCCATTGTCACCCGACTCTTGTCAATGCGCTTAAAGAGCAAGGCGAAAAAATTTGGCACTTATCAAACGTTATGACGAATGAGCCGGCATTGCGTTTAGCTAAAAAGCTAACAGACGCAACATTTGCAGATAAAGTATATTTTGCAAACTCAGGTGCCGAAGCCAATGAAGCAGCATTAAAGCTAGCACGTCGTTGGGCATTAGATGTCCATGGTGAGCAAAAGAATCAAATCATCGCCTTCAACAAAGGTTTCCACGGTCGTACATTCTTCACTGTTACTGTCGGTGGCCAAGCGGCTTACTCTGATGGTTTCGGGCCTAAGCCAGCTGCAGTCGATCACTGTGACTATAATGACTTAGCTGCTTTTGAAGCGCTTATCAGTGACAACACTTGTGCCGTTATGATGGAACCTTTACAAGGTGAAGGCGGTATTATTTCGCCAACTAACGAGTTCGTTAAAGGCGTTCGTGCGTTATGTGATAAGCACAATGCATTACTTATTTTTGATGAAGTACAAACTGGTGTCGGCCGCACAGGCGATTTATATGCATATCAAGGTTTAGATGTAACGCCAGATATTCTTACGACAGCAAAAGCATTAGGTGGTGGTTTCCCAATTGGTGCAATGATTACAACGGCTAGCATTGCAGAGCATTTAAAAGTGGGTACCCATGGTTCTACTTACGGTGGTAACCCACTTGCTTGTGCAGTAGCAGAAGCTGCTTTTGATACTGTAAATACAGCAGAAGTACTAGCAGGTGTTAAAGAGCGTGAACAACTTTTACGTGACGGTTTTGCTGCAATCAACGAAAAATACGACGTGTTTAGTGAAGTACGTGGTAAAGGTCTATTATTAGGTGGGGTTCTTAACAGCAAATTTGAAGGCCGTGCACGTGACTTCCTAGTAGCAAGCACAAAACATGGTTTAATGAGTCTTGTTGCTGGTACAAATGTTGTTCGCTTTACACCGTCTTTAGTGATTCCATTAGAGGATATCAAAGAAGGTTTAGCTCGCTTTGAAAAAGCGGTTGCAGACGTTGTAAACGGTTAATCCTAGTTGGCGCATGCTTTAAGCATGCGCCATTGGAGTGCACTTAATGCAAGTATTACGTCCTATAACAGCAAATGATTTTGCTGCGTTGAAACAAATTGCTGTTGAATCTGGTCATGGTTTTACCTCTTTACCGGTTGACGACAATTTACTACAAGAAAAAATCGAACGCGCGGAACGCAGTTTTGCAAAAGACATTAATAAACCACAAGACGAAACCTACTTATTTGTTTTAGAAGACAGTGAAACGGGTGAAGTTATAGGTACAACGGCTATTGAAGCTGCTGTGGGTATGTCAGTTCCTTTGTATCATTACCATCTAGGTAAAACTGTTCACCATTCACGCACTCTCAACGTATATAACACCGTTGATATTCTAAGTATGTGTAACGACTATACAGGTTGCTCTGAAATTTGTACTTTGTTCTTACGTGAGCAAAACCGCAAAGGTTTAACGGGTCGCTTTTTATCACGTTCGCGCTTCTTATTTATGGCGCAGCACAGTGAACGTTTTGCTGACACAATCATCGCAGAAATGCGTGGTGTTAGTGATGAAGACGGTCACTCACCGTTCTGGCAATGGTTACAAGAGCACTTTTTTAGCATTGAGTTCCCACAGGCAGACCATTTAGTTGGTTTAGGCGATAAAGTATTTATCAGCGAATTAATGCCTAAGTACCCTATCTATGCCAACTTACTGAGCAAAAAAGCACAAGCTGTGATTGGGAAGGTCCATGAAAAAACAAAGCCAGCGCTTAAACTTCTAGAAAAAGAAGGGTTTGAGCACCGAGGTTATGTAGACCTATTCGATGCAGGGCCAACTGTTGAAGCAAAACTTGGCAATATTCGCAGTGTTCGTGAGTCACAAGTTTGCCCTATCACCATTGGTGAGCTTGCCCATATCAATGAGAAAAGCTCAGATACATTAGCTATCTGCAACCAGGGCGTGAATGACTTTAGAGCAACATTCACCAAACATGCTCATTATAACCACGCTAAGCATACGTTAATCGTCAGCCAAGAAGTGGCAGATGCACTTAAATTGAAACAAGGGGATGCAGCACGGTTCTTCCGTTTGTAACCACTTAAGGAGTTTAAAATGAGTGTAACAACTCAACTTATCGATAACCAATGGCAAGCAGGCCTTGGTCATGATTTTAGTTCAATCAACCCAAGTAATGGCGAGGTTGTTTGGCAAGGTAAAACAGCCACGGCTGAACAGGTAGCCGATGCTATCAAAGCTGCCCGTAATGCTCAGCTTGACTGGGCTGATATGACCCTTGAACAGCGCATTGTAATTCTTGAAAATTTTGCTGCTGAACTAAAAGAGCACAGTGAAGAGTTCGCAACCATCATTGCCCGTGAAACAGGCAAGCCATTATGGGAAACACGTACCGAAGTAGGTGCAATGACGGGTAAAATTGCCATTTCAATCAGGGCCTATAACGAACGTACGGGCACTACAGAAAACCCAATGCCGGGCGCTAAAGCATTTATACGCCATAAGCCTCATGGTGTTGTTGCAGTATTTGGCCCATACAACTTCCCTGGTCATTTACCGAATGGTCATATTGTGCCTGCTATTTTAGCAGGTAATACAGTTGTATTTAAGCCATCAGAACTAACGCCTCATGTTGCTGAGTTCACTTTAAAGCTTTGGCTAAAAGCAGGTTTGCCTGCTGGTGTGATTAACCTAGTACAAGGTGAAGTAGACACAGGTATTGCACTTGCATCTCATCAAGATATCGATGGTTTATTCTTTACTGGTAGCTCTAATACAGGCCATCTATTACATAAGCAATTTGCAGGTCACCCAGGTAAAATCTTAGCGCTGGAAATGGGTGGTAATAACCCACTAGTCGTAAAAGATGTCGCTGATGTAAGCGCGGCTGTTCACGATATTATTCAGTCTGGTTTCATTACTTCTGGCCAACGTTGTACCTGTTCTCGTCGTTTATTCATTGAGAACTCGGCAAATGGCGATGCAATTTTAGAAAAATTAATTGCTGCAACAAAACAAATTAAAGTAGCCGACAGCTTCAGCGAAGATCAACCATTTATGGGTGCAATGATCAGCGAAAAAGCCGCATTAGGTATGGTTGCAGCTCAGCAACAGTTACTTGATATGGGAGCGACTTCTCTTGTTGAGCTTAAGCATTTAGAACCGGGTACAGGTTTTGTAAGCCCTGGTATTATTGATGTAACAGCTGTTGAAGATATGCCTGATGAAGAGCACTTTGGTCCTCTTATCAAGGTTTACCGCTACACAGATTTCGATAGCGCGATTAATGAAGCGAATAACACCTCATTTGGTTTATCTGCTGGTTTATTAAGTGATGATAGTAATGACTACCAACATTTCTTAAAGCGTATTCGTGCCGGTATCGTTAACTGGAACCGACCAATTACAGGCGCATCAAGCGCTGCACCGTTTGGTGGTATTGGTGCCAGTGGTAACCACAGAGCGAGCGCTTATTATGCTGCTGATTACTGTGCGTACCCTGTTGCTTCTGTTGAAGCCGAAAAAGTTAACTTACCACAGACCCTTGCGCCGGGCTTAATTATTGAATAATTGATTGGCGGCTTCCCGCCTTAATTGAAGGAATTAAACATGCACACAGATGTAAACGCCCTATTTGAAAACCTATGGGAAAACTATTTATCAGTTACGCCTTCGGCAGTAAAAGTACATGAGCTATTAGGCTCTACTCAAAAAGATGACGTGATTAACGATCACATCGCTCTACGCACTTTTAATCATGAAAAAATCGGTTTAGAAAAGCTAGCTGCGCACTTTTTAGCAGTTGGTTATAAAGAATGCGGCGAGTACCATTTTGAGGCAAAGAAATTGTACGCTAAGCACTTTGAACATTCTGATCCAAAACAACCTAAAGTATTTATCTCTGAACTACTTGTTGAGCAATGTTCAGAAGAATTACAAGCTATCGTAAATGATATGGTTTCACAGATTGACGAAAGCGATGTAACTGCGGATAATTTCCTCTATTCAGGTACGCATTGGCAAGTAAGTTCAGAAACTTACAAAAAGCTATTAGAAGAGAGTGAGTATGCAGCGTGGATGTCGGCGTGGGGCTACCGTGCTAATCACTTTACAGTAAGCATCAATGAGCTTGCTAAATTTGATGACATCGAAAGCGTAAACCAGGCACTTAAAGATGCAGGTTTTGCATTAAATACATCTGGTGGTGAAATTAAAGGTTCACCAGAAGTTTTACTTGAGCAATCTTCAACACTTGCTGATGACAGTGAAGTTGAATTTAGTGATGGCGTTGTGGCTGTACCTAGCTGTTTCTATGAATTCGCTCTGCGTTATGCAAAACCAGATGGCGAGCTATACACCGGCTTTGTTGCTGCATCAGCTGATAAAATATTTGAGAGCACCAATGCTCGATAATTAAGTTTTTAATCAATACCCGAGCCATATGAAGACACCAAGGTTTAACAGTCAGACAAATCAATTCCTTCAACAAATGGCTTGGGCATTTATTCTTGTTTCATTTTTTGCCATAACATTTTTTAGTACTGATACTAAAGCAAGTGAGAAGCGCAAACTAACCATCCTATCCCACTCCTATTTTGCAAATGAGTTTGATAAAAGAAACATCAACGAGCATTTTCTTAAAGTTATCAAACCTGCTTTAGGCGATGAATTTCATCTAAGTGTACAATTTACGAATCATGCTCGATTAATTAAGCGTCTTTCAAGCAAAGAGCCTAGCTGTACTTTCAATGCAATAAAGTCAGCTGAACGAGCTGAGCACATGCTGTTTTCAAAAGTACCCACTTTTATGCACATGCAAAGACAGCTTTTCGGGTTAAAATCAAATATAGACAATCTTCCTTCCCCTGTTTCTGTTACCTCTCTTTTAAAAGAGAAGTATATTTTCGGAATTATTGGTTCCTCGAGCTATCAACAATTAGATTCATCTTTTGAAAAATATCGCTCAAAAATTGCTAATATCTATGGTGAAAATCCATTTCTGCAATTAAGTAAGCTACTTTTAAATCAACGTATTGACTTTATCGTCGCATATCCTGAGTCTCTATATGCTCACTTGAGCGAAGATCAATTAAAGCTGGTAAGTTCTCGTCCAATTAGTGAGTATCCTGAGTTTACTAATGGCTATTTCACATGCAGTAAAACGGCTGAGGGCATACATGCTATTAGATTAATGAATACATACATGATGACGCCACCTATGGCGGAATATCTGTACGCCATTCATAAAGCCAATAACCTGTCAGCTGATCTCGAAGCAATGCTTAATGTTTATAAAAGAAGATACAAAATATCATTTAAAAACAACAGTTAATTGATTTATTTTCGCTTCATGAATTTCCTAAAAAAAAGCTTGCACAATAAAAAAAGCAGATATATTATCTCGCCGCTTCTTGATGATAGCCAATCCGAGTACATTACAAACACTGTTTGTAGCAAGGCGATAGAGCAACTATCCAAGAGTGAATTTGATTGCACATAACAATAAGTGCGTTTAATGACACTCAACTGACTCGGACTCCCATTTTCCCGAGCTGTTGCTTAATTGCCGGAGAGTAAAATGGCTATTTCTACACTAACACAAGATTTAACAATCAAAGTACCTGCAGCTGCGGTTGCTGCTAATGAGTCAATTGCACAACCATCAATCCAACTTCTTGAACAATTAGTTACACAACATGGCGCACCTCTAATGGTGCTTGATTGTGAATCTGTTCGTCATCAATACCGTGCATTAAGCCGTGCTTTACCAGGTGTTGTTTTACACTTTGCACTAAAGCCACTTCCTCTGGCGGCGGTTGTTCGCACTCTTTTAGAAGAAGGTGCAAGCTTTGATTTAGCAACGAGCGGTGAAGTTGACTTAGTAGCAAGTCAAGGCGTGCCAAGTGATCGCACTATTCACACACACCCTATAAAGCGTGATCGTGATATCCGTGATGCACTTGAATACGGTTGTAACGTATTTGTGGTTGATAACATCAATGAATTAGAAAAGTTCATTGCTTACAAAGATCAAGTTGAATTACTTGTGCGCTTAAGCTTTCGTAATGCAGAGTCATTCGCTGACTTATCGAAAAAGTTTGGTTGCAGCCCAGCAATGGCCATCGAAATCATTACTTACGCGCAACAATTAGGTATTCGCATAAAAGGTTTGTCGTTCCATGTTGGTTCACAAACAGCGAGCCCAGCTAAATACGTAACAGCAATAGCTGCATGCAACCAAGTAATGAATGAAGTAGCTGACTTAGGATTACCAGCGCTTAGTACACTTGATATTGGTGGTGGTTTCCCAGTGCCATACAGCAAAGACGTGCTGCCAATTGATGAATTTTGTGCGCCAATTAATGAGGCGTTAGCACTGTTACCAGAGACAGTTCGCGTGATTGCAGAACCGGGTCGTTTTATTGTTGCAAGTGCTGTAACTAGTGTTGCATCGGTAATGGGCCAAGCAGTTCGTGAAGGTAAGCCGTGGTACTACTTAGATGATGGTATTTATGGCTCATTCAGTGGTTTATTATTTGATGAAGCATCATACCCAATAGAGTCGTTAAAACAATCAAACGAGCGCGTAGAATCAGTATTAGCAGGCCCTACTTGCGACAGTATCGACGTAGTGAGTGAGTCAATCATGCTACCAAAATTAGACAATGGTGATTTAATTATCAGTCGTATGATGGGTGCTTACACATTAGCAACCGCGACAGATTTTAACTTCTTCAAGCGTGCAAACGTTATCATTCTCAATGATGTAGTGCAGGTTGACGCACTTACTGGTTAATCGTTTCCTCGACTAAAAGCATGTAAGGCAACATGCTTTAAAACTGAAAATGCAGCTGCTCATTCCAGCTGCATTTTTTTTGTGTATTTGTTTAAAGAAAGAGTGGTTTGTAATCGTTTTCTAACTGTTCAAACGACAAGTTGCCAATAAAACGACCAAAGCTCAACCAAGTTGCTAAGCCTCGTAAGTCTTTAAAGTGTGGTGGAATAAATTTAGGATCTTCAATGACACCTAAATCATGTAACTGTGATATCAATCTAAAATCATCAATTGAGATTTTACCGACCAATAATAAGTGCAATTGATCAATGCGACCTAATTGTATTGCCACACGAATAAGGTTATACACTAAAACGAAACCTTTGATATAGGCGATATCTTTGGTAAAAGGTAATCCCGTTGCTGTACTTCCTCTAAACACGCGTTGAGTGAGTGTATAGCTGTCGTCTTTACTTAAACCTTGAGCTATATAGTCGCGATAGATATCAACAAACTCAGCACCATCAATGACTTTCGTAATACCTTGAATACGATTAACTAATTTTGCTAAACGTCGAGGCGTCGATTTTAAGGTAATAATTTCGGTCAACACAGCAAGCCCTTCTTGGGTGACCGTAGAGCTAGGTGTGCCTTTACTCAAACAGGTTAAATAAGGCTGTGCTAAGCCATTTTGGGTCGTACCTACATGGATCCAGCCTTCATGCACTTCTAGAATATCAAGCTCACGCTGGGAAAACTTAACATCTTGATTAAGTTTTATATTATTTGCACCAGCTGCAGCATCACTGACAATACCGTCACTAAGAATGACCTCAACATCGATACCTGGCATCGTTTGAGACACTTGTGATGCGAGAATTTTAACTGCATCTTCGGCATCTATATTTTTTGGATCATCAGGCAATATATCGGCATCAAGCATACTCTTTAGCGGCTGCTCAAGCATGGTTGCAAGCTCAGAAAGTGAAGGCTCTCCAGCATGAAATAAATCTTTAGGATGACCAAACAACTCAACAGATAGATCATGAAACTCCGGGGTACCACGATACTCAATCATACTGAGTACGGTTTTATATTCAGTACACATCTTGCTCATGTATTGGGCGATTGGATTTAACTGCCCTAATTGGCTGATGATATCGCGATTTAAATCAGAAAAACCTCGGCGCAATTCGCTTGGTACAAAACCAAGGTCACGCTGTTGGTAATAGGCTTGATCAATCGTAGGGTTTTTCTGGCATTTGTGCTTAAAAAACTCTTCTTTGATTTGTTTATCCCAATTGATTGCATCAAGGATACGAATGGGTGTTTGCAATGCAATTAATCGGTCTGATAATTCGCGTGTTTTTGCTAATAATGCCTTATCAATCATGCTCTAGGCTCACTAAAAAATGAGCCTAGAGCATAGGCTAAATTTACATAATTACAAAGCAAAATTAATCAGTTTTTAGCTAAAATTTAGCCTGCTTAGAAACTAATTTTCCATCGCTGTATATAAGCAGATTTGGTACCGAATTAATGTCATTTTTGATAAATAAATCATTACCATAATCGATTGAAACGGGCATGGTTGCAGAGAATTTATCAACATATTCTCGCACTGCAGTTTGATCGGTCCACAACTGACTTACTTTAACCTCGACATCAATCCCCTTGCTCCGCCAACTTATTAACATGTTGCTGTGCTAATACGCACTGCTTTGCCATAGCAGGGCGAGTGTCGGCCAAGTACCAATCACACCACGTTGCGGTGAAAAGCACTACTTTTTTGCCTTTATTCGGAATAACCAAAGGCGTTGCTTCACTTTGCTTTTCACCAAGTAGCCGCGCTTTTTCAACTTTGCCATTGTGTGATAACAAACGTAACGTGTTATCAAGCGCTTTATCAGCTTCGTGACCTTGAAAAATCACTTTTTCATCGCTATCAATTAGCACATGAAAAGGGGTACCCATAAATTCATAGTGTTTAGCAACCTGAGCTGTGAGATCAGTAAATAATGGCATGCTAAGTGAAAAACGTTCTTTAACCTTAGCAACAGAGTGTGCATCATCATTGAGGTCGATATTTATCGCCACAAATTGAATTTTATCGCCATATTGTTCGTAAGCATGCTGAAAATGCGGCATCTGCTCCATACATGGCTTGCACCAAGTTGCCCAAAACTTTAAATAAACTGGTTTTTTGCCTAAGAAACTTTCAAATTTGACGATTTGCCCTGCTTCATTTTCTAAAATAAGCGTGTCTGTATTCGCTGATATTCTTTGGCTTACAAGCATCAAGCCTGTCAGCAATATCATGAGGAAAAACTTATATTTCATAGTGCGTTCCTTAAATAAAACCAAGCGTAAGCGTAATGTAAGCCAAAATATTGTAAATTTTCGACATCTGCTGGCTAAATGCAGATTTAATGATTTATCGCAAAGTAGAGGTTAGAAACACTCAAAACATTAAAAATAGCACTAAACTTTTTATAGATATGAAACGTATTGCACAAAAAAGGAGTCATCATGAAAAATGAGCTAGACGGTAAATTAATTCTTTCTGTATATGAGAAAATCATTCAACACGGTGAAGATCATGAAGATGGGAAGCTATACGAAGGTATTTGTGCTTTTTCCGATATCGATGGTTATACCGTATATCTTAAAGGCAGTGGTGTGTTACTTCGCTTTGGTTTTCACAATACCTACCACCTTGACTACCAACATGAAAAAAACAAAGAAGACTTTTTAAAGAAAGTGCTATATATCGCAGAGCAGGAACCATAAATAGATAATGAAACGACGGGTAAAAACTGAGTCAAAGCAACAGCAAGCGTTTATCAACCAAGTTATTAATGAACTTAAAAATAACCCTGATAAGTTAGATATCATCCGCGATAATCTTAGCTACTATCGAGAACAACAGTTCCTCAAACGTGGTTTTCTGCTTGCTATTGAGCGATTTGACTGGGTGTTTGAAGCAAGTAACGATGTAGACCAAATCTGTGCGCAAATTCTAGCCGATGATTACATTGGTAAACGTTTGCGCCGCTATCCCTTGCTATACAAGGGCGTATTGGAACGTACCTATTAGCTTTGCCCACCGCTAAAACATGATCTGTCCGGTAAAAAATGCTAGGTTAGCGCCATTTTGAAATAACGAGAAACTGGACATGTCAAAAACTATAAACTCTCACAATACCCATGAGGGTGGCAATAATGGGTTGTTTAACCGATTTTTAGCCACCGTTGAATTTTTGGGTAACATGCTACCCCACCCTATCACATTATTTGCAATGTTCTGCGTTGCTATTATTGTTTTTAGCGGCATCGCCGATTGGTTTGGATTAAGTGCTATCGACCCACGTCCGGAAGGCGCTGCGGGTCGCGACCCTGATGGTGTCATTGAAGTTGTCAGCCTACTTAGTGCAGAAGGCCTCCAGCGTATCGTTACCGGTCTTGTTACCAACTTCACCAGTTTCGCACCACTTGGCACGGTACTGGTTGCTTTATTAGGCGTAAGTGTCGCAGAGCACTCAGGTTTACTCTCAGCTGCTATGCGTGGCATGGTGATGGGCGCATCTAAAAGGCTCGTTACTTTTATGGTGGTGTTTGCTGCGATTTTATCAAATACGGCGTCAGAGCTTGGCTACGTGGTACTTATTCCATTAGCAGCGATGATATTCCACAGCCTTGGTCGTCACCCACTTGCCGGTCTTGCTGCCGCATTTGCTGGTGTTTCAGGTGGTTACAGTGCCAACCTATTGCTAGGCACCATTGACCCGCTACTTGCAGGTATCACAACACCTGCAGCACAAATGATTGATCCAAATTACCAAGTTGGCGCAGAAGCAAACTGGTATTTCATGATGATCTCTGTATTTTTAATTGCCATTTTAGGCACTTTCGTTACAGAAAAAATCGTTGAACCACGCCTTGGCAAGTACAACCCTGAAGAAGCAAGCAATGATTTGCCAAAGAATGACATTGCTGGCCTAACCGATAAAGAAAAGTCAGGCCTTAAGTGGGCGGGTGTTTCACTGTTAGTGGTGTCATTATTACTTGCTTGGACAATTGTTCCTGAAGACGGCATTTTACGTAACCCAGAAACAGGCCTTGTTGCACACTCGCCATTTTTAAAAGGCATTGTGGTATTTATCTTTGTGACTTTCGGTATTCCGGGCTTTGTTTACGGTCGCGTTGTTGGCACTATGAAGAACGATAAAGATGTCATTGATGCCATGAGCAAAAGTATGAGCTCAATGGGTATGTACATTGTGCTGGTTTTCTTTGCCGCGCAATTTGTTGCTTTTTTTTAAATGGACTAACCTAGGCACAATTTTAGCTATTAACGGCGCCGCTCTTTTACAAACACTGAACCTAACTGGTCCTGAAGTATTCGTGCTATTCATTTTAATGTGTGCATTGGTTAACTTAAGCTTGGGTTCTTCATCCGCACAGTGGGCGGTAACTGCACCTATCTTCGTACCAATGTTAATGCTAATAGGCTACGCGCCAGAAACCATTCAAGCTGCATATCGAATTGGTGACTCGGTTACTAACCTCATCACACCAATGATGAGCTACTTTGGCTTGATACTGGCTGTAGCAACTAAATATAAGAAAGACATGGGTATTGGCACACTGGTTGCGACCATGCTGCCTTACAGTATGATCTTCTTTGTTGGTTGGGTAGCGTTATTCTACTTGTGGGTATTTGTTCTGGGCTTCCCAGTTGGCCCTGAATCACCGATTTATTACCAGCCTTAATCTCTTCTCAAAGAGGTGTAAAAAAGCCAAGCTTTCATAAAGCTTGGTTTTTTTGTACCTGCTGTTGTCGCAATCTAACTTTACTTCTATTATTAACATATTAATTTTCATTATTATTTTGCATGAAACTATTATTTAAGCTGTGGATATTACTACAAGCTTTAAGTACATTTAATTTATATGCCAGCCCAACTAAGCAACTCGAAACTGCATTTGCAACCTCCTTAGTTTTAACTGATGGTGACAGTATTACCTTGGGGTTTGGTGATTTTGATCCGCAAACATTGTTTTAACTCGCAACATGCTAGTAAAGATGAAGACAGTATCGCACTTAGAAAAAAACTCAAACTCTACAGCATTCCTTATACATGGCAGCTTGATGAGCCAATTTATCAGCACAAACTAAGTTTGACCGGTAGAGTCAGCTATTTAAATCAATCAGATTTTATCTCACTGTATGACAATGTCGCTGACGACTATATTTCAGAAACGGTGTATAACAGCATGATCGGTGTTAATACAGAGAAAGCGCTTTGGATCTAAATGGTCATATCAACTTGGCTTTAACAGTCACTACTTACATTACAACAATGATTACGAGTACAACTCGCCCGAATCTAGACGTAATATACAGCCTTTAGCTGATAATCTTTACACCAACCTAAATAGTAATGCACTAGTACTAAATCCAAATGCGACCATGATTTATCGCCTGCCAAGGCACTGGGGCTATTACGAATACAAACTTAACTTTAATTACTATTATGGCTGGGCCTTGTCTCACCCTGACGGAATGAGTAATGCAGCTCCTGAAACTTGGCGTACACTCAATGGAATTAAAGCTAAGTTTAACATGTTTAAAATAGGCCTTTTTGAGCAAGCTTTTTATATTAAAGGACAGCGAATTGATTTAGGTGGTGATGGTCGTATTGCATTTTCTACAGATCACTTTTATGAATATGGTATCGGCTTTTTATGGGACAGTAGAAAGTGGACGTCATGGTTTGACAACTTTGGCATTGGTATCAACATTCACAACGGTAGTAGCCTCGATGGTGCAGCTATAGTCTTGTACTTTAATGAAATTTAAGTCTATTTTTTAAAGACAAAATTTTTAAACAGACTATATTCTTTGACATAATTAAAATTCATGGAAGATTTAAATGAAACATCACCTCGCAATCGCTTGTTCATTACTTGCCTTAACGGCTTGCGATAATCGCCCTGAACAAACAGCTAAAACGCTACCTCTGCAAGTGAGTGCTGCAGATACCATTTATTATGGTGGCGATATTCTTACAATGACTGGCGATGAACCAGAATATGCACAAGCAATCGCTACCCAAGGTGACAAAATCATCTTTGTGGGTGATAAAACTAAAGCCCTTGAGTTTAAATTTGGCAAAACAAAGCTGATTGATTTACAAGGAAAAACCTTGATGCCAGGCTTTGTAGATGGTCATAGCCATGTCTACGGTGTTGGTTTGCAAGCCATGGTAGCCAATGTATTACCTAGCCCAGATGGTGATGCCAATAGTGTTGAGCAAATCGTTAATATGCTTACAGCCGCACAAAATAACCCTGATTACACCACATTTATTGAAAAAACCGGCGCTATCTTAGGCTTTGGTTACGATGATGCTGAGCTTGATAGATACCCGACTAAAATGGACTTAGACCGCGTTAGCACCGAAAAGCCAGTGATCATCATTCATACCTCGGGGCACTTAAGTGTTGCAAACAGTAAAGCTTTAACTCTGGCTGGCATCGACGAAAACACAGAAAACCCTAAAGGTGGGCTAATTCGTCGTATGGCGAACTCACAAGAACCTAATGGGGTGCTCGAAGAAAACGCACACTTTGGTTTACTGTTTAAACTCATGCAGTCGTTTGATCCTGACTTACAAGATTTAATGCTACAAGAAGGACAAAAGCTCTACACAAAATACGGCTACACCACAGCGCAAGAAGGCCGAGCAACTCAAGAAGCCTATGATTCGATGGTAAGAGCATCAAAGGCTGATAAATTCGTGATTGATGTGGTTGCGTATGCTGATATGGCCACCAGCAGCAGTTTTATGGACTCAACCTATAACAGTAAACACTACACAAATCATTTTCGCATTGGGGGTGTAAAACTTAACTTTGATGGCTCACCGCAAGGGAAAACTGCTTGGTTATCTCATCCATACTTAAAAGCACCTGAAGGCCAAGAGCAAGGTTATGCAGGCTACCCTACTTTTAATGATGAACAAGCTTATCAATATGTAGAAACGGCCTTTGCCAATGGTTGGCAAGTGATGACACATGCAAATGGTGATGCCGCCGTTGAGCAATTTTTAGATGCTGTTGAAAATGCCAATAACAAGCTTGGTAAAAAAGACAGACGCCCTGTACTTATTCATGGTCAGACAATTCGTCAAGATCAGGTAAATCGCCTTAAAGAGTTGGGCATATTTCCATCGCTCTTCCCAATGCATACCTTTTATTGGGGCGACTGGCATGTAAATTCGGTACTTGGTCACCCCCGTGCCGATTTTATTTCACCCACTCATGCGGTTCGCAAGCAAGGATTAATGTTTAGCACCCATCATGATGCGCCAGTGGCTCTACCAAATGCACTAAGGGTATTAGATGCAACGGTTAACCGCACGACCCGTACAGATAAAGTATTAGGTCCTGAACAACGTGTTTCTGTGTATACTGCACTACAAGCAATGACGACATGGCCGGCGTATCAACACTTTGAAGAGACCTCAAAAGGGCAATTAAAACAAGGGATGCAAGCTGATTTAATTATCCTTGATAATAATCCGTTGAAAATAAAGCCTGAAGAGCTTCATAACTTACAAGTGTTAGAAACCATTAGCCGTGGTAAAACCGTTTACCGCAAAAATTAAACTTAATAGAAGGAATAACATGAAGAGCTTCATATTATTAGCGTGCGCTACTTTACTGTCTTTTTCAGTATCGGCAGCACAAACGACCGCTACACAACTGGATATTCTAAATCTAAAGGCCCAGTCTGAGCATGTATTAACCTCAGGGCAGCCCAATCAAACCGATTTTGCCAAGTTAAAACAACTCGGTGTTGAGAACATCATTAACCTACGTGGTGATAACGAAACAAATTGGTCTGAGCAAGAATTAGTGACTGAGCTTGGCATGAACTATTACCATATTCCTGTGCAATCTAAAGCTGATATTACGATTGAAAATGCCACTAAGCTTCAGGCCTTACTCAATGAGCATCAACAACAAACCACCTTACTTCACTGTGCTAGCAGCAACCGTGTTGGCGCTCTCGTTGCGCTATACAATGCCATAACCTTAAAAAAGCCAATTGATGAAGCTGTCGAGATTGGTAAGCAGTGGGGCTTAAAAAGCCTTGAAGGGGTGGTAAGAACTAAGGTAAAACGAAGAAGTTGGTCAGCCATAAGCTGACCAAGTTTTTATTATATTGCTTCAGCTATAGCTGCCATGCATAGCTTAGCTTAGTGAAGAAGGTGCGTTGATCACGCTCAAGACCTTCCAACGAATCGTCTTGGTATCCTTTATCTGAATACCCTAAATAAAACAGTGTTTGTGAGTTAATCTTGTACGAATACACTAACTGACTACCATAATCGCGGTTAGTTTGGCTTACATCAAATCGATAAGCTTCGTTGTTTCGATCGACATCTTCAAACTGCAAAACGAGTTTCAGCATTGAACGCATATTAAATTTATAATAAACGCGTAGATCCGTTAAGTTAGCAGTATAAACACGCTCATTTTGCTCGTTATCTAGGTAGCTGTAGCTGTGCTCTAGTTGCACCTGCCAATGATCGTTAATATCCCACGTCATCTCAGGTTCAATGCGGACCATTGTACCTAGAGCTGCATTACTGTAGTCAATTTTTGCTGCCATATTGAGCATATAATAAGAAACGGACATCGCGGATGGGTCTAAAACCACCGTAGATATAGCCTATGTTTTGATTAAAAAACTCACCGGCATAAAATTCATTACGATGGATAAAGCCAATTTCTGTTTGCGATTGCATCTTACCTTTAAAGGTAAAAAAGCCATCATATTCTTCTTCAAGTAAGTCGCCATTTTGCGCCCAAGTTTTATCCCATTCAGCATTATAGCTGTACTCAGTGATTGCATCATCAGCATCACGGTACCAGGTTTGCCCACCACCTAATTGTATTTGCTCGTAATCAACTTTAGCTTGGTAACCTAAGTCTGAGCGGTATTCTTTACCTATATTTTCGTAATTAGCATAAACTTCGTAATCACGCTTAGTTCTAGTAAATTCAATAGCATAAGCTTGATCTGATTGATTTTTATCAACGCCATAATAATCAACTAAAAATTCTGAGTTAGTGGTATCTGTGCTTGCTACTTGATACTGCAAACTATCTGATTGATTAAACCAGTAGCTGCCATCTAAAGATAACACCGTATTATGATAATCATCATTTTCACGGTGAGTGCTCATCACACCAATTGTGCCTTTTTGGCCAATATCAAACTGATAGCGCCCTGCTACGGCTTGAGTTTTATCTGCCAGATTAGCAAAGCCAGAACCTTGATTCGTCGGAAGTAATACACTAGTGTTCTGATCGTCAGCGTACATAAAGCCGTAGCTGTGCGCGCCGGTTTTACCTGTTAATTTTAAACCTACATCAGGTTCAGCAATCATTCGCGTATATAAAAGCTCTAGTTGGCTGGTATTAAAATAAGAGGCGCCATCTAAAAAGAATGGACGCTTTTCAGCGTAGTAAATTGAGTAAGTAGTATTTACATCAAGTTCAAGTGGATCGGCCTCGACCTGCGAAAAGTCAGGGTTAATGGTGGCATTAATAACCGCATCTTGCGTCACACCCCAACGTAAGTCCAAGCCCGCTTCAGTATCAATATCGCCATTTTGCCAATCACCAGGCACTGCGTCTTTGGTATCATGGCGAAGCGCAGTTAAAGTTGGCGTAAGCTGAATGTTTTGGCTTTCAGTCATGTTGGCAAAGCCTGTTAGTTTATCAAACTGACAAAAGCTACATTTTACATCTCTGTCAAAACCAACATTCGACATTTGATAAAATACATCACGCGGGTAATTACGCCATACAGCAAAACTCCACGTTAACTCAGCTTGATCTTTTGGAAAGCGAAGAGCAGTGAACGGAATACGCATTTCAACCACATAGCCATCGTTATTAATTTGCCCTGCACTATCCCAAATGGCATCCCACGATGGGTCTTCCACCCAATCGTCAATATCCGTCATGCGCATATCCCCTTGCGCACCTAGTGGATTTACATAAAACTCATAACCAGTTCGTTCATCGTTGAACGTATCAATCATCAAGGCAACATTGTCATCTTGCCAAAGCGTGTCGCGGTCACGAAGTGCAGCACGAATTTGTGAAGGGTCATCATCTTTTGCAATAAAGCCAACATACAAGTATTTACCATCTTCATACATATAGGCATCAGTTTGTACAAGCGGTGTGCCTTTTTCGGTTGGTTCATTTTGATATTTTAATGACACTTTTGTGGCTTCTTGCCAATGCGGTTCATCCATTACACCGTCAACGCTGATGGACTCTTTTATATGGGCAAGGGAGAATTGCGCTTTATCATAGGCATTGGCATAAAAAGGCACACAGACAACACCAAGCAAAAAAGTAGGGGTGATTATTTTTTTTATAATTCTTTTTAAGTACTGCATAAACATCCATTTAGACACTGACGCGTTAGAAACGCTACTTGACTGATTTCAAAGCGATTGTAATTCAGCATGGTACATTTGTTAATCTAATTCTGCATTTAACACCATAAAAATTAACAAAATACTCCGTTCGTACTATATATAGAGCCAAAAAAAGCCCCATTACCAAACAGCAATGGGGCTTTTTGTAGAAAATTTATTACTTTTTAAGGCTTAGTTTATTGCCTTTCAAAGATTTGCGAACATTTGCGATGCGTGAACGGTTTTTCGCACGAGCCTCGCCAGTTGCCTGACCTGAAGGCTTGTTTGTGCGACTGCGGCGTAAATGTGATGGCTTTTTAACTATTTTATCAATCAATACATCACGGTTACTTACTTCGTAACCAGGTAAAACAATACGCTTAATACGCTGACCAATTAACTTTTCGATATCGAATAACGTGTTTTCTTCTTCACGGCTCACAAACGAAATTGCTTGACCCGGCTTACCCGCACGACCTGTACGGCCGATACGGTGAACGTAGTCTTCTGCAAGCCAAGGTAGGTCGATGTTAATCACACGTGGTAAACCTTCAATATCAATACCACGGGCAGCTACTTCAGTGGCTACCAGTACGCGAACTTTACCTTCTTTAAATTCACGTAAAGCACGGCGGCGATTACCTTGTGTTTTATCGCCATGACAAACAACTGCAGGAATACCATCAAGATTCAGCTCTTTGACAAGCTCATCAGCGGTTTCTTTCATGTTTACGAAAACAAGTACCTGCTGCCAATTTTTCTTACCAATCAATTCAGATAAAAGCTCTTGCTTACGACGTTCTTCAACTGGATAAACAACGTGTTGCACTGTTTCTGCAGTACTGTTTGTTTGATCTACATGAATGACTTCAGGCTGCTTTAAAACTTTACTTGCAAACTGTTTAATTGCAGCTGGAAAAGTTGCAGAGAACAGTAAGATTTGACGCGCTTCATCACAGCCATTGATAACATTTTGCATATCGCTGATAAACCCCATGTCTAGCATGCGGTCAGCCTCATCAAGCACTAAATGATTCACTTTAGCTAAGCTAATGTTACCCAAACGAAGTTGGTCAAGTAAGCGGCCAGGTGTTGCAACTACAATATCGACACCCGCTTTTAAGTCATTAGCTTGGCCTGCAAGATTAACCCCACCAAAAAGACAAACAGTTTTTAATTCCGTGTATTTGGCAAACGCTTTAAAATTATTGGCTATTTGCTCTGCTAATTCACGAGTAGGCGCTAACACTAGGGCACTTGGCGCATTCTTATCACTAACAGCAGATTCTGATAACTTTTGAATAATAGGCAATGCAAAAGCAGCCGTTTTACCGGTGCCTGTTTGCGCACTAACAAGTACGTCTTTGCCTTTTCTTACCGCAGGAATTGCACTACGTTGAACGGGAGTAAGCGTTTCGAAATTAAGCTCTTCTAATGCCTGTAAAAGCTCAGAAGAAAAACTAAATGATTTAAAATTCATGCTGTATAACCTGCGGCCATCATATCAAGGGTCGCAAATTATACAGAAAAAAAATGACTTTAGTTAGTTATAACTTAACTAAAGTGCCTTTTAATGCCACACCTGCGATAAATGTACCCGCACCACATTGATATTCGGTTTGGCTAACAAACTCACGTTTCTTGTAGTACGACTGAATATTTACAACCGCATTCATGCCTTCACGTACAGCACGCTCTTGTAATGCTTTTAAAGCACTAAGCATTACCCACTCACAGGCTTCACGGTCCGTTTTATTAAACGCGTTGGTTTTCTTATTGGTGATAACTTCACCATACTTAGTTTTAATGGTGTTATGACTTTGATCAGCAAAGTAAAGTGGAATATCTAACAGTGCTTGTTTCGCTTTACTGGTTGCAAGTAATGCTTGTATAGGTAGGGTTTGTATATCATCACGTGCAAAACTTTTTACTGAAAACAAACAAGCAACTAAAACACATGTAAGGATAAATAATTTCATTTAAAAATTCCTTCTATAAAATTTCCAAGCAACCCCAAAACCGACCGAAACATTATAATCTTGCTTCACTAGCGGGCTTGCATCTTGTTGACTGTCAGCAAGGTGATGATATTTAACAAAACCACCTAACCAATACTTTGGTGTGTCAAAATGTACCCCAATTGATACATCAGCACCAGAAAAACCTGAACGGCTTGAGTATGCTTGGCGAGTTTCATTGCTATGTAAGTCACTCACCCCATAGTAGTAATCAAGGTATTTATCGGTAGCAAAGTTGATATTGCCACGAAACGCTAATGAAAATTGTGAATCCGCCTTTTCGATGATCGGCACTCGATAATACACACTTGGTCCATAACGCCAACCAATATCATCAATACCAGAGAAATCCGTTGCAATGGCTTTGCGTGCAAACAGGCTTAAATACAAGTGCTGTTTAGCGTTTGGTTCACCTATTAGGTAGTAATTAAGTGAAGGCCCTAATTCAAACACCCAATCTAGATCATCCATACCTTCTCGGGCTTTATTGTCTTCACTGTCAACCGCAAGCCCCACATTGGCAGATAAATCTAAATGAAGATTTTCTTGTTGCCACAAAAAACCAGTGAAATTGTTGCGGTCGATGGCCATTTTATCGCTTTGATAACGAAAATAAGGCACAGGCAATAAGTAGTGCTCACTTTCATCCGATCCCAAATAATGTGGGATATCAGCATAAAACAGGCCAGCGCCTAGCTCCATTTTTGCAGCACCTTTTTCTGCACTATCTTCTGCAGCATAAGCATTAAAAGTTAGAACAAATAAAATACTTAAAATGCAGCGGTTGATCATGCTTGCCACTTTTTAAAGATTAACGACGTATTGATGCCACCAAACGCAAAATTATTACTCATGATGTAATCTGTTTGCATTTCACGGCCATTACCCTTGATATAATCTAAATCAGCGCACTCTGCATCGACATCAGTTAAATTGATAGTAGGTGCAAACCAACCATCATTCATCATATTAATACTTGCCCATGCTTCAATGGCACCACACGCTCCTAAGGTGTGACCTAAATAGCTTTTTAATGAGCTAATTGGTTTCTTCCCAAGGGCATTGAAAGTCGCCAGAGATTCCGCAATATCACCACGGTCCGTTGAAGTACCATGGGCATTTACATAGCCAATCTGACTAGCAGTAAGCTGTGCATCATTCAGTGCCATTTCGATAGCTACTTGCATTGTTTCTGCAGTGGGCTGCGTGACATGTTGACCATCTGAGTTACAACCAAAACCGACTAACTCAGCATAAATAGTCGCTCCACGGGCAACAGCGTGTTCATACTCTTCTAAAATGAGTGTGCCCGCGCCTTCACCAATAACGAGACCGTCACGATTTTGATCAAATGGCCGTGGCGTGCTTTTCGCAGCATCGTTTTTGGTGCTTGTAGCATATAAGGTGTCAAATACCGCGGCTTCAGTGATACACAACTCTTCTGCACCACCAGCAACCATGGCTTTTTGACGGCCATACTTAATGGCTTCGTAGGCATAACCTATCCCCTGAGAACCTGATGTACAAGCTGAGCTAGTGGTGATCACTCGGCCTTTTAAACCGAAAAAGACCCCTACATTCACAGGCGCCGTATGTGCCATCATTTGGATGTAACTAGTTGCCGTTACGCCAGTCATTTCACCAGTTTCCATCATTTTCGCAAAAGCCAATAATGGTGGCGTTGACCCCGTTGACGAACCAAAGGCAATACCTGTTGAACCATCGGTTAGACTTGGGTGTTCGAGCAGACCAGCTTCTTCTAAAGCAAGCTCTGTGGTTCGCGTCGACATCATAGCAACGCGCCCCATTGAGCGAACTTGTTTGCGTTTGTAGTGGCTTGGTTTACTAAAATGAGTAACAGGTGCGGCTAATCGAGTGTTTAATTCTGGCGCAACATCCCAGTCAGTCATGTACTGAACGGCATTTTCACCTTTTTGCAAAGCTGATTTAAATTCGCCCCATGTATCACCTAATGCGGTGATAGCAGACATGCCTGTAACAACAACGCGCTTCATTACACCATACCGCCATTCACAGAAATAACTTGGCGTGTGATATACGCGGCGTCATCTGAGCATAAAAATGACACCGTGCCAGCCACTTCACTAACTGAGCCCATACGTTTTAATGGGATCATTTTTAGCATTTCATCAACTGGTAAATCGTCTGTCATTTCGGTTTCGATTAATCCAGGTGCCACACAATTAACGGTAATCTTACGCTTAGCAAGCTCGAGCGAAAGCGCTTTTGTCGCACCAATTATGCCCGCTTTCGCTGCACTGTAGTTTACCTGCCCGCGATTACCAGCAATCCCTGACACTGATGCCATAGTTACTATACGTCCACCTTTACGACCTTGCACCATTGGCATCACGGTTGGATGAACCACATTGTAAAAACCATCAAGGCCGGTACGGATCACCTTATCCCAGTCATCACCTTGCATTGCTGGAAACGCCATATCATTAGTGATACCAGCATTACAAATCACGCCGTAATAAGCACCATGCTCAGCGATATCTGCTTCAATTTGTTGTTTAGCAAGCTCTCTGTCGCACACATCAAATTGCAATAAGCTTGCGTGGCGACCAAGGACACTAATTTCTTGACAGGTTTGCTCTGCTTCAGCCACACCACTGCGACAATGAACAGCGATATCAAAGCCATCGTTAGCTAATCTAAGAGCGATTGCTTTGCCTATTCCGCGGCTTGAGCCTGTTACTAAAATACGTTTTGTCATTGATTTTCTCTTATAAACTGCATTGGGTCCTGTGGTTGAAACACATTAATTTTAGCTTCTGCTAAGCATGTTTCATCGCTGTGAATTTGACACTCAAATACACTCAACCCTGATTCTTCTTGATATAATTTTGTGACCGATACTTTAAGCGTCTGCTCGTTTTTAAATACCGGGGCATAGGTTTTATATTTGCGCGTACCAATTAAAAAGCCAATTTGAACTTCATCCCCTTTGTCCTTTGCCAGCGCACCAGCGTAGGCCGCGATAGTTTGCGCCATATATTCACAGCCAATATAACTAGCAACTCCATTTAAGCTCTCGTCATAAAACGGGCTGTGTGAACTAATATCAACTTCGCAGCAACCTGACTCTTCGCTGTAATTACTGAGACGATTGAGCAAAATCATTGGTTTTCTGTGAGGGACTACTTGCTCAATTTTATAGTGATTCATTTAGATGTCCTAATACTACACTGACATTATTGCCACCAAAGGCAAATGAATTTGATAAACAGTGATTAATTTCTGCTTTTTCTGACTGCGTTATTAAGCCAATTTCAGCTAAAGAGTCATCCTCAGTAACCTGATTCCACACTAAATCATTAAACTCTGGATAAGCTAGGTATAACCAACATAACCCAGCCTCTAAAGCACCGGCGGCTCCTAAAGTATGCCCGGTTAAATGTTTAGAGGAGCTCACCTTGGTATCTTTGCCAAACACTTCACTGATTGCCAAAGATTCCATTGCATCATTTTGCGGCGTTGCTGTCCCATGAGCATTTATGTAGTCGATATCTGATGGCCTTAAATTCGCGTCTTGTAACGCCATTGTCATAGCAGCGATTGCACCAGAACCATCAGCAATCGGAGCTGAAATATGATGGGCATCAGAGCTTTCACCACCACCTAAAAAGGCGATACTTTGTTTTGTATGCTGCTCTTTACTCATAACAAATAACGCTGCGGCTTCACCAATATTAATGCCTGCTCTGTCAGCGCTAAATGGCTTACAAATTTCATCACTGATAGAAGATAACGAATCAAAACCATTGATAGTGAGTTGGCATAAACTATCTACGCCACCACAAATCACCACATCGGCTAAATCGGCACTAAGTAAGGCGCGAGCACTAATAAGCGCCTTGGCACTTGAACTACACGCAGTTGAAATACTATAACAGGGCCCGTTTGCAGCGAGCTTTTTGGCAATGTAATTGGCCGGAGCGACGAGCGCTTGGTCGTAATAATCAAATCCCTCTGGCCACTTTCCCTGCGCCGCATGGGATTTTCGGCCTCTTTCACCTTCTTGAATGGCTGCAGTACTAGTACCAATAACCACTGCAATACGGCTGCTCGGAATGTTTATGCTTGCTAATGTGTCTGCAATTTGCGCCAGCGCTAAATCGATTAGCTGATAAAATCGCATTGACGCTGTTAATGGCAACTCATTAACCAAGCCGACAAAGGTTGGACGCTGCTCAAATGCAAGCGACGTCACCTCTGTGAGTGTTTGTTTAGGTTGTAAGCTGATACTTTGCATTGTCTGTTGGTGACCAACCCCCAATGCACTAACAATACCTAAGTCGTTAAGCCAAAATGGCATAATCAATTAACCCTTTGAAATTTAATTTTGTAATTTCGCTGATAGTTTACAAGTTCTGTTGCACCGTCTAAATAGCGAATTTCACTAATTAACTGCTCACCCTGATATAAACGTCGCGTCGTTCCTTGTTCAACTAGGTTCAAGCCATAAAGTTGCGAGTTCAGCACAGTAACCGGCCAGTGCACAAGCATGATATCAGCGAGAATATAACGAGGATCAACAGCGTTGATTGGGAGCATTTTTTCGCTTTTAATTGGCCCAAGTGGCGCTTTCTCTAATTGAAAAATAGGCATACCTTGAGCTGTCATAACAGCCAAGTTAATACCCGTTTCACTGTTTAAACTCAGCTGCGCTAGTAACGTATACTGCTCATCACCATGGCGTACTTCAAGTACTTGCTGCCAATTATCAGCAACTAATGACGGCGGTGGATCAAGCAAATAAATTCCTGCATTTGGCGCTAAATCAACGCCCGTTTTTACAGCAAATTCACTGGCACAACTAGCCACTAATATGCTCAAACTTAAAAGCAAAGAGCGTGTTAATCGCGACATAATTCAACCAACGTATTTAAGCGTTTGTTGCTTTGCTTTACAAATGGGTTTTGTAAATCCCAGGCATAGCCTGCAAGAATAGCACTGATCATCTCGCGAATTTGTTGGTTTTTCTCACTGTAAAAAATCACGTCTTGAAATGAGCCATCATACCAAGCACTGACGTAGGTTCTAAAGCAATTAACCCCTTGTTGCAAAGGCTCACTGTAATCGTTTTTGAAATCAACTTGCTCCCCACGTAAGTAGCTATCAACTAAAGGAGAAACCAATGACGCTGATTTTAATGCAATCGTCACCCCAGATGAAAACACCGGATCTAAAAACTCACCAGCATTACCAAGTAGTGCAAAATGCTCACCATACAAGCTCGACACATTAGCAGAATAGCCTTTGATAGCACGCGCTTCGCCAATTGCTTCACGATTGGCTAATAACTCACTTAAATAGCTGTCTTGCTCGATAAATTCATTTAAGCCAGCGAGTGGTTGTTTATCCTCAAGCTGCTCTGGTTTACCAACTACACCAATGCTTGCCGTACCATCACTAAATGGAATCAACCAATACCAAATATCTTTATGCTCTGGATGAACATTAATTAAGATTTTTTCACGGTCAAACTGGGGATCGCTAATATTATCTTTAAAATGGCTGAAAAAAGCCCAGCGTACAGGGAAATTTGATGCTGACTCTAAATCAAGTAAGCGAGGTAATACTCTGCCAAAACCACTGGCATCAAGTACAAAACGCCCTTTAATTTGATAGCGTTGCTGGTTTTCATCTGTAACATCAAGTAAAGCGCCATCTTCACAATCGGTGTACGCAAACACGCTATGCTGGTAACGTATTTCAGCCCCCTGCTGCATGGCACCATCGGCTAAGCATTTATCAAAGTCCGCACGTTTTACCTGAAAAGTCGTGCCAGGGCCTTCGCTAAATTTTTCGGTAAAATCGATCGTTGTGTGGTCGCCCCGACGCTGAAACGCAGCACCATTTTTAAACTGAAATCCACGTGATTGTGCCTGTGCTTGCACCGTTTGCTCAAGGCCTGCTTCTTCTAAAAAGCTCATGCACTGGGGTAATAAACTTTCACCAATCGAAAAACGAGGAAAGGTTTGCTGCTCTAACACCACCACATGCCAACCTTTTTTCACCAGTAAACTGGCAGCCACGGCTCCTGAAGGGCCAGCACCAATAATAACAACATCGGCCTGTTGAACTTGATTATTCACCTATTATTTTTCCTTATTTTTAGGTAATGCAATACTGAGCGGCGCCAGGATATAGATACAAACTAGCCCCACTAATACCGTTAATCCGAAACTGAAAATGGCCGGCGTTTTTTGAAACGGCCAACATGCCAAATACCCACATCGATGAAGCCGCTGATAAACTAATTGCAAGCACATTGCTAGGACTTAAATTATTAACTTGATAAAACACCAAATAATCAATTGCCAAGGCTAATATCAATAAACAGCCTAACAGATTAAAAATCGATAGCTGAGATTGCAGCGCACTGCAGAGCAGCAGTACTGCTGAAGTTGTTAGTATAAGCACTAAAATTTGCTTACATGCTGTTTTAAAACCAAATTTAACGCTAAAAAGTAATAACGCAAAGATCATCGCAATAGCCAGTGTCACCAGTAACGAATTTGAGTAATGGCTTAAACCTTCGCTTATCATCGCAACTTTATCGTAAACAATTAAGTCTGTAGAAGCGTTGGCCAAATCCTTAAGCTCGGATTTATTTACACCGGTTACCATAAACCAGCTTGCGGTGAGTGTATTGTTTGAGATCACTTGGTTAGCGATTAACGGCGCTAATGGTGAATTAAGTGCCGCGTTTAAATCAAGCATTGATGTTGAGAGCTCAACAGGCGTCCCTGTCATTTGGCTAACCACACTCATGGCTTGCTGGGCCGAATGTAATTGCTCGTAGTTTTGTTTTTGCAATTGCTTACTAGGCACTAAGTCACTAAGCATCAATACGTTACCATTGAGCCCAGTTATTTTTGTCTTGAGTGTTTCTTGTTTTTCTAGTAATTGCTGCGCATTATCGGCAAATAAAATCATGATTTGCCCATTATCTTTACCTAATAAAGACATATGCAGCGCTTCGTTTTGCATTAAATCCGCAGGACTTGCATTTAGCAGCTTTACATCATCATTAATCACAGGGGGTTTTAGTAAGGCAAAAGCACTCAGAAACACTAACATCAGCATGCTGAGTGCAGCGCGATAATGCGTTAATCGTTTTAAATAACCACTTAAGCAGTTAGCTAATCGATGCGCAGCAGTGTTAATGGTTAAGCCAGCTTGCCAATAAGGCAATAAAATACGGGTGCAAAGCCAAGCTGTAACTAGCCCTGCAACAACAAATACGCCTACTTGACTGAGTAACTGTACTGGTGAGAAAAACAAACTCGCGTAGCCGAGTGTGGTGGTTAGTAACGACAACACCAGTGCCAGTTTGAGCCCTTGGCTAAAACCTTGCGGCTGCTCGGTTAAATCAAGCATGCCATGAAATGCATAATCAATGGCAATACCAATCAGCGTCACTGCAAACACCATGGTTAATACATGCACCTGACTAAAAATACTGATCAGCGCAATGGTGCCGCCAATAGCGGCGCTTATCACGGTTACAGAGGCCAGCCACAATGCATTTATCGAGCGAAACACCCACACCACCATCACAATAAGCGCCAGCAAGCTCACCGAACCAAACAAGGTCATTTCAAATTTGGCTTGCTGCGCATTTGCTGCAGTATGAAATAAAGCACCGGCATAGCGAATTTGTGTATCGGGATAGCGGCTTTCAAGCTCAGCGATATAGGTAACTATCTCATTACTCAAAGCTATTGATTGATTTATTGAAAAGGCATTGTCAGTACTTTGCACGAATAACATTAAATACTCATCACCTTGATAGTTAATGTTAATTCGGCCATCTTGCAGCTCAAATTGCTGCATGTGCGCCATTGCCTCGGATAAGAACCCCGCTGTAGCAAGCGTAGGGTCTTGGTTGATAGTACTTGAAACAAAAGGATCAGCGACTTTACTCAACTGATTAAAGTAATACTGTTGAAAGCGATTAGCATCGCCAATCGCTTGCTTATATTCCTCGGAAACTAAATGCCCTGCGTACTGACCGTAAAATGCTGCCAACTGGGATATTTCTGGTAACTTAAAACGAGGCTCAATGTGTTTGCTCGCCAGCCATTGATGTAAATCATCATAAACTTTTACTGCATTCTCACCACGAAAAGAAAAGCTCAACTGCTGTTTGTTAGCTGAAAAAAAGTGTTCTTCAACTTGCTGTAAACGCGGCTTTGACTTTGGCAACAAAGCCAAAATATCATTATTCAACGTAGGCTGTTTTAGAATAAAAACAACCACTAAGGCGCTAACTAATAGGCTCAGCCAAGCGAGCGTTAGGCCCCATGCTTTCACTGTTTTTGCTCATTGTGAGGATAAGCAAAGCGTAATACAGTAAAGTTACCATTTGCTTCTTGAAGACGCACACGGCTCACTTGCTCTGCTGCTACACATAATTCGAACTGACTAAATAGCTGCTTTAGCAGGTCATCTTTAGGTAATAAAGTCTGACAACCGGGCTCTGCATGGTCTGTCATCGTAAATTGCTCAGCAAGCGCCACTTCATCATGCTTTAAAATTGCTTGCAGTAAATTAACGTAAGGCTCAGCGCCTTTTTGTAGCTGCGGCTCATCTTGAGCGTTAAGGGTATATACTTGCCCTTGCTTAATTAATAGCGTGCTTTTAACCGGAGACTCAACCTGCCAAGTGAGGCCATCTTCAGCAAGTTCAAACGAACCTGTTGATATAAAAGGTTTACTAAATCCTTTAAAATGCTTCTCTTGGCTAAATGTGCCTTGCTCTGTCACTGCGCTTGATGCAAACACAGGAAAAAAAACTAGCACACTCAGTAACAACACGCTTAATCGCATTAAATCACCTTTTGAAGTTTTTCATGTAAAACAGGCGGCGAAACAAACTGCATTTTCTTTTTTCTCTATATCAACCGCAACTTGGATAGTCGTTGCTTTGGTTAACTTTTTACCTGTAGCGCAATCAGTGATTACGTAATCGATACGTAATCGTGTTTCATATTCTTTTAAGTACGCATCAACGCGGATTTTTTGTGTGAACAATGCTGAGCCGACGTACTTAATATGCATGTCAATAATCGGCCACGCATAGCCAGACTCTTGCATTTGCACATAGTCATAGTCAAACAAACGCAGTAATTCGCAGCGTGCGACTTCTAAATAGCGCGGGTAATTACCATGCCATACCACATTCATTGGATCGCAATCATGAAAAGGAATTTCAATCTCAACATGAGTGCTCAGCAACGAGCCACGACTATGCATATAAACTCCAACGTTTTGTTTGAATAGCGTCAACCGTATAGCGAAGAACAGCTTCTAGTGGACGGTCTTCATCAAGCAGCGGGAAAAACTCGCTAATGTCTTGATACATACTTTGTACATCACTAGTTAAACTAGCAAACTCAAGCTCACCACTGTTAATACGTAAACGTAGACCTTGAATACTCGCGAGCAACGTACTAGCAACAACTTGTTCAGTAAGCTGCAATATACGTAAACAATCTCGCGCTGCTATGGTTCCCATACTCACTTTATCTTGGTTATGATACTCGGTCGAACGAGAAAACACACTCGCTGGCATGGTCAGTTTTAGCGCTTCAGCAGTGTACGCACTAGCACCGATTTGCACCGCTTTAAAACCATGGTTAATGTAACGGCGCTCATCGTTACTTGCCGATAGATTAGAGGGTAACCCATTGTTATAGCGTGTATCCACTAACGATGCTATTTGTCTGTCAGCTAAGTCTGCTAAATTTGCCACAGCCGTTTTCATGCTATCCATCACCATTGCAATATGGCCACCATAGAAATGGCCACCATGCAGCACGTGTTCACCTTCACCATCAATAATTGGATTGTCATTCGCCGAATTTAGTTCATTTTCAATCATTTGCCTAAACCAAGGCAAACTATCTTGAAGAACACCAATAACATGTGGGGCACAGCGAATTGAATACCTATCTTGCAAGCGGTCAGCGTTACGCGGGTGCTCTACATGGTTTAAGTCTCCACGGATCCATGCAGCTACTTGCTGTTGCCCTGGATGTGGCTTCACCGAAAACAAAATATCATCAAAGTGATGACTGTTACCTTTTAATGCAAGGCTTGCAAGGGCTGTTATACGGCTGGTCAATTTAACTAAGTAATCTGCTCTATCATAAGCAAGACATGCCAAAGCTGTCATCACGGCCGTGCCATTCATGACTGCCAGCCCTTCTTTTTCGGGCGCAGCTTTAATGGCTTTAAGCCAAGTTCTTGCATCACCTCTAGACTGTTTTTAATTTCGCCTTTGTAATACACATCGCGCTCACCAACCATGGCACCGGCTACATACGAAAGCGGGGTTAAATCACCACTGGCTCCCACCGACCCTTCTTGCGGAATTACCGGTACAATATTGTGATTTAAAAAGTCACGTAATAAGTTCAACATATCCCAGCTAACACCAGAATACCCCTGTGAAAGCGAGGTTAAACGGGTCGCTAAAATAGCGCGTCCTTGGGCTAGATTAAAAACATCGCCAAGGCCACATCCATGAAAACGAGTAAGATGCAGTGGTAGCTCATTCACTAAATCAAGCGGCACTTTTACGGTTACCGAGTCGCCATAACCTGTGGTAACGCCGTATATCACGCCATCATCTTCAAGCAACTTATCTAAAAACGCTACGGCGCTGTCTATTTTATTCGCAAATTGACGGTCTGATGTTAACGCTACAGCACCTTTGCTCTAATGCAATATGAACAATATCTTCAATCGATAAACGCTGCTCGCCAAATACGGTAGTCGTGTGCTCTGACACCTTAGTTCTCCTTGTTTTGACCACGAGACACTTGCTCGTCATTTTGCCAAAAATCATAAAAATTAAACCATTGATACGGATAGGCCGCAGCGTAAAAACTGAGCCTTTGCGCATAATCGCTAACAATTTGTTGTAATGTTTGTTGTCTCGTTTTACGCGGTAGAACGAGTTTGTCGGCGTATTTTTCAAAAATCACGCGGTAAAATATTTCGCCATTTGGCTTTTTATCTTTTAAACAAAACAGATGAAACACCGGGCAATCTAACAGCGCAGCTAAAATAAATGGCCCTTGTGAAAAAGGGGCTGGCTTACCTAAAAAGTCAGCTTCGATTACTCTTCCTGTGGTGGTGGTACTGGTTCTATCACCGACAATCACCACTATTTCACCCTGCTCGACTTTTTCTTTAAGCATAATCGCCATATCTGGGCCAAGATCGGTTACTTGAACGAGGTTTACCGCAACATCCGGATTAATACTTTTCAGTAATTTATTAAACTCAACGGCATGATGAGTAAACACCAATACATTAATCGTTTTACTGTTTCTGTGTTGGCTAAGGGCCCTACATACCTCTAAGTTGCCAAGATGCGAGCCGATAAAAATAGCCCCTTGCTGTTGCTCATCAAGTTGTTTAAAAAGCGCTTCGTTAGTGTAAAGAATGTTATGTTGCTGTATTCGCCCAAGCCAAGCATCTATTTTGTCAAAAGCGCTGTCTGCAAAGCAGCAAAAATGACGAAAGCTGTCACGCCAAGTAACGGCTTTACTATTACCATTCACCTTACGCGCTTGAGTTAAGAATGTATGTGATGCTTGGCGGGCAGTTTTGCCTGTTAAAAACAAATAAAACACCACTGGAAACAGCACCAGCCACAAGCCTTTACGACCAAATACGCGATAACACACAAGCAATATCTGCATGCCAAAGCGATTGCCACGTTCTTGCATTTTTGACCAGTGCTTTACAGCCATTAGCCAGCCACCTTACGCCAAAGTAGCTTAGGTGAGCGTAGCAACATGCCAAAGAATAAACGCGTATGTAGCCAAGAAATTCCCACGTTATCGTGTAAGGCTCGAAAGTGAGATACGCCATTTTCAGGGTAAATGACCTGGGTTGGCAAAAACGTGACTTTTACACCTTGCCAATAAAGCCTGACCAAAATCTCGATATCAAAGTCCATGCGCTTGCCAAGCGGTTGCTTTGTCATTAATTGTTCAACAGCTGCTAATGGATAAACCCGGAACCCACACATTGAATCGACAATATCAAAGCTTAGGGTTTCCACCCAAACCCAAAAATGGGTGATATAACGGCTCAAATAACGGTGCTTAGGCACTGAGCTGTCATAAATTGGACAACCGCTGATCACTTTTTTCGGTGATTCATTACTCAGTTCAATCAACTTACTAATATCTGCTAACGAGTGCTGACCGTCTGCATCAACCTGAATAGCATGGCTAAACCCTTGTTGATAGGCAGCCAACAACCCAGTTTGAACGGCCCCACCCTTACCTTGATTTTGAGCATGGCTTATCAAGGTTAAAAAGTCGTACTGAGTGTCAAGCTCTGCAAATACTTGCTTGGCATCTTCGTCACTACCATCATCAACCATGATAATTGGCAGCTGTAATTCTTTTAGCTCGTAGATTACAGCAGCGATAGCATGTGTATGATTGTAATTAGGAATAACAATACAAAACTGGTTCATGGCTTAATCACAAAATACAATTCGACCAGACGCATGTTGGCCTTTGTCTGATTGATAGCTAAACAAGCACTTACCTTTTGCATTACGCTCAAGGGTTAGGTTTACCGTCATATCAGGCATTGTTACTACCTGAAACTTTAACACTTCTAAATCTTGTACAAGTTTGCCAAAACCTAAATATTGCTGAGCATATTTTACTGCCCAATCAAGTTGTACTACACCTGCTAAAATTGGCGCATCAGGAAAATGACCACGAAAATAATCTAAATCAGCAGCAATGGTTAACGCTAAACTCACGCTAGTTTCAGTTTGTGATAAAACGGCCACCTCTGGGGTTACGTTATTCAGGCTTGGCAAAATACTGCTCCAATGTTTTTAAACTTAATTTAGCTTGGCTGTTAAAAGGAAGTGCATCGATGTAGCGCCATTTACGTGGTAAGCAAATACGTTCAAAGCGGTTTGAGAGGTGCGCTTGTAATGCGCGGTTTATTGCTAATTTACCCTGTTGTTCAAGCTCTTTATTAGCTTCATCACTGAGCACAACCACCGCACCAATTTGTACACGCTTGGCTGGAATAACCACTACTTTTACTTCTTTTACCCAGTCATGGTTTTGCAGATAACTCTCAAGCTCATCTAAATTTAAACGTTTTTCTTCAATTTTTATCGTTCTGTCTATACGGCCCAACAGTTTAAATTGACCATTTTTATGAACGAGTGCTCTATCATCTAAAGGAAAGTTCGATTGCTCTAAAATCGCAGAATCTAGCATCAATCGCCCTTCATGATTTAACGATAAAAAATTACCATTAAACGGCTGCCATGGTACATCAACCGCAGCCTGTGTAACTTGACGATAAGCAATGCCGCCTGTTTCAGTACTACCAAAGACTTGTGTCGCCGGGAGAGCTAACTGGTTAAATAAAGTTTCGGCATGCTCATTATTGAGTGGTCCGCCAGAGGAAAATAACCACTTAATTTTATCGCGTTCAGGTATTAACACATTATCAGCACATAAACGGCCAAGCTGTGCTGGGCTTGAAACGAGCACAGCATATCGAATGGTTTTTAACCTTTGCGCGATATGTTCTGGATACTGAATTTGCTCGCTATCAATTATATGACCCTTAGACAACGGCCAAAGTAAACGGAACAATAAGCCATAAATATGTTGATGCGATACGGTCGCTAAAAACGTAAATTGACGTGGTAAGTCAAATGACATTGATAATACTGCGAGTTCTCGGTTTAATACCCGCCACGGTTTCACAATCGGTTTAGATTGTCCTGATGAGCCTGACGTATAAAATATAACGGCAGTATTTATAGGCCATTGTAAACGGTTAGTTTGCAAAGGCCTGTAACCTTGGCTGTGCTCAAGGTTGGTAAATAGTACATCGTCATCGATATTAGTCGCATCACCAGCAAAAAAAGCAGACTGCGCAAGCAATAAACTTAGTGTTTCATTCTGACCATTAGGTGGAAGAATAATATTATGACCACTACAGGCTAAAGCAAATAAGCGCACTGCAAATTGGTAGGTATCAGGGTGAAATAGCACCACATGGCTGCCAGTTTTCAGCGCTGTGAGCTTACTTTGATAAGCCGCAATATCAGCATAAAACTGTGTTTGTGTTATTGGCTGCCCTGCAACAACAAATGCAGCGTCTGGGTGAAATTTCAGGTTACTCGCTACCATTACTTTTAACCTTTTGTCTTACAAGCCATTCCACAAGGCCTAAGAGAGCTATCAGAATATAGGCTATTAATCCGTTGTACAGAGTCCATGTCTTTAACGAAGTAAATAGGCTAGTGTATAACGCAATACTGCCATTAATAATAAAAAACGCGCACCATACTTTAGTAACTTGGCGCGTGTAATTAACCCCTTTTTCATCAAGATCAGGCTCTTTAATTCGAGCAAAACTCTCAATGACTGTTGGGCCATTTTTCAGCGAATAAGCAAAGGTGATTGCCATTACTGTATTTATAATGACTGGGTAAAGTTTTAAGCCCAGATCACTGTTAAAAAACTGCGTTGTTGCTAAAGCGATAATACCCAAAATAGAGGCGGGTTTTATCCATGGCATAGATTTGAGCAGCTTTTTGCTAAGCAAAAGCCTTAAGCCGACCAATACCATCAGTACCAAGCTCACTTGCCTTATTGAGATATGCTGTAATCCAAAATACACAATAAATGGGTATAAAGATAAGCACACTAAGAGCAGTGTTGTGGTTATCGCTTTGAGCATAATAATGTTTATGAAACGAGCTTTTCTACTTCATTTACAACATCTTGCACAGTACGCACTTGCTTAAATGCATCCGGCTCAATTTTCTTGCCAGTGATTTCGCGTAGTTTTACAACTAAGTCAACAGCATCAATGCTATCAAGATCTAGGTCTTGATACAGGTGCGCATCTAGGCTGATATCATCAGCATCGATCTCAAATTCATCTACTAAAATGCCCTGTAAAACGTTGTAAATATCAGCAGCGGTTTTCATGCTTATTCCTACTTCTAAGTCTGTATTATGATTGGTGTTGGTTAATAAACTCTGCCAGTGCACCTACTGATGCAAAATGGGCTTTTGTTTGTTCTGAGTTTGCGTCAATTTTAACGTTAAACTCTTTTTTAATGGCTAAACCAAGCTCAAGCGCATCGATGCTATCTAGACCTAAACCATCAACAAATAGAGGTTGGTCATTTTCAATATCATCCACGGTAATATCTTCAAGATCTAAGCTGCTAATGATTAATTGTTTTATTTTGTTCTTTAGTTCAGTCATAGGTGCCTGAGTTCCTCTGAAAAGTAATGTTGCAAATCACGGGTTAATTGTCGTGCTTGCATAGCGGGTTGTTCATTATTAAGTGTGTCATTAAATGTAAATGGGTCACTGGCAAAGCGCATTTCAAAATGCGCTTTTGTTGCTGCGACGCAATACCATGGTGTGCCTTTGGTCAAAGTACTTGGTTTCATACTAATCAGCACTGAGGTAATAGGAGCTTTACAGCGAGCAACAATATTCGCAGCACCACGCTTAAATTTTAACTGTTCACCAGGGGTTGTGCGGGTGCCTTCAGGAAAGATAATCAGGTTATTTCCAGCAGCAAGTGATGCTTCACATTCGTTTAGTAACTCTTGTGGGTCTTCATTACTAATATAACCTGTGCCCTTAATTACACCGCGCATAAATGGATTTTTAAATAGATGTGCTTTGACCACGCAGTCAGCATTTTTAATGACAGATATCAGCACCACGACATCAATTAATGAAGGGTGATTGGCAAGTACAAGTTGCCCTTTAAGATCATGAAATCGCTGTTTATCATGCACCGAAAAATGGATAGCACCAGTGTAATGCATCAAGGCAACAAAAAATTTAAAACTATAATGAACCGTTAAACGCGCTTTTTGCTTACGTTTTGCTTGGCAGGGTTCAAATAAGCGTTGGATAGGTAAAACCAATAAGGTTAGAAGAATACCGCCAAAACCAAATACAGTAAAACAAAACCCCGTTGCCAATACACGCCAAATTTTATTCAACTTTATATAAAAGTTAGTCGCCATGGTACTGTAGCATCCAAGCTGATTGTTGATGTGAAAGCAGCGATTGTGTTCCTTTGCTTGTTAAAGCAGCTGCCAATTGCAAACTCAATGGTAAACATGAGTCACTTTGCGTATGTTCTGATTCAGGAAGTTTTATTAATTCAAAATACGGCTTACCGATCTGTGCTTTTGATAATACAAACGACACACTATGAGCAATTTGTTGCTCATCGCTAAATGGTAAGTATTCATCGGGTAATACGCTTTCGGCATGGGCTATTAAAATTTGCTGCTCAACACCAATATGAACACGTGCAAAGCCATCGATCATGGCAGAAATAATACTGTCTTGCCCACCTGCGATGGCATTCATTGGTGCTTTATTTTTTGCAATAATAGAAAACAACCCGGTTGCGGCATTGTGCACACTCAAACCAAATGCGGTAGGAGAAAGAGGCTCTTGTTCAACTAGTGAATGTAATAGATTCGCCGTTTTTGGTAAGTCGCCATGACGCGATGAAAAATTTACGGCGAGCTGCTCGTGATTCCCTTGTGCTTGATGCATAGTATGAAGAGCCATTTTCATGAAAGGGCTTAAACGGCGACGCTGCATAGGTGCAACCCAGCTTAAATCAAGGTCGAGAAGATCGAGGTGGCTTAATCATGCTACTTGTTGCTCGGGTGCAACCCATAAACACAGATTATCAACAACAAATTTCACAAGTATTATTCTTATAACGCCAAACGATTGCTAATTTTACCTATTAGCTACAAAAAAGTAAAACAATGGTGCTTAATTACAAAAGTAATTAAGCACTCATTCATTTTTATCGTAAAATGACGTCTTTTTCAGCTAAAAGTTGTGCTTTTTCGCCTACTATATCAGCAATATCAAGTTCGTTAATGTATGCTAACCCTATTTTTTGTTGCTCATTTGATAGTGGCACATAAGGTAGACGGAACACAGGGTTCACCGCACCTGTCATCATCAGAGCAGTATTTATCGCAATTGGATTAGGCTCGCAAAACAACCACCCCATTAAAGGCTGTAATTTTGCGTTTAATGCATCATTCTTTTCATTCATCAAGTGACGAAATAAGCCTGGAATGATGTTAGATGTAACCGAGATAACACCGTGGGCTTTATGAATATGCCTTGCATCATGCGCTTCATCGTCATTACCAGACCAACAAGCAATACCTTGCTGTTCATAATGTGCAATTCGCTCATTACCACCACATTCTTTTACACCAATAAAGTTTTCGTGTTTAGCGAGTGGTTCAATGATATCGGGGGTTAGATCTTGACCTGTACGACCTGCTACGTTGTAAATAAATGCAGGACCAATATCAAGTAAACGATTAAAGTGTTCTTTTACTCCGGCCAAAGACGTGCGCCCGTAATATGGATTGATTTGTAGCGCAGCATCCATCCCTGTAGCAAAACCATACTCGGTTGCTTTAATCGCTTCACGGGTATTGTTACTACCCGTATTACCTACAATTAGTAAACGATCTGAGAATTTGCTAACACTATGTGCAATCAGCATTAAGTGTTCTTCCCAATTCATTAGTTGTCCTTCACCTGTGGTACCGCCCACAATAATGCCATCAACGCCAGCTGCAATTTGTTGCTCAACAAGGTCGTCATAGCAAGCAAGGTCAATTTCACCATTCGTTAAATATGGTGTTTTTATAGCGGTGATCAAACTTGCTTGTTTAATTGTTTCTAGGTTGCGCATAACTTTTTTAATGTTTGGAAAATTTGCGCTAGTTGTATCATAAACACAGCCATTTTCCGAGTAGTGAGCTGTAATAAATAAAAATACTTGAGAAAAAATCAAAGTTAAGCCAAAATCAAACACTGTATATATTAACAGTATTTATAACGAGTATTTGACAATGCAACTTTCTAAATTTTTGGCAACCTACTTTTACACTACCGAAGAGCTGTGTCAGACCCTATCAATTGATGAGGAAACCTTATCAGAATGGCAGCAAAGTAGTTTATTTCCAAAGCCAAGTTACTGTTTGCAGAGTCAGTTAGAGTGCAGTTCATATTCAGGTATTTACCAATGCGAAGAATATCAAGACTACTACCCTCGTGGCGCGGCGAGTTGGGGGCAATTAATTATTAAGCACGACATTACTTCATCTTGCCAAGCATTTAATTATTTTGCCCAGCAATATTCAAATCATCTGAGTAAACTGGCCGAGCAAGGATTTGCAATAAATGAAGAGTTGTTTGGTAGTGAAATTGAGGAACATTTACAACAAGTATGGCAACAGTTTTTATGCAGCAAATATGGAGTCCTCACACAAAATGGCTTAGTTGAAGAAGCAGTGCAGCTAGATGTCGCTAAATTACTTATTGATGATATTACTGAGCTACGCACTAAAATCGGCTTAACTTTGGAGGAGCGACAAAGCTTACATAAAGCTCTCAAATTAATGAACCGCGCTTTAAGTTATGGTACTGGAAACGAGGGTAAAAACACTCTAAGACATCGTTATATAGATAACGTGGTCACTAAATACGACCTATCAATAAAATAACCCGATTAATTTGCCACTCTAAAATGAAGCAAAACTGAACGACCGGACAAAGTTACAGCAACGTTTAAATTGTTACCGTTTAGTTAATACAATTTGCTACTTTTGTTTTGTAGGTTTTCATATTTTTAATCGTTAGATTGATCTAGTTGAGTTACTTAAGTTGCGAGTGCAATACACATTAACAATGAACAGTGCTCTTCTCTTCTCAACTAATTAAATCATAAATGAAGGATTGAAAGATGAAACCTTTTTCAAGGCTTGGTCGCATAAATGCGACCTACTTGGCTATGCTCGGCTTGAGTTTAGCGCAACCAGCAATGGCACAAGATGTTGCCATCACTAAAACAAAAACAGATGCGCTTACCTTTACACTGATTACAGGTGACAAAGTATCTGCGGTCGTCAATAAAAACGGTGAGTTAGGTGGTATTCGTTTACTCAATGCAGATGGCTCTGATGCAATTACGAGTATTTTTAAACGTGGTAAAAGTACTTATGTTATCCCAACGCAAGCACAAGCCCTTGTAAATTCACAATCAATTGATATGGAATTATTTAATATCAATAAACTTTACGAGTCTGGTTATGATGATGCATCTACTGATGTACTGCCTATAATTGTTGAATATCGCGATGGCAGCCTTGCAGGTACGGCAGTACCAAAGACATTTGCAGGCATATCATTGACTAGCGAAATAGAACTTATCGACAGTGCAGCATTCGCAATTAGTAAAGATAAAGCCGCTCAAGCTTGGCAAACGCTAGCATCACAAGCTGATGTAGAAGGTATTTGGTTAGATGCTATCGTTCACGCTCATAAAGTCTCAAAGTCAGAGACATTAACACCGACAGTACCTTTAACCGGAGCTTATGGTGAAGCAGCCATTAACTACAATGGAGCAGGTATTAAAGTAGCCATTCTTGATACAGGCTATGACACTGAACACCCTGATTTACATGGACGTGTAGTTGCATCTCGTGATTTTACATATTCAAGTAACGGTGTTGACGATATAAATGGTCACGGTACACACACTGCTTCAACCGTGGCTGGTAATGGTCACGAATCTGATGGTAAATGGGTCGGTGTTGCACCCGGTTCAGAGCTTATAATCGGTAAGGTACTTGGTAATAATGGCGGCGGTTCAACACTAGGAATCCTAAATGGGATGTATTGGGCTGTCATGGATGAACAAGCAGATATTGTTAATATGTCTCTCGGCGGTACGGCAACAACTTGTAGTGGCCCACTCGTTGACATGGTTGAAGCTCTTAGCGAGAAGGCATTATTTATTATCTCTGCAGGTAATAGTTTTACCCGTGAAACCATTGGTTCACCGGGCTGTGCGCCAAGTGCACTAACCGTTGGTGCTATAGATCGTGACGGTAATACAGCTTCGTTCTCTTCGCGCGGTCCTTCACCAGATGGTCACTCAGCAAAACCAGATATTACCTCACAAGGTGTGTCTGTTGTAGCAGCTGCATCGGGTGGCTTAGGTGATACTGCATACCGAGTTTACTCTGGTACATCGATGTCAGCCCCCCACGTAGCTGGAGGAGCAGCTATTGTCATGCAGGCCCGCCATGATTTAACACCACAACAAATAAAAGATGTACTGACTTCATCTGTAAAAATAACCGATTCACATGTACTTGAGCAAGGCGCAGGCCCGATGGATATCAATCGCGCGATTGATCAAGCCATCATTGCCCCACCTAACAGAGAACTTGGCTTTTTTAAGCATACTGAAAACGATGCTTTTACTGAAACATCAGTAACCTTAAAAAATATCTCGCAGAAAGATATCACCCTGAAATTAAAACTCGATTTAATTGGTGAAGATGGTAAAACACAATTACCAGCGACACTGGCTGGACTAGCTGCTAAATCAATTACAATACCAGCCAATGGCGAAGCGCAAGTACCAATGTGGATCGACCCGTCTGTTGCATTGAGAAACGGTGCATACGGAGCGATTACTGGTCGTATTACAGGTACTTCAACAAGCCAAAGCAATGAGCAACTTATTGTTCCCGTCTCTTTTTGGATAGATCAACCAAAAGTTTCTCTCACAGTCAACTTAACTGACCGTTGGGGTAATCGTGCAAGTGCTCCTTCAAAGGTGTATCTAATTAACGAAGAAGATGATTGGGGTTCACTTGTCCGACTAAATGGTGGGAAAGCAGAAGCTGAAGTACCTGCTGGTTACTATACTATTGTGGCTAATATCATGACTTACGATAACCCTGACTCAAATTCAGGTCTCGTTGATTCAGCAGCGCAAATGGCCGTTCTAAATAGAAAAATTGATAGTACTACAGTAATTGATTTAGATGCTCGAACAGCTCAACAAGTAACCTTCAAAGCTGAACAACCTCTTGCTCCTCAAGGTTATTCTTTTGGTTTCACCTATGCCCTAGACGATGAAAAAGTAGCGAAACTAGCCGGCATTGAAATGGCTCCAGATTATGTAAGTGATATGTTTGCATGGTCTCAAGGTCATGATGATCGTTTCCGCTCATTTGTCACTACACGCGCACTTGCACCAGAAACAACGGTAAAAATGCAAAATGGCGTTGAGCTTGACTATATTAAGCAAGGCTTAGCACTTTCTTTTCATGGCGAAGGCTCTGCTGAAGTAGTGCCAGTAGGTGATGCAGGTTATAGCACTGACTGGAGTCAATTTCAGTTAGAAGGTAAAATAGCCCTTATTACTAACCCTTATTATCTGACTTCTTACATGGTTGGTAACGCGATGAAGAATGGCGCCATTGGCGTAATCTTCTATCGTCCATCTCGTGCAGGTCGCTATAAAGGAACCATTACAGGCACACCTAAAATACCTGTAATTGGTATTAGTTCTGAGCAAGGTGAAACGCTTATGACTGAGATCGAAGCAGGTAATAATATGGTAAGTTGGTCAGGGATTGCAGCCGAACGCTCACCTTATGCCTACTCTATCAATCATATTACTGATGGTCGTATTCAATCAGGTCAAATCAATATCACTGAACATAAGATGCATAAGATCACCGCTTCTTATCATTCACAAAATGATGAACGTCCGTCTTGGACTGATGCGATGGCAATGACCAACAGTACAGGTGAGTTTTACTCTACAGGTAGTACACAGATGATCATGCTACCTCATGTACGTGAAGAGTATTACACAGCCACAACGAAGAATGCGTGGACGAATATCGTCATGCCAAATTATCAAATGCAAAGTTCTGGCGCTTACTTTGATGGTCCACGTACAATGACACCCGCAGAAGAAGAAACAACAACATGGTTCAAAGGCCCTCGTGCTGGTAGCTTAGGCAGCAGTGGTTCGCCAATTATCCGCCGAGATACTAACTTACTCCACTTCAATATTGCAGCCTTTGGCGATGCCTCTAATCACGACGGGATGTTTGGCTATATGGGTAGTTCGGCTTTCGGTTTAACTTTAGATGGTAAGCCTGTATCCCCTTATCAAGGGACACTAACTCTTGAACCTGGCGACCACCAAATTACACTCGAGGTGCGTTCATACGCACGTGGTGTTGGTGAGCGCTCTCCTGTTAAAGACAACCTAGGATCACTATACCAAGGCTTCTATACTTTTACTGCCAATGAGCAGCATCAAGGTATACAACCAGTACTGATACCTATGATTGATTTACCTGTAGACATCGAAAACACGATGAATGTAGGCGAAGCTGCACAGGTTAAGTTATCAGGCTTACTTGATGGTGTTGGCGAAGTTCCATTAGCAGACGTACAGTTCCAATATGCCTATGGTCAAGAGTGTGCAATTACCTCAATTCCTGCATATATCTACTGCCCTGTATCAGACAAGTTCTCCCCAGAAAACTGGGTTGATGCACAGATACAAAATATTGATGGTGAATGGATTGCGACAATTCCAAATGATGGCAACTCAGGTGATTTTGTCCACATTCGTACTGTTGTAAGTGATTATGGCACAAGCACAGCTGAGCAATTTACATTACGTGCTTATATGCTCAAATAATAAGTTAGCGCTAATCAGCAAAGCCGCCTTCGGGTGGCTTTTTTCATATAAAACATGATGCTTAAACACAATATATTCAAGCATGAATAGGTATTAAGAATCTAAATGCTCATACTGCCCGCGATAAACTTCAAAAGTTTTAACGACGGTATGTTGCTCTTTACTTAGATTATCAAACCAAGTATCAAAACGTTCATCATCATCTTGTTCACTTAGTGCTAAATATTGTGCTAACAGCTCAATAATATCGTTGTGACTACAAGACAAAATATCTACATGATTAGCTAAAATAGAATGGTCTTTATCGCGAAGCATGTTCATTACATTTTGATCTAGTTCTTCACGGCTAGTTTTATCATTCACTTCCATATCCTTCTTTAAAATAAGCACGCATACCTAGTTATAACAGCCTTATCGACAATATCCAGCTTTTTAAAGCTAACTGCTTATTGATTGCTCAGCTTGTATAAATTTAAAACAGAACACAATAAATAAGAATTATTTTCATCTTGATATCAATACACAACCACTATATAGTCGATACATTATCACATAACATAGAGTTGAATTATGAAGCCCAATATCCACCCTGATTACCAGCAAGTTGCTTTTCATGATACAGCAGCAGACAGCTACTTTATTATTGGTTCTACTATCAAAACTTCGCGTACGATTGAACTTGAGGGAAAAACTTACCCTTATGTACCAATTGATATCTCAAGCGACTCTCATCCGTTTTATACTGGTAAACAAAAAGCCCTAGCAAGCGATGGACGTGTAGCAGCATTTAATCGTCGTTTCAAAAACTTAGCGAGCAAATAGTTACTATAAGGAAAGAACATGAAAGTATTAAGTTCATTAAAAAGTGCTAAGAACCGCCCGGGCTGCCAAATCGTAAAACGTAAGGGTCGTGTCTATGTTATTAATAAAGACAATCCGCGTTTTAAAGCAGTTCAAGGTAAAAAGAAAAAGCGTTAAAAAAGGTGCCTCGGCACCTTTTTAAAATTAAAGTAAATCTAACTTACTTACCAAATAACAACTCCCAAAAGCCTGGTGGCTCATGTAGCTCATGGTATTTCTTACGTAGCTCATCAATAGATTTAAGCGGCGCTTTTGCAGCTTCAAGGCCACGGGTCGTTGCAAGTTGCTTAGCTTGCTTTGCTTGATTTATAACTTTATCAAGCCCTTCTAAAGACGCCGTTTTATGCTGTTTAAAATCAGCAGTTTTAGCTGTCTCTAACAATTCAATAAATTCATCAATAGCTGTATTAAAGGTGGCAAGATCATTAGCACGTACAGAGTTTTTATAAGCAAGTCCCATATTTTTCATATTGGCCTCAAGATCAATATTACTGGCCGCGCTCAGACTGGAAAAAACGATTAAAAAACTAATAAAAATGGCTCTCATACACCCTCAACCAAATACAAATTATGCGCCCATTATAAAGCGAAACGCTGTGTAAACCTAATACTGGTAAAATATTACACCAAACAAAAATATTAAAACTCAATTCAGTTAGCAATCGCTAACAACTAACACATATAAAAATCTAATCCATACTAAAATTAACTTAAGCAACTGTTTCATTTAGCTTTAGTAGCGTACAAATTGATACGCAGTTTTTATTTGCAAAAAATAGGGACAATGATAAAGTCTTAGCTGTTAATATTTTGAAATAAAAGTTAACAAACCTCATATAAAGGATAAAATAAAAAATAACAGGTGAAATAATGAATAAATATAATATCTTAGGTACAAGTATTAAACTTGCCCTATGTACATCTGCACTTGCAATCTCTGGTCAGTCTATAGCAGCAGATCAAGAAGGTGCTGAACCTATTGAAAAAGTACAAGTTATCGGCTCTCGTATTCGAACGGACAGTTTCGCAAGTGAAACTCCTATAGATATAATCACGGTAGAAGATGCAAAAAATGAAGGCATCAAAACGCTAGCTGATTTACTTAGAACCAGTACTGCCGCAGCAGGTTCAAATCAAATTACCTCAGCAATGAGTGTGGGTTATGTTACTGCTGGTGGTAAAGGTACAGAGACTGCATCTTTGCGTGGTTTAGGTGCATCTCGTACCCTAATTCTTCTAAATGGACGTAGAGCTGGTCCAGCAGGTACTCGTGGCCAAGTTTCGGCTTTTGACCTTAATACTATTCCACTATCAACAATTGAACGTGTAGAAATCCTTAAAGATGGCGCATCTTCATTATACGGTTCTGATGCGATTGCAGGTGTTATCAACATTATTACTAAGAAAGGTGACGATAAATCTGTAAATGTTGATATTAGCCAACCATTTGAATCAGGTGGTGAAGAGCAACGCTTCAATGTTAGCTATGGTGAAGAATTTAGCAAAGGATCTTTCCGTGTAACTGCTGATTATAAAGTTTCAAAAGAGCTGAAACGAGGTGATCGAGACTTCCTTAATTGTACAGAGCGACTTTTATATAATACAGATGGCTCTCAAGCTGATCCGATCGATCCTAGAACAGGCAAGGCAAACTGTAATGAAACTGGTTATGGCCTTTGGGTATATGGTGCAGGTGCATCAAATGTTATAGGTAGCGGACCAAACCTAGCATACGACTATGATGGATTCTTCGGTGCAAACGGATATGATAATTACAATAGTACAGCGACCCAACCAGGTGATTTAACTACTCCTGATGGCTGGTATCCTGTTTCTTATGACAAAGAAAGTGATGGTTGGTGGGACCTTCAGCACCCGTTTCTAGACAATGAAAGTATGCGTCCAGAAACTAAAGTGTGGTCAGTATTTGCTCAAGGTGATTACGCAATTACTGATGATATGAAATTATACGGCGAATTAATCCATAGCTCACGAACGACTACAATGAGTAGTTATAGACAGTTTTGGATTGGTGATATTGGCCCTCAAGCTGCAGACCTATTTGATGGTTTCTCTGGAGACGCATTTTTAATGCCTGTTGCATTATCTGATCACTACGGTTCTGAGACGACAGTTGATTACACGCGTGCTGTAGTTGGTTTAGAAGGTAGCCTAGGCGATTGGTTGTGGGATGTTTCTTACCAAAATAGTTACAATGACGGTGAATATCAGCAACAGATCTTCTTAAGAGATTCGCTTGTGATGTCTCAGCTAAATTTAGCTAATGGCGTCCAATGTAATGGAGAAGTAACTGAGTTTTCAAAAAGAACGTGTGTAGATATCCCTTGGACAGATCCAAATTTCTTAGCTGGAAATCCATCTCAAGAGGTTAGAGATTTTATTTTTGGTGAAGATATCGGTAATACTATTTATAAGCAACAAACTTTAGATGCTTATATTACTGGTGACTTATTTGATTTACCAGCAGGAACAGTTGGCTCTGCATTTGGTCTTTCAATTCAGAAGGATGAAATCGAAGACACGCCAGGAAAACATACATTAGAGGGTAACTCTTGGGGTCTAACAGGAGCGGGGATCACTGCGGGTTCACAAATCACACGAGCTGTGTATGGTGAAGTCAAAGTACCTGTTGTAAAAGATCTATTTTTAATGAACTCTCTTGACCTATCAGCGTCATTCCGTTGGACAGACGTAAATACTTATGGCAACGATACAACATATAAATTAGGTCTAAATTGGGAAGTGCTTGAAGGCTTTAATATTCGTGCAAACCGAGGTAGTTCTTTCCGCTCGCCAGCACTTTATGAGCTTTATTTAGCTAACCAATCTGGTTTTGGTGGACAGTTAGCAGTCGATCCTTGTTTGAATTGGTCAGAAGAGTTTGCCGCAGGTAATATTACTCAGACAGTTGCAAACAACTGTCAAGCAGATGGGATCCCTGCTGATTATGCTTTAGGCGGTAGCTCTGCAACTATTTATACAAGTGGTGGTGAAGGACGATTAAAAGCTGAAACTGCGGTCACAGAAACTATAGGCTTTGTTTGGAGAAGTCCAGAAGACACCTATGCTCTTTCAATAGATTATTACAATATTTCGATTGATGATGAAGTAACTAGCTTAAGTGGCAGTGATATTACGTCTCAATGTTATGAATCTAAAGATTTTGCAAATGAGCCGTTGTGTGGCCTTTTCACTCGACGAGATGGTTCTAATAACGACTACGGCATTGATGAAATCTATAGTGGTTATGTAAATGTTGCGAGCCAAAATGCTCGCGGTGTCGATTATAACTTCACATACCAAGATATGTTTGACTTTGGCTCAATCCGATTCCGATTAGAACACACAATGCAAATTGAGCGTACTTATCAGTTATTCGAAAATAGTGAGCTAAACAATGAAGTTGGCGAGATGGGTGAACCTAAGCATGTTGGTAACGCATCACTAACTTATGGTTGGAATGATTACAGCTTAACATGGACTGCGAATTACTTCGATTCAACAAACGATTACGAATATAACAATGATTCAAATCTAACATCATATCGTGGGGAAGAAGTTCGTTTCGTTGGTGAAACTAGATGGACAACTTATCACACTCTTTCGGGTTCGGCTAACTTCGATGGTGGTTGGAGCGCGACAATGGGTGTTGCAAACTTATTTGATAAAGAGCCTCCTCGCTTATCAAGCACAGAGTTCCAAGTAGGTAATGCGGCATTGTATTCTCAATACGACTCAATTGGCCGACGTGTATTCGCCAATGTAACGTATGAATTTTAATTTAGCGTTGTAATTTCAATTTGATTCTCTTGGGGCTGCACTTTTGTGCAGCCCTTTTTCTATCAATTAGAAAAAACTATCCTATTCTAATCATTTACTTAAACCTATCAATTCGCGCTATACTCTAACCTATCAGCCGATTAACCTAATAAAACCATGCTAAAAACGGTATTTTTCACTATCTGCCTATTTTGCTTACCGAGTGTATTTGCCAAGCAAAGTGTTATTTTTATAAATCCTGGCCATGCCGATACTAATGTCACGGGCCCGTTTTGGTTTGAAGTGTCGCAGATGATGCGTGACGCTGCCAAAGACTTTGATCTCGATTTAACCATCCATTATGCCAACCGAAATCATATTGAAATGAAGTCATTAGTGGCTAAAGCGATTAAAGCAAAGCCAGATATGCTGATTTTAGTTGATGAGAAAAGCGTGCTAACCCAACATCTTTTGAGCATAGAACACACTTCTACGCCGATCTACTTTTTACTTAACCGCCCATCTGAAAAAGAACTAAAAAGATTGATTGATCATGGTATTAATATCACAGGTAGCGTGGTACCCGATAATAAACAAGCGGGGCAACTTCTTGCCAATAAGCTGATTGAAAATAGTCAACAAGCTGCTAGTGTTTTTGCGATTAATGGCGATTACACGACTCATGCAGCACTTGATAGGGAGCAAGGTTTAAAACAAAGTGTATTAACGCATGATAATACACACATCACGGCGAAAACAGTTGCCAACTGGTCAGCAACACAAGCGTATCGTCATAGCCTTGGCTTTTTTAGCCATCAACCAACCATTAATATTGTCTGGGCAGCCAACGATGCTATGGCCTTAGGAGCGATTGCTGCGCTTGATGAATTAAACAAACGCAAAGAAGTATTAGTTGGTGCAATTAACTGGCCGCTTCGAGCTGTAGCAGAAAAAATAGACGTCACTATCGGTGGTCATGTTACGCTGGGGGCTTTAGCAGTGGTGAATATTCATGACTTACTGAATAAACACTCCTCTGGACCTATTCATCAAAAAGTGGCCATTTTCAGTCAACATAACGAACAAACGCTTAAACTCGTTGAACAAATTCACAGTGATAACTTGGCAATTAACTTTCGCGTTTTCAGTAAAGCACATATAACACCTCTTCCTTTTAGTGTTGAATCTCTTCTCTTAGAGGCAACAAAAAGCGCACTGTAAAGGGCATTTACAGTGCCTGCCTTCATTTATTGCTGAGCCATACAGCTTGGTATGGGGTTAGCGACATGGTTTTTGTCTGCTCGGTAATTTGCTCACCGCTGATTAAATCACGCCACTGCTCAGTACCAATCAAATTTAAGTCGGCAAGAGTAAGAGTTTGCGTCTCGTCACTGATGTTATAAACACAAAACATACTTTGCGAACGGTTGATACTTTGTCGCCAAAAACCAAATAACCCCTCGCTTAAATGTAATGTATATTGCGTTGCATTAGGGTGAAAAGCGCTTTGTGCCTTACGAATAGCCATTAGGTTTTTCATCGCTTTAAACACAGTACGATGATGAGCATTTTCGTTATTCAACTTGGCAAGTAAATCTGACTCTTGCCAGCGGTGACGGTTAATCGCTCGGTTATGTTGGCTGTTTTCAAAGCGTTCATAATCATTGGTAGTACCGAGTAAGCTATGAATATACAAACCTGGAATACCTTCAAGTGCAAACATAATGGCATGCGCACATAAAAAGCGTGCAACCCCCCATTTATCTGGGCCTTTATGGGTACCTTGCAGCGCATCAAACAATGCGATGTTTAACTCATAAGGGGTGTTGGTGCCATCTGGTGCGGTACGTAATGATACTTTACCGCCATATTTAGCCGTGGTACTGACCATTTCGGCAATTTCACTTTGCTCCAATAACCCTTCGACAGGCCTTAAACCTATACCATCATGTGATGCTATAAAGTTAAAGTATGCAGTCCCTTCTTGAGGGGGTGGCATGCTCATCATCCAGTGCTTTAATGCGGTGCTATCGCCACTCAGTAAGGTATGTAATAGCAAAGGCGGTAATGAGAAATTGTAAATACAATGTGCTTCGTTGGCATTACCAAAATAAGAGAGGTTTTCGCGGTTTGGAATATTGGTTTCAGTGATAATAATCACGTTAGGCTCAAAATGCTCTATCAGGGTGCGAAGTAATCTGATCACTTCGTGAGTTTCTGGTAGGTTAATGCAGCGGGTATTCAGCTTTTTCCATAAAAATGCCACCGCATCGAGGCGGAAAATTCTTACGCCATTATCTAAATAATGACGAATAATGCTGACAAACTCATTGAGCACATCTGGGTTGGCAAAATCAAAGTCGACTTGATCGTGGCTAAACGTACACCATACATGTTGCAAACCGTTTTTTGTTTCAACCGCTTGTAAAAGAGGCGATGTTCGCGGGCGAACAACTTGAACAAGATCGTCACTCGGGCTTGCTGTTTTAAAATAACACTTACCAGGCTCTTTGCCTTGAATAAAGTTTTCAAACCAAACACTTCTGCTAGAGCAATGATTGATCACTAAATCAGCCATCAACCTGACATCCTTCGAAATATCGCGGATATGCTGCCAACTGCCTAACGCTTCATTCACTTGCACATAGTTCATTACCGCGAAGCCTTCATCTGAGCTATACGGGTAAAATGGCAAAATGTGTAATGCATTAAGTTCAGGCAAGCATTGGTTTTTTACAAAGCGATGTAAGGTATGCAAAGGCGGCTCTTCAGGCTTAGCAACCGCTTCATCCGTGTTAGCATGGCGAATAATCGAATCACCATAGGCGATTAAAATCATATCTTGCTCATCCCAACGGTTTTTATGCGGCGTTGGGTCACGGACAGGATCATCACCTAACATGGTATCGATTAATCTGTCTGCGAGTTGTTCAAGCGTTGTTGATAGTTCAACCTCGCCGTAGATGCAGGTTAAATGCTGAATAACCCTTTGTTGGAGTAGCTCTAAAGTCACGTGCCTTCCCCGTTAAATATATTCTTTGTTATCAAGCTCTACGGCTTCTTCTAAGCGAGAAAATACATCTGGCATTGCCGAGGCTACTCTGTTCCAACTCGGCACAAATGGTGCTTCCATTGGGTTTTCTAGAAAATGCTGACCCGCATTCATAATATTTTGTGCAAACATTTCAACGGCTTTCTCTTCTTGGTGAATATCCAATGTTAAACCATTCATAAGCGCATCATTGTGATATGTTTCAATAAAGTCGAGGGCGATACGATAATACGTTGCTTTTAATGAACGAATTGTTTCGCTCGTAAAAGTAACCCCTTGAGTAGCCAGCTTTCTGAATAGAGCTTTAGTTATATCAATCGACATTTTCGACAAGCCCGCAGCTTGATTGCCTAGTGATAAGTCTTGATGTTTATGGTCATAGTTATCAGCAATATCAACCTGACATAAACGATTATGCGAGTAATTGCGATACATCTCTGATAACACGCCAATTTCTAAGCCCCAGTCACTTGGAATACGGATATCGTTGAGTACATCGCGACGGAATGAAAACTCTCCAGCTAATGGATATCGAAACGAATCCATATACTCTAGATAATCACTACTGCCCAAGATCGTTTTAAATGAACGCAGTAATGGCGTAACTAATAAACGAGATACACGGCCATTGATTTTGCCTTCTGCAGTGCGAGGGTAAAACCCTTTACAAAACTCATAGTTAAAACGAGGATGAGCAACAGGGTAAATCAAGCGAGCTAAAAGTGCTCTATCGTATGTCAATATATCACAGTCATGTAATGCAATTGATTCCACTTTTGAGGTGGCGAGTTTATAACCCATGCAATACCAAACATTACGGCCTTTACCTAATTCTCGTGGCGCAACACCTAACTTTTGAAGTTCTTTATCAAGGGCTTGTAGACGCGGGCCATCATTCCAAAGTACCTTATGGTGTTGATCAAGCTCTGCAAAAAACTGCAGTGCATGGCGATATTGGCTTTCGTCGGCGCGATCAAGGCCAATGGTTATTTGCGATAAGTAAGGCACATGTTTCAGCTCAGCAATAATATTTTGCAAAGCTGGCCCTTCTAACTCACTGTAAAGCGAGGGTAATATAAGGCCCATTGGGCGTTGTTTAGAAAAGCCCAACAACTCTTTTTCTAGTTCTTCTACTGGGCGATCAGCAATATTGTGTAGCGTAGTGATAATGCCATTTTGATAGAAATCAGCCATGAGATTGCTCCTGTTTTGCTGCAAAACGCGCTTTGATGATAGTTAACGCAGAAACTTCTTGAACCCAACCCGCAGGGGCTGGTTTTTCGCTGAGCTGCCAGGCTTTTTGTAGTATTTGTGATTGAACTTGGCTGCCAGGGTTATTGATTAATATGGCGGTATCGGCCGCCTTTAGCATGGCTACATCGTTTTGACTGTCGCCAAGGGCAATCACAGTAAATGGATTGCGATAGGCTTTTTTAAACTGATTTAACAGCCACTTTTGTGCAAGCCCTTTGTTGTTACCTTTGGTTAAATGGATAAAACGCCCGCCAACAAGCACTTCGTAGCCAGCTTGGCTCATTGCATCTATCAGGCCTTGTTTTTCTTCATCGCTGCCCGAGAAACAAACCGGATCTGAGTACTGTCTTTGTAAAGCCAGTTCACTTTTATCGACGGGTAGCCCTGTTAATTTGGCTATTTCTTGTGCACTAAATTGACTAAATAAGCGTACACAATGACTATAATCACTCGCATATCGTTTAAGATCTTCATGCAATTTATCGGTACTTTGTGTCATAGCAAAGCGCCAATAACCTTGATATTCATCACAGCCAATCGGCTTTACTTTAAAATAGTCTTTCGGGATGTAAACAGCCGCGCCATTTTCAACAATAAAAGGTTGATGATGAGCCAAACCGTTTTGAATATCAGTGACTTCAGCAAAGGTTTTGCTGGTATTAAAAATGACATTGACACCGGTATCATTCAACTTTGCCAAAAATGGTTTGATCACCTCACATTCGTAGCTATCGTGATCGAGCAATGTGCCGTCTAAGTCAGTAAAAATAAGTGGCTGAGCAATTTGGTCAGCGAGTAGTTCCATCTTAGTGATGTCACGCTCTGTGTCGAGCAATAATAAAGCATCTACACTCTGCGCGAGGGTTGCTAAATTTTCACGCGTAATACGCTCAAAATGAGAGATAAAACGTTTTAAACTCTGTTCATCAAAAGTACCCTGCCCTTCGCCTTTTTTGGCGATTAACTTATGCTCCTGCTCTAACCGCCAAGCATACACATCTTCAAATGAAGGCGCTTTTAACATAATGGTGTAATCGGCCATTGCGAATACATTTTGATATTCATTCGCTAAGCAACTATTTACGCAGCGACGCCAAATGCCGTCGGCATCTTCTAGTTGCTCTAATTCATTAACTGGAGTTTGTAGTTGATAAGGTTGCTGCGGTGTACTGGCTACACACCAGCCTTCAAAAAACACGATATCAATCGGTTTTTGGTTACTAGGCCACTGCGATTGTGGCACAGGATCATCGGTTAGCTTGTCAAATTGAGGTAGTGGCACATCCATTTTACCTGCCAACAAAGCCGATAAGGTTTGTTCCATTAATTGCGTATCATGCGTACCCGGTACCCCACGACTCGCAAACAAAGGATGAACATCTATAGCAAGCTCATTGCGTGCATCACGGCTTAAATAAAAGTCATCGATTGATAATGACACGCTATTAAATTCGGTATTACTATTAACCCAAGTCACTAAAAAATCAGCGAGAGTTGTTTTACCTGAACCTTGGCAGCCGTTGATAGCCACCAACATAGGTTGGCCGGTCATTTTTGCGCTTAAGATATCGTGCGCGAGGGGTATAAAAAACTGCTCACTTAAGTATTGATACTTGAGTGGTAACTGATGCTTCGCTAAAAACGGGGTAATATCCACAACATTTGCCTCTTGCATAATCGCTCCTACCAGTATGACATAGAGATAAATGCAGTTAGTAGACCAGTTTTATAATTCCTTATTTTTTATATAGTTACAAAAAAAGCGCATATTTAATGCGCTTTTTTGGTGCAATATTCCAGCAGTTATTCAGTTCTAATCAGCTTGTTGCACTGCTTTGGGGAGGACAGCATTTAAGATAATCCCCAAAATTGCGCATAAGCTCACACCCTGCAAACTAAACTCGTCACCACCAATATGCATACCACCGATTCCAAACACTAAAATCAGTGCGATTATAGTCAGGTTACGAGGCGCAGTAAGGTCCTCACCTGATTTTACTAAGGTATTTAAACCAACAACAGCAATAGAACCAAATAGTAAAATCATGATGCCACCCATCACAGGAACCGGAATAGTTTGTAATCCCGCGCCCATTTTTGCCACAAACGCGAGCACAATTGCGATGATTGCAGTCCAAAGCATCACTCGAGGGTTGAAGTTACGCGTAAGCATAACCGCACCTGTTACTTCAGAGTAAGTAGTATTAGGTGGACCACCAAAAACCGATGCCGCAGAGGTTGCTAAGCCATCACCGAGTAAAGTGCGATGTAAACCCGGTTTCTTTAAATAGTCTTTACCTGTTACTTGGCTAATTGCCATCATGTCACCAATATGTTCAATGGCCGGAGCAATTGCCACAGGTACCATAAACAAAATAGCTTGCCACTTAAACTCAGGATAAGTAAATGCCGGCACAGCAAACCAGTTTGCTTGAGTAACCGCACTAAATTCAACAATACCTATAAATAACGAAGCAAGGTAACCTGCAATAACGCCAGCGAGAATAGGGATAAGTTTAAATACACCTTTGCCCCAAACAGCAAAAATTAACGTAACCAGTAATGATAAACCTGAAACCCAAATAGCTTGCGCATAAGGAACTAATTGCGCACTGCCATCACCAGCTTTACCCATTGCCATATTCACGGCAACCGGCGCTAAGGCTAAACCTATCACCATAATAACTGGGCCAACAACCACAGGCGGTAACACTTTATGCAGAGCATTTACGCCTTTAAACTTTACAATCAAGCTAAGCGCAAAATAGCAAAAGCCTGCCACCATTAAACCACCCATTGTTGCAGGAATGCCCCACATTTGTACTGAGGCGATAATGGGTGCAATAAAAGCAAAAGACGATGCTAAAAAGATAGGAACTTGGCCTTTGGTAACCAAATGAAACAGTAACGTTCCTAAGCCTGCGGTAAATAAAGCCACATTTGGGTCAAGGCCTGTCAGTAACGGCACAAGTACCAATGCACCAAATGCTACAAACAGCATTTGCGCGCCTGTTAGAATGGTTTTTAACGAAAATGTTTGATGATTTTCCACGTGAGCGCCTTACACTGTGCCAAAAATCTTATCACCGGCATCTCCTAAGCCTGGAATAATATATCCTTTTTCGTTTAAGTGACTGTCTAAAGATGCTGTGAAAATTTCAACATCTGGGTGCGCTGCAAGGGTTTTTTCTACGCCTTCTGGTGCAGCCACTAATACAATCACTTTAATATCTTTACAGCCTGCTTTTTTCAGCATATCGATAGTTGCGATCATTGAGCCGCCCGTTGCCAGCATTGGGTCAATAACAAGACTTAAACGCTCATCAATTTTGCCAACTAGTTTTTCAAAATAAGGCACTGGTTCAAGTGTTTCTTCATTGCGCTGAAGACCTACCACACTTACTTTTGCAGCAGGTAATAATTGCATTACGCCATCCATCATGCCAAGACCGGCGCGAAGAATAGGCACAACAGTAATTTTTTTTCCTTTAATATGCTCTACATCTAAAGTTGAACCATCCCACCCTGTGATTTGCACGCTTTCTAATGGTAGGTTTTTTGTTGCTTCGTAAGTAAGCAAGGTACCTACTTCAGACGAAAGCTCACGGAAACTTTTTGTGCTAATACCTTGTGCGCGCATAAGGCCAAGTTTGTGTTGAACTAACGGATGAGTAATTACATGGATAGACATAAGTAGAACCTAAATGAAATAAATTACGCCTATTTTAGCGCAAAATAGTCTTCTCGACTGCAAAAAATGCACACTCACTGCATTAATTTCTTGTTCTGGTCTAAAATCATACAGGACATTGCAAATATTAATTTTTTTGCAACAACACGTATCGGCAATCTTTAACACTTTATTTATTTTTGGCCCTGCAGTAATGAAAACGTTTATCCTTACTTCGATACTACTTTGTAGCTTTTGCCTACCTACCCACAGTGAAACACTCGATATTCAAGTTATGGCTGATTTTGTTCCGCAAGATGGTGGTAATCCAAAAAATGAAGCCACCAAGTTCTTACTTGCTGCTGCAACTGAGCTAGACGATGAAATCAGCCTGCGCTTTATACCTGCAAGCCGGTTAAGAGAATGGCAGCAATTAAGCAAAATGAATAATGCTTGCTTGTACAATAAATTAAAAAACCCTGAGCGCGAGGCCCATGCTGTGTTCAGCCAATACCCAATAATGGCTTTTCCCCCTAATAAGCTAGTGGTATTTAATAAGCCCACCATTCCAGACTCAATCACACTAGTGCAAGCTATTTTTCATTACGATTTAACAATAGGCATAGTTAAAGGTCGGTCATACTCAGAAGAGATTGATCAATTTGTACGTTTAAATGATGAGCATTTTTTCATACTCGATGGGGCAAGAAATGCACCAAGGCTCGGACAAATGTTATTTCAAAATAAAATTGATGCCGTTTTAGAATATCAAACTATATTTAGTAACCGTTATAAACGAGCACAGGATCTAAGTAGTATTCGCTATATCAGCCTTAAGCCAGAAAAAGTCGCGATGTTTGGTTATATTGCTTGTTCACCAACAGAGGTCGGCAAACAAGCAGTCGCGCTGTTCGACAAAGCGCTTAAAACCGAAAAGATACGCACTTTAATTAGTGAGCGGCTAATGGCACTATTTCATGAAGGTGAAAACACCCAAATTGTAAATGCCTTCAATGCAGCGTTTGAGCACTAAGCCGATAAAATCTGTTCCATAACCCAGCTTGTATGTAGTGCGGTTTCACCGGTGGATGGGTGTGGCTGCTGAGCATGAAAATAGTTTGCAATGTTTTCAACATGATATTTTTGAATATGTGCAGGGTTATCAACTATGAACTGTTGTTTGCCCTGTGCGTTGTTAAGCACAATCGGCTTTTCATCAAAAACACTAAAGCTAAGCTCGCCTTCACTGCCATAAATCATCACATCATCAAAACGATTCGCTGAAGCAAAGTTCCAGCTCCCAGTGCCGGTAACGCCAGATTGATGCTGCCAGTGCGCAGTAATAGCATCAAATGCAGAATATAAGCCTCGTTGATTGGCACATAAACCATGCACCTTATTAAAATCACCTAAAAGGTAGGCAAGTAAATCAAGGCCATGGCTGGCTAAATCGTCAAAGTAACCACCTCGTGCCACGTTTTGATCTGTGCGCCAGTTATACTCACCCGATAAATCAAGGGCGTTAGGAGCTTTACTTAAATGCCAACTAACATGACGAGGCTTACCAATAACACCTTGTTCTAGTAACTGTTTAACTTGATTAAAGCGCGGTAACGAACGGCGATAATAAGCCACAAATAGCGGCTGTTTTGCCTCTTTAAACGCTGCGACAATGTCAAGGCTATCTTGATAACTCGGTGCCAGCGGCTTTTCAATACAGCAAGGTTTACCTGCCGCTGCAACCTCAAGAGCATACGCTTTATGGCTATCTGGCGGCGTGGCAATATATACTGCATCAACACTGTTATCGTTAATTAGTTCGCTTGGCGATGCGAACACCTTTGCAACATTATGGCGTTTAGCGTAATCATGGGCTTTTTCAAGGTCGCGGCGTGTCACCCCAATAAGCGCAATACCTTCTGCTTGTTGATAAGCAGGGCCGCTTTTCAGTTCGGTTACTGCACCACAGCCGATAATGGCAAATCGCATTGGCTTATTCATTGTTAATCCTTTATTTCTAAATACGTTACAAATTGCTGCTGCATGTAGCCGTTTATTTTTGCATGATCAGGGCTCCAACCTGCTAAAAAGCGATAAAAATCGCTCCATGCGTAACACCAAAGCGCTTGCCAACTGCTAACGACATGCGCAGGATTGACACTCGGTTGATAGCGCTTTAGTGCTTGTGTGAAGGTATCAAAATAGCGATTTAAATAGTCATCTGCAACTGATTTTAATGCTGCATCATCTAAACAACTACCTAAAAAGTACATCACATCAATCACCCCAATTCCCTTGCCAACGTATTGAAAATCATAGCCAAGAACGTGCTGGTTTTGTGGCAAAATAGCAAAATTGGCAAGCTTAGCATCACCATGAATTAACGTTTGGTAAGGTGACTCACTCAACGCAGTATCAATAGCGTGTGCCTGCGCTTTTAAGCTTAAATCGCTCATACGCTGTAGCTCATCAGGCCGCGTTGCTAAATGCCAGTAACTACCTCGCGGCCAAAGTCCACCAGCAGAGCTTGCTAAATGAAAAGCATGAAAATGTGCAAGCCAGTTTATAATTGCTTGAATGTCGCTGTGTGTAGCACTTGCTTGCTGGTAGCCAAGTGCACTGAAATCACTAAATAACAGCGCTTGCTTACTGCCCTCTTGTATTGCCTCAATGCAGTGGATAGCCGCAGCTTCATGGGGTAATTGCTTAGCGTAACGCCGATACCAATTAAATTCGACTAAGTAAGATTGGCGCTTTCTGGCAAGCGCAAAATCACTTTGTTTTATACGACTATGATTGATCTGGCTAGGCACTTCAATCGCTTTAATTACCGCAGCAGTACCATCCATTTGGCAACGAATAATCTCACCGCAACCGCTCCATACTGATGCCGCTTGCTGCAAACCTGTAATGTTTGAAAAGTGAGATGTAACAAATTGCCTAAGATCCATAACGCTCTGTAATTTATATAAACTGATGGCAATGGTAGGTGAAATTAGCTACTGGCACAACGGCCTATAGGCAATAAAAAACCCGTGCTAAACACGGGTTTTCGAAGATAAAGTCCTAATACTGCTCAGGACTTGCATTGTTGAATTACTCGTTTACCACACTTTTAAGTGGGTTTACTGGCTTTGCATTGTCATCCAGTAAGTTCATATCAAAGTCAAACTCATCAACACGAATCGCTTTTTCACGTTTCTTGTTGTAATCAATCAGTTTTGCGTACTCTTCTTCGTTGATAACACTTGCAACTAGTGCATTATCAAGCGTTTCTGCAAAACGAACGCCCGGCTTAATAGTTTTAGCACGCAGTGCTTTTTTAACTTTCTTAAGTAAATCAAGACACGCCATTTTCGCTTTATACGCTTGCTCATTAATGTAATGACCATCACCTTCAATTGGATTAACCAAGTGAGTGATTTGCGCTTTAAATGCGGTATCCATTTGCGCTTGAGTTGCAAGTTCACGAATTAAATCATCGCTGATCTTAGGCATCTTCATTGAATAGTTCATAGTAATGAAACGCATAAACTTACGAGTACCACTTGCAGGGAAGTTATCTAAGAACTTATGCAATGCTTCTTCAGCGCTTTGTAGTGCAAAGCGAGTCGCATAGTGGAAGTAAGGCGCAGCTTGCTCACGTTCACTGCTTGCTACTTTTTGCTCGTAGTATTTAATCGATGCCATGGCAGCATATAAGAAGCTCATTACGTCACCTAAACGTGCAGATAACATTTCTGCTTGTTTAAGTTTGCCGCCAAGTACCAATAACGAGAAGTCAGCATAAACTGCAAGTTTTGCAGATAGTTTGTGCGCTGCTTTTTCGTATTCACGTACTTCGGGTAGTGACGATTTAGCACCCGCAGTAAACGGTAATACACCTAAACGGAAAGCTCGTAAGCTGTTAGCTACGCTGTAGCCTACTGTTTTACGTAAAATGCTATTGAATTCTTTATCTGCATTTTTGTCTTCGCTGTGGATAGACTCAACCATAGATTGTAGATAAGGATGACAACGCATTACACCTTGACCAAAAATCATTAAGTTACGAGTAAGAATGTTTGCACCTTCAACCGTGATTGCGATTGGTTGTGCAACATAACCACTTGCTAATGTATTTTGTGGACCATTTTGAATCGCTTTACCTGCTTGTATATCCATTGCTGAATCAAGCACGTTACGACCAATTTCTGTCATATGGTATTTAGCAATTGCAGTGACTACAGATGGTTTTAAGCCCATGCCTAAACCTTCTGTTGTTAATACACGCATTGCTTCTTGAAGGTAAGTTTTACCTGCGATATCAGCAAGCTTCTCTTGGATACCTTCGAATTGACCAATCGCAAGACCAAACTGCTCGCGTACTGCTGCGTACTCTGAAGCACCTTTAAATGCTACTTGTGATGAACTAACACCAAGCGCCGGTAACGAAATACCACGACCTGCACCTAAACAGCTAACCAGCATTTGCCAGCCACGACCGATGTTCTTTTGACCACCAATGATGAAGTCCATTGGTACAAATACTTTTTCACCGCGTGTCGTACCATTATAAAAACGGATACCCATAGGATCATGACGATTACCAAGTTCAACACCTGGGTGATCTTTAGGGATAAGCGCACAGGTAATACCTAGGTTTTCTTTGCCACCTAGTAAACCATCAGGGTCAACTACTTTGAATGCTAAACCTAATACTGTCGCAATTGGCGCAAGTGTGATGTAACGTTTGTCCCAGGTAATTTCTAAACCTAACACTTCTTCGCCATTGAACTGACCACGTTTAACAACACCAATATCTGGAATGCCACCCGCATCCGAACCCGCTTCTGGGCTAGTTAGTGCGAAACAAGGAATATCACGACCATTTGCAAGACGTGGTAAGTAGTGATCTTGTTGCTCTTTTGTACCAAAGTGAAGCAATAACTCACCTGGGCCTAATGAGTTAGGAACCATCACGGTTACCGCAACCGCAGAACTCTTCGTCGCGATAGTCGCAACGATTGTAGAGTTTGCATAAGGGCTGAATTCTAAACCGCCGAATGATTTAGGAATGATAAGCGAGAAAAAACGCTCTTTTTTCAAAAAATCAAGAATGTAGTCAGGAAGATGAACACCGTTTTGAATTTCAGAATCATCAATCATTGATAATAATTCTTTCACTGGGCCATCTAAGAATGCTTGCTCTTCAGTGCTTAGCTTAGCTGCAGGCACGTCACGAAGTGCATCGAAATCAGGTTTACCTTGGTAGATTGAACCTTCTAACCAAACATCACCCGCATCTAACGCTTCTTGTTCTGTAATTGAAATACTAGGTAATACTTTTTTTAATTTTGTACGTAAGCTCATAATAAACTCATCCGACCAGATAGTAATACCTACATTACGTCATAAAATGAACAATAGATCAATTGGTCCAACCAGTTTTTTTAACATTTTTTTATATTTATTTTTTCTTTGCATGCTAAGCACTTGAATATATTGGGTTTACACGTGTACGCTCAAATACCTTTTTTTATCCCGAAATGGTTAACAACTAAAGGCTGATAACAAAAAGCCCAACTAAAAAGTTGGGCTTAGGTATAAATACTGAAGGAATGGCTTAAAGCTCATCTTCGATGGGGAATAACGAAATAAACCATACTTGAAAACGTCGCCAAGAAGAAGTTTGTGGTTCTTCATCAAACTGCTCATTACTCACTGTGTCGAGCCAAACTAAATCATCCTCTTTAAGCTCGACTTTCCAAGCATATTCGGGCATTTGATTATCAACCCAATGGGCCAAAAAGCGGCTAAGCTTTTTGCTTTCGATTAATACACCCATCTCGGTATTTAAATCAATTGAGCGAGGGTCGAGGTTCATGGTACCGACAAAAATCTTTTCATCATCAAAGGTCATGGTTTTTGCGTGCAAACTTGCCTGTGATGACCCGGTTACTTTACGTCCCGCTTTGCGCTTAATGGCCATTAAGTCACTGGGTTTTAACTCCCACAGCTTAACCCCACCCTTTATAAGATCTTCTCGGTACTTTTTGTAACCAGCATGCACCGCAGATACATCGGTAGCAGCTAAAGAATTAGTGAGTACAGTGACATCAACGCCCTGCTGAGCCCAGTTTGTTAGCAATTTAACGCCCTGCTCACGGGGAATAAAATACGGCGACACAATAATTGCTTTTTGTTTTGGCTCGCCCATTTCTTTAAATAACATTGGCGACATATTGGCCGATTTTTCACTGACGTCGTTCATCACCTTATCGGGATGATCATAAAACAACACAGACTTTTGCCAATCGAATTCTATTTCATCGTGCAATAAGCGTTTTACAAAGGCGCTTTCGCGTAATTGCTCAACGTAATTACTCTGCTGATTTTGCTCAACATAGGTCGATAAGGTTTTAGTGATATCAATAAGTGATTGCTCATCACGCTCACCGTGCAAGTCTTCAACAGGGAAAGACAGCTGATGATTCCAATATAAATCAAATGCCTTTGATGCCTCAGGCACAATCTCGCCAACACTCATAACATCTAAATCAATAAATTCAGAGTGATCTTCAGCCGAGAAATACGCATTACCTATGTTGCGCCCACCGGTGATAAAAATTCGATTATCAACAATAAAACTCTTGTTATGCATACGTCTAGAAAGCTGGCTAAAGTTGGTAACAAAACCAAGCGCTCTAAAACGACGGTTAGGAAATGGATTAAATAATCGAACTTCAATATTAGGGTGAACAGCCAGTGCAGCTAAATCAAGCTCACTGTCAGCTTGTGACAAGTCATCGAGCAGCAAGCGAATTCTTACCCCTCTATCTGCGGCTTTTAACAAAAAGGCCGTAAATAAAATGGTAGTTTGCTGCCTGTGGTATAAATAGTACTGCACATCAATGGTGTGCTCGGCAGAATCAATGAGTGCTAGCCTAGCTACAAAGGCATCGACCCCATCTGCTAAAGGATAAAACCCTGATAACCCAGGATGATTATTACCCACTGCATCTCCTATGGTGCTGGGTGTATCTGCTGCAATGGCATAGCTAGGTTGAATGGACTCTCGTGAAGGTAGCTGCGCACAGCCCGCAGTGATTAAAATAAGTACTACACAAAAAAGTGATTTTGAAGAGTCTATTATCATGGCTTCCTACCAATGACCGTGTGATACACGTATCTGCTTTGTTATAACCCTAATAAATGAAGGGGTTAAAAGCAAATAAAAACTCGTAAGTAAGCGGATAAATTAGAAGAATTAAACGAAGGAAAAATAGTTAAGCAAGCAAGCTTAAGAGCAAGTAATTACGCTACTTGCTCAGTAATATCTGCAATCTCGATCAGTTTGCGATTAAGAATTTTTTTACAACAACCACAACACTTGCCGCACTGGCTACCCACTTGCAGTTCTTTTGATAACTCACGCATTGTCATTGCGCCATCATCAATTGTTTGTTCGATTTTTTTATCAGTCACACCATGACATAAACAGATATACATGAATGCAAACCACTCTCATTTCTCTTGATGGTCAGTATATTAATCTAAACAGTAATAGTTCGCAATAGTGTTATAGGCAATATTTGCATAACTTTTATACCGAAATTTCCAAAATGGCACACAGCTAAAAATTTTCCCTTATGATTTGGGCAGTTAGATCAAGGCGAGTAAAGAAAAAATTTTTAACTTTTTAGGTATTGTTTCGCTCTAGCTATAAGCTATTCTTTAGATTGAAATGCATGCTAGATTTCATGTAATTAGTTTTGATAAATAAGTCATTTTTAATAAAACAACAAAACGAACCCTTTAGTTGGTAATAAAGCACTGCTTTTACTATTTTTATCCAACACTTAATCTTTAACCGAGGACACATGGAAGCGCCTACAGTTGAATTAACTCGTGAGAACTTTAACTCCATCTTTTTTCAGACTTTCATAAAAACGAAAGTGCAACCTGAAATACCTATCTTGAGATGCGCAGCCCCTTTACCTAAAGCGCAGAAATTCAAAGCAAAGTTAATCACTGGTGCTATATTCATCATTGCATGCCTCCTTGTTTGGAAAACACAATCCGGTTCAGGTGCAATTGCCGCTGTGATCATTACTTATCTCAGTTACTTTTTAATTCAGATGTTTATTGCCAATAAGCGTTACTTCATTCATGAATCCCCGTTGTGCGAAATTAAAATAAACCAAGAACAGGTTTACCTGCCCGCACTTTTATTCGATGACAGAAAACCACGAACAATTAAAAGAGAAGATTTACTAAATGTTGAGGCCGTATGGAATTTTACACGCACCAAAAGCGGCTACGATATTAACGACCCACAACCAAGGCGTGCCTATCTATTTTCTGTTATTTTTAAAACTCGCTATGGTGATTCAATACCTTTAAATGACTGGAGCTTAGAACATCCTGAACTCTTCAAGACACTTGTTGAGTATGATTACCCAGTCACTATGATAAGAACAGCCAAACGCGGGTCACCAATAACAGTTCACATAAAATGGTTCTTCCTATTTACTTTTATGTGTATTTTCATCTACTCACTTATAAAGTATGTAATTTAGCGGACTTATAAATATGCAATTGGCAAAGTAACTGCGAACAAGCGCTTTGCCTTAAACTTACGCTTTTACGCTTTATTGTTAAACAGCATACCAGAGTGATTACTAGAATTAGGAGCAAACAAAGAGTTTATCATCGTAGAAACATTACTTTTTACGGCAAGCTGGACTGTATTTATTTCTTCATCAAGTTGTTTATTAAGCTCTAGTAACTCACTTTCTCGTTGTTCTGGAGCTAGGTCTTTGTTGCTTTTTAAACTATTAATCTTATTTTGTAATTCCTTTATTTTTACTACTAGCTCTTGTTGTGTTTGTGATGTCTTTGACTGAGCTTCTGCTTGTGGATCAGAATCAACGCCTGCTTCTTGTTGTTTAGAGCCTTGAAGGTTTGTTGCTTTTTCACTTGCTGGGTTTAGCTCATTTTTATTCTGCTGGGCCAATTTTTTATTTTGCTGATCTAATAATGGCTCTTTTAGGAATGAGGATGTGTACGAAGTTAGCTGCATAGTTTTCCTATCGTTTATTTATTGGCGTTTAACAAAGAAATTTTCGAAAAGAAATCTAATGCATAATTCGTACCCATTAACAATCCAAACATCTCTAATTCAAACTGCTAGAAATATTCATTTTCAAATAATTGCTAAAAAGTTTAAATTCTTAATTTCACCAAAAACCAATACTAAAGAATTAAAAATTAACTTTTATGCAACCTTTTTTGATCGCATTTTAAACATCTTCCGTAAGCCTTATTGAAATGGACACGTCGTAACGTCCGAACATACAAAGATATAAGGAAGAACGATGAAATACATACTCTTATTAAGCAGCCTACTCCTGGTAACTGCTTGTAGCGATGACGATGATAACAAAGAAGTCATCACACCACCGCCACCTCCTCCAGTTCAAGAATTCACTCCAAGTAAAACCTATGCTGTAACTTTAAGTGGCAAACAAGAAGTGCCAATGAATGATTCAATGCAAACAGCGACTGCAACAGTAGAGCTTGACGAAAGTTTAATGCAATTTCGTGCAACGCTTGATGCAAGCTCAGTCGAAGGTTTTAGCGCAGCACACATACACGACGGCGATTTAGGCGCTAATGGCGATGTTGCTTTTGCATTTGAAGCCACTACCGATGGTATGTATGAAGTCGCAATCACCGACCTTGATGAAAGTTTAATCGCTGATTTAATGGATGGTGATTGGTACATTAACCTTCATACTGAACAGTATGCAAACGGTGAGCTTCGTGCGCAAATTGTGCCAGATACAACCAGCATCATCACGTTTGTTTTAAACGGCGATCAGCAAGTTCCTATGAATGACAGTGATGCTATGGGTTATGGCTACGCATCTTATGACAGTGCCACAACAGAATTACGACTTCGCGCAGTGACAATAGGTGTTGATGACGCAACAGCTGCTCACATCCACACCGGCAAATTAGGCTCAAATGGTGATGTATTCGTGACTTTAGAGCAAGACGATGAAGTAATGACCGACTGGGTAGTGCCAGAAGGCACCATGATTGACAGCGACACTCTGGCAGTACTTTTAGACGGCGGTCATTATGTTAATGTTCATACGCCTGAATTTGCCGGTGGCGAAATTCGCGGCCAAATCTTAACAGACAACTACGCAGTTGCGACCTTTGACTTGAGTGGTAATCAAGAAGTACCCATGGTGAGCACCATGGCTGATGGTGATGGTTATGCCCTAGTTGATACTACTGACTACAGCGTAGAGCTTACTGTTGTAACGTCAGGCTTGGACGATGCGAGCGCTGCGCATATTCACACAGGTCGTATCGGGACTAATGGCGATGTATTAGTGGCGCTTGAACAATCAATGGATGATAGCAATGTCTGGATGACACCAAGTAATACACAAATCAATGCTGATATTTTTGCAGTGCTTGCTTCTGGCGGTCACTATGTCAATGTTCATACACCTGATAATGCTGGCGGCGAGCTTCGCGGGCAAATCCTAACTAGTAACTATGGCTTTACGAGCTTTAAACTAAGCGGCGAGCAAGAAGTCCCTGCTGTCGAAACTGATGCAAGCGGTGAAGGTTATGCATTAATTAACATGGATAACTATGCTTTAGAACTTGTGGTAAACACAATGGGTGTTGATGACGCGACAGGAGCGCACATTCACACTGGCCGAATTGGCACAAATGGCGATGTGCTCGTTGCACTTGAGCAGTCAACAACTAACGCAGGCATGTGGATGACACCAGCAAATACCATGATCAACGCTGAGATCTTTGAGGTACTTGCATCAGGTGGTCATTACGTTAACGTGCATACACCTGCTAACACGGGTGGCGAAATTAGAGGTCAGATACTAACAGACAACTATCAGCTTGTTACTTTCCCACTTAGTGGTATGCAAGAAGTACCTGCGGTCGATACCATGGCATCAGGAAGTGGTTATGCATTAGTTAATATGGATAATTACCATCTAGAATTAAGAGCTTTAACCGAGGGTGTGAGTGATGCAACTGCAGCGCACATTCATACAGGTCGTATAGGCACCAATGGCGACGTACTTGCCGCGTTAGAACAATCAAGCGATAACATGAATCTATGGCAAACACCTGAAAACACCATGATTAATGCAGATATTTTTGCAGTACTTGCATCAGGTGGCCACTACGTAAATGTACATACTCCTGCTAACCCAAGTGGTGAACTACGCGGTCAAATCCTTACCGATAACTATGTGTTTGTAACCTTCCCGCTAAGTGGTGAACAAGAAGTACCAGCGGTTACAACAGATGCATCTGGCGATGGTTATGCACTTGTTAATACAAACGATTATAGTGTTGAGCTGCAAGTACTTACATCGGGTGTAAGCGATGCAAGTGCAGCCCATATTCATACCGGCGTAGCAGGTGAAAATGGCCCTGTGTTAGCTCCTCTTGTTCAAGACAGTGATGATATGAATCGCTGGATGAGTAGCACTGGCTTAATGATCAATGCTGAGATTTTCTCAGTTTTAGCTTCAGGCGGTCATTATGTAAATGTCCATACGCCTGCCAACCCAAACGGTGAGATACGCGGCCAAATTCAATAATTTTATAGAGTCAGAGGCCAAAATACTTGGCCTCTTTAACTTACCTTTCTAGCTCAATTAATTTTACAATAACACCCCTCAGCATCTGAATTAATAAACCGACTATTAAAACCTGCTCGTAAGTTTGCGATTACTAACTCAACAAAGCCATTCTGACTTGAACACGCGAGTCCTTTTGATAATGGCCCTGCATATACAAGCTGTTGATTTTCTGAAACAAGTACTGCGGCAGGTTGAGCGGGTAAAATTTCAGCAACCGCAGACGTTGGTTTAAGTTTTATTACTTTAACACCTTGTTCTGCTGCATAGCTGCTAAGGCTTGTTATGTGCGGTTGTGAACGCGTTGAGCATACACAGGTATTTTCATCAATAATGTACAAGGTATCTGTATTGGTGATGCCAAGCCCCATTCTTTGTTGAAAAGCAGGTAGCCAGTTGGCTGTGGCTAGCTTTTTATCTGGATCAAAGGTGCTAGCTTGTTGAGAGTAAGCAAACACCAAGGCCAATGCCACAGAGGCAACCCAAACCAGGGTTGCCACTATTACCCATTTACTATTTGAATTTAGCAATACCTTGCTCCAGCACATCGATACTTACATCAATTAACTGGACGCGATCGGTGAGTTTTTCAATCATCAGGTTGTCGTTGGCTTGGTTAGCAATTAAGGCTTGTGAATTCTCGGCAATGGCACGTGTATTCACCGCTTGATTTTGCACTACATGTGCAACCGATTGTGAACTACTTGCGGCAACATTAACCTGCTCTGTCATCTCTGTAATTTGCAGCTTCATCTGTGAGCTAATTGCTGATAACTGTTCGATAAGTGCGACACTACCTTGCATCGACTTGGTTGATGATGCGCTATTTTGCATCAAGCTTTCGAGTGTATTGGTTATTTTATCTGTAGTATTTTTACTTCGTGTTGCCAAATTTCTTACTTCATCAGCAACAACCGCAAAGCCACGGCCTTGCTCACCAGCTCGAGCAGCTTCAATTGCGGCGTTTAGCGCAAGTAAATTCGTTTGCTCAGCAATTGACGAAATCTCATTAAGTAATTCAGAGATATGCGAACATGCACTTACAAGTTGGCTAATGTTTTGGTCTGCTTCTTGAAGGTTATTGGCAAGTTCAGCTGTTTTACTGTCTGTATTCGCTACTTCATTTAGTGCTTCTGTTGCACTTAAATGGAGCTGCTCAAACTGTGTTTGCAGCTCATTACTTTCATGTTCAACATGAGCAAAGCCTTCAGAAACTCGTTCACCCGACTGCGCTATATCCGTCGATAACTGCTCACGCTTAACAGCTTGCTCATGTAATTCGTCATGTACTTCAAGTAATTGTTTAGACTGATTTTTTAAAACACTACTTTGACTTTGAACATCACCTATCACAGTGGATACAAAACCCAGTAAGCGGTTAAAACCCGCCACAGCTTCACTATGTCTATCATCCGCTCTTAAACTAATATTAATGCTGTTTTCGTCGGCCATTATCTGCTCTGTCGTTGTACTTAACGATAAGCCTGAACTGCGTTCAAGATGGAGGGTTTTAGCAATGTAACCCGCTACAATTGCTTCAACAATGGCATATACGGCATGAATAAGTACGGTGCTAAAATACAATCTGTCTGGGTCAAAAACGTATAAACCGACTTCGTTTATCTGTAAAAAGTAAAAGCTCAAATGGTGAACGGCCACAAAAGTAAGTGCTGTAATGAACACTCGCCATTCAACAAACATGATCAATACGGCCATTAAAATAAAAATTTCAAAGTGAACTTCAATGAGGCCGTAGCTTTGTTGGATGTGTAAAAACGAAAACATCATGCAACCGGCAGCAACAACATGGGCTGTTAATTTGCTCGTTGGGTATTTATGGAGCATCCAAAGCGGTAAAGACAGCAGTAATAAACCGGTTACCACACCCGTTATCAAAGTCGAATAGATGAAGCCTAAAACCAAAGACTCAATAAATAAGAGAAGGAACAAATAAGTAAAAAGGCGGCGCACGCTCGTCATAGATAAAGCCTTAATTATTAGATAATTTACAAAAACACAATTAATCGAGCCAATACGGTTTGATGCGAATCATGGTTCACTTTATTAATTGCAATAGTGCTCTAAATTGATCTGTCCCTGCTTTTTCTAGCCATTGAAATATCACACTTTCTGTACATGTAATAATAGCACCTGCTGCCAATAGTTGCTTAATCGCCAGCTCTTTATGTTTTTCATTACGTGATGCGATGGCATCTTCCACTACAAACACTTGATAACCATTGGCAATTAAGTCTAAACAAGTTTGCAGTACACAAACATGTGACTCCGTACCCGTTACCACCACTTGTTTACGGTTAAAGCCAGCCAATTGATTGTTAAATTGCGCTTCTTGGCATGCGCTAAAATGTATTTTGTGATAGCAATTGTTGTCATTTATAAAGGGTAAAAGCTGTTCACTACTTTTACCTAACTTGGTTGGATTTTGTTCGGTAAATAAATAGGGAATATCTAATGCCTTAGCTGCTTTAATCAACTTTTCTGTGTAATTAACAGCTTGATTAAAATCGTTTATAACCGGCTCAAGCCCTGCTTGTAGGTCAATAATCAATAACAAAGCATGATTTTTTTGACTTATAAATGAATGGCGCATCACTTTCTCTGATAAATAACAATTGAACTAGTTATAGCATAGGTTTTAATTTCAATACCAAGTAGACCTTATTACTAATTTAACTTTTCAGAACCGTTATTTACGGTCATAATTGTGCTATATTTTGTTAAAAATTATGCGTAAATAATAATTTAGGGTTAATCAGTCAGTGCCTAAACTTTTTCTTTTGATTCTCAGTCTGCTTTTCTTCACGCTAACTTCAACTGTGTTTGCGCAAAATTACGCTTTGCAAATGCAGCGAATTTCGACTGATGAAGGCCTTACACAAGGCAGTGTAACTAAAATTATACAAGATGATTTAGGCTTCATTTGGATAGGCACCTACCAAGGGTTAAATCGATACGATGGTTATCAGGTATCGCCTTTTGCTGGAGAGTTCATTCTTGATCAGCGGCAAATTACCGCAATGCACAAAACTGAAGACGGAAACATTTTTGTCAGTACCGAATTCTCAGGTGCTTTTTTTATTGATCCTAAAACCCTGAAAGTTGAAAAAATTTACTCTGGCAAACTCGATCCAGAAGATGTTTTCTTCTCGCCCATTTTAGCTGTTACTGAAGATGACAATTTTTTTTACTTCGCAATTGCTCAGCATGTTTATTCATACAACAAACTATCTAAAAAGTTTTTGCATGAATTTTCAATCAATAAGGAAGAGCATATCGTGCGAGCTCTCACCTTACACGACAACTTTTTATATATAGGCACTTCGGATGGGCTTTTTTCAAAAAATCTTGCTGATGAACATATCTCGCATATTCCACTGACAGATAAAACACATACCACAGAAGATAATAAAAACGTTAAATTTTTAAAGGTCGATACTGAGCTCGGCTTACTTGTAGGCACAGTAGAGGGAATGTTCAATATCCCACTAAAGGCCAATCGTTTGACGTTTGATAAGGTAAAACTATTAATCCCTAACTTAAATATTTGGGACTATTCTGTTAGCTCGTTCGGTGAGTATATCGTCACTGAAAAAGGCTTGTTCGAATTTAATCGCGAAACTATGTCTATTGAGTTCATCTTAAACTTTGAACAGAGTAAGTACTTAATGACTGACAATACAATCCAAGATGTGATGGTTGATAAAACTGGGCTGCTTTGGCTTGCATCGCGCTCTCAAGGGGTATTTACATGGTCAACACTGGCAAGGCGTTTCAAGCATATTGAATTAAAAAACAACCAAGTTAGCTTCAATAATAATATCTGGACGGTATTACAAGATCAAAAAAATACGATTTGGATTGGCACTGATAATGGCCTAATGAAGTACAACCAGCCAACTAAAAAGATTACACCATTCTTAGTGAGCAACGATGAGAAAGCATTTCACGGCCAACACGGTATTTATGGTATTGCTGAAGCAAATATTGACGATAGTGACCGCTATTTATGGCTAATGAAATATATTGGCCTTGTACTTTTTGATAAACAAACTGGCAAATTAGCGCCCTTAAAAGGCAATGCAGAAACCATACACCTTATAGAATACGGCCCTAACTGGGGCTTTAGTGCAATGGGCAATGATCAATTTGCATTTTTGGATGAACAAAACTTTTATAAATATAACGGAAAAACAGGTGAACTTGTCACAATTAAAGGATTAAAAGAACAAGTCGACATAGTTAATGCTCATGGTTTTTTAAAGCCACTTCCCGATTACCCCGACGAGTATGTACTCAGTATGTCGGGCAAGTTGTATCGCTACAATGAGCAGACTGAAAAGTTGACACTTATATACCAAACAGAAAACTATAACCCATTAGCGTTCTATACTATTGATGACTGGGTGATAGATTATAATAACACTCTTTGGCTTGGTTCATCAGATGAAGGGCTTATCGGCATTGATTCTAAAACTTATGAGGTTAAACATCGCATTAATATGCAATCAGGGTTGAAAGCTAAATCTGTTTTTGGATTGCAAATAGATCGTTTTGGCTTTTTATGGCTGGGTACACAAAATGGCCTTTACCGACTTGATTTAAGCTCTTTAGAACTTGACAGTTATTTTATTCGTGATGGTTTAACCGTAAATGAATTTAACATTGATTCCGACACTACATTACATAATGGACAACTTGCATTTGGCACAACACGTGGCGTACTTTTACTTTCACCGGAGGACTTTTTATCATCCCCTGTTGAGGCTGGCAATATAAATACCGAAATCACCAATGTGTCGTTACTATCGCGTGAGCTCAACTACCACCCCTACAAATATATAAACACGCCTCTTCAGATCACTTCTGAAGATATGGGCTTGGCTGTTACCTTTTCTAATTTTGATACTATTAATAAAGATAAAACATCGTATAAAGTGACCCTTGATGGACCAACGTCACTTGAATACAACAAGCTAACGACCAACGAAGTTTTCTTTACTAAATTGCCACCAGGTGATTATGTTTTATCGGTAACATCGTCAACAGAATTAAACGATGCAATATCTTCAACTAGACAACTAAGGTTTAATGTTGCACATGCACCTTGGTCATCTCCTATTGCCGTTACAAGCTATGTTATTATCGTCTTAGTTATTTTATTTTTCATCTTTTGGCAATATCGTGCTCGTCAACAAATGATAGGACGCGCTCACGCAGAAGTCGTAAAATCACAGCAGCAAACTGAACTTGCCTTGAGTAGCACCAAAAGTGGCGTTTGGGAAATAAACCTTGCAGAACAATTTTTAAGAACGACACGTTTTTCTGCTGAACTTGGTTATGATGAGTACAAAGATGGTATAAACCTTAAAGAATTTATAAAGTTAGTTCACCCACATGATCACAATTATGTTACTAACCAGTGGCAAATCTTTTGTAAACAAACTAATAATGAACAATGGAACATTACTTACCGGTTAAAACATAAAAATGGGGGTTGGCTTTGGTACGAAGATATTGGCCGCATTGTTGCAACTGATGAAACTAATCGTCCTCTAAAAATTACCGGTATCTATACCAATATTACTGAACAGCGCGCTAATGCACAGCAGGCGAGTGTGCTCGGAGAAGCGTTCGGACAAATAAATGACTGGTTATTAATTTTAGACAATCAACTTAAACCATTTTCTGCTAATGCCAGCTTTGGTGAAGCATTCGCTACGCCAAACAATATTGCAGAGCTAACTAGCAGCGACTTTATTGCTGCAATTGGTCGAAGCAAATATATTGAATATATCAACGTATTAAAAACACTTAAACCAAAACAGAACTGGAAAACAGAAGCTGTTATTCGCACTCTAAAAAGCCCAGCACATCCCGTTCATATAAGTGTTACTGCCGTGGCCAAAGAAAACCACACAATTAGCTATTATGTGATTGTTATTTCTGACTTAACAGAGCAAAAACGCGCTGAAGACGATTTACGCTATTTAGCGAATTATGACCCACTCACAGGGCTGCCAAATCGAACTCTGATGCATTCAAAAATTAGTCAATGCATAAGTAACGCTAAAAAGCACAATAAACTCGCAGCATTGCTGTTTATAGATTTAGATAAATTCAAACCGGTTAATGACTCATTCGGTCATGCTGTAGGCGACCAATTACTGTGTGATATAACACAAAGAGTAAGCCTGATCTTACCCGAAAACGCGGTTATAGGCCGCCAAAGTGGTGATGAATTCTTAGTCCTTATTAAAGACTTACATTCGCCACAAACTCTCAGTGAGCTGGTTAAAAAGTTAACTGACGAGCTAGCAAGCAAAGTCATTATCGACGATTTTTCAATTAATATTTCTGCAAGTGTTGGTGTGGCTCTTTACCCATTTGATGCAAAAACTGCAGATGATTTAATTAAAAATTCTGATATAGCCATGATGCACGCAAAACAATCTGGCCGGAACAATTTTAAATATTTCACGGAGCAAATGAATAACCAGCTAACCAAAAAGCTATTACTTGAAAATGCCTTAAAAGATGCCTTTAAAGATGATGAGTTATTTAATAATTATCAACCTATCGTTAATGCCAAAACTAAAAAAATAAACGGTGTAGAGCTTTTAATGCGCTGGAAGAACGAACAAGGTTTTGTATCACCCGCCGAGTTTATCCCTATTGCCGAGGAGATTGGCTTAATTGATGCGCTGACTGAGCAAGCACTTGATAGAGCACTAACAGAGCTGCTACCAATGCTTCGTGCTAACCCACAGTTTTATTTATCATTAAATCTGTCGCCAACGCATATTTTAAAATCGAACTTAACTGAACGCTTACTACTGATTTTAAATAATCATATGGTTAAACCTGTTCAGCTGCGCCTTGAAATTACAGAAAACACGCTTTTAGAAGATAAAGAGAAAGCCTCAAAGCAACTGCAAAAACTTAAAAATGCTGGTTTCAAACTATTACTTGATGACTTTGGTACAGGTTACTCGTCACTGACATACCTTAGCCAATTCCCGATTGATGTGATCAAAATTGATCAAAGCTTTGTGCGCAATATCGGCCAAGATAAGAGTAATGAATCAATTATTAAAACCATTCATGCGCTGTCATCAAATTTAGGTTTATATTGTATAGCTGAAGGGGTTGAGACCAGTGAGCAAATCAGCTTCTTAACCGAAATGGGCTGCGAAGATTTACAAGGTTATTATTTTGCCAAACCCATGTTGGCCGATGACCTAATAGCAGAAAGCACGATTCAGGCAGTTATTGATCGACTAAACGCGCTTTAAGCCATTTATTTAGGCATCGGTATAGCTCATCTTTGTTAATTGGTTTAGAGATAAAGTCATCCATGCCCGCCATAAGGCAACGTTTCTGATCATCTTCAAAGGCGTTCGCCGTAATAGCGATAATGATTGCTTCGCCATAAAGCGCAGGGTTTTGTTTGATTTCGTGTGTACATTGATAGCCATCCATGTGCGGCATTTGGCAGTCCATCAAAATAATGTCTGCTGTAAAGCTTTTAAGCTCTTTAAGCGCCTCTAAACCATCATTGGCCTTTTTAATAGTACACAGGGTGTCCTGCATCATCTTTTGCAGCACAATTTGATTTACAGGGTTATCTTCAACAATTAATACGTTAATGCCACTTAGAATTGGCTTGTCTATACTTTGCTCTGCCTTTTCCTCTGCACCACTTTCAGTCACAGGCACGACAATAGTGAATTCACTTCCCTCACCTTCATGACTCACTAAAGAGAGTTCTCCATCCATAAGCTCAATAATGCGCTTACTAATGGTTAGTCCTAACCCAGTACCTCCATATTTACGGGTGGTGGATATATCGGCTTGGGTAAATTCAGTAAATAATTTTACTTGCTGATCCGCTGAAATACCTATACCTGTATCGCGAATTTTTATTTCTAGTGCATTATTTGCCATTTGGCAGTGCATGTTTATTTCACCTAACTCAGTAAATTTGCCAGCGTTACTCAAGATATTGTTGACGACTTGGCTAAATCTGAGTGGATCTAAACGGATATAATCAGGGATATCATCCGCAATACTAAGGTTAAATTGAACCCCTGGCTTAACGCTGGTAGTGCTAAAGATTTTAGCTAACTGAGCAAGTAACGATTTAACCTCAACAGCGCGATTTTCAAGTTTAAGTGCACCAGCTTCAATTTTAGAGAAATCTAAAATATCGTTTAAAATCAACAGTAAGTTATTTGCACTTTGGTGTATCATTGCCAGCTCATCGCGCTCACTTTCTGGCAGATTAGGATTTTCTAACAATAGTTGAGTCATCCCCAAAATACCATTTAGTGGGGTACGAATTTCGTGACTCATATTTGCTAAAAACTGAGATTTTGTGCGGTTAGCCTGATTCGCTAAGCGCACAGCTTCGACTAATTCGTTTGTTTTATCATTAACCTGCTGCTCGAGCTGAGAATTAAAATCTGTCAATTTATTATTTAATAATTCGTTTTCATGGTTCGCTTGATGTAAGCGATTAAAATTAAGCACAAGCTTGTTTGCTAAACTCGAAAACTGAGACTGCAAACGACTTACCTCGAGCCAGGTTTCTGGTAAGTCAGTATCAGTGATTGCACGTTCAGGTTCAAATTTATCGATTTGTTCAGCCAGCTTTTCAATTGGAGCAATTAACCAGCGGCTTAACTGAGTGATAAACACACTAGTTAATAAAATAATGAACAAAACCATTACTAAAGACTGACCCCATGCACTCACAGCAACATTATTTGCGTGTTTGCGATTAAGCATGGTCATTACAATCCAATTATGTTCAGTAGAGCGAGCTTCCCTAGCGTAATACTGTTGCTCATCTTCCGCATCAAACATTTTAAAACGCGCTTCATCAGCAAACGAGTCTAACTCATCGTCAGTTAATTGTTGTAACTCTTTAAAATCATCCAGGGTGCTAAATACTACTTTATTGGTGGGATCTAAAATCAATAGCTCCCCCTGGTAACTAAATAGGCTTGGTCTGAGGCCTGCAAAATAATCAAACATCAGTGAGCCTTCAACAACCCCTGTAAAGGTGTCTTCAATATAAATCGGAGCTGATACTGCAACAATCGGTAAAGAGCCAAAGCCACCGCCTTTAAAAATTGTTGAGATATAACCAAGTTTATTATTCGGTGCATTTATAAAATAGTCACGATCAGCCACATTGGGGCGTATGTTTGATTGCTGCAAACTAATCGCTAACGATTGTGGGTAAAAATGAGTAACATTGGCCAGTGCATCAGCAATGATCTGCGTTCGAAAGTCAGGATACAAGTTAGCCATATTTTCAAGCGCAATCTGCCGAGGAACACCATTGGCAATACTTCGAGCCGTTAATACCAAGCCTTTTTTATGATGATCGAGGTGAGCATCAATCATCCGTGCAATTTCCTTCGCTTTCTCTTTTAACTGCTCATTTATCTCGTACTCAATACGTGAATAATGGTTATTGGTTAGTACTATTGAGGTTAAAATAACCACCAACACTACCAATAAGGTCACAACATAGTTAAGAATTTTGTATAAAGACGAATAGTGTTTGTGCCATGAATAGCGGCTAAAAAAGAAGCTCAATAAATCAATAACAGATAAGTAGATAGCCGCATTTAAACAGTATTTAGCAAGCGCAATGGCAATAGTTAGGATTGGTAAACCTAAAAAGAAATGCCCAAAGCTCCAAAGTAGCGGCAGACCAATCACAAACCAAAACAGCATGCCCCTTAAAAAAACTGGGCGCGATTTTGATAAGCAAAACAACTGCAAACATATCAGTTCTAAGGCAAATACAATGGAAGGCCACGCATGCCCCCAACGGTAAAAAATAAACCCTGTACTTAAAATGAAAGTGATTATTGCAAACCGCCACCCAAGCAGCAGTAAGCTTAAGATCACAAAAAACTGGCCAAGAATAAATTCTGAGCTATCTAGAAACCAAATTGGCAGTAAATTAACAACTCCAGCAATACAACCAAGCAGTAGTGCAGCTAAAAAGTTAAAATATGAAGACTTATTTTGAAGCAAAAAAGGTATCCTAACTTCATAGTGATACCTTTAAATTAAAAGAAAATTAAACTTTTTGCCACTTTAATTAACATAATGGCACTCATGACTTTCTATTTGCAGAACACTTTTTTTGATTTTAAAGCGTGAAAGTAATAGCTTTTCTACTTTTAAGCGACACGCTTCATCGTGCTTTTCAACGGTACAATGCTGTTTTAGCACGACATGAGCCCCAACAACGATGTCTTTATCTTGGCGCATTACAGTTACATTGTGTACATTCTGAACGTGCTCAATAGAGGCTATGCTTTGCTCAATATCAGCCACATCTGGTAATTTACTTCTGTTTTCAAGTAAACCTTGAATGCAACGAATAATTACTTTAGCCCCTGTAAACAACACAAAGGTCGCAATCAACATACTCGATATAATATCGACTTCAGCCCACCCAGTAAGATAAATTAAAATACCAGCAAAGAAGGTTGAAACAGTTGAAATTAAATCAAAAAATGAGTGTAAAAAGACGGCATATACATTGATACTAGCTTTACGTCCCTTATATAAAACCCATGCAGCAGCACCATGAAAAAGAAAGCCGATAGCAGAAATTACCGACATCAAATAACTATTAATTTGTAAATCGTGACCATCGTTATGATGAAGGTAACGTTCACCACCCTCATACAAAATAATTAAGCTAATACTTAAATATAAAATACCATTGATCAAACCGCCGGTAAGTTCAGCCCGCAGGTAGCCATCGTTAAAGTTTTTCGCAAAATAAATCGCCATGCTTGAAGCGATAAGTGCAATAAATAAAGAACTGTTATGAACAAACAAATGCCCAGCATCAGCAAGTACAGCAAGCGAATTTGAATAATAGGCGCCAATAATCTGTATAACCATAAACGAACACGTTATAGCTAAAGCAATCAACAAGCGGCGTCTAGATGCTTGGTGTGTTGTAATATCTGTCATGAAGAAGTGAAATACCTATTAGCTGGAAATGCGGTAATGATATAAAGTCTCAATTGTAATACGCAGCGCTCTTAAACGCACTAAAAACTTAGTTAATAGTCTCTCTATGAAAGTTTTTTGCGCAATTTGTTAGTAAAAAGAAAGGAATTAGCAGTTAACAAGTAAACTAAAAACTCACTTGTAAGCTAAAAAACATTAAGACGTTAACAACACATGTTGTTAACGTCTTTTAATCGAGGCTGATTTAAAGAGCAGTCAATTAAACTTTAAACTGACTTACTAAGTCTTTAAGGTGCTGGGCACGGGACAATAAACTTTGCGTACCGCGTTGTTGCTGTTCTGCATTATTATGGATTTGCATGGCACTGTCTGAAATATCATGTGCTGACTGATTAATATGTTCAACAACCGTACCTTGCTCTTCTGTGGCTGCAGCAACCTGATGATTACCTTGACTGATAATTTCAAACTTCTGCTGTATAGACTGAAGTGCAGACACCGCAACATGCGTAAGTTCAGTGACTTTTTGGCTACTTTGCGTACCTTCGGCAATCGCTTCTTGTGATTGCAATGACGAGCTTTGTAAGCGCGAAATTTGCTCTCTAATTTCAGAAGTTGATGTTTGCGTGCGCTGCGCAAGTGAGCGCACTTCATCTGCTACCACCGCAAAACCACGGCCTTGCTCGCCAGCACGAGCAGCTTCAATTGCAGCATTGAGTGCCAATAAATTAGTTTGCTCAGAAATCGCATTGATCACTTCAACAACCGAGTTGATCTCTGCAGCTTGATTTGCAAATTCACCGATACTTTGATCAACCGTACTCAAAATATCATTTAGTTCATTCATAGTTTGTGCTGTGGCAGCCATACTCTGATTGGTTTGTACGGTTTCTCTTACCGCTTCTTCTGTGTCGCTTGCTGTGCGATGAGCAATATCAGACACCTCATTAATTGTTTGTCCCATCTGTGTAATAGCAGTTGCAACTTGGTCTGTTTGCGCGCGTTGATCTTCAGTGGCAACAAACGTTTTATTGGCAAAGTTCGCAAGGTCGTCAATACCCTCTCGCATTGCTTGCTCAGTGACACTGATTTCATCTACCAACTCGGCTACTTTACCTATAATTGCATTAAAGCCCTTAGCAAGATGCCCTAACTCATTATCAACACTGTCATCTAAGCGTTTTGTTAAGTCACCACCGTGGCCCGCCATACCAAGTAGCTCGTCACCAACACTGCGTATTTTCTTACTGAGCCAATTCGCAAAATAAAGCGTCAGCACTAAGAAGATGCCCGCAAGCACGACACTCACAATAATCGACATCCAAACGACAGTATTAATTGCACTTGATATCTCTTGGCGTGGCTGAATCGCCACAAGAGTAAGACCAGTACCTTCAATCGGCATAACACCAGCGTAAACATCTTCGTCTGCGAGCTCGACTTGCGATAGTGTAAAGCCAGTGTGTTTACTACTCAGAAAATCTTGTAATGTGCTTAATGAAGCCACACTGGTAACTTGTTTACCAATATAAGCATCATTTGCGTGTGCAATAATTCGCTTGCTATCATCAATTAAAAATAAATAACCTTGCTCGCCAATTTTACGCGACGTGACAATGCTAGAAATATCTGAAATATCATAACCAAGCCCTGCAACACCTAGACGTTGCCCAGCTATTTCAACTAAAGTATTCACGTATAAAGTGAGGTGTCCGCCCTGCTCACTAACATCTAATGCGAGCGCTTGGCGTTTATCTGAACTGATAAAGTCAAAAAACCAACTGTCTCTTGGTTCATTTTTAGAGATAGACTTAAAAAAGCCTTCTTGCGTGTAATAACTCATTGAGTTTTTACTCACCCAAAACACCGATGAGGCACCGCTTTTTCTTTGTAAGTCTGCAAAATACGCCATTACACGTTGATGAATAGGCGAGCTTTTTTCGCCTTCGGTCATCCAAGTATGCAAAATTTGATTTTCGGCTAACGACTGTGACACAGAGATGGGGTAACGCATTTGAGCATCAACTTCCGCAGCCACTTTACCCACAGCGTCAGGCAATAATTGCTTTTCTGTTTGTTGGTAATAAAGCCGAGAAAATTGGCTGGTATTGATTAAAGCGCTAACCACAGTGACAACAAACAATGCAATTAACACAAAACTAATAAAAATAGTACGCAGCGATAAGTTTCGCATTCAGCAGCCTCATACTTAATGAGGGGGTTTAGTTTCAGATCATCCTTGCGTCCTATTTGAAATTTTAGTTAACAAATTCGTGTTAAGCAATTGCTAGTTAAGCTTTTATTATTGTTTTTTGGTAAATAGTTATCAAACTCAAATATTATCGGAACAAACACCAATTTGTACCGATTTAATAATTAAAGTAATACCTGACAGACATCAACTAGATCAAAGTAGCACTAACTATGATTCAGCTATTATTGCCATTTTTTGCTTGTACACTTTTGGCGACATACCATACCAGCGATTAAAGGCATGATGAAATGCACTAATCTCTGAATAGCCACATAAAAAGGCAATTTCTGTTACTGACAAATCAGTTTCGTTTAATAATGAAACACTTTTTTGCTGCCTTAAACTTGCTAGTTCTTTACTAAAACTAGTGCCCTCTTTTGCAAGTCGGCGTTGCAACGTTTTTTCACTCATATTAAGTGCTTTTGCCATTGCTTTACTGTTGGTTTGCCCTTGAATTAAATGCTCTTCGATTAAAATTCTCAGCACCTGCGTTACATTGGTTTGCGTCACCAGTTTCATCTGACCTGATAACACAGGTTTACTATCGGTTTCTTCACTAAAAAATAGGCTATGGGTATGCGAGCCGTATTCAACTTTGCAGTTAAAGTGCTCATTAATTTCACTGTGTGGCTCTTTACGCTTTAGGCAAATTCGCGTTGGGTGCCACTCTTTTCCCTTTACAGTACGCGCTATTTTTAAACAAAACGCCATCGGTGCTTCGTAGCTTAGCAGCGACATATCGCGCTCACCATCACTAAAGTTAAAGCGAAGTTCATACTCACTTCCATGATCAATGAGTGACACATTATGTGTGTCGCCCATTAATTTTTGATAACGCAATATAAGCCGAAAAGCACTCAGTAACTGTGTAGCTTGAACAATAGCCATACCAACCACCGGAATAGCGCGCACATTCATGTTACTGCCAACATAAAGACCTAAATGAGTGTTTGGTAACATCGCTTGCGCCTGCTTCCAAAGCGAACTAACACTGGCTTGTGGGTATCGGGCTGTTTGACTGCTTAATTCTGCTAAAGGAATATTTGCTCCTGCAAACAACTCATTGATTGGTAAGCCCTGCCATTTAAACGATTCAGCCATAGCGCGTAGCCACCAACTTGATAAGGTTCTCATTCGCGTCCCAAATAAACAATTTTATGACCTATATTATCAAGTAAACAAAATAATAAAAGCCTATTGTTAACATGTTATTATCAACGGAGACAGCAATATGGGCACTGTAGCAAGTAAACGCGAGTTCGTGAGTTTTAAAGAGTTTTACCCTTATTACTTACAAGAACACAAAAATAAAGTCTGTCGGCGCTTACATTTCATTGGCAGTTGGTTTGTTTTGGCAATTTTGTTTGCCGCTATTTATCAGCAGCAATATAGCTGGATAATTTTATGCCCGGTGGTGGGCTATGGCTTTGCTTGGGTTGGTCATTTCTTCTTTGAGAAAAATCGTCCAGCAACGTTTACCCACCCTTTTTATAGCTTTATTGGTGATTGGGTAATGTTTAAAGACATTATTGTTCGCAAAGTACCATTTTAGAAAAAACCATGACTATAAAACACACTGTATCAGAGCAAGAATGGAAAGCTCGTGTTGAGCTAGCTGCCGCGTATCGCCTAGTTGCTTTATATGGCTGGGATGATTTAATTTTTACCCATATTTCAATGCGTGTTCCCGGCACAGACAACGAATTTTTGATAAATCCATATGGCATGATGTTTCACGAAATTACGGCATCAAGTCTCATCAAGGTAGATCAACAATGTAATAAGCTGCATGACAGTGAATACCCTGTTAATCCTGCGGGGTTTAATATCCATAGCTGTATTCATATGGCGCGTGATGATGCCCATTGCGTTATTCACACCCACTCACTCAATGGCACGGCGGTGTCTGCAAACAAAGACGGCTTATTGCCTATCTCTCAGCAAGCTGTTGTTGTGCACTCAGGTTTGGGTTATCACGACTACGAAGGCATAGCCCTTAACCCTGCTGAGCAAGATCGTTTAGTGAATGACCTAGGCAAGAATAACTTTCTAATGCTACGTAATCATGGCCTATTAACAGTAGGTAAAACGGTCGCTGATGCATTTTTGTTTATGTATGTTTTTGAAGCTGCATGCGCTGTACAAACTCGTACTTCACAAAATACCGAGCAACTCGTACAAATACCTAGCGCGATTATTGATGGTATCAAAGGGCAAACAGAAATTGCCACTAAGGGACTAGGTGGAGCAATTGCTTGGCCTGCCTTGTTACGCTTATTAAATAGCAAAAGCCCCGGTTACGATGAGTAAGGAAACACCCTACACATTAATAGCATGGCTATAATAGGGCTGCTTTTGCCAAAATCATGCTTATATGACAAAAAACAAATGAACTTTTAAGTGGAGGCTGGTTTACATAATGACACCCTCGCTACTTTAATTGCTAGCACAATAATCAATAATGCTGCCATGGCAATTCTGGAGCGATTTATCAATGTTTGTAATTTATTTAGCGCTCAGCATACAAAAACAGCCTTACTAACATCTGTAAAAAAGCCAAAAGTGACCACTAAAATAGTTTAAAAAATAATGATACTTAAAAATAGCTAACCAAACTTAATAACAAAGTTCATCAACCATCTTCATTATTATTTTTTTAATTACTTTTCAAAATCATACCTAAATCATTAGTTGTAATTTTATCTTTGTGGTTAGTCTTGTTTATTAAGATTTTTTCGTCCACTATCAATTTATGGCTTGTTATATAGGGACATATTATGGCCGAATTTAATACAACTAAATTACCTGTGCATATTGCTGAGTTAAAGTTTGCACTCGATAACGTACCCGCATACGTTTATATAAAAAATGAACTCGGACATTACGTTTATGCAAATAAACTGACTCTAGACTTATTTGCATGTTCTGCTCAAGAATTACAATATAAAACCGATACCGACTTTTTCCCTCGCCCAGATGCCAAAAAACTCGCAAAAATCGATAAACGAGTACTCAGCGGAGAGCGAACACGAGAAGAAGTTGAGTTGACTTTTCCAGGTGGGCACACGTTTATTTTTTGGGAAGTAAAAACCCCTATTTTTTGTGACTCAGAGCCAAACAAAGTAATTGGCATTTTAGGCATTGCAACTGACATTACTGAACGAAAATACCATGAACAACAACTCCTCTATGCTGCCTCTACCGATCCCTTAACTGAACTTTTAAATCGCCGCTATTTTTATATTCGCTTATCACTCGCGTTAGAAATGAGTAAGCGCGACCAAAGTTATGGTGCTGTAATATTTATTGACCTCAATAAATTCAAAAAATTAAACGACCAATATGGCCACAATACAGGCGACGCTTATCTTGTTGAAATTGCCAATAGAATGAAAGCCACTGTGCGCGAGAAAGACTGTTTAGCCCGCATTGGTGGCGACGAATTTATAGTCTTACTTGAAGGCCTAGGTCGTGATGAGCAAACAGCCAAACACAACGCCCATCGCGTTGCTGATAAACTACAAACCGCTATCGAAATTAAATTTATTCATCAAGATATTAACTACAAAGGCTCTGCCAGTGTTGGCGTCACCATGTTTTTAGGCACACAAGAAACAGCCGATGAAATTGTGGCGCAAGCTGATCAGCATATGTATATGATAAAACATACACTTACCGATTAAACGAGCCGTAGGTTTGTACTCAACAAAATGAGGCAACTCTAAAACCAGTACCGATTACAAATCATTAGCCTGCTTTGCTTTGTGGTGGTAATCTGAGTGGCAAAATAATATTAACTGTATTAAGGAAAGTACATGGATCCCATTTCTAGCATTTTAGACCTTTTGTTAAATGTAGAAGTCTTTCTTCTAATTTTTGTTTTAGTGCTACTAAAAAGTAGCGTTAAATTTGTGCCGCAAAATCGTGCCTGGTTAATCGAACGTTTCGGTAAATACCATTCAACCAAAGAAGCGGGCTTAAACTTTATTGTGCCATTTATCGACCGTATTGCCGCTGATCGCAGCTTAAAAGAACAAGCGCAAGATGTGCCTTCTCAGTCTGCTATCACGAAAGATAATATCTCGCTTATCGTCGACGGTGTGCTGTATTTCCGCGTGCTTGACCCGTATAAAGCCACATATGGTGTTGATGACTATGTGTTTGCGGTTACTCAGCTATCGCAAACGACGATGCGTTCTGAACTTGGTAAAATGGAACTCGATAAAACCTTTGAAGAGCGCGACATGTTAAACACCAACATAGTTACCGCGATTAACCAAGCTTCTGAGCCTTGGGGAATTCAGGTTTTACGTTACGAAATTAAAGACATTGTGCCACCAAACTCTGTAATGGAAGCCATGGAAGCACAAATGAAAGCTGAGCGTGTAAAACGTGCGCAAATTTTAGAGTCTGAAGGTGACCGTCAATCTGCCATCAACGTGGCAGAAGGTAAAAAGCAAGCGCAAGTCCTTGCTGCCGAAGCTGAAAAAGCAGAGCAAATTTTACGCGCCGAAGGTGAAGCAAAAGCGATTATCGCTGTTGCTGAAGCGCAAGCAGATGCACTGCGTAAAGTAGGTGAAGCAGCGGATACAGAGCAAGGTCAAAAAGCAATTCAACTCGACTTAGCAACTAAAGCTATTGCTGCTAAAGAAGCGATTGCTCGTGAGTCATCTGTGGTATTACTTCCTGAAAGTGGTACTGATGCAAGCTCATTGGTTGCTCAAGGGATGTCTATTATTAACTCTTTGAATAAAAAGCAACAAAGTTAGGTGAGCTGATGGCATTTTTAGATACCCATTTAGCCGAAGCATTAATGATTATAGGTGTTATCGCGCTAATTGTTGAAGTTGCTGTACTGGGTATGAGTACCTATGTACTACTGTTTTTAGGCTTATCTTTATTTGCCAGTGGCTTATTAATGAATATAGGCTTACTTGATACGAGTTACACCACCGCGCTTTGGAGCAATATAGTGTTTACTCTAGGCTTTGCTGTAGTGCTTTGGAAACCACTCAAACGCATGCAAGATAAAACCGATACTAAGCCAATACATAGCGATTTTGCTGAGCTTACCTTTATCGTGAACGCTGATGTTGATGATAAAGGGTTAACCACGCATCAGTATTCGGGTATTACATGGCAATTAAAAAGTCAGTCTCCCATTGCTGCGGGTAGTACTGTAAAAGTGACCGACAAACAAGTTGGCGTACTTTGGGTAGAAGCGGTATAAGAGCAATGCGTAAAAACAGTTAATTAGAGTTGAAACTCTATTTAGTTTTGTAACCGTGTTTGCTATGGTTAGAAGCACTCACGGTTACAAGCAAGGTTGCGAAAATGAACAATAACAAGGCACTGGTTGTAGAAGGTGGCGCAATGCGCGGTATTTTTGCCACTGGCGTTCTGGATGCTTTTATTAAGGCTAATTACCAACCTTTTAATCAATGCTATGGTGTTTCTGCCGGAGCCACAAACATTGCCGCCTATTTGTGCGCCCAATACAAACGTAACCATGCGGTGATTACCGATTACTCTTGCCGACCTGAATTTATTGATTTTGTTCGTTTTATTAAAGGTGGCCACCTGTTTGATTTAGACTGGCTGTGGCAAGAAACCATCCGTGATATTCGCCTTGATCTCGACACCTTCAAAAAGCAAGCCAGTGAGTTTTACATTGTTACAACCAATATACAAACTGGACAAGCAGAGTACTTAAAAGCTAGTGCAGCTCATCTTGAAGAGCAATTAAAAGCCTCATGTGCTCTCCCTATTGCTTATCGAGAATTTCCCATTATCGACAATTTACAACTCACTGATGGCGGCGTCGCTGATTCTATTCCAATTCGCAAAGCATACGAGATGGGTAATAAAGAAATCACCGTTATTTTATCTCAACCTCTTGGCTATAAGAAAAAGCCAGCTAAAGCGCCTTGGCTTGTAAAGCGTCTTTATAAGAGAACCCCAGCATTAGCTGAAGCAACCCTCAGACGCGCAGAAAATTACAATCAAAGTATTGATTTTATTACCAACCCGCCAAGCGATTGTAAAATTAATATTATTGCACCGCCACCTAACTTTGCTGTTGGTCGAACAACAAAATCATTTGAAAAACTCAGTGCGGGTTATGAAATGGGCTTAAATGCGGGTGCACATTTTTTAACTCAAGTTGCCTAATACCCTATATAGACTAATACACTAAAAAAGGAACAATCTTCAAGCGTTTTCGATGTCATTGGCTATACTTTAAATAGTTATGTTAGCCAAGGATTGACCATGAAACTCCCCCTACCTTTTATTACTGCCCTCAGGGTTTTAATACTCTCTTTTTTCTGCTTATTTTCATTTTATAGCCAAGCTATTGAGTGGCCGCAACAAGTGCAAACATCACAAGGCACACTTATAGTTTATCAACCACAACCCGAGAAACTAAACGGTAATACTTTAACAGCCCGTGCAGCAATGTCATTTTCGGTTTCAGGCAATGACGCTGTGTTTGGCGTATTTTGGTTTACCGCTAAATTAGAAACTGACCGCGAAAATGATACCGTCACCGTTCGCAATATGACTGTCACCGATGTACGCTGGCCTGAATCAAAAGATGCTGGAGAACAACAGTTTACTGCTGTCGTTAATGAAGCAATAAAAGCCAGTCAATTCGAAACCTCTCTTTCGCAACTCACCGCCAGCCTGGAAAGTGCAGAAGCAGCAGAACAAAGTTTAACGCAATTAAAAACCGATCCTCCGGCGATTATTTTCAAAGAGCAGTTGTCAGTTTTACTTAGTTTTGATGGTGAACCTAAGTTTAGTAAAATTGAAAACAGCCAATATGAGCGCGCTTTAAACACCGCCATGACAGTGATTAAAGATAGCAAAAGCAAACTTTGTTATCTCACCGATGGGCAATTTTGGTATCAAGCAAAACAAGCCAAAGGGCCTTATGAATATACTCAGTCGCCACCGGCTGAACTTGTAAAAATGCTCCCTAAAGATACGGAAACATCAAGTCTTATTGCGCCACCAGCCATTGTTGTGGCAACTAAACCTACCGAGCTCATTGCAACAGATGGCGAAGCTAAATGGAAAAGCCTAACCGGTGGCGAGCTCATGTATGTGTTTAATACAGAAACCCCATGGCTGCGTGATATGCAAACTAACAATATGTACGTATTGTTATCTGGGCGCTGGTATCGCTCTAAACAGCAAACAGGCCCATGGACATTTGTACGTGGTGATGAGTTACCAGAGAGCTTTGCCAATATTCCACCTGAATCAGATTTAGGTGGCCTCAGAGTTTCGGTTGCTGGTACTGAAGAAGCTGACGAGGCTGTATTAGATGCTAAAGTGCCTCAAACAGCGGCTATCAGCCGTAAAGACACCAGTTTGACTGTGTATTATGATGGCAAGCCTAAGTTTGAACGGATCCCAGGCACGCAGGTTTCTTATGCCATTAATACCGATGCACAAGTGCTGCAAATTAAAGGCAAATATTATGCTGTCGATAATGCGGTGTGGTTTAAGGCAGACTCCGCACAAGGGCCTTGGCTTGTTGCTGATAGCATTCCAAAAGACGACATAGCAAAAATTCCTCCAAGTTCTCCTGTATACAACGTGACATATGTTGATATTTACGAGTCAACCCCTGAAGTAGTTTACGTCGGTTATTACCCAGGTTACATGTGGTCATACCCATATTATGGCGTGCCAGTGTATGGAACAGGTTGGTATTACCCGCCATACTGGGGCGGTGGCTACTACTACCCTCGCCCACCGACTTGGGGCTTTAATATTGGCTATAACAACTGGACAGGCTGGTCTTTTGGCTTAAGTTGGAGCAATGGTTTTTTAAATCTAGGTATGAATTGGAATGTAGGTTGGCCAACCCATTATCGACCTTATCATTGTTGTAATGGCTGGTATGGTGGTGGTTACCGTGGCCCAGTTATTATTAATAATGGCAACATCAATATAGGCAACAAAATTAATGTCGGCCATAAACCGGGGCATCTTAATAAACAGCCAAGACTTAATATTTATAAGCGCGATCAAAGTAAATCTCGTCTTGCCTCAAAACAGCAGGTTAAACGCGATTTAAAAACTGCTATTAGCCAACGCGATAAGGCAAATAATGTTTTCGCTGATCAAAAGGGTAACGTGCTCAAACATGATGCTGATAAATGGCAACAACGTGTAGAGGGTAAATGGCAAACATTACCCAGAGATAAACAGCAACAAATCAAAGATCGGTCACAAAACATTGACCGCCAACAAGTGCAAAATAAATTACAAAGCATAGATAAAAGTAAAGCGAGGCAAACATTGCAGCAACGCCAGCATACGCAAAACAGACAGCAAAATCGTATGCAGCAATTAAATCAAGCAAATAGAGCACGTCAGCAAGGTATGCAGCGCCAACAAATGCGCCGCAATACACAAAGACAAATGCCTAGACAATTGCCTAACCGAGGCCATTAATGTAAAAGTAGGTACAAAACAAGGCCAGTGTAAATACTGGCTTTGTTAACTTGACTAGCGTTAAGCACGCTTCATAACTATTTAAAAGATGAAATACCTACCTAGATAAAAAGCTTCAAAATAATTGCAAAAATTTGCTTAAAACCATTTATCTATTAATTTTAATACTAAGTCCTTACAAAAATTTGCACGCTCATGTTAAATAACTATACCGTTCGTACGCGATTAGCCGTATTGGCTTTGTTACCGGTTACAGTTTTTGTGATCACATCTATTTTTACAATGTCTATTATGTCGAACTTGATAAAAGGCATCGACAGTTTGTATGACGATAGAGTCATACCTCTTGAGCAGATAAAAACAGTATCGGACAATTACGCGGTTAGCATTGTTGATTTATTTCATAAATACCGCGCTGAGCAAATTTCAAAAACTGACTTTCTAGCCGCCGTTGAAAATGCAAAAAAAGTCGCTGACAACAAATGGAAAAGCTACTTAGGAACCAAGCTCACCACAGAAGAGCAGCGCCTAGTAAATATAGTTGAAAAGAACCTCAGTGTGGTCGAAAGCGAACTCAGCACGTTTTTAACCCAAGTTAAAAGTGACCAACTTAAAGCAGTACCTAACAAGGTGTTCGTAAAAAGTCTTTATGATGTTTTTGACCCACTCAGTGAAAGTTATCAAGGACTTATAAACTTACAAATCAATGAGGCTAACAAGTTTAAAAACGCCGCAGATAAAGATTTTGCTCAGGTCAGTATCGCTATGACAGCATCTATCACAGTTTTAATTATTTTGTTGCTGGCTATTGCCTTTATTATATACCGCTCTATTCATAACCCATTGTTATCTCTGAGTGAAACGATAGGTTCTATCTCTGAGAATGCCGACTTACGTCTGCGCGCCAAAACCCATGGTAATGACGAAATAGCCCAAGCAGCACATCACTTTAATGCCATGATGGAACGCATTCATACTTTAGTAAATGATGTAACGAGCGCTACACTCACACTTTCATCTGCGGCTGAACAAATGAACTCAATTAGCGACCAAGTAGCCAGCACAGCCACAGAGCAAGAACATCAATCGACGATGATTGCTACTGCCATTACGCAAATGAGTAGTGCCATTGAGCAAGTTGCTGCCAATGCATTATCAACATCAGAAAAAGCAACTCACACAGATAAAACAGCCAAACAGGGTCAGCAATCTGTGCAGGAAAATATTGATGCAATAAACCGCTTATCACATGTCGTTAATGCGAATACAAAACTAATCAATGAGTTAAACACACAATCAACTGATATCAATCAAGTGGTGATGATGATCCAGGGTATTGCAGAACAAACGAACTTACTTGCGTTAAATGCCGCCATTGAAGCTGCCCGTGCAGGTGAGTCAGGTCGCGGTTTCGCAGTAGTGGCTGATGAAGTTAGGCAGCTTGCACACAACACGCAAAAAGCCACAGCCAGTATTAACGAAATGATCAGTAAACTACAAGCAATGGCGCAGCAAGCAGTGACCGCCATGGGCAATGCCGACGAAAGTGCTAAACAAAGTGTTGAATACGCCGAGCGCTCATCACAATTACTCTCTGAAATTACTCAAGAAATAGCTCTTATTGCCGATATGAACAACCAAGTATCCACTGCAACAGATGAGCAGACCACTGTTGCCAACGAACTAAGTTGTAATATTAATGAATTTAGTAGTAGCATTTCACTGGTTAGCGAAAGCTCGCAACAAAATGCGCAAGCCAGCCAAGAATTGGCTTCATTGGCTTCGAAATTACAACAGCAGGTGCATGTTTTCAAAGTATAATGCAGAGCTGCGCTCAAAAAACAGGGACTTACATTAATGAACAGGGCAGCATTTATATTACTATTAACATTTGTTCTGTGGAGTCTACAAAGCTTTGCGCATGAGCAAATTGTTATTCAGCTTGCAAAACCAAACTATATCGAAGCGGTAAAAAACCAATATATCCACGATATTCTCAACAAAAGCTTTGCTGCAATGGATGCGAATGTTGTGTTGCTTTACAACGTTAAGCCAATGAATAATAAACGTATTGTAGAGCAGCTGAGTCAGAATAAAACAATTACCCTAGCTTGGTTATCTTTGCCTCTCCAGCAAACTGACTCTCTAGTAAAAACAACTATCCCACTCTACAAAGGCTTACATGGCCAGCGTTTACTGATTATCCGCGACGAAGACCAAGAAAAGTTTAGCTCCATTAAAACCCTTGCAGAATTAGCTCCCTTGGTTGGCCTGCAAAAACAGAGCTGGTCTGATTATACCGTGCTGAAAAATAATGGTTTAACCGTTAATGGAGAGCTTGATTATCCAGGTATGATCAAAGCCCTCAAAACAGGGCTTGGTGATTACTTTCCACGCTCAGTACTAGCAATTGACAGTGAACTAAATAGACTAAAACAGTTCAATTTTGTCATTGCACCAAACATCATGTTGCAATACCCCAGTGAATATTACTTTTATTTAAGTAGAGAAAATCAACACATTAGAGACATGTTAGAACAAGGCATGCAAAAGCTACAGCAATCTGGTGAGCTTGATCAACTTTATTTGCAATACTTTGGTGATGTTGAAAAACATTTTTCTTTAAAGCAACGTCATAGAATAACGCTAAATAATAAGGAGTAATCATGCTAAAAGCACTGCTCATCATTATCGTGGCATCAGCAATTTTCGCTGCGGTTTTATGGCTGGGGTTTACAGTTTACCAATTTTAACTGAGCAACCTGCTCCTGAGGCTGGCATATTGAAGCAGCATCAAGGTCGAGCTCAGTTTAGTGCTGAGTTTAAACCAAATCTTAAAGGTTCAGACCGCTTGCATTATGGTGATGGCATGGTGTACCTAACAAATGATGCTATTTCTATGCAAGGCACTTTATCTCCTGGTCCTGACTATCAACTTTACCTATCACGCAACTTTGTCGATAACGAAGCCGATTTTTTAGCACAAAAAGGCACAATGCAACGTGTTGCAGGGGTGCGTTCATTCAATGGTTTTAAATTAGCTGTGCCACAAGGTATTGATGTCAGCGATTACAATACAGTGGTTATTTGGTGTGAAAGTTTCTCGGAGTTTATTACTGCAGCGCAGTATCAGTAAAAACAAAGCCGCCTTTGGAGAGGGCGGCTTTAAGACGGCAGCTATGGGTGTGAGCTGCCTAATCAAGAGTCATTAATTAAGCTGCATCTTCGGTGCTTTGTGTCTCTTCGCTGTTGCGAATTAAGTAATCAAAAGCACCTAAACTTGCTGTAGCGCCACTGCCCATTGCAATAATGATTTGCTTAAACGGCGTTGTTGTTGCATCACCTGCCGCGTAAACACCCGGTAATGATGTTGCACCTTTGCTATCGATTTCGATTTCGCCAAAGCGAGTCAGTGATAACTCTGAATCTTTTAACCATTCAGTGTTTGGCACCAAGCCGATTTGCACAAAGATACCTGCAAGCTCAAGTGATTTTTTATCACCAGAGATGCGGTCAACATAGCTTAAGCCTGTAACTCGTTTACCATCGCCAACAACTTCTGTCGTTTGCGCGTTTTTGATAATAGTAATGTTGTTTAAGCTATTTGCTTTACGAATAAGAACTTCGTCAGCACGTAGGGTATCAGCAAATTCAAGCACGGTGACGTGCTCAACAATGTTAGCAAGGTCGATTGCAGCTTCAATACCTGAATTACCACCACCGATAACCGCAACGGCTTTACCTTTAAATAACGGACCATCACAGTGAGGACAGTAAGCAACGCCATGACCGCGATACTCTTTCTCACCTGGTACGTTCATTTCACGCCAGCGTGCACCGGTTGCTAATACCACTGATTTAGCATTCAAAACCGCGCCATTTTCTAGTGTGATTTGATAATTACCTTGCTTAGTAAGTGATGCTGCACGTTGGTTTTGCATAACATCAACATCGTATTCTTTTACGTGCTCTTCTAGTTGAGCAACTAATTTAGGGCCTTCGGTCGCTTTAACTGAGATAAAGTTTTCAATTGCTAAGGTATCTGATACCTGACCACCAAAACGCTCAGCAACCACACCCGTGTTTAAGCCTTTACGTGCCGAATAGATTGCCGCAGAAGCCCCAGCTGGCCCCCCTCCAACAACAAGTACATCAAATAACTCTTTAGCACTTAATGCTTCAGCTTGGCGTGCTGCTGCTTTAGTATCTACTTTGTTTAGTATGTCGGTCAGGTTAACTGCGCCTTGGCTAAATAGCTCACCATTTAAATATACAGCCGGCACTGCTAAAACATTACGCTCATTCACTTCGTCTTGGAACAAAGCGCCATCAATCATAGTGGCCTTAATGTTTTCATTGTGTGCTGCCATTAAGTTTAGTGCTTGCACTACTTGTGGACATGTTTGACAACTTAATGAAATATAAACTTCAAAGTTAAGCGGCCCGGGTAATGATTTAATTTGTTCAATTTCACTCTCTGATGCCTTACTTGGATGACCACCTGTATGAAGGAGTGCAAGGATCAAGCTGGTGAATTCGTGGCCCATAGGCACACCCGCAAATGTGATTTGCGTATTGTTAATAGGTGAAGATACCACCATAGACGGACGACGTACGTCTTGGCTTGGGTTATCTCGCACCGAGAATTTATCGCTTAACGATGCTAAATCGTTTGCTAAGTTTTTAAGTTCTGTTGATTTATTGCTGTCATCCAAGGCGATAAGCAGCTCAACAGGGCTGGTAATAGAAGCAAAGTGGCTTGTTAATTGGTTTTTGATATTCGTATCTAACATGGCTTAGCCCTTGAGTTCAGAATAAATAAGCTAGAAAAATTTTAGGAAACTACCCACCACCCGCTAATGTGCTTAATGTGAGTTGTGATGGGCAGTTAAAGTTACATTAGGATAGCAAAGCAAAACTTTGCTATCGTTTAATGCAGTGGCAAATTAGATTTTGCCAACTAGGTCTAGTGAAGGAGCAAGTGTCTCTTCACCTGGCTGCCATGATGCAGGACATACTTCACCGTCGTGGTTAGCAATGTACTGAGCAGCTTGTACTTTACGTACTAACTCTTTCGCGCTACGGCCGATGCCTAGGTCATGAGTTTCGATTACTTTGATTTCGCCTTCAGGGTTCATTACGAATGTACCGCGAAGAGCAAGACCTTCGTCTTCGATCATCACACCGAAGTTACGTGTGATACGACCTGTAGGGTCACCAATCATTGGAAATTTGATTTTACTAATTGTGTCTGACGTATCGTGCCATGCTTTGTGAGTGAAGTGAGTGTCAGTTGATACTGAGTAAACTTCAACACCCATTTCTTGAAGTTGCTCATAGTAATCTGCAACATCACCAAGCTCTGTAGGACATACAAAAGTGAAATCTGCTGGGTAAAAGAAGAAGATTGACCACTTACCTAGCACGTCTTTTTCTGTTAGCTCTACAAAGTCACCGTTGTGGTAAGCTGTTGCATTGAATGGTTGTAGTTTTGTGTTAATTAATGAAGTGCTCATAGTATTCCTCATTGATGTTTTAAAAATGTTTAATTAACGCAGTCTTGCGTCTGCTTGATTAATACAATAGAGGTGTGAGCGATTAAAATAAAATTGATTGTTTAGATTAAATTGATTTGTTTTTTAGATTAAACAGCTGAAAGTAATAAAAACTATAAAGCCCTCAACCAGTTACATGATAAAGGGCATTCACATAAAGGAATAAAATTACTTATTAAAGCCGTATAAGCTTTTTGGTTTAATATAGTTAGGCTCAATTCCTTGCTCTTTTGCGGCAGCTAACATCACTTGCTCAATCCAACCGGCATCCATAATATTCATATAGTTACCATCAGGGTCAAAGTTAATGTTAGAGCCCATAACTACCATAAAGGTATCGGTCATTTCAGTATTATCTTTTGGAACTTGAAATTGATGAATCGAACCGCCTGGCTCAAACAAATAGCTACCCGGCACTTGTAAATCATCTGGATATTCTGTGTAGTGCCAACTCCCTGCAAGCGTATATAAGTGCACGACTCCAGTATGGAAATGTCTTGGTAAAACCGTGCCTGGTTCAAATAAAACACGTAGTACCCATACCCCATTCTCAGAATCTAGCATCAATGGGTAAATGTGTACGCCAGGTAAGGCGTTTTTAATTAGCTTTTCATCGTTGGTATGTATTGTCAGTAAAAAATCTTGATGGTTACTTGATGGTTAATAATATCTGGTAATGCCATGAGTGTGCCCTCTTTTCACTTACTATTAATATTTCTTTAATTTACTGGAGCGGTATCTATCCGCAGTTCTTCTTTGCAAAGCCCTTGCTCATACGCCCACTGCAATGCATGTTGCATACCTTGCTGTAAGGTAAATTCAGGCTTATAACCCAAAATACGATGTGCTTTTTCATTACTATATGCCGCACTTTTACGGCTTAGCATACGCATTGTTGATGGGTTGATATCGGTAGTTTTACCGACCAAGTGATAACACCACTCGATAAACCCTGTTAACTTTATTGCTAAGGCGTAGTTCACAACCTTGACCTGCTTTTTCTTTTGCGCCTGAGCCAAGTAATTAAAATAAGTTTGATTAGTCACTTGCTCAGGTCCTGATAGATTAAAAATCTCACCGCTTGCATCATCGCTCATGGCGCTTAAGTAAATGCCTTTGACTAGATCATCAATATAAATAGGTCCAAACATGCCCTCGGGCACCATAAATGTCCCCTTTGCGATTTCTTGTAAAGGGTAGGCTATCCAAGGTCGTGATCCTGGTCCGTATACATCGCCAGGACGAATAATCGTGACATTGAGTTTTTTACTGGCGTGATAGCTTAGCGATAAATGCTCGCTCATCATTTTCGAGTCGTTATAGGCTCGACCATCAGGAAACAAAGGTGCATCTTCTTTAATGTCAGTTTGCAAATCACTGCCATAGACTGCGGTCGACGAAATATGAATAAAACGTTTTACGGTGTTTGCTGCCACAGCTGCATCAAGCAAATTTTTCGTCCAACCGACATTCGCCTGCCAGGTTTGCTTGTAACTAAACGCGTTTGAAACAATTGCCGCTGTATGAATAACTAAATCGCAGTCATTCATTAATGAGCGCCAGCTAGCTGGCTCATTTAAATTACCTGCAATAATATTGAGCTCTTCACAGGGAATTAAATCAACCCCACATACATCGATTCCATGCGCTTTAAAGTAGCGCGCAAGTGTTCGACCAATGAAACCATTGCCGCCACTTATAAAAACTTTTGAGTAATGCATTGTGTGTTCCTCTTAAGTATATTGCGGCCCTATTCACCGTTCTCAGACCAATCAGTTAATACATTGTTAAACTTTAATGACCTCTATTACTTTACTTTTCGCGCAATTGTTTTTACTTTTTACGCCAGCACATTCAAAAAGAGCACACTATGCCCCGATTAACACAAGCACCTGATCTAATTAGAGTATCTGCTCTACACGGCTATATTGAACTGATTGAAAGCAAATTGGTGAACCCTGACGCACTACTATCGCGCGTTGGTTTAGACAGAAAGCAATTACAAGATGCCAATAACTTTGTGCAGTATCAGCAACTCATCCAGTTGTTAGAAATCACAGCGAAAGAATTAAACCTGCCCTATTTCGGGTTAGAGTTAGGCCGTTGGCAAAGCTTGAACATTTTGGGGTCAGTGGGTTATTTGATGGGGAATTGCGACACCCTTGAAATGGCGTTAAAAAATTTAACTAAGTACTATCATGTGCATCAAAATAGCGCTGACTTACTCCTTGAAGTAGACCAAGACTATGTAAAACTGTCGTTTTTAGTGCGCAGTAGCTTAAAATTGAGTGTTTACCATGGTGCCGACTTAGCTTTAAGTGTTGGGGTCAATTTGTTAAAGCAATTAACCGATGATCAAATAAAACTGCATCGTTTGGAGCTTCCCCACAGTTGCGATGAAAATCCTAGTGTTTATCGTCAAGCCCTTGGGCAAATTCCAACATTCAACTGCGCACACACCGCAGTTGTATTTGATAAAAAATATCTCAAGCTCACTATTAAAAATTCAGATAAACAGTTATTTTCTATACTTAGCCAACAGCTCGGACACCTTCAAGACACGAAACGAGAAAACATCTCTGATCACGTTGAAGTTCTGATCAAACAATATCTACTTCATGAAGAGTTTGGTGTAAATCTGATCGCCGAAAAGCTATCAATGAGTGCACGTAGCTTGCAGCGGCACTTAACAAAGCATGACACAACCTTTCGTGAATTAGTCGATGACGTGCGTTGTAATTTAGCACATCAGTATTTAACTGAATCTAGCCTCAGCTTATCAAACATCTCAGATATATTAAGCTTTTCTAATTACAGCGAATTTACTCGAGCTTTCAAGCGTTGGTATGGTATTCCACCAAAAAATTATCGTAAGTCTCATTCCAGTTAATGGCGTAAAAAGTTAAAAACAAGTCGTTTAAAGCTAAGTTTTCTGTTAACAACTTATATATATTGACTAGCTAGTTTCGCTAATTATTGGTCATGCATGTTAAGAAGAGTGTTTATTACAGGTGCCAACAGTGGCGTTGGGTTCGAGTTAGCAAAGCATTATATTCGCCGAGGTGACGATGTAGCTCTCTTCGGTTTTCAGTTTAGCGATAAAACCAGACATGCCTTAATTGAGCTGAAAAATACAGATCAGTACGTTGAATTTTTTGCGAGCAACATTGCCGATTTTGAAGCGTTACAAATCCAGGTAAACAATGCTATTTCAGCGATAGGCAAACCCGAATTAGCAATAGAGTGCTCACAATTTTGTTTTGAGAACAGTGAGCAACCTTGTCACAAACTTGGTTTAGCCAGTCACAATTTTGCTAATGCAATAAGCCCTTACCTTGATATGAATAGTCACCTAGCTTTAACGACTCCAACCACCAATGCAAACAAACTTTCACCAGACCCCAGCTTCTTACTTCTTACAAAGGAGCTACGTCAAAAGTTAAAACCAAGCAATATTAAAGTCAGCTTAATTTGTACTTACAAAATTGACACTTTACTTAAAAACTCAACCGTAACCTCTAAGCAAGTTTTACAAGGCTTAGATAAGCAAAAATTAATGGTGATCTTAGGCTTACAATCTAAACTAACCTATATCATGAGCCGTTATTTACCGAATTGGATAATGAGTTCTGTGATTGATCGCCTCATCAAACAACAACTAATAAGAACAACACGCTAAGGAACAACCATGGACACACATGATAACCTCACGCAATTAATTGAGCATACATGTCAGACGTATGCCGCTCTTCCTGCCTATAACAGTGCAGGTAAAACGCTCACTTTTTCTCAAGTAGAACAACAATCTCGCTATTTAGCACAGTGGTTTCAGCATCAAAGCGGTCTTGTTGCGGGGGATCGAATCGCTATTCAACTGCCTAATATTGTTGACTACCCTATCGTTACCTATGCAGCATTTCGAGCCGGATTAATCGTTGTAAATACCAACCCGCTTTACACTGCTCGTGAAATGCTGCATCAGTTTAATGATGCAGATGTTAAAGCCATTGTTATTCTTGACGCCCTTACCGATAAATTAGCAACGATTATCAATGATACCTCGATCAAAACCGTTATTGTTGCAGCCGCGGTTGCTGAGCCGACATTGCAAGAGGGTCAATTTTCATTAAATGAACTCATTCGCCAAGGTGAAAGGCTCACACCACTTAGCGCTCATCAGGCAAGTCGTGACGATATTGCTGTTTTACAATACACTGGCGGGACAACTGGAGTTGCCAAGGCCGCAATGCTAAGTCATGGCAACATCTTAGCCAATGCCGAGCAAATGAATGAGCGCTTTGATGACATTTTAACGCCAGGCCAAGAAACCGGTATTTGCCCGCTTCCGCTTTATCATATTTACGCTTTTACGGTGAATATGGTTGGCCTATTTGCCATGGGGCAATTTAATGTACTTATTCCAAACCCTCGTGACCTCGATGCTTTAGTGAAGCAAATAGAACCGTTTGAAATTAATTACTTTTCAGGTATTAACACCCTTTTTATTGGCTTGTGCATGCACCCGGGGTTTAAGGCTCTGAACTTTTCAAACTTAAAAATGACTGTCTCTGGCGGCGCAGCTTTAACACATGCTGCAGCTGATGCGTGGATGAGCACCACAGGTTGCACAATCACAGAAGGCTATGGCTTGTCAGAAACCTCGCCCGTTGCCACACTTAATGACTTTAAAAAAGAAGAAATTGGCAGCATTGGCCGCCCACTATCAAACACCACCGTGGAAATTTGGGATGAAAACGACGAGCCTGTTGCTGACGGTGAGTCTGGCGAGATAGTTGTTAAAGGCCCGCAGGTGATGATTGGTTATTGGCAGCGTCAAGACGAAACAGACAAATGTATGAAACGAGGTTTTTTCAAAACTGGTGATGTGGGTCTGAAACTTCCAAGTGGTAATTACAAAATTGTAGACCGTTTAAAAGACATGATTATTGTTTCTGGCTTTAACGTGTACCCTAATGAAGTTGAAAACGTACTTTGTCAGCACCCTGCAATCTGCGAAGCGGCCGTAATTGGCGCAAAAGATGAAAAAACTGGGGAGCGTGTTTGTGCCTACATTACCTTAAAAGAGCACATTGATGAGCAACAAGTGAGTGACTATTGCCGCGAAAACTTAAGTGCTTATAAAGTGCCTAAATCAATCATTTTTATGGAACAATTACCTAAATCGACGGTTGGCAAAATTCTACGTCGAGAGTTACGCCAACAATAAAGCGATCGTTTTAGCCGCCTAACTGGTATAAAATAGTTAAAAGATAAAAGCATACCGTTAGGTATGCTTTTTAATTTAAGCGGTTTTAAGGTCATTATGGAAAAGTTTATTAATCACATTCAACTCGGTTACTTAGGTTTACTGCCGTTTTTAGGCTGCGTTGGCTGGCCACTCATCGCGGGCAGTAATGCTGTCAACTTAGACTTTTTCACTTTTTATAGCATCGCTATTTTAGCCTTTATGGCTGGTAACTTATGGCATGCAGGCCAGCAAACGCATGCTGATGCCATTAAAGCGATCATTCCTATCTTACCTATTGGCTTTTTAAGTTTTTTACCAACAACCTGGACTCTCGCTTGGCTAGCGGCAAGCTTTTGGCTTGTATTATTATTCGAGAAAAGCTCGCCGCAGTGGCAAACCTATCACGTTGATTATCAAAAAATGCGATTTGTTTTAACCTCAGTTGTATTTGTATGCCACATTTTTGTGATTGGTATGAGTATCTATCCTGAGTAGCCCTTTAGCCCTGTTTGCGGTAACATCCGCGGCTCAGTTTCTTAAGGACTTGCTATGATAGATCAATTGCGCGCCAAACTAGACCTCCTCGGCGAAAATTACGTTGAAAAAGGCGCTCACTTTAAAATTAAAGTGATTCCTTTTTTTTGTGCTATCCACATCAAAAAAGATCACAAAAACCAAGGTACTCTAAAGTTATATTCCAATCAGTTAATTGAAATATTTTTAGCTACCATGTTCTTATTATTCGGGTTAATGCTCTTTGACACAGATGCAGGCTTTACGCACGGTCCTATTCATATCGTTATTGCCGTTTTAATAAGTTTTAACTTAATATTTAAGCAAATAGCGATTGAAGGACTTAAAACTCGCTTAGCGCTTTGTCCTGAAATCGCAGTTGAAAAAGCGCAAAAACAAGGCAAATAACAACATGTTTTTAGACCCTAGTTGGCGCATTTTGACGGTAGGGGATGGTGATTTGTCATTTTCGCATTCCATTGCTCGTCATATAAACCCCGCTAAGCTTGTTGCTTCGACCTATGATGATGCAAACACTATAGAGCAAAAATATGCCGACAATGCACTAAGCGCTTTGCAACAACTAAATGTAGCAACACTCACTGAGTTTGATGTTACACAGCCCGATTCATGGCTGCGCTTAGGCGAGGCACGTTTCGATCTGGTTATTTTTCAATTTCCACTTATACCTGCGTTTAAAGGTGAAGCAGCATTCAAAGCAAATACCCAACAAGGTGGTATGAATGTTTTAAACCGCGCTTTGTTGCATCGCTACTTAGACTACGCAAGCCAATTCGCATTAGATAAAAATGGCCCAATGCTGTGTTACATCACCTCTAAAGATGTAAAACCGTATCGCGAATGGAATATTGAAGGCACGTTAAATCAAGGACTTAATTGCCAGTATCTTGGCCAAATGCCATTCGATATTAGCGTGTTTCCGGGCTATAAAATTCGCAATGTTGATCGCGATAAACACGTTAAAGACACCAGCGGCATTACCTATGTATTTAGCGAAAAAACTGACCATGACATTACCTCTAAGCTGACTTTACCCGCTTATTTAGGTGATAAACACTGTGCTTTATGCCGCGTTGGCCCTTATATGGCACAAGAAGATGAAGACAAACATTTGTTAAGCAAGAAACATAAACAAATGGAAAAATTTGAACAGGATTGGCAAGCATGGCTTGCACAAAACAACCAGGAGTAAATATGAAATTTGTGATTGTAGGTACCAATTTTATAAGCGACACGCTACTGAGTGCAGCCAAACAAATTGAACAATTCTCCTTATATGGCGTGTGCTCTCGAGAGCAGCAAACAGGTGAGTCTTTCCTTGCAAAGCACGACATTGCAAACGCAAAAGTATTTACCAACATTGAGCAAGTGTGCCAAGACCCATTAGTCGATGCCGTCTACATTGCTGCACCAAATAGCTTCCACAAAGACTACGCTGTAATGTGTTTAAAAGCCGGTAAACACGTTTTAGGTGAAAAGCCTTCGGCTGCTAATAGCACAGAACTTGAGGCAATTATTCAAGCAGCAAAAACGCATCAACGCTTATACATGGAAGCGATGATGACCACCCATTTACCAAACTTTGCACGTTTAAAAAATGCCATCACAAAAATTGGCACACCACGAAAATATATTGGTCAATATAGTCAGTACTCATCACGTTACGATAAGTATAAAAATGGTGAGCGCCCAAATACTTTCTTGCCAGAGTTTGCTAACGGCGCATTAGTAGATTTAGGCATTTATCCGCTATATATCTTACTTGCAATTTGGGGTGCCCCACAAACAGTAAAAGCCAGTGGCGTATTACTTGAAACCGGTGTTGATGGGGCTGGCGACGTATTATTAAATTATGCCGATAAGCAGGCGGTGATCAGCTACTCTAAAATCTCGCAAGGCGATAATTTTACTGAAATTCAAGGTGAAAAAGGCCGTATTCGTATCGAAGCAGTATCACTATTAAAACGCATGCAGTTTATCGGCAACGATGGTACTGTCGAAGAGCTCTCTGAGGAGTTTGATGAACACTTTATGCGTCATGAAGTAAGCCATTTCATTCAAGCGGCGAATGCCGGACAAATTGAGTCGTCAGTTAATACCCATACACTGTCAAAACAAGTTATGGCAGTGCTTGATGAAGCACGAAGTCAACTTGGCGTTGTATACCCCGCAGACAAAAGCTAATAATGACCTAGGGCAGCTATTCTAGTTGCCCTAGCAAACTCAAAATTCCATCCTTAGTAATATTCCTCGCTTGCATAGCAACACTAACACCCGCTTGTTGAACAATATCTAGTGATACTTTTTCTGCCATTACTTTGGCAAAATCGGTATCTTCAATTCGCTGGTTTGCTGAACTTAGCATCGACGACTGATTAGATTCATTGCGTATAGTCGACTCAATTGCATTCATTTTTGCCCCGACTTCAGCTCTGAACCCACCGATACGCGACAATGCAGTGTCAATTCTAGCAATTGCATTTTGAGCCAAGTCTTCGCGGCCTATAGTAATGCCCTCAATTGTTAAAGAACCAGCACTGGCATCAATATCTTCAAATATAATATAACCATCTTCGCCAATTGCTTGGTCTGTTGATGTTACCATCATCGGACCATCACTTGATTCAGCAGATGATGAATTTAAACTCCCTAGAGAGTCCCAACTGGCAGTAATTCGAAACATACCCGAGCCAATCACTGTAAGAAGCAGCGGCTCGGTTACATTATCAATGAATATTTCTTCATTTGAACTTCCTGAGCTTGGGTTACCATTCCCCGAGTAGGTAAAGTTCATTCCATTAATAGTTTGACTATTTACAGCTGGGAAATTAAAACCTCCCCCCGTAAATAAATTGCCATTGCTATATGTTTCTGTGCCTTGGTAACCATTTGCTGGAGTAAATAAATTTGCCTCAATTCTAGATTGCACAGACGATAAATCTTGCCCGACTAAATGCTCGCCAGTTTGGGTAAATAGATTTAAATCATCATTCGCACCATTATCATTTATTTGAATCCTGACGTTCGTTGAACCCGCAGGTATTAGGCCTAAAGAAATATCTCCTGAGCTCATCCTTTGCTGAACATTATTAGAAAACACTTCATCTAATACCGGAACATTATCTAAATTCGTCTCTAGTTCAGGCTTAGACATTAATGGTTTTTTACCAAAAATTTCTGTATTTACTACAACGCTGTTTATATGATCTCGTAATTGTGAAAACTCTTCATTTAACGCTTCCCTATCTATATCTGTATTTGAGCCATTTGCTGCTTGAAGAGCTAAAGTTCGCATGCGTTGAAGCGTATCTGTGAGTTCTGATAAACCAGCATCAGCAACTTGTCCATAGCTAATACCATCTTGTAAATTTCGAAGTGTTTGTTGCTTCACTGCTAATTGTGTTGTTAATCGATGACTTATCTGTAGGCCAGCAGCGTCGTCTTTTGCAGAGTTTATACGTTTCCCCGAAGCTAATTTCTCATAGGTTGAGGTAATAGATTGCGTGTTTTGCAGTGAACTTGGCGTGCGTAGTCGTGGCGAATTGATCGTCAACATTTTGTCTTCCTTGGCAAAAAGACTAGACGAAGCAAAACTCATACCATTTTATTAGTAGCTAAAAGTTTCAACTTTCCTTGAATTAACCTTCTTAATGAATGTTCATTTGTAACAATATTTTTGCGGTTGTAGGTTATTGCACTATGTTTAAATTATGCATTATTTAATTTGTGAGACTTAGCCTTGTCTATAAGATTTTTATTAAGAGCCGTTTTCGCAGCAACCATTACCCTTGCTGCAGGACTACTCGTCATAATTTTATTGTTGCAAGCAGGCCAAGATAAAAGTTTATACTCTGCCCAGCAGCGCTATGAACTAAGCCATCTTGCACAGCTTTCATCTTCAAATTCGATTCACCTTACTGAACTTGCCCGTCAACATGTTGTGACTTTAGATAACCGCTATAAAGACGAATACTATAAGCTTGTTGATCAAATTCAAGGAAAAACAGCTTGGCTTAATGGTGAAAAGAAAAGTTATGAACAGCGCTTAAAAGCATATAATGTTGCCGCTGACGACTTAGCCCTTTTACAAAAATCAAACGATTTATCACTTAAACTGATTGAAACAGAAGAAAATGCATTTAGTTTAGTCAGTAATTTGATTGGTCAAGATACTAATAATTTGAGTCCAGCCGAGCACAAAAAATGGGTGCATGCTATCGAGCTTTTAACCAACGATGCATACATGGCCGAAGTTGAGAAAATTCAGCAGCCTGTTCAAGCCTTTTTAAGCTCAATCAAGAAAAAAAGTGCAGCGGATGTAAAAAGCAATCATGACAGTGTCGTCACCCTAAGTTTAATAAGTACAGCTTTAGTGCTCACTATTATTGCCACCTTAATATTGTGTTATTGGCAATTAGAAAAAAAGTGATTAAAGCCACCCATGCCTTGATCGATGAAGCGAAGCGTATCTCTGAGGGGGATTTATCTTGTTATATAGACCACAAAGCCGATGACGAAATAGGTCAGCTTGCTAGTAGCTTTAACATTATGGTCGATAAGCTCTCACAACTACTTAGAGAAATACACGATCAATCAGAGCAAGCTCAAGTGGCAGCGAGAAGCTTAGATGAAATTTCGCAGCAAGCTAAAACGTTGAATGATATTCAAAGCCAAGCAATTGAGGTTATTTCAAGCTCAGTATACGAAAACTCAACGGCCGTTAAGGAAGTATCACAAAACTGTGCAGAAGCGGCAAGCAGTGCGACATCTGCAAATCAAAAAACTCAAGATGGTCTACAGGTAGTGCAACAAGGTGTTAGTTCTGTTGAATCAGTGGCCGACACCTTAACCAAATCACTAACGGACCTTAATCAACTGGAAGCCTCAGTAAATGAAGTAACTGTTATTTTAAGTGTTATAAGTAACATTGCTGAACAAACTAATTTACTGGCACTCAATGCAGCAATCGAAGCAGCACGAGCTGGTGAACAAGGCCGAGGATTTGCGGTTGTCGCAGATGAAGTAAGGACCTTGGCTAGTCGTACACAAAGCTCAACCCTTGAGATCCAAGAGAAAATTGACTCATTACAATCGGCGACCAATGCCGTGACACAAAGGATCCGCTCAAGTGATGCGCAAATAAAAGAGGCTGTGGTAAATTCAGAAAAAGTTGGCCATATGCTCGATGAAATTAGCGTTCAAGCAAAAGCTATTTCTGATGCCAATATGACCATAGCTTCTGCATCTGAGCAGCAATCTCAAGTGACAGAAGAAATCGCCCGGCGCTTAAACGAAGTTCAAGACACAAGCCGTAAGTCACAGCAACAAACGCAAAGTATTTCAGATTCATCAAGTAAATTGGCTAACTTGGCAAATAACTTAAACGGGCAAATTAATCGCTTTAAATTAAGCTAGTCGCTGAGTATACCAGCGATTAGCGATTAGTTTAAAATCGGAAAGTAACAGATGTACCGATTGTTCGTGGATTAACAGCGGCCATATAGCCTTGTGGGTGACGACCACTGACTGGCTCTTGTGAGGTATACGTTTTTCATCCAAGGCATCGTTGATATAGACGCTTACCGACCCTTGCTCATTATCTTAAGCCTTCGATAAACGCTGTAATGAGTTTATGACTAAACGTCACCAGCAAAAATCAGCCTAAACAAACCATCATTTTCACCTTAAAATAAGCAAGGCTAGCTTCTCTAGATATCAAAGCAATTTGATACCCATATTTTGCTTTATCGAAAATCTGTGTCCGTTTAACGAAAAACATTTCTTCTCCAATAAAACATCAGTAGAATCGCCGCAAACTTGAGCTATTAACTTTCATAAGGACAGTGATGCTGCGCACCATTCCACCGTTTTTTATTGCTGTTATTTGCGTGCTTCTTGCAATGGTTACCATTCAATCTGGAGCCTCTGTTGCAAAGCAATTATTTCCTTTAATTGGCCCTGAAGGCACAACCGCACTGCGCTTAGGTTTTTCAGCAGCTATTTTGTGCCTTGTTTTTAAGCCTTGGCGAGCATTTCCGCCTATCGGGCAGCGCATGCCGATTATCGTTTATGGCTTAAGTTTAGGTGGCATGAACATTCTGTTCTATTATGCCATTGAACGTATTCCTTTAGGGATAGGTGTTGCGCTAGAGTTTACAGGTCCCCTTGCGGTTGCTCTACTTTCGTCACGTAAAAAACGCGACCTATTTTGGGTAGCCTGCGCCATTGCTGGCATTATTTTATTGCTACCCGATATGAAAGGCGAAGACAGCCTCGACCCTATAGGTGTTATTTTAGCCCTTGCGGCAGGAGCGTGTTGGGCGTTTTATATATTGTTTGGCAAAAAGACCGGAAACCAAGGCTCAGGCGGGATGACCGTTGCCATGGGTATGAGCGTTGCCGCGATTGTACTTGTGCCTTATGGCGGCGTTTCACAAGGGGCTGCACTATTGAGTTGGGAAGTGTTACCACTGGGTCTTTTAGTAGCCATCATGTCTAGTGCACTACCATACACACTAGAAATGGTTGCGCTTCGCAATATGCCAGCGCAAGGTTTCAGCATCATGATGAGTTTAGAGCCAGCCATTGCTGCATTGGCTGGCTTTATGATCCTAGGTGAGTTTTTAAGCATGTGGCAATGGCTAGCTATTTTATTAGTGATTACCGCCTCGGTTGGCAGCTCAATATCGAATAATAAATAAATTTATCAAGGCGCCTCAGGGCGCTTTTTTCATACCCAATTAGTAAACTTGCCTTTTCATATACACAAAACTCTTTGACATAATTTGTTACATTTATTTGTATTAATATACCACCTTTATCTTAAACAATGATGATAACCATTATCATTTATGATAACTTACCCGCGATTGTTTCTTTATTAAAAACAATAACCCTATAAAAATTTGCTAAATAACACGCGGAGATAAAATGAAATTCACTCAGTTGCCTATTGCAACCGCTATTCTTTGTGCACTATACCCTCAAATCAGTTTTGCAGAACAAACGGCTGACGTAGAGGCTAACCTCGAAAAAATCGAAATTGTGGGTATTCGACAAAACCGTATTAGTGAAGGCGCTACAGGTTTAGCACTTGAAATTGATGAAACTCCGCAATCAATCAGTGTGATCTCTGCTGAGCAATTAAAAAATTATTCCGCATTTAATATCAATGATGCTTTACGCTTAGCGCCAGGTATCAATGTTGAAGAATGGGAAACCAACCGTACTAACTATACATCACGTGGTTTCGAAATTAAAAATACACAAATCGATGGGGTTGGCTTACCGAATGACTGGGGTATCGTTACCGGCGCAATGGAAGCATACGGCTATGAAAAAATTGAAGTTATTCGTGGTGCCAATGGCTTACTTACCGGTGTAGGTAATGCATCGGGTACTTTAAACTATGTGCGTAAGCGCCCTAAAAACGAAAGCGGCGGCGAATTCGGTGTCTCTATTGGCTCATGGGATTTTAAACGTTTACAGGCTGATTACTCATTATTGCTGACTGAGTCTGGTAGTTGGGCTGCTCGCTTTGTAGCTGCCGCAGAAGATAAAGAGTCATACCTTGATGGCCTTGAGAACAACCGCGAATTTTTCTCTGCGGTGGTAGATGGTCAGCTTACAGATAACTCAACTGTTACTTTAGGTTACTCATATCAAGACGCAGATACCGATGGCAACACCTGGGGTGGTCTAGTTTATAACTACACAGATGGTTCGCAAGCTAAATGGGATGTCAGCGACACAACCACCCAAGAGTGGACAATGTGGGACACCATTAACACCTCTGCATTTGTTGAATACAACTATGTTTTTGCAAATGCGTGGCAGCTTCAAGCAAGCTACAACTTCCGTGGTTTTGAAGAGCAAGACAAACTTTTTTATGCCTATGGCACTATTGATAAAGATACTAACCTTGGTTTAGTAGGTTCTCCTGGTCGTTACGACAGCGAAGTAGATGCTGATTTATTTGAAATTAAAGCATTTGGTGCCTTTGAAATGTTTGGTAAAGAGCATCAAGCAAGTTTTGGGATAAGCCATGCAAAAAGTGATGATGTGATGTATCAACACCCGTTTGATTTTGCAAATACACCGGCTTATGGAGCAACTCCTGCGTTCCCATACGATTTAGATGCGATCCCAGAGCCTGATTGGTTAACGCCAGTTCTGTATTCAGATATTGAACAAAAGCTAACCCGTTACTTCGGCTCTGCTCAGTTAAATATTACTGATAAACTATTCACCGTAGTTGGTTTTAACGCTATTGAATTTGAGCGCTCAGGCATGAATGCAGGTGCATCGATTGATAATGACGAGAGCGAGACTAGCCCATATGTCGGTTTTACCTATAAGTTAAACGACGATTTAAACCTATATGCAAGTTACTCAGATATTTATCAGCCACAAGAGCAAACTGATTTCAATGGCCAATACTTAGCACCAACTAAAGGCACTAACTTTGAAACGGGGGTTAAGGCTTCTTGGCTTGATGATGCCCTGATGACAACGTTTGCCTACTTTACTGCTGAACAAGATAACTTTGCACAATACGCAGGCCTGACTGAAGATGGTATCTACTACTATGAAGGCGTGTCTATTGAGTCAAAAGGCTATGAATTTGAAGTCACAGGTAAAATCACCGACGCTATGAATATCGTCGCATCTTACACGCATATTGATGTAACTGATGAAAATGGTGATGACACCAACAAATGGGCGCCTCGCGATGTTGTCGGTGTAACAGTAGATTATGCATTAACAGACGCAGTAGTTGTTGGCTTAAATGGTCGTTGGCAATCTAAAATTGAAAGCACTGATTACAATGTTAAGCAAGGTAGTTACGCTCTGCTAAACGCCTTCGCGCGTTGGAATATTAATGACCAAGTTGCAGTACAAGCTAACGTTAATAATATTACTGATGAGCAGTACATCAATAGCTTACAAACCGTGGGTTATTATGGCGCGCCAACAAACGGTAGCCTAACTCTGACTTATAAGTTCTAAACGCTGATTAGAAGAAGTGTCGCCCGTATGGGCGACACACATCTATTAATTAGGGCAATTACCTAACTCGTAATACCCCGCACTAGTTTGCGCTAAAGTACTGGTATAAAAGGTGTTATAAAGACCTAGGTTATCGCCCGAGCCCACCGCAAAGGCGTAAGAGCCATTCGTGGTTGCGCGGTTTGCTTGCACATGCGCATAGTTGCTTGAGGTAGTTTCAGTGCATTGGTAATCACCATTCGGTGTTGAGTCACACGCATCACCCACACCATCTGCATCACTATCTAACTGTTCACTATTGGCCACCAGCGGGCAGTTATCTAGGCTATCACTGACACCATCGCTGTCGGAGTCACTTGTTTCACCATCAGGTGTACTGTCACACACATTTCCGATACCGTCATTATCGTTATCGGCTTGATCAGCATTCGCTACATTTGGGCAATTATCTATACCGTCGAGCACACCGTCGTTGTCTGCGTCATTATTAGGTTCTGTGGTGGTTTTACATGCCTGTAACGGCCCTGCACAACTTGAATCATCATCAGCTATCCACTGACATTGATTTGTACCCGCTGAATATTCACGCATAGTAAAAGCAGCGGTACCAAACGCTAAATAACAGGCAGAATAACCCTCGCCCCAGCTAATATGGCCTTCGTTGATATGAAGATTGTAATCGCCTGTCACGCCAGCATCGATGACAAAATTAATGCTGTCAGTTGATGTCAACGCAGTATCATCGCTTGCGGTGATCACTGCAGTATTATTGCCACCTGCTAGATTGCATTGCTCAGCAAAATACTCAAGCCCATTCACTGTAGCTGTCACATCACCATTACTAAAACTGACCACTACGGTACTTAAGTTTTGATTATCATCAATCACCGTGCCCGTTACTGTAGCGCACTGCCCGTTTACACTAGCAGCAATATCACTAAGTACCGGTGCTGTAGCCGCAGGCTCTGGCCCAACGCGTACCGTAAGATTAACCTCATCACCTTGTTTCGCTTCGTTATCTGTGGCACTGACACGCACTTCATAAAGTCCATCGCTGAGTGCACTTGTCACCCCACTAAAGGTATTATTCGCATCGACTTGCACATTGAGTGACTCAATTAAGCTTGGCACACCACCAGCTAGGCTATACACGTTAATATCAACATTGGTTACACTGCCTTCTTGGTCGATTGCGCTTCCTGTAATGGTGAGCTGGTTATTACTGTCTGAGGCATTTAAATTACTAATTTCAGGGCCTGCATTACGATCAACTCGTTTATTATTAGCCGCAAAGTACTCACCTAGATAAGTTGCAAAATTAATACTGTTTGCAGCAACATAATCGCCAGACGCGCCTTGCCCACCCGACCACGAGTGATCCAAATTATTAAACCACAGCATAGCAACCCGATTATCTTGCCAAAGTGATTGCTCGGCAGTGCGTGTTGCATCATCACTTATTGTCGTCGTACCTGAAAGTTGATTAACCCCATAAAGGGCAGCAAAACCATCTGCGTTTTGCTGGTTATAACAGGTATTTACTGTGGTATCGGCAGTACCGTGGCCAATCACCGCTATTTGTGTGGCAAAGTGATCTTTATAACTGCCAGCATAGCTTTCACAGCGAGATACAAAGGTGTTTTCAGAAACCGTTTCACAGGTTGAAATCGCCCCACTTGAACTTGTGCCGATGGTTGGCCCAGCGCTTGGAGCAACCCCTGCAAATACATCAGGCGCTACACAAGCTGTTTGTGCAGCCATTGCCGCCCCAGATGATAAACCTGCAATATACACTTGTTTAGGGTCAATATTACGGGCTGAATCACCACTTAATGCATTGGCTAAATTAATCAAATTCTTATAATCGCCAGAGCTGCGATTGATTGTCCCTTGCCAATATGACCAGCAGCTATAACCTGCTTTATTCATTGCATCAGGGACTGCTATCACCATGCCATGGGCTTCAGCTGCATCTTCAAGGTTAGCCGTTAAGTAGTTATTGATAGGCTGTACACAGCCATGTAGCACCAGCATCAAAGAATGGCCACTGCCTATGCTTGATTGCGTATCAGGAGTGTAAATATGAACATTATTAAAACCGCCAATGCTGACATTTTGTTGCCAACTACCAGCAAAGCTTGGTTGTGAGAAAATAGCAGCACAGAACACTGCGAGCGAAGTAAACGACGCTGATTTTCGTTTACATGATTGTGTTACTTTTTGCATATATCGCCTTTATAGTCGTTATCATTGTTGTCTGTCAGTTGATGACTAACCCAATGTAGTAGAACTATCTAAAAAGCGAACTATAACTATAGTGCTATACGTTAATTAAAATACAACCCTAAGATACCACACCTGCATTTATTGCTTTTTTCGAAACTAAACCCAATTCCATTAACAAAGCCAACACAATACGTTGGCTTTGCTTTTACTATGGTATGCGGTTAAAAATTAAAACCGAGAGATACCCAATAACGGCGGCCATCTTCAACATAGCCGTATTCACCTTCGGTAATATCTTTATCAAATAGATTATAAACACCAAAACCTAACTTAATGCTGCGGCTGAAATCATAGTTACCACCAATATCAGCCAAGGTGTAATCTGGCGCAATTAAGCTACTTTGTGACGGGCCTGTTGTCGGTTGGCTTTCTTCACCGCGGTAATGAACACGCAGCCACGTGCCTAGTTTATCAACCGGACGCCAATTAACTGAAGTTTGTAAAATATGCTTAGGTAATTGGTTAAGTGGGCTGCCTTTGTATGCACCGGTTTTTTGCTCAGAATCGGTGTAGGTGTAATTGGCACTTACATCAAGCTCACTGGTAATGTCATAAGATACTGATAACTCAAAGCCTTGCGTAACGGCTTCATCCACATTGACATAGGTCGTTGGCATTGAACCAAACTGGTTTGGTCCATCAGTACACTGAGTGAGTGGGCACGAAATACGGGTAATTTTATCTTCAAACTCGTTGTAAAAAACCGTGCTTGAAAGCGATAAATCATGGCTAGCATCATAGTAGATACCCATTTCGTAGTTTACAGATTTTTCAGGGCTTAAATCCGGGTTACCATAAATATTGCCACCTCGGCTCACTTGCCCCCACGCAGCGGTAGATTGACGAATATTCGGCGCTCTAAAGCCTGTCGAGATACCCCCTTTAACCGTCAACGACTTAGCTGCTGTATACACACCATATAAACGTGGGCTGAAATGGCCTGAAAAATTGCCATCATGATCATAACGAAGACCGCTAGTGAGTTTAAACTGCTTCGTTGCAGCCCACTCATCTTCCGCAAATACTGACCATTGCTCGTTCTCAACATGCGTTAAGTCACTAATCCGGTTACTGGTGTAATCGTCCAGCTCTTCTTTTAAATATGACGCACCAAATGCAGCATTATGATTGGTAAATGGTAAAGTCCAGCTTGTTTGCGCATCGGTATTTTCGACATACATTTCGCGAGAGGTATTATCGAATTTATCGTACTTTAAGTAACTGCGTGATGAGCCAAAATCATAAAAACCATTATGACTTAGTGAGTAGCTTTCTTGGTCGTACTCTGTGGTTGATGACTCTGGGCAGCCATTACGGCCACAGCTTTCACCTTGAGCTAAAGGCGCAACTGTTTTACCTAATGTTTCCTCGAGTTTTTGTTTTGCAGAACCTACTTCGAGCATAATTTCATGGTTATCAGAGGGCGTTAAAATGAACTTAGCTTTAATATTGCTTTGCTCTTTACCACGAAAGCCTGCTTCAAAATCGTCTTCGTCACGCTTTGAAAACTGACCCGATAGCTGCATACCTAATAACTCAGGAATTAAACCACCTGCAGTAAAGAAACTGCCTTGATTGATATCACCCGATTCACTTGATTCTTGAATCGTGCTATCTAAGCGTAGTTCACCGTACCATTTTTCTGGTGTTTTACGGGTAATAATATTGATAACACCACCAATTGCATCTGAGCCATATAGTGAAGACATAGGACCGCGAATAACCTCGATACGATCAATCGCTGAAATAGGTGGAGTCCACGCCCCCTCTACACCCGGGCCATCACTGTTTGGACGAGTTTCACGAGAGGATTGGCGCTGGCCATCTATTAAAATCAAAGTATATTGACTAGCCATACCGCGAAGGCTGATATCTTTTCTGTCGCCTCCGCCCGTGACCACCACACCGGGCACATCGGTCATCGCATCGGTTAAATCACGGTAAAAACGCTTTTCAAGCTGCTCACGGTCAATAACACTGATACTGGCTGGCGCCTCTTTAAGCATTTGCTCGTAACCGGAAGCCGATACAACTATTACTTCCATGTCTTGTTTTTTGTCATCAGCGTATGCAAAATGGGAAAGACCTGCGAACACAGCAGCGGTGAGTGGTAAAACAGAAGAAACAACCCTCGTCATAATAATACTCCGTGACTTTTTATTTATAAATGATAATAATTAGCGTTCGCATATTAATGAGAAGTCCCAATTTTCACAATTTACGATTTCTTAAAACTGAATTAAGAAGGCCTGAACTATGAATTCCAAGCTGATAAAAACATTACGTGTATTTTCTCGTACTGTTGAAACAGGCAACATGAGTAGCGCAGCTGCTGAATTATCGATGACTACATCGGCTGTCAGTCAACACATTAAGCAATTAGAACAAGAAATCGGACTAAGTCTATTTAATCGCAGCCCGCGTGAGCTCACTTTAACTGAGGCTGGTCAGCTGTATTATCAAAGCTGTTTAAAAATGCTGGCACTTGCTGATCAAGCCAGTACGCAATTACAGAATTTACAAAATAAACCGAGTGGTGAGTTAAAATTAGTGGCTCCCGTGGGGTTTGGGGGTGGGCTATTAAGTGAACCATTGGAGCGCTTAATCAATGAATTTGATGATTTACGTATTCAGTTAATTCTAACAGATGAGTCTATCGATATGATCAAATGCGGCGCTGACTTAGCGATTGCCATTGGCCCGTTAACTGACTCTAACCTTGTTGCTCGTAAGTTAGCAACTTGGCCGTTAAAGCTATGTGCCCATAAAGGCCATGCGATTAGCAAATTAGATGAAGCCAGTTGGGAAGATCTTAGCAAGTTTGCGCGTATTGCACATAGCAACGCCGACAGTAATGCGTTTAACCCGTTAACGCTGGCAAGCAAACCATTACCGAAAGCGAAGATCACCGTAAATAATATGCAAAGCTTAATTAAACTGGTGTGTGATGGTGTTGGCTATGGCGTGTTACCAGAGCCAGAAGTAAGGCATTTACTAAAATCGAAAGAACTGGTTGAAATAGCGCCGGAATGGGCAATGCCTAATTACACTGTTTATGCGGTAACACCAGCCAGAGACAGCTTAGCGGCAAAAACAAAAACCGCCATTGATACTCTGAAACTGTGCTTTAACCATGTGTCAAAGCAAGTCGAATTAGTTGATTAAGACTCAACATGGATAATACCAATTTGCAGTATGCGGATGGGTATTATCCAAATTAGTATTATCCAAGCGCTAACCAAACGCCCACGCACATCATTAGCGCACCAGCAATACGGTTTAACCACTTCACATTGTCGCCTTTATCTAAAAACAGCCTTAAGCTCTTTCCGCCTGTTGCGTAAATCAACATACAGATAAATTCGCTCAACATAATAATGCCCACTAACACAGCAAGCTGTGGGGCAACTGCTAAATCAACATTGATAAATGGAGGCAGTAAAGAAATCATAAATGCCCACCCTTTTGGGTTTGCAATAGCAGTAATATAACCTTGCGAAAACAATTGCCCACGGCCAATTTGTTGCTGTGCATCATCCTTAGGTTTGAAGCTGGTTTTAGCGCGCCACATATTAACACCTAAGTATATTAAGTACGCGCCACCTAGGTATTTTAAAAAGGCAAATAACTCAGGGTAATTAAGCATAATACTGGCAACCCCAATCACCGCTGCAATGGCCACCGTGGCAACGCCTAACACCTCACCGACCATCATCCAAAGCGTACGCCGAATACCCACACTCATCCCTAACGTCATGGCGAGCGTCATACACATACCAGGTGTAATTGAAACAAAGAAAAAGGTCGGAATAAAAACCGCGAGTACTGCTAAATCAAGCATAAATGCAATCACATGTTTATAGCTAAAAAAGAGAAAGCGATTAAATCACATTCACTTAAATAAGCAAACAAACACGCGATTGCTAACAGGGTTATAAAAACATACCGCCCATGCCTATGAATATCGTCTACTCAAATAGACGTCACTTACCAAGGCGCACTCGCGTTTTTATTGATTGGTTAAGCGAGCAGTTAAAACCGATTACGCAGAGCTAAGATGGTTGCTATGTGCGCTTCAGTTTAACTACCTTTAATTACAGACAGCAGGAGTTGATCAATTTCATTATTCACTCCACCAACGCTACTATTGTTTAAAATTACATAACCAATATTTTTATCTGTCACAGAGCGAGTTAATGATGTCCAGCCTCTATTAAACCCTGCAAAACCTAAACTATTATTCTCAGAGTCTATGACATAGCTCATACTCCATCGCCCTCCGGTATGAGGCTGAGCTTGAATCATATTTGCAATAAGCTGATTTGATAAAATATTTGAACCAAGGTAATTACCTTGCTCATTTTTTAGCACTGCCTGATTAAACTTAGCTAAATCATCTGCAGTTGTTATAAAGCCAGCGGCAGCAGTTTCTGTAAAATACACCATCGCTGTTTTGTTGCCATTCTCATCGTAAGGACTAGCCAGCATTGCTGAAGAAACACGGTTGATATCAAACGAAGAATTTGTCATTCCGAGGGGTAAAAGAACGTTTTCAGTCATAAAATTACTGAAAGATTGATTAGTCAGATCTTCAATTAACAGCTGAACTATCGTGTAACCACCACCTGAATAAGACCATTTAGTGTCAGGCTCATGAATAATTTTAACGGCTCCACCCCCCGTGTTATTGCCTTCTAATGACTCTACAAGAGTAGGTAATGGATCTTCAGCGCTCCATCCATTGTACCCACTTAATGAAAGCCCTGATGTATGAGAGAGAATATTACGTAAAGTTACCTTGTTAGCATCAAACTGAGAATTCGGTATTTTCCAGCTTTTTAAGTAATCATTAATTGGTTTATCAAGTTCAACTTTACCTTGTTCAACTAGTTTCATTGCGCCCCAAACTGTAATCACTTTAGAAATAGAGCCAACATTGAATAAAGTTTTGTGTGTGATTGGAGTTCTATTTTCAGCGTCAGCATAGCCATAATAATATGAACCAACCACCTCTTTCCCTTGAACAATCGATATAGCAATACCACGCGCTTTGCTTTTTTCAAGAATTAAAGGGACCTCTTTATCTAGCACTTTAGAAAATTCTAAACTTTTAGTTTGTTTTGCATGTAATGAGCAAGACGATATTAAAAACAATATTAGAATTATAAACTTATTCATGAGCATCCTTGTTTTGTAACGACCTCATCAAAGGCCTGTTTTAGTTGGCTAAAATTAGCTGGGTATATAAAAACTTAGCGATTTGTATCTTCCCTTCAAGTGCTGTTCACCTGCTTGTTCATCAATGTAAGTACGTAGACTAGTTACACTATCAAAAATAATGCTTGCTGGTAACTGGCCTGATTATTAGTCCACTTCATGACTTTAAATGTGCGCACATGAACAATATTTCCTCTTATTTGCTTACCGCTTATCTACAAATAAGAATATGCAAGTAGGCAATACAAAAATCCCCGCTTAAAGGCGGGGATTTTTTATAAGAGTAATTTTCTAATTACTGAGTAACGCCTTCAGCGGCAACTGGCTCTGCTGGTTTTTCGTCACTTAATAAGTACTTATCTAACCACTGCTCTTGCTCCCAAAGCACATGCAGCAAGCTCTTACGAGCACGATAGCCATGCGCCTCATAAGGTAACATCACTAAGCGGGCTTCTTTACCTAAGCCTTTTAATGCAGCGTACATACGCTCACTTTGCATTGGAAAGGTACCCGAATTGGGATCTTCTTGACCGTGGATCATCAGCATAGGTTCATTGATTTTATCAGCGTGGAAAAACGGTGACATAGCCGCATACACATCTTGTGCTTGCCAAAAGTCACGCTCTTCACCTTGGAAACCAAATGGCGTTAGGGTGCGGTTATAAGCACCACTGCGGGCAATACCGGTTTTAAATAAATCGCTATGGGCTAATAAGTTCGCCACCATAAAGGCACCATAAGAGTGACCAGCAATGGCAATTTTGTCTTTATCTGCGACACCTTTTTTTACAAGCACGTCTACCGCAGCCTTGGCACTTGCTACCAATTGTTTACGGAATAAGTCATTTGGCTCTTTCCCGTCAACACCCACAATTGGCATTTTCGGGTCGTCAAATACGGCAATACCTTTTGCAAGATAAGGCATTGGCCCCCAATAACCGATATAGGTAAATTCATACGGCGACTCGCGCATTTGTGACGCAACAGCTTTATCTTTATATTCAAGCGGATAAGCCCACATTAGAACCGGTAACGGGCCTTGAGTTGAATCATAACCCGGCGGCAAATAAAGCGTTCCACTGAGCTCAACGCCATCATCACGCTTGTATCGAATTAACTCTTTAGTCACTCCTTTAAATTCTGGGTAAGGGTGCTCAAAGGTCGTAAGTTGAGTCAGGGTTTTATCGTCTAGGTCGCGAATAAAGAAGTTAGGTTGCTCAGTTTTAGATTCGCGAATAGTAATTAAACGCTCGCCTTCGTCATCAAGCATGGCACGTATACGTTCATAGTATGGCGCTTCTGATTGCCAAACGCGTGTTGTGGTATTGGTCTTTACATCATAACGGTCTAAAAACGGAATATTGCCTTGTTCAGATGCACCGTTACCGCGTAAGAAAAGATAACGCCCGCCAACGACTTTTAATACGTCAGCGCCTAAATCATTCTTTTCATATATTGGGTAACCTGGATCTTTGTAGGCATCGTTATAGCTACGCTCAGAAAATAGCACTCGGTTTTTATCTGCATTACGTGGTTGAATAACAAATGTGCGAACTTGTCGGTCGCTAAAGCGCCATTCAGATAACAGAGCAACATTGCCATTACCCCAAGTAATTGAATCAAATCGGCGTTCAACTTTAGCAAATAACTTAGCATCACGTTTAAAAGGTGCTCTTAGGCTATAAAGGTGATCGTGATAAGGCACGTCGGTTTTCATATCGCCGCCGTCTTGTGCTTCTGCCCAAATTACCTCAGCCCCTTGATCTGCTCGCCATTGAAAGTCACGGCGACCAGTGCGAACACTGTCATAGCCTTGTGGAATGTTATCAGCTAAAGGCTGCTTAGCAAGCTCTGCTAACGTATAGCCACGCATGCCCCAAATTTGCCAAGTAGCTGCAAATCGACTGTAAGGCACTTGATACGAAAATGGCTCATCAATCATGCCAACCAAAATATTGGTTGAATCTGGTGAGACAGAAAACGATTTAATTAAGCCCGGCTGACCAATCGGTTGACCTTGACCACTGAGCGGAATATAAGTCAGCTGGCTTTGGGCAAAGAACTTAAATTGCGCTTCATCATAAGGGCTTGTTAGTAAGTTTTGATATGTACGGGCAGGCGCTTTTTCACCACTACTTTGTTGAATAACCGGCACAACCTGCGAGCTGTCGTTGCTTAAGCGAGCTTTACCTATATTGACCGCTGCATTAGCAACAATGGCGCTGCTATCTGGCAACCAAGTATAAGGTGTGCGAGTTAACACTGAATTAAGAGGTGTATCACTTAGCTGGCGGGCTTGCTTAGTACTTACATTATAAACCCATAAATTAGCACTCGATGCTTGCTCAACGACAAACGCCAAGTATTGACTGTCGCTTGACCAGCTTGGTGAGCGTAAAATGCCATTTGGCAAACCAGATACAACAATTTCAGAACCGGTTTCTACATGTTTAAGCACTAACGACGTAAACTTATTTCGTACTCGTGAGCGCGAAAAATTAGCAGGATTAAGCTTAATGCCCGCAAGTTTTAGCTCTTCTTTGGCTAAATCTTGTAAGGTATCGATGCGTTTTCTATCAAATAATGCCAGCCACTCGCCATCATTTGATAAATAACTACTCGGTGCAAGCTTAGCGTCAACCACTGCAGCTAGCGCAGGCGATGGAGTTTGATAACCTTGATTAGCAAAACTGGGTGTGCAAACAGCTGCGCCAATAACTAGCGCAAAAAGCAGTTTAAATGCTTTCATGTTCGTTCCTTTTTCGTTTTTATTTTCGATTCTGTAAACAAGTAGAACATGTTTGCAGCATTTCATAAAGAGTTTCGACCCTTTTGGCAGCCAATCAGTGACTTAAACAGCTAAATTACGCTAAAATAAAAGCACTCTATTCGCCACTTTTTGCTAATAAAAATGAAAAAATCGACAGGCAAAGTCACAATTTGGGATGTTGCTGAACAAGCACACGTTTCAAAATCAACGGTGTCTTTGGTCCTTACCAACAGTGATAAGGTCAGTAAAAAAAGTAAAGAAAAAGTACTGGCTGCCATTGATAAGCTTGGCTACGTGTATAACCGTGATGCTGCAGCACTTCGTAGCAAGCGCTCAAACTTAGTCGCGCTGGTTATAAATGACTTAACCAACCCTTATTCAGCTCAACTTGCTGTTGGACTCGAAAAACACATCTTTGAGCTTGGCATGCTGCCAATGATGGTGAATATTGCGGAGTCTGTCGAAAGGCAAACTCAAGTGGTGAAAACCTTAAAAGAATACAACGTATCGGCGTTTATTATGTGCCCGGCTCCGGGAACTAAGCAACAGTGGCAAGATGATTTAATAAATAGTGGTTTTCCGGTTATTAATATCATGCGTGAAATTCCATTTTCAGCAGCACCCTGTATTTTGCCTGATAACAAAAAAGGCACACATATTTCGACCAGCCATATTTTATCGCAAGGTATTGAAGAGGTAGCCTTTTTAGGCGGCACGGCAGAAATATCTGATTATCATGAACGTTTAAGTGGTTTTTTAGCTGCGCTTGAGCAATTTAATATCACTGACGAAAAACCCGTTATTAAGGCACCGACAAACCGACAAGGTGGCCGTGAAGCCTTTAATACCCTTATAAAACAAGCACCGAATACCAAGGCCATTGTCTGTTTTAATGATGTGATTGCTTACGGCGCGATTGAAGCTATGCGCCAACACGGCCTAGAGCCGGGTAAAGACATCAAGGTTATTGGCTTTGATGACTTAGAAGATTCGCGCTTAATGTTGCCTTCTCTTTCAACCATCGCCATTAATGCCGATGAAATCGGTAAACGCACCTGTCAGGTGCTAAAAGAACTATTAGATAAATCAACACCGCCAGTTCGCACCTTGGTGGATGTTAACTTAAAAATACGAGACTCAAGTCAATGAAAAAAGTGTTAGTGATCGGCTATGTATGGCCTGAGCCTAATTCGTCGGCAGCCGGCACCCACATGATGTCACTCCTGCGCGCCTTTCGTGCAGAAAACTGGCAAGTTGAATTTGCCAGTCCTGCGCAAAAAACCGAACATATGGTGGAACTCAGCGAAGATGGCATTACCACTCAGGTAATTGCATTAAATTGCTCTAGCTTTGATGAGTACGTGCAAGCGTATAACCCTGATATTGTGATGTTTGACCGCTTTATGATGGAAGAACAGTTCGGTTGGCGAGTAGATAAATACTGCCCTAACGCACTTAAGATTCTTGATACAGAAGATTTACAGTGTCTAAGAAATGCCCGTCACGAAGCTCATAAAGCAGGCCGGGAATTCAGCCAAAGCGATTTACACAGCGATATTGCAAAACGAGAAATCGCCGCAATTTTGCGCTCAGATATCAGCTTAATTATCTCGCACTACGAGATGCAGTTACTCAATGACGTTTTCAAAGTCGATTCTGCCCTACTTCACCATTTACCATTTTTGGTTGATTTGCAGCATATTCCCACTAGCACCAAAACATTTGCTGAGCGCAAACACTTCATGACTATTGGTAATTTTCGTCATGCGCCAAACTGGGATGCAGTGTTGTACTTACAACAGATTTGGCCGCTGATCCGCAAACAATTACCCGATACCGAACTCCACATTTATGGCTCTTACCCGCCACCAAAGGCAACAGCGCTTAACAATCCAAAAACCGGATTTTTAATTAAGGGCTGGGCAGATGATGCCTATAAAGTAATGGAAGATGCCCGTGTGTGTTTATCGCCGTTGCGTTTTGGGGCTGGTATTAAGGGTAAGTTACTCGAAGCGATGATCATGCAAACACCGAGCGTAACAACCCCTATTGGTAGTGAAGGCATGCATCAAGATGAGCCCTGGTCAGGCGCAATCTGTGAAGATGCACAGCAGTTTGCTGATGCAGCAGTGGCACTTTATCAAGATGAAGCGTTATTTACTCAGGCACAGCAAAATGGCCAGCATTTATTGCAAAAATATTATGATAAATCAAAACTTCAGTCGCAGTTAATCGCTAAAATCACCGCCATTAGTGAGTCATTAGCGCAGCATAGACAGCAAAATTTTACCGGCCAAATGCTTAAACATCACACCATGCGTTCGACCCAATACATGGCGCAGTGGATTGAAGCAAAAAATAAGTAATTTTGCCGTAAATAACACTAGACATAGCGGCTTTTGTCGCTAAAATCGCGCTGGTCAATTTAAGCGATATAGTCTAGCTATTAGACTATATCTTATTGAATTTTGGTCTATCCTTAACTGAACAATTTAACCTTTGGTTCAAAACGCCTTTGAAAACCGCAACGTTTACTGAAAAACGAAAATTTATCGTGAAGCTTGGCAAAATGCTTCATAAATACGGTACACCTGCATACCGACTAGAAGCACACTTAATGGAAGTTGCGACTTACCTCGGTTTGAAATCATCTTTTGTTATGTCGCCAACATCCGTGACTTTTGTGATCTGGACTGATGGCCATGAAGAAGAGTACACCCATGTTGCGCGTGTTGATCCAGGCGATCATGACTTAGGCTCGCTGGCAGATACCGATGACCTAGTAAACAAAATGCTTAATGGGGAGCTGACGTTACAAGAAGTCGATAAACAGCTCGATATTATTTACACCATGCCAAACCCATATAATAAATTTATGACTGGCGTTGCATTTGCGACCTCAGGTGGGGCATTTGCCATGTTGATGGGGACTAGCTGGAATGATGTATTTTGGTCAGCACTCATTACCTTAGTGGTGTATTTATTTGTGCTTTGGTCAACGCGTTCTAAGCGTGTTGCACATATGCTTGAACCATTAGTTGCCATTGTATCGGCGATTATAGCCTGTGCTATTAGTGTCTATATTGATGCCCAAATTAACATACGACTGGTGGTACTTTCAGCCATCATTGTGTTTATACCCGGCTTAGCATTAGCCCTCGGTTTAGCAGAGTTAGCAGCTAGGCATTTAGTGTCTGGTACAGCTCGGGTTATGGACTCATTCATGCTGCTGTTTAAGCTGTATTTTGGTGCTTTTATTGGTATCGGTATTGGTTTTGCTATTTTTGGCCAAAGTGACTTTGTGCAACCCGAGCCTTTACCTAAATGGACGGCTTGGCTAGCTATTTTCATGCTATGTAGCAGCCTAATCGTCATTTTTAGAACCAAGCTAAAGCATGCTGTTTGGTCTATTGCATCTGGCTTTATAGCGTATGGTACAAGTATTGGTTCAGCCATGTACCTAGACTACACATTAGGCACATTTGTAGGCGCATTAGCCGTGGGCGTTTTTAGCAACTTATTCAACCGCGTTGTCAATGCTCCAGCCTCCATTGTAGCTATGCAAGGTCTGATCGTATTGGTACCAGGTAGTAAAACCTATATTGGTTTAAACTCACTGATAGAAGGCCAAGATTTCGTTTATGCAGACCATATTGGCCAGCAAACCTTTTTGATTTTCATGTCATTAGTGGCGGGGCTTATCTTTGCTAACGTCGCGCTGCCACCGAAGAAAAGTTTATAACTTACTAAGCCCGAGTTTCTCGGGCTTTTTTACACCCTCGTTTTTATAAGCCGACTTTGCTTATCAGCAACAAACTGATATAACTCTTAAGTGCATGTGGTAAATATAAAAAGGATTTATTCAGTGATAAGATTGGCTTGGCTGTTATGCAGCTTTTTCGCCTTTAATGCGTTTGCAGAACCCCAGTGTATTAACTGTCATCAAAGCCAAGTTGAAGACTGGCAAACATCCCATCATTTTCATGCTATGGAAAAAGCCACTCCCACCTCGGTGCTTGGTAATTTCAATGAGCAAACCCTTAACTACCAGGGCCAGCAAGCGCGCTTTTATCAACAAGACCAACAACTTTTTATAAGCATGCCAAACCTAGATGGCAAGCTGACTGACTACCTTGTTTTATACACATTTGGCTATGAGCCATTGCAGCAATACATGTTTGATATGGGCAAAGGCCACATACAGCTATTTCCCTTTGCGTGGGACTCACGCAGTAAAACAGACGGCGGGCAGCGCTGGTTTGTACTGCATCCTGAGCAGAAAAAGCATGACCTATTTCATTGGTCGCAAAAAGGCCAAAACTGGAATCATATGTGTGCTGATTGCCACTCAACTGATTTCAAAAAACAATTTGACCTTAAAACGAATAGCTTTGATTCAAGTTACTCAAGTATTAACGTGAGCTGCAAAGCGTGTCATGGTGATACCCAAGCTCATTTGAAATGGGCTGATGGCGATAGCAGCATTACCGATAAAGGCTTTACTCATAACATTAAAAAGCAAACCCCGCTTTTTTCTCAACAAGCCGATGGCAGGATGCAAAGCGTACAGCCACTTGTAAAAAGCGATCAAGTGCAAGTCTGTGCAACCTGTCATGCTCGGCGCTCACAGCTTGATGACCGCAAAGACCCGCATAGTTTTTTACAAAGCTTTCAAGGCTCATTACTCACTCCTGAGCTTTACCACGTTGATGGTCAAGTATGGGATGAAGACTATGTATGGGGTTCATTTTTACAAAGTAAAATGTTCAACGCGGGGGTAACCTGTAGTAACTGTCATAACCCTCATTCGGGTAAATTAAAGCTACCGGGCAATCAAACCTGTACGCAATGTCATAGTCAAGAGATGTTCGATACACCACAACATCACGGCCATAAAATGGCAAGTATGGGTAGCCAATGTGTCGATTGTCATATGCCCGCGACCACCTATATGCAAGTAGACGCCAGACGTGACCACAGCTTTCGAGTACCTCGCCCAGATTTAACATTAAAAACCAATGCCCCTAATGCGTGTAATAGTTGCCATGAAGATAAAACACCACAATGGGCCGTCGCAAAAATGAAAGACTGGCATCCAAATTCAAAACATCTTGGCACTGCGCATTTTTCTGAGGCGTTTTATGCGGCAGATAACCGCCTGCCTAATGCGTCAACTATGCTGACTAAAATAGTGCAAGATAAAAATTTCCCTGAGATTATCCGTGCATCAGCACTGAGCCGTTTAGCAGCAAGTCCCGATAATAATGCCGTTGTTGCGATTGCTCGCTCAGTAAAAGACAGCGAGCCCTTAAAGCGTCAAGCTGCGATTGAAGCAGCGATGCCGCTTGATATAAACCAGCGCTGGCGCCTGTTAAACCCATTGCTTGATGATGAGCATTTACCAATCAGAACCGAAGCCGCAAGAGCTCTGTCGGCCATGTTAATTCAACCGTTTCCGGCCGGTCTTAATGTGCAAGACAGTAAACGGTTAAATGCAGCGCTTGATGAATACAAAGGCATCCAACAATACCAAGCCGAGCGCGGCTACTCACATACCAATTTAGGTAATCTTGCGCTCACATTACAAGAACCAGAGCAAGCCAAAGCACATTACTTACAAGCAATCAGTATTGAGCCTATTTTTGCTCCTGCTTATGTTAACTTAGCTGATCTATACCGCAATCAAGGCGATGAGAAGGCAGCGCAAAAAATCTTAAAACAAGGCTTAACGGTTAATAAAGAAAGCGCCGATATTCATTATGCCCTCGCCATGAGCCTTATTCGCTCCAAACAAAAAGACATAGCACTTACACATTTAAAAAAAGCTGCCCAGTTCGCAGAAGATAATGCAAGCTACCAGTATACTTATGCGCTGCTGCTACAAGATTTAGGTAATATGCCAGCAGCAATATCAGCCCTTGAGCGTGCTTTTAATCTAACACCGAATAACCCTGATATTAACTACAGTTTGGCGCAGTGGTATGTGGCAGAAGAGAACTACAGCCAAGCGCTGTTTTATGCAAGAAACCTCGCTCGTTTAGTACCTGGCAACCAGCAAGTTCAGCAATTTGTTAAGCAACTAGAAATGATGAATAGCATCAATTAATTGATAGTTAGAGGCTAAAAGAAGCTTTTTAAATTTAGCAAGTATTATATGCTTTGGACAATTGAACTAGATTAATAAATAAGCTATAAGTAGCGAAAGAAAGTACATCTATTTTAATATTTTGTGTAAGGACAGCACATGGCTTCTCTTCAATTTACTCCACTTATCCTCATTTTCTCAGCTTCATGCTTTGCAACTGAACAAAAAGAAGTACAAGACATGTCTGATCCACTGGCTGTTTATACACAAGCCGGTACCGGTGCGACAAACAAGGGCCTTAATTTTAAAGTGGGTCAAGCATACGATACAGGTATAGCTACAACTGCTGGCATGAATGTTATTGAAGTCAAAGGTATTTATGGTGATGTGCTTGGTTGGGAAAGCGATAGCAGAACGACAGATTCTATTGACTCATTTCGCTTTCGTAATTTCTCGGTTGACTTAAGCTCAATGAATGCAACACAGATTGATGCTAACTATAACCTCAATGCCAACCTTGTTGCTGACGAAAGCATGGATGTCTCATATAGCTACATTAAAGCCCTTAAACCTATGAGACGCTTTACGTTTTACCCATTAGCTGGGGTCGGTGCATCGCTGGGTGAAAATACCCTAGAAGATGACGGCAGTCGTGACAGTGGTTATGCCATTATGGGTGCATATGGTTTAGTGGGTATGTACGCAAAAATTACTATTAACGATAAAATTTGGCTTAACTACAATCCATTTTGGCTAACAACTATCGGCGGAAGCGATAACTATAAAGATCACTATTATGGTTTAAACCAAAGCCATATTTTGACTCACGAATTTGCAGCCAGTTATCAAATTAACCCACGTATGAATCTACGCTATTTCGCAAACTGGAACGAAAACCTTGACTTCTTAGATGGCGATCATCGTCTCGAATTTAACTATCAGCTATAAATTAAAATGTGAAGTAAAAAGAAACAACAAGGTAAGGGATTAAGTGAAAAACGTTGTACTAATAAATATGCTTACGGCAAGTTTGCTCAGCACACAAAGCTTTGCATCGAGTTATGATCAATATGCAATAAAACCCGCAGAGCAGCAATTAAGTAATCAACAACAAAAAGTTGATGAACCTATTTCATTTCTTCCTATACCAACCTTTATTACAGAGCCTGCTGTAGGGCCAGGCCTTGGGGTCGTTGGTTTATTTTTTCATGACAACGAAAAGAAAGCTAAAAAGAAGAAAAAAGAAGGCTCGACCCTGCCACAAAGCATCAGTTTAGTAGGCCTAATGGGCACTAAAAATGGTACCAAAGGCGGCGCTGTTGGCCACATTACGTTTTGGGATGAAGACCGAATTCGCTATCAAGGGATTGTTGGCTGGGCGAGTATAAACCTTGATTTTTACACCTTTGACGAGATTAAACTGCTTACACCTTTATCGTTGAATATTGAAGGCCCTGCGGTGTTTCAAAACCTTAAGTTACGTTATGACGACAGTAACTTCTTTTATGGCTTTAAGCAGATATATCGTCAAGTTGATATTAGCTTAGCCGAAAACCCTATCGAAGATTTTCTGCTCGAAAATGATATTATCAAGGAACATCTATCGCTTGATGTAAATACCTCAGGCATTGGTCCGTTACTAGAATACGATAGCCGAGATAACCCGCTGAACCCAGAGCGGGGCTTTAACTATAAGGCCGAATATTTATATTATGATGAGGCTATTGGCAGTAAGGTTGATTACACCAGCCTAAAGCTTACCGCCCTAAATTACTGGCGTTACACCGATAAATTTAACTTTGCCCTGCGCATGCAATATGACTCAGTAAATAACCGTGGTAAAAAACGCTTACCGGTTTATATTCCACCAAGTATTAGCTTACGGGGTGTATCTGCAACTCGATATCAAGGCCTTGATGTGTTTGTGGCCGAAGCAGAAGCAAGTTATAAAGTCACGCAGAAAATAAAGCTTAATTTATTTACTGGCATGGGCTGGGCTGCCGATAATTTTTCTGATTTATCTAAGGCTGAAACCATTGATACTGTTGGCGCAGGCTTTCGTTATTTAATTGATGAACATTACGGTATTAGCATAGGCATAGATGTTGCGCATGGCCCTGAACAAAACGCAATTTACATTCAGGCGGGTTCTACTTGGTAATCGAAACTAATACTTTTGTTATTATTTTAATAACTGATTAAACCTAAAGATTGAATTAATTTCTTTCACTGCTATTATCAATAGCTCAATAAACATTCAGGGATTGAACGGATGCATAAAAAAGTATCAACCAACCATTATCCATTCAAAGATTTTAAACCACATGGCCTTGTCGAGTTTTATCAACATGAACATACTCTTTTAACGACTGCCATAGGGCCTTTCAACGAAGAGATTATTGACGCGCACTCTTTTATGCAAAAAGATTACATTAATAAACTCACCACTGATTATGGCCAATGGTTTGAATTGGTTGAGTTTGAAAACTCATGCATGGCAACTCCTGGGGCACTCGAAAAGCTAATGGTGTACTTTGTAGAACTGCGACGTAAAGGCATTGCACCAGCAAAAACAGCCTTTGTCATCAAAGAGGGGCTTGAAGGCGGAAGCTTACTTACCGATACCTACTGCAATTTGTATAAACGAGCAGGCATGGTAATGAATGTGTTTAAGTCAAAAACAGCGGCCCTAAACTGGTTAGCAGAAGAGTCTGTTACTGAATTAGCCTGTTAATACACAATTTAGTTTAAAAAGTGTTGCTCTTCTTCACGCAAGGTCAACACTTCAACTCCCTCAGCCGTTACCGCTAAAGTATGCTCCCATTGCGCAGAAAGCTTTTTATCTTTTGTAACTACGGTCCAACCATCTGGCTTAGTTTTTACCTTAGCTGCCCCTTGATTGATCATTGGCTCTATCGTAAAGGTCATCCCCTCTTTTAGTACAAGCCCCGTATTTTTCTTGCCGTAATGTAATACTTGTGGCTCTTCGTGCATTTGCTGGCCGATGCCATGACCACAGTACTCTTTAACCACACTATAACCATGTTGATGAGCAAAATTTGCAATCGCATTACCAATATCCCCCAGCCTCACACCTGGTTTTACCATTTTAATTGCGTGCCACAGGGCTTGCTGGGTGGTGTCTACCAAACGTTTTGCTAAAGGCGATACATCACCAATTAAGTACATTTTGCTAGAGTCAGCTAAATAGCCATTTTTCTCGAGAGTGATATCAATATTCACAATATCGCCTGCTTTCAAAATGCCTTTGTCGCTTGGAAAACCATGACATACCACCTCATTCACAGAGGCATTTAATACATAAGGGTAGTCGTACTGCCCTTTACTTGATGGCCTTGCTTGTAACTGCTCAACAATGTAGCGTTCAACGAGATCGTTTATTTCCATTGTAGTCACGCCCTCTTTTACTAAAGGGTCAAGATAAGCAAATACATCAGCAAGTAATCGACCAGACTCTCGCATCAAAGCAATTTCATCTGCATCTTTAATCACAACCTTACTCATCACTTACATCCTTAGCCTTCACATCAGCTTGGCGAAGTTGCTCTTTAATAATATCGCTGTAGGTCATGGTAGGATTAAGCTCAGCAAGCATGCCTATTTTAATCCAATACTCAGATTGCGAGTTAATTGAGCGCACCATCGCTGTACTTGCTTTACGGATTTCTTCGTGTAGCTCATCGCTAATTTTAACAATACCCATCATATGACCTATATATAAAACATATACAGATCGTATTCATATTATATAAAAAAGCAAGGAGAACTTGTTTAATTACAACTCAGCTATCATTTTAACAAGCGCTTGTGTTGTCCATTCAAGCTCATTGAATTTAATATCAGGTTGATAATAAAAGCCTTTTTCACGTGGTCTATTTACATAGACCTTTATCGGCAGAATGACTTTAGCAAAGCCTGAAGGTAAAGTTTCGAGCCTCACTTCCATATAGGTAGAGTCTGTACTACTTGGTGCGCCTACTAATTGTGTGTTTGCAAACAGCTTAAAACTATCCAGTGCATCTAAACAGGCGCTAGCACATTGCCCTGGCACAATCACATAAACCGGTGTAGTAAATTTGCTGGCATTTTTTGGCATTGCTTGTCGCTCTGCTGCAGGTATCTCGACATAATAATGTTCACCCTTTTCATAAGCCGCCTGCATACTTTCGTGGGTCGTCTTTAGCCATTGATACCACGGGCTAGCCTTATCATAGTTTGCGACTACATCACCTAAATAGTCAGTATTACCTTTAGAAGTTCGCCACCACACTTGGGTATTTTTGTGTAACTCATAGCGGCCATATTTAAACTGTTCACTGCCCCAAAGTGCTGAGGCTATTTGCTCACTCCACATCGATGAGCCACCTTGATTATGACGAAGATCAAGCACCACAGCTTTAGCTTGCATTAACTTATCATGTTGCTGTTCAATAGCACTCAGCATCGCTTGATAATCTGCTTGCTGCTGCTCATTGGGTGCAAAAGTTGGCATGCTGATCCAAGCAATATTCTCTAAAGGCCAATTAAGCTCAATTGGTAACTTATCGCCGTTGTAAGCATTTTTAAGATTTTCACTGACCGTATCAGGCCTAATACGCCAGTTTAACTTTAAGCTGTAAGCAGAGCCGTCGGCTTTTTCGAAAGTGCAGCGCTCAAGAGGCGACAAAAATGGATTTCCATCATCAATCGTTAGTCGCCAACCATGGTTCCACCAACTACCGGGTTGTTCAACTTCTCCGTAATAGCGAAAAACACGCTCAACTAGCAAAGTATCAATTGCTGTATTATCACAGCTCACGAGCTTATCGCCTTTGGCAACTGTATCTAGTTCGCTGTAATACACTTTCAACGCATCACCGCGCCAAACAGTTGAAAAGCCCGGCCAACTTCTTTGTGGCTTTAGTTCACTTGGTAAGGTATCAACCGCTCCCGCATGACCATCTTGTAGTATGGTTCTAAAACGTGCAATAGCTGCAGAAAAACCTTGTGAACTATGCGCTTTTACAGCCAGCTTTAAGCCTTCTTGCTTTGCTTTTTCGAGCTGTTTTACAAACCCAGGGTTACGCACATCATGCATCCCAGGGTGGTTTATAACCGATAACTGATAAGCCGCTTCAACATCTTTGATAGCAAGCTCAGACCAATTAATTTCAGAGTTAGTTACTGTATTAGCCTCATTGGCGCGACATATGTCCACACTAAGTGAGCTAAAGTTAAGAGCTGTAAAGATAAGTGATGAGTAAAGCGCCAAGCGTTTCATAAAAATCCATTTTAAATAGTCATTATGTTCAAAAAACACCCTATTTAATCACTAAGACATTGTTGTGGCAATGAAAAGTACTTCACATATGAATAGATTAAAAAAATTCATCTATCAGGTTTATTTTAATCGTTTGTCGATTTAGATGTATTACTCTAAAGTTAACTCATCAGCAAACGATGCTGCGATTAACGAGGAAACCAATCATGTTTAAACCACTTTTAAAACGACTTGCTCTTAGCTCTTTATTGACATGTTCAGCTTTTGCAATCGCTGATCAAAGTGACTACAAACTAATGGTAATTAGCGACTCAGATTCATCGCAAGCAATTATGCAAGGCCAATATGATGCAGTGTTAAATAGCACAGCTCAAGCGACTGACTCAAACAGCCAATACGAACTTGCATTCAATCGTTGCGCAGCAAGTGTGAAGTCTAAAAACTTCAGCGATGCAGAATCACTTTGTACTGAAGCTATCAAGCTTCTTAATACAAGCGAAGTACGCGGATATAAACGCCGAGAGCTAACTTCTTTCGCTTTAAGTAATCGAGGTATCGCACGCATCATGTCGAAAAACGACACAGCTGCACTGTCAGATTTTTATGAAGCGGTAAAAATATCGGGTAATGATTTAGTCAATCACAACCTAAACCGCGCTAAGAAAAACTTAGCTTTATAACGGAATTGTTGTCACAAAAAGTCTAGCTTGTGTGTTCTCTGGGCTTTTTCATATATCGAGTCATGGCACTTGCGGTGACTCAACCAAATTGTTGTCAAAAGCTTAGCTTGTGTGTTCTCTAAGCTTTTTTATTCCGAGTCATGGCACATGCGGTGACTCAACCAAATTGTTGTCAAAAGCTTAGTTTGTGTGTTCTCTAAGCTTTTTTATTCCGAGTCATGGCACTTGCGATGACTCAACCAAATTGTTGTCAAAAGCTTAGTTTGTGTGTTCTCTAAGCTTTTTTATTCCGAGTCATTGCACTTGCGGTGACTCAACCAAATTGTTGTCAAAAGCTTAGTTTGTGTGTTCTCTAAGCTTTTTTATTCCGAGTCATGGCACATGCGGTGACTCAACCAAATTGTTGTCAAAAGCTTAGTTTGTGTGTTCTCTAAGCTTTTTTATTCCGAGTCATGGCACTTGCGGTGACTCAACCAAATTGTTGTCAAAGGCCTGGCTTGTGTGTTCGCCAGGCTTTTTTATGCCCGTTATAAAATAACTTGCCAATAAGCTACATCAACCCACTGAGCGAACTTTTTTCCAACTTGCTGGAAATGCGCGACCTTTTGCATATTATATTTTTCATGCAAGGCGATACTTGCTACATTAGGTAATGCAATCCCTGCCATAACAGCATGTACATTTTGCGCTTTTAGCTGAGCAAACAGCGCAGCGTAGAGCTGTGTACCAACCCCTTTTGCATGACTACCAGCATCTAAATAAATCGAAATTTCCACTGAGTGTTGGTAAGCTTTACGTGCTTTCCAAGGTGTTGCATAACAATATCCAATAACCTTGCCATTAATTTCGGCAACCAACCAAGGTAAGCCAGAGGCAAGATTAGCCTGTATCCGCTTTGCTATTTCAACGTCTGTGATAGCATCAACTTCAAATGTAACCGTACTATTGAGAACATAGTGATTGTAAATTGCAGCAATGGCTTTACTATCATCAACCGTTGTATTTCTAATCATGTTTAAAATTCCTTACTCAACAATGATTTATTAATAACAGAAAAGAAGATTTGGGAATACATTTGCGCAAAATAAAAACGCCACTAGACGTGGCGTTTGGGTAGTTTCGACAACAATAAGAAATTGCTTTTAAAAGAAGCCCAGTGGATTTTCACTGTAACTTACTAATAGGTTTTTAGTTTGCTGGTAATGATCAAGGGCGAGTTTATGTGTTTCGCGGCCAATGCCTGATTTTTTATATCCGCCGAACGCAGCGTGCGCTGGATACATGTGATAGCAGTTTGTCCAAACGCGGCCCGCTTCAATCTTACGGCCAAAGTGATAAGCACGATTCATATTTCTGCTCCATACACCAGCCCCTAAGCCAAACTCTGAGCTATTGGCAAGCGCTAATGCTTCCTCTTCATCTGTAAAGGTCGACATTGAAATAACGGGGCCAAAGATTTCTTCTTGGAACACACGCATGTCGTTGGTGCCTTTTAACAGTGTTGGTTGAATGTAGTAGCCACCGTTAAACTCATCTGACAGCTGCTCTACTTCACCGCCAGCGAGTACTTCAGCACCTTCTTGTTTACCAATTTCGATGTAACTTAGGATCTTATCAAACTGAGCTTGCGATGCTTGTGCGCCGACCATGGTTTCTGTATCAAGTGGGTTACCACGTTTAATTTGTAAAGTGCGGGCAAGAACACGCTCAATAAACTGCTCGTAAATGTCTTCTTGAATAAATAAACGCGATGGACAGGTACAAACTTCGCCTTGATTAAAGTATGCAAGTACAGCCCCTTCTATAGCTTTACTCAAAAACTCATCATCTTTTTCCATTACATCATTAAAAAAGATATTTGGCGATTTACCACCTAGTTCGACCGTTGATGGAATAATATTATCAGCAGCACATTTTAAAATATGTGAACCTACCGGCGTTGAACCTGTAAAGGCAATTTTAGCAATTCGAGTACTGGTTGCGAGGGCTTCGCCAGCTTCTTTACCATAACCGTTCACAATATTTAGAACACCTGCTGGTAACAAATCACCGATGACTTCAAGCAGCACTAAAATTGATGCAGGTGTTTGTTCAGCCGGTTTTAAAACAACACAGTTGCCCGCAGCAAGAGCTGGAGCAAGCTTCCATGCAGCCATTAGCAATGGGAAATTCCAAGGAATAATTTGCCCTACTACACCCAGAGGCTCATGGAAATGATACGCAACGGTGGTTTCGTCAATCTCACCAATAGAGCCTTCTTGTGCGCGAACACAGCCTGCGAAATAGCGAAAGTGATCGGCCGCTAATGGCACGTCTGCCGCCAGAGTTTCACGAATTGCTTTACCATTATCCCAGGTTTCTGCAACCGCGAGCATCTCTAGATTTTGTTCAATGCGATCGGCTATTTTTAATAAGATATTACTGCGCTCTGTGACTGACGTTGTTCCCCACGCTGCTTTTGCATCATGGGCTTTATCAAGTGCCAGCTCGATATCTTCTTTTGATGAACGAGGTACTTTACAAAACACTTTACCGTTCACAGGGCTGATGTTTTCAAAGTATTCTCCTTTTACAGGGGCAACCCATTGGCCACCAATATAATTCTCGTATTGCGCTTTAAAATTAACTTTTGCGCCTTCACTACCTGGGTTTGCATAAATCATAATGTGTTCTCTCTTCAAATTGTTGTGTTTTATTTAGCATTGACTAAATTACGCGGTAGGTTATTGTTTAATGAACCGCTAGCTTTTGAAGTTAGCTTAGTTAATAGAAGTACACTTGATTCCTAGTCCAGACTTTTTGACTATTTGTCCAGAATTTAGGGCGACAGCGAGGCAACAATGAACACATCAGTTAGCAGCAGAAGTTTAGATAAGAAACGGCAACGTATTGATGTGCTTATTGAAAATAAAGTAAGTTTTGCTGGAGAGCATGCAGAATTAAGTATTTACGACACCTATTTAGATGCGCAAAAAGTAGCGCTGCATTCCACTGAATTATTATTTTGCGGCATGATAAGTGGCAAAAAAATCATGCATGTTGCTGACAGTGATTATCATGAAGAGTTCTTGCCAAACCAGTCATTTGTACTGGCCCCAGAGCAAGGTGTATTAATCGATTTTCCAAATGCTTCGCTCAACCAACCAACAACCTGTTTAGCGATTGAAATTAGTACAGACAAAATAAGCCAAGTAGTCGATATACTTAATTTTAATCAGCAAATTACACAAGATGACTTTTTCCAATATCAAACGAAGCTAGTCCATACACAGCATAACCTGCAAACCCAACAACTGCTTGAACGGATGATTACCCTGTTTAGCGAAAATGAACAACACCGTGATTACTTAATTGATCTATCACTCAATGAGTTAATAACCCGCCTATTACAGCAACAAAGCCGAGATTTAATGATCGCAAGCTGTAAGAAAGGTAAACTTGCAACTCCAATGAGCCATGTAATTAGCTATATAGAACAACATCTCGCAGAGAATATTGATATTGATGTGTTATGTAAGATAGCGTGTATGAGCCGCAGTAAGTTTTATCAGCAATTTAAGCTAGCATTTGGTGTCACCCCAGCTCTTTGGCAGCAGCAATTACGCTTACAAAAAGCATACAAACTGCTCGAAAAAGGTGAGGCTATTAGTCAGGTTTGTTATCAATTAGGTTTTAATAACCCGAGCCATTTTAGTCGTGTGTTTAAACAAGCCTTTGGCGCAACCCCAAAGAGTATCGCTAACCATTAAACCTAGGATTGCAACGAGTATAAACCCGATAGGTCAATGCCAATAAAATACATATAATACTTGGTACATAAAGCGCCGAAAAGCTAAATTTTGCAAATAACCATGCACCTGATAAGCCACCTAAAATAAAGCCGAAGATGATTAGGCCAAATAGCTTAGCCTTACGCTTATCAAGCTCCTCACCTCGGAAAAAACGACCAAACATAATACCTAAATCAGTAAAGATCCCTGTCACATGAGTGGTACGAACGATTGCACCACTGTAGGTCGTTGCCAATGCGTTTTGTAATCCACATGCCGCAGAGGCCAAAAAGTGCCCATAACCAGAGCCATTAAACAATAGCCAAAGTGCGCCTAATAAAAGCCCTGCTTCGATTAATAATGCGGTGTCGTAGTGACGACCTAATTTAAGTGCAGAGCTATGCAGTAAAAACCCTGCAATACCAGAACCTACTAAAAATGACAGTAATACGCCTAATAAATGTAAAGCATCAAGGCTATTGCCATGCATTAGATCTGCGCCAAGCAAAGTTGCAGTTCCTGATAAATGTGATACAGCTTGATGTTCAAAACTAAGTAACCCAACTGCATTCACGCAACCGGCTACCAACGCCAAAATAAATGCCCCAATCTCAACCCACTTTGGTAACTTAGAAATCACTCGCTACTCGCCTTTTTTTGCTCTCTTACTCATTCTTTTATGGTACGTTAATTTTTATGACTAAAAACACTTTTTTTCGACTCTTTATATGGTAATTTACAATTAAGTAAATCGATTAAGAAGCTATAATGACAAAGCTAAAAAGTTGGACGCTGAAAAGTATCGCCAAAGAGTTAGGTGTTTCAAATGCTACCGTATCAAATGCGTTTAACCGCCCGGATCAATTATCTAAGGCGCGCCGTGAAGAGATCTTAGCTGCATGTAAAAAGCTAGGCTATTTTGGTCCCAATAAAGCGGCGCAATCATTACGTCGTGGCACCTTTAATATTGTTGCCCTAGTGCTACCAGACAGTGTTGAATATATGGTATCAGATCCGGTTGCAAGTAGCTTTATGCGTGGTGTGTCAGCAGTACTCGAAAAAAACGGCATCAATCTTTTATTATTTTCAGGTAACAACGATAACCTAAATAGCGTGGTTGATTTTGTTGATGGTTTTATTTGCTACGGTCGCCCACGTAATAAGCAACTTGTTGAACAATTGAAACAAGTACCAAAACATGTGGTAACTGTCGATTTTAACATCGGTCGCGATGCCTCTGTAAACGTAAACAACCAACAAGCCAGCTTTGATATTGCCAAACACGCACTACAAAATAATGATGATCGGGTTGCTATTTTAGGCCTGCGCTTACTCGATAACGACGTTTTATGCCGAGTTTACGAACATCATGAATTTGAGGCTGGTCAGTCTATCGCTCATCAACGACTGCGCGGTTATCACCAAGCAATCAGCGATGCTGGCGTCACCCTTGGTGATGATAGAACATGGAATATTCCAGAAAGTAGCGAACGCTTCGCTAGCATTGCTGCTAAAGAAGCACTTAGCAGCACCCCACGACCAAATGTATTGTTGTGTATGAGTGATTTAATCGCCCTTGCCGCAATGCGCGAAGCATTAAAAATGGGGTTATCAATTCCTGAGGATGTCAGAATTGTGGGCTTTGATGGTATAGATGAAGGACAGCGATTTGTGCCAAAACTCACAACTGTCCATCAAAATAGCGAAGAAAAAGGCCGCATTGCTGCGACCTTGTTTATATCTAAAGAGCAGCAAACAGCCGAAATCGACTATCAGCTGCAATTGGGTCAAAGCAGTTAAGCTAATAAGTCAGCTAAATTAGTCATGCTTTGCCCGCCATCTCGCTGATCAAGAATCATCACTTCACGGCTTGCAAAGTCGACCTTTAACTCGATTGAGCTGCTATCATCATGCCAGCTTAAACGACATACACTGCCTTCACCTTTAGCAATAAATTCACCATTAAAAGCTGAGTGCTCATTACGCAATTGAATTAGTTTAATCAAGCCTTTAACGACAGGTCTAGCAAGCGCTGCATCAATGTCTTGTGCATTTAAATATGGGCGATTAATATCACGGCCAACATTTGTGCGAGCCAGTAATTCCATATCATTTTCACAAGCGAACAGGCCGCCATAATAAACTTGTGGAATACCTGGTGCAAAGAATTGAATCGCACGCGCTAGTAGGTAATCAAAGTCATCTGCGCCCAATGCATTGTAATATGTACAGTTTACTTGGTATAAATCAACGTTACTTGCAGCTGCACCAGTTGCAAGGCGACTTTGCCCTTCACTTTTTTCATGAATGGTTTCTACCAAGTTATCAATTTGCGCGGCGTTTAATAAGCCCGGTTTATCACCCATAGGGCCCGCATCAATGATACCAATGCCATCATGGGTATCGAGAACCGTTAAACAGTTACGCGGCGAAATTGTTAGCCAGTTCAGTAGAGCTTGCGCATCATTGCTAAACAAACTGTGTAAAATAAGTGGTGGTAAGGCAAAGTCATATACCATATTTACACGCTTTGCGACTTCAACCTGAGTTTGGAAGTGGCTATGAATCTCAGCAATGGTTTCCATACCTGCTTCATTAGCTTGCGCAGAAAGCTTATTTAAATATTCAAATGTTTCGTCAAGCATAAAGCAGTTTGTGCCTGCTTCTTTGATAGCGTAACCAGCAGCATCTAAACGAATAATGTTAACATTATTATCAGCAAATTTGCCAAGTACAGTATTTAAGTACTCGATGCCCGCCGTTGATTTCACATTAATATCAATTTGATTATCGGTAAATGTAGTCCAAAAATCATAGGTTTGGCCATCGCCGCATGCAATTGGCGTAAAGCAGCTACCAGGACGCGGACGATAAATCGCTTGTTGTTCAGCCTCAGACATACCATTTGGGAATACATCATCTTTGGTTAGAAATAAATCCCAAAACTCAGATTTCTTGCCTTTAGCTAATACATCTTTAAATTGAAAAGACTGTGCTGAAACATGGTTAACAATTAAGTCAGCCATTAAATCATAGTTGGCACCAAGCACTTTAATATCGTCCCAGCTACCAAGACGCGAGTCTACTTCGCTATGATCAATGGGATCAAAGCCAGCATCACTGCCATCAATCGGGTTATAAAATGGCAACAAATGTACACCTGCAAACACATTGTTAAGTGGGCCATTTAATAAATTACTTAATTCATCAATACCTTGACCTGTAATTCGGTCTGCGTAGGTGATTAATTGCACTTTATTGTTGATCATAATTGTTAATACCAAGTTGAAACTTAATCGATTAAGATATATCTTTAACCACGACAGCAAATTATTCAAGCAGTTTTTACAATTTTTATACACTAATATATATAGTAAAGGTGCAGACCTTTCGGTGGGGATACAACAATGAATAGAACACACGATCCTTTGCAAACCATTAGATGGCTGACATACATGATGTTTTTTATGTTTGCTATGACATCTGATGCGGTTGGTATGATCATTCCAGAGCTTATCAATGAATTTAACTTAAGCATGACTCAGGCCAGTGCCTTTCATTATGCACCAATGGCATTAATTGCCTTTAGCGGCCTATTTTTAGGTTTTTTGGCTGATAGTTTTGGTCGCAAGCAAACCATAATGCTGGGACTAGGCTTATTTACAATAAGTTGTTTCTTATTTGCCGTTAGCAGCAGTTTTAGTATATTTGTAGTGCTACTTAGCTGCATTGGCCTTGCTATTGGCTTGTTCAAAACCGGCGCATTGGCGTTACTAGGTGACATCTCTAAAAACAATTTAGAGCATACAAAAACAATGAACTTGGTCGAAGGCTTCTTTGGTGTTGGAGCCATTGTAGGCCCTGCACTTGTCAGCTTTTTAATCACCCAACAGGTAAGCTGGACTTATCTTTATGTCATCGCTGGGGTCTTATGCTTAATTTTGACCTTAATCGCTTGGCGTGCAGAATACCCTAAACCTAAAAAGCTTGAAAAGCATGCTAAACCAGCATCACTTGCAACCACAATGAGTATGATGAAAAACCCCTATGCACTTGGCTTTTCCTTAGCAATTGCTCTTTATGTTGCGACCGAAGTGGCTATATATGTATGGATGCCCACTTTACTTAGTGATTACAACGGCCCATGGCAATTACTGGCAACATATGCGCTAACCCTATTTTTCATTTTACGTGCTGCAGGGCGTTTCTTAGCGGTATGGCTGTTAAATCATTTAAGTTGGCAAGCGGCAATGCTGTATCTAAGCTTAGGCATTGCTCTTTGTTATTTAGGCTTAATTTTTGGTGGCGTTGATTGGGCGGTATTCTTATTACCATTATCGGGGCTGTTTATGTCGATGATCTACCCAACTTTAAACTCGAAAGGTATTTCTTGCTTTGCGGTTCAGCAACACGGTGCGGTCGCTGGGGTTATTTTGTTTTTTACCGCCCTTTCGGCTGCAGCGGGGCCGTTATTAATGGGTGTGATCAGTGACTACTTTGGTCACATTCGTTACGGCTTTTATCTCGCAACAGGTTTCGCATGTTTATTGTTTTTAGCCATGCTATATAACTATTTACGTGACCCTGCTGAGCAAGCATTAGCGCAGCACAGCGCGCTAAGCCACTAAATAAAACTCTTAAAAATCAATTATCGAACATAAATTGTGCAAATTTTTCGCTAAAAAACTTGCATTATGTAAAATTATTGTTATCTTTACTTAATCGATTAAGATAACAATTTAGACAACAAACCATCTGGGATTGAGACGAGGCACATTATGACAACACACAAACATGCCCTTTATACATTAAGCGCGCTTGCATTAGCAGTAAGTCAAAACTTACACGCTGAAGAGCAAGCACAACCAGAGGCTAAAAAAAGCGGCCTTGAAACGATTGTTGTAACAGGTGTACCGCGCCGTACGACAATTATGGCATCAAGTTCTTCAGTTAGCAGTGTTACATTAGCTGAAATTGAAGTATCAACACCACGCTCTACCGCAGAAGCATTCAGAACAATCCCGGGTGTACGTTCAGAATCAACTGGCGGTGAAGGTAACGCCAACATCGCAGTACGTGGCTTACCAGTTGCATCGGGTGGTGCCAAATTCTTACAACTACAAGAAGACGGCTTACCTGTGATGCAGTTTGGCGATATTGCTTTTGGTAACGCAGATATCTTCATGCGCTTAGATTCAACAGTACAAAGTGTTGAATCAATCCGTGGTGGCTCAGCATCTACAGCGGCAAGTGATGCACCAGGCGGTATCATCAACTTTATTTCTAAAACCGGTGAGAACGAGTCTGGCAGTGTATCAACCACTGTAGGCCTTGATTATGACTCAATTCGCACAGACTTTGAGTATGGTACTTATCTTAACGACAGTGTGCGTTATCACATAGGTGGTTTTGTTCGCCAAGGCGAAGGCCCGCGTGAAACTGGATATACATCAAATAAAGGGGGCCAGATTAAGGCGAACCTTACTAAAGAATTTGATGCCGGCTATGTGCGTGTTTACTTTAAGCACCTTGATGATAAAAGTGTAGGTTACCTACCTATGCCTATGTACTCAAATGGCGATTCAATCCCTGGTTTTGATGCACAATCAGATACGCCACATTCAGCACTTTTCACACAAACACTGCGTTTAAATGGTGATAATCAAATTAGCACTGGTGACATGACTGATGGTATGAATCCGGTTGTTACATCTGTTGGCTTTGAAGCTGCTTTTGATTTAGATAACGACTGGCGCATCGAAAACCGTTTTAGAACATCATCTGTAAGCGGTAATTTTATTTCTCTTATTCCAGCTGAAGTAGCAAGTGCAAGCTCAATTGCCTCTAGCATTGCTGGTGATGGCGCATCACTTGTTTATGCAAATGGTGGCTCAGCAGGCCAAGCTTATGGCGATGACGATTTAGCAATGCGCATCCACACATTTGATGTAACACTAAACGACATGGGTTCAATAGTTAACGACCTTAAGTTAACTAAATCGTTTTCTGATGACACAAGCATGACCTTTGGTTACTTTGCATCAAGCCAATCAATTGATATGTCATGGCTTTGGAACTCATATGTTATGGAGCTAAAAGGCGATAACGCAGCATTACTCGATGTGTACGCTGCTAATGGTGATAGCTATTCTGATAATGGCTTATATGCCTATGGCACTCCTTATTGGGGTAACTGCTGTCAACGCAACTATGATACAGAGTACGAAACACGTGCACCTTACATTAACTTAGCAACTAAATTTGGTGACTTAAGCATTGATGCAAGTGCTCGTTACGATTCAGGTGAAGCGCGTGGTAACTACGCAGGCGCCGTAACATCAACTGTTGATATGAATAGCGACGGTACAATCTCAATTCCGGAGCAAAGTGTAGTTGGTATAGATAACGCAAACCCAAGCATTGTTAACTATGACTGGCACTACAGCTCATACTCAATTGGTGCTAATTACCAAATTGATCCAAGCTTTGCGACATTTGCTCGTATTAGTAAAGGCGGCCGTGCAAATGCAGATCGCTTACTATTCGGTAAAGTAGAAGCGGATGGTTCAGTTGCTGAAGCCGATGCGATTGATGAAGTAAATCAATACGAATTCGGTGTGAAAAAACGTTTTGATTCACTATCAGTATTTGCAACAGCATTCTATGCAGAAACTGAAGAACAAAACTTCGAAGCCACATCGCAAAAATTCTTTGACCGCGAATATGAAGCCAAAGGTATTGAGGTTGAATCAACTTACTACGTAGGCGATTGGGATTTCCGTGGTAACTTTACATGGACAGATGCAGAAATCGCTAAAGATGCGTTATCGCCGGAGTTAGTAGGTAATACACCACGTCGTCAAGCTGACCTTATCTACTCACTAATGGCCACTTACAACTTTGACAAAGGTGCAGCGGGTCTGAGCTTTATTGGTACAACAGATGCTTACGCACAAGATAGTAATGATCTTCAGTTCGATGGCTACACACAAGTAAATGGCTTTGTAAGTTACAACTTGTCTGAAAACTTAAGCCTATCGCTTAATGTGAACAACCTGTTTGACACCATAGGTATCACAGAAGCAGAAGAAGGCTCAGTACCAGATAACGACATTATCCGTGCCCGTACTATTAACGGCCGTACAACGTCACTTACTTTAAAATATTCTTTTTATTAATCACTAAACTCCCTTGTTTTAGCCCAGTTTTTACTGGGCTTTTTCAGCTTTAATAACCAACTTTCCAGCCTCAATTGAGCAAATAGTCGTAATTACTCCCTTTCTAGTAAAAAAACAGATAATAAATTATCACTTTGTTCTATAATCAACGTGCGCCACAAGTATTAATCCCTTAAAATGATTAAGTATTATTGCGAATTGGTTTAACCATTTGAATTAGGAACATGCATGTTTGTCTCACGCAAAAGCCACTCTTTACTCCAAGATCAATACAACGCGCTATTAGCTGAAGTTGAGGCACTCAAAGCCGACAATCACGTTCTGCGTGATGAAAACGAGCGCTTAGAAGCTCAATTACATCATCATGCTGATGATGCAGATCAACTGTTCCTTGCTAATTTATTGAATAGTTCGATTGAATGTATCACGCAAATTGAGGGCGTACGCCAAACTGTTCTCGACTCATACCTTGTTATTGAAGAAGAAAGCCAAGTCACTTTACAGATCAGTCAACTATTAAATGACTCAAATAATGCGCTGCAGCATATCGTCAGTGAAATGGCTAGTATGGCAGGCAAAATGGGGAGCATGACCAGCAACATTACTGGCTTGTCTGATATGGCCGATAGCATCAATACCTTTGTATCAACCATTTCAAAAATTTCAGATCAAACCAACTTACTCGCGCTTAACGCCGCCATTGAAGCAGCTCGTGCTGGTGAGGCTGGTCGTGGCTTTAGTGTTGTTGCTGATGAAGTACGTACGCTTGCTACCAACACGAATAAATCAGCACAAGAAGTGTCTGATTTAGTAAAAGAAATCATTAACAAAACGGGTGAAACTGTCACCTCGGTTGAAGATATTCAGCAAAATAACACCCAGCTTTCAACAAGCTTTGATACCTTGAACAACGACTATAGTTCGATCATGAATCACTGCAATTCAATGAAAGAAACTATTATTAATGCCGCTACTCGCTCATTTGTGCAAACTGTAAAACTAGACCATATTGTATGGAAAGGTGAAGTATATGCGGTTGCCAATGGTACAAGTAACAAGTCGATTGATGACTTTTCAGATCATACCATGTGTAGACTAGGTAAATGGTATAACTCCGAACAATCAAATGGCTTTAAACAGCTCAATGCTTATCGTCAATTAGAAGAGCCACACCGTGAAGTGCACCGTAATGGTGTTGAAGCGTTAGTGATGCTACAAACAGGCAATAAAGACGCAGCTATTAATCACATTAATAAAATGGAAGCAGCAAGTGAGCGTGTCATGCATATACTTGATCAAATCGCTAACGGCTAATTACAAAAATAATAAAACCGAGCTCAGATGCTCGGTTTTTTGATCTATTTAAGCAAGTTACTCAACTAAACCTTCTTGCAGCACCGGCATTACAGCACTTTGTTGTTCTTGGCGCTTCACATAGCTAAACAACATTAAGCATCCAAGGGCTAAACTTGCAGCTAGCATAGGGCCTTGTTGATCAAATACAGCTCTCTAACAAACTCACTTAACTTACTGATATTTAGGCAGACCAAGGGTGTTGATCTTATTTAGCGCCTTCACTTTGATCATCGCTTCAACCAGCTGGCGATTGTAATCACGCGCATTTAGCTTAGCCCCCATCAACTGTTTAAAACGGTACATCGCTGTTTCTGCTAATGAGCGCACATGATATCCACTGAGCTTTTTCCATTGTGCGATTCCTAACTTATTGCACAACATGACAGCCTCATTGCGTGGATGCTTATCAGTCCACAGCCGTGCATTCTCTCTCGGCGGGATAGCAGGTATCGCGCCTTTTTCAGTAATTTCTGCATAGCAGCGGCGGCTATCATAAGCACCATCAGCGCTCACTCTATCTATACGCCGGCGTAATGGTCTTATCAAATCTTGGAGGGTCTCGCCGTCGGTGACGTTACTGAGCGTCATTTGCGCCCCCACAATATCATGCGTGTTGGCATCCACCGCAAGGTGCAGTTTTCGCCACTTTTTTCTTGCCTTTACGTGGTGCTTCTGTGCATGCCATTCACCTTCGCCAAACACCTTAAGTCCTGTGCTATCAACTACAATATCTACAAATCCAGTGGTGCGGACTTTACTGCGAAATTTAATATTCAACTCAGCACTGCGCTTACACAGACAACTGTAGGTTGGGGCTTCAAGCGGAAGCTTCATCAAAGATAATACCGATTGTGTGAACCCTTGTAGTGCCCTGAACGACAAGCCAAAGACAGCTTTGAGTGTTAAGCAAGTTTCAATAGCAAGATCAGAGAAATGATTAGAGCGGCCACGCCCACCGTGAGTACATTCGTTATACCAATGACGCGTTGCTTTTTCGTCAAACCAGAAGCGAATATTACCGCGGTTAACGAGGGCTTGATTATAGTGAGACCAGTTTGTGATTTTGCTCATTGTTGTTGCACGGGCTAGTAGGATATAGATGATCTGATCACAGGCTGGCAAGATAGTTCAAACTTTTAGGAAACAACGCCCTAGCATAGAGCCAAGAGTGGCGAATCTAAAACTATAAAACTGTGCAATAACGCCTGTTGCCCCTGCCCCGCACATAACACCAAGTTTAATGGCGTTCGTGTAAAACGCTGAGGTAAACCCTATTCGCTCAGGAAGCTGATCTTGTAATACGGTTAAGCCAATGCCTGCAAAAATACCGTAAAACAGGCCGTTCAATACTTGCAGCGCGATTAAATGCCACACTTGAGTGGCAAAAAACACTCCTAAATAAAATACAATGGCACAACAAAATGCCACCGCAAGCATCGAGACTTTACTGTATTTTTTAGCTAGCTTTGTTCCATACAGCATGATAGGAATTTCTAACAGTGCCACGACCCCCATAAACAGTCCTGGGGTATGTTCAGCAAACCCAAGTTCAGTAATGCTATAAAGTGGCAGTGCCGATGAATACATAATATTACCCGTTGAACCAAGCATTATCGATAAGCCTAACAACCAAAATGATAAACTCGCTGCGGCTGCAGGCTCTGAGCCGTTTTGCGATTTTTTAGCGCTGTAGTCAGGAATAAACTTAAATGCAAAGATTAGCGCAATCAAAGCGCAAAATGCAGCGAAGTAAAACGAGTGACTAAACTTCCCCCCTGCAGCTAACATATAGCCCAGCGGAGGGCCTCCCACCCAAGCAAATGAGATAGCAGCACGTAAACGCGAATTAAAGCTGGTAATGTCTATATTCTGTTGACGTCCAGCCCATTGTCGTGCAACCGTCATCATTTGCGGGATTGCCGCATTTCCCATCGCTAGAAATAACACACCTGCGAGTAGCACTTGCCAAAATGCAGTGGCATTTGCAAAGGTCACTAACGCGCACATCATGCCTGCTACAGCCGCCATAAATAACTTACGTGCACTTGTGCCTTTATCAGCCATGCCACCCAGCCACTGACTGATAACTAAACCCGTAATGGTTACCGACACCATATAAACCCCCAAATAAATGGGCGGTGTTTGCAGCCCTTCAACTATAAATAAGCTCATCAAAGGGTTAACGAATGCCCCCATTAACCCTGTTAGCATACTTAGAAGAATAAATATTACACCATGCTGTTTAAACAATACTTTCACTAACGACCCCACATCAATACAACAAGTGAATAGATAATTTAAAGGGCGCAAATTATACACAGTTTTAATGAGAACTTCATTTTGTAATACAAATTAAAGTACACGTGAATTTAATAGTTAAAGTCTATTACACTAATAAAAGCGCTCAGCATTACCTAATAAAAAAACTTCACATAAAGACTGCTATAAAATGCAAATGCCTTGACGACTTATGAATAGGTTTATATGAAATTTATTTACACACCTACTCTTATAATCAGCGCTTCAACATTCACTAAAGACAATGATGTAGCTGTGGGTTATACCCAAAACTCTTTTACAACATCCCCTCGTTGCAGCGTATTACTTGAAGACGTTCATGTAATTCAAAAACGGCAACGCTTTGCATGTAAATATATTCCTAAGTGTGTGGTTAATACTCGTGGTAAGGATGCATAGGGGTAGCTGCGAGTAAAAATCTCGAAAACTTAATCATTGCCGCTCTGTTTGAGCTAGCAGGTCAATAAAGCAAAACAATAAAAGGCCATGTATTGAACTTTCTGCTTAATTCTCCATCAGAGGTAAATACATATAGCATTCAGTCAATTAAGTTTATTTATGAAATGGATTACTTTCTCCAAATGCGCTTATTCCCTCACTGTTTTAGCCATAATTATTACTGTACTCATAACCATTGATAATTTTGACAGTTCACAAAGCCTTCCAATTGGCTTCGTTCTATGGGGGATTTCACCTTACCTGTTAATGGCGTGGATGGTTGAACACAGTAAAACAAGAATGACACAGATTGCCTCATTTATTGTCACTATCATTTGTGTCTTATTTGGTATTGTGACCTTAGGTTCAATTTATTTTTCTCATGACGCACAATCAGCGTTGGTGTTTGTTTTTGCTCCATTATGGCAATGGCTGGGACTATTAATACTATGTATTCCATTGTACTTTATGAATAAATATACAAAACAGTCTCAATGAACGAAATAAATCAAAAATTTTATCTAATAGTAAGTATGCCTTCAGACACACTTACTATAAATTTCAAATCGTGATCTGAACAAACAGCTCAAAGGTTGTCATCAAGTAGTTTATAAAAACGTGATGTTACGCCATTTGTCCAACCAAACCCCTGTTGCACTGTGTACTCACCACCACCTGCACGGCTGACTAATTCACACACATTGTACTTTTCAAGCAGGCATTTATCCTCTGCAAAACGCATTTCAATCATGCTCAACCAATTTTTCATAATCGCTTGTGCTTCGCTGACAAAACCATAATCAGTTAAACCTTTTACAGCAAACCATTGCAGCGGCGCCCAGCCATTAGGGCTATCCCATTGTTGTGGAGTACTACATAATGTTGTAACTAAACCACCTGGTTTTAAAAACTCACTCATCAGCTTTTGTTTTACTTGCTGGGCTTGTTGTACAGATGCAGCACCAACAAACAAAGGAACGGCCATTGCCATTGAATCAACGCTGCTTTGCTGATTGAGTCGAATGTTGTAATCACGGTAAACACCTGCCTCAGAATTCCAACAATAGGTATTGATAGTATCTAGGCGAAGCGTAGCCAGCTCAGCAAAGGACTGACTCTGTTGCTCTGCACCAAGTAAACGGTAGAAGCGAGCTAAAGTGTGTTCTGCATTATACAATAAGCTATTTAAATCAATCGGTATGAGATTGGTTGTTTCAATACTTTTTAGGTCACTATGATCGCGTAGCCAACGGCTACTAAAATCCCAGCCAGACTCGCATGCAGCACGAATATGCTGGAAATAGCTTTGCTGCTGCTCAGTTGTTAGCCCTTCAGCGTCATGTAAATCTTCTTTTAATGACTCTGGACGAGGTGTTGCCGCACTATCCCAGTAGCGGTTTAAAATAGCCTTATTAGGCATTTTAACAACACGCCTAATGGCAGGCGTTTCAATGCTAAGGTCGTTACAGCCAGTCATCCAAAATTGATACTCTGCTTCAAGTGCTTTTACAGCGTTTGCCAGCCAAGTTAAATCAGCCTCAAATTTATATTTAGCATCCCACAGCATCGCTAACATCAACGCTAAAACAGGAGGCTGTGAGCGTGAGCTATAATAAACACGGTTACCATTCGGAATACAGCCATTACGCTTTTGCAGGTCAATAAAGTTATTTACCATTGCTTCAATAGTTGCTAAGTCTTCAATATCTTCTAAACCAAGTGCTGTAAAGTAACTGTCCCAGTAATAAATTTCCTGAAAACGGCCACCTGGTACAATGTAATCAAATTGCAGTGGCATAAGTGAACTTGCTAAATCAGTATCGGCATTTCTATGTAGGTGTGGCCATAAATCAAGAATATATTGCTTAACTGATGTGGAATCTAATGTGGCACTAGGAATAGATTGATCAGCAAATATAAAATTCGACATCACAAATTCTCGTAGTTCATCGCCTTTTAAAGGCCCAACAAGTTGATATAACTCGCACGCACTTTGCCAAGACAATTTTGGCACTGCATCGGCAAACATTTTTGAATCAGCAAACACTTCTGCTAACTGTACGTCTTTAAATAGTTGGCTATTAACGAAATTCATGATAATCCCTTATTTTACGTTTGATGCTTCTAAATACTGTGGCTGTAAGGTGATTCTTTTAAATACGGAAACAGTAATTAATAGCAAGGCTATTGGCACTAATGTCAGATAAAACGCGTGTTGACCACTGAACTTATCAAATACAAAGCCCGTAATAATTGAGCCCGTTGTGCCACCTAATGCAGAGAAAACGACGATTAAGCCAGTCATAGCGGCGTGCTTGTATTTCGCTAAAGAACTAAGCATCACAGAATTAAGTAATGGGTAAATCGGTGCCATAAAAAAGCCAATCAACGGCAACATATATGCAGCAAAAGGCACATCAAAAACACTTTTCACTTGGCTACCATCAACATCATGAGTTAAAGGCAGCACCAACACTACAAGTACACCCATAGCGACCAAACAGCCCATTAATAAACTAAACCAACTAATAAACCTAAGTACTTGCCCTGCCACTAAACGGCCCAGCGCCAGTGCCGCAGCAAACAAGCTAGCAAGTTGAATACTTACATCTACGGGTAATTTTAAAACTTGATTATTAAAAGTAGGTAACCAAGTGCCTACTCCCTGCTCTATAAGTACATACATAAATGCACTTACAACGAAAATGAGCACCAATGGTTGATAGGCCAGCTTTAGCATATCAATAAAGTCATGCAGCTGAGATTGCTGATTTGTTTTTAGTTCTGGTGATTTTATTGGAGCCGCAATGACTGAAACAAACGCTACAGCAACAATCACTGCAAGCAAGTAATATACATTCAGCCAGTGACTACTTTGCGGGTTATCAGCATCTATAAATAACGCAAAAATCCAATAGCCCGATAACACCCCTAGCATAAACACTCCTTCTATAGTGTTTAATAAAGCAGAGTGCTTATTTGCATTATCAGTCACTTGACCAATGACAGAGTAAACAGAGATTTTCATCACAGCAAAGCTGCAACCAATTGCGGCAAATAGTGCTTTTAATACCCAAAACTCAGCAATGCTCGGTACAACTAAGCACATAATTGCAACCAGTAATAAAGCACCGAGCATGGCAATTTTATAGCCCAAGCGAGGAATAAATGACGCCACTAAAAATGACACAATAGCAATACTTAAATCCTTAAATCCTTCAAGAACAGACGCCTGTGTTTTGCTTACATCTAAGCTATTTATTGCTTGTAAAATAACAGTGCCTACACTATTGAGCATTAAAGCAAAGACAAAATAGCTGCATGCCAGCGCGATGGTTATTCTTATAGGATTCATTCACTTCAACCTATGATTATTTTTACTCAGTCTAGTTTAGCGAAAAATAAAATGCAAACGTTTGCATTTAAAATTACACATGTCGCTAACATTCAATAGGTTTAGCGCTGACTAGATTGCCTATTTACTAGTTCTATTTCAACAACTTGAGACTCTACCGACTGCCCTGCTAACTGAGCTAACAACTTTTCAACAAGAATGACTGAGGCACGTTGAGTGTTTTGCTTGATACTCGACAACGAAGGATGACTGATATCCGCCATAGCAATATCATCAAAGCCCACAAGGGCAACGTCATTTGGAATGCTAATGTAACGCTCTTTCAGGGCTTTCATCGCACCGAAAGCCACCATATCACTACATGCCATAATGCCATCAAAACAAAGCCCTTTTTCTACCAATAATTGGTTAATTCCTTTGTAAGCAGCGCTACTGGTGATATCGATAGAGAGTACGTGAGGTGTCGCTTTTGCTGCAGAAATGGCATCTAAATAACCACAATGCCTTTCACTAATTTCAGCATGCCCAGGGTCGCCTAAAAACAAAATGTTTTTAGCGCCATTTTTCAATAAGTGCTCAGTCGCTAGGCGACCGCCTAAATAATTATCGCTGCCAACAATTGGGTAACTGCTGGGTGTTTTTGGATCGCCCCACACAACTAAAGGAACACCAGCATTCGCTGCAGCTTCAATATTTGCTTGGCTTTTACCTTGGCCGACCACAATAATGCCATCTGCGCGGCGGCTATTGATAAAGTAATTAGCCCAATCATCACTGGCCATAAATGAGTTAGAAAGTAATAACTCTAAGCCAAATTTGTTTAACGCTAAATTTATTTCACCGACAATTTTAAGTAAGAAAGGATCATTAATAGACTGCTCTGTATCACCATCAAGGTTAATAATAACCGCAACAACATTGGTTTTTTGGGTTCGAAGGCGGCTAGCAGCAGTGTTTAAACTAAAGTTATGTTTTTTTGCCAACTGTTGGAGCTTGTCGCGAGTTTCCTTTTTTATCAATGGGTTATCATTGAGCGCACGGGATACTGTCGACGTAGAAACACCGGCTAACTTAGCAAGATCGGCTAACTTTAATTTTCTATCGTTCATGAAACTGAAACACTGCCTTCCTTTAAAACATAGGCTGGCAATATACCACCATTTTGTCTAAATCGCTGCGCCATTAAGCATAATATTTTTTCAGTAAGCATAAACAGGCAAACTCATTCTGTGAGTAAAAAAAGGACAAAAAACTGAAAAAACAAATTGCAAACGTTTGCATAAATCTCTATGGTTTATAAAAGCAAGGTGTTAACAATTCAAAATATTCGCTAATACATTGCTTTTAACAACATAAAAAATGGGAACACACAATGACAACTACATACACACGCAGTGCGCTAGCCTCTGCAATTTTGCTAGCTTTGAGTGGCCAGACAGTTATGGCTGAAGAGCAAACTGAGCAACCAGCTAAAGAAAAAGTTGAACGAATTATTGTATCTGGTACGCCAGCGGGTATTGGCGTACGTAAAATTGATGCAGGCTATGCCGTTACCAATATCGATGCAGATCAAATTGTTAAATTATCGCCAAAAAGTACTGCTGATTTATTCAAAGCCGTACCGGGTGTGTGGGTAGAAAGCTCGGGTGGTGAATCTGGTGCTAACGTATTTGTACGTGGTTTTCCTGGCGGTGGTGATGCACCATTTTTAACCTTAAGCCTTGAAGGTTCGCCAATTTACCCTGCGCCTACTTTGTCATTTTTAGAAAACTCGTCGTTATTCCGTTTAGACGAAACCATTGAAACAATGGAAGCATTACGTGGTGGTCCAAACCCTGTTGTTTCAAATGGCCAACCTGGTTTAACAACTAACTTCCGCCTTAAGCGTGGTAGTGAAGATACCGAAGGTGTATTCAAATACACAACCTCAGATTATGACTTACAACGCCTTGACGCTATGGTTAGTGGTGAGATTTCTGATGATTTATATTTCATGGTGGGAGGTTATGTTAAAAGCTCTCCAGGTATTCGTGATGCTGGTTTTACATCAGAAAAAGGCAGCCAGTTCACAATTAATATCACTAAAGAATTAGAAAACGGCACCATTAATTTATACACCCGTCAAACAGACGACCACGGTGCTTGGTACTTACCTACGCCACTAAATGTTGATGGTGTTGATGCAAGCTACACGCAACTGGGTACTTTAAATCGCCAAGCGATAATTTACACAGGCGCAAATAATGATGAGCAACAAATCGATTTAGGTGAAGGCCGTGGTTGGAAAGGTCATGTTTCAGGCGGTAGCATTAAGCTTGAATTCGATAACGGTTGGAGCTTCACAGATCGCTTCAACATCACCAAGGGTGATGCAAACACTTACGGCTTAGTACCGGCAGGCTCTGCAACAACGGTTGGTGCAGTGGCTGATAACGGTGAAACAGCAACAGGTGCAGTAACTGGCACAGAATACGATGCAGGCACTGCGGTTCAACAACTTGGCCGTTGGGTGGTTTTAAAAGAAATTAGCGCATTCACAAATGATTTAGCATTCGCTAAAAAGCTAGATAACTTATCACTAGCATTTGGTTATTACACAGCAAGCACATCAGCAAATGACTGGTGGAGCTTAGGTAACACTGCGTATCACGTACTTGAAGCAGGCGGCGAAATGCTAGACGGCATCGAGTGTAATGCAAGTGTTGAGGGTTGTGGTTTTAACTACGATATCAATTCGACAGGTGATGCACGCACCAATGCGTTTTATACAACCGCTCAGTATAAATTCAACGATGACTTTACACTTGATGCGGGTGTTCGTTTTGAAAGCCACGAAGTTGAATACTCAGTTGATGAAGGTCTTGATGGCGTAATCGACAAGTCAGTTCAATATGACGAAAGTAAAACATCGTGGACAACAGGTATTAACTACTCAATTAACGATGACATGGGTGTATTTGCTCGTGTAAACCGCGGTTATAAAATGCCTTACTTCGATGATTTTCGTGATAACTTTGGTGCATACGAAGGTGGCGAAAAGTTAATTAAAGAAGTAACACAAGCCGAGTTTGGTTATAAGTTACTTACCGATAGCACCGATTTCTACGCAACTTTATTCACTAATGAAGTAAAAGGTGACACCTTTGTTCGCCGCCCTGGTGTACCCGCTGAAATCTTAACAAACGAAGCATACGGTATTGAGCTTGATTATAACTACAACCACGAATCTGGTTTCTCAGTTAACTTAAACTCAACGCTTCAAGAAACCGAGATAACAGAAAGCCCGAGCAACGAAGGCAACGAAAGCCAACGTCAGCCAAAATGGCAAGTACGTGTAACACCAAGCTATGACTTTGAAGTAAGCGACATGTATGCCACCTTATACGGCACAATCTCAGCGGTTGATGATCGCTTCGGCGACAACGAAAATACGGTTGTTTTAGAAGGTTACGAAAAAGTAGACATTGGTTTAATTGTTGAACCTATGGAAGGTATTAAAGTGCAGTTAGCGGTTGATAACTTAACTGACGAGCAAGGTATCACTGAAGGTGATCCTCGTAATGCTGACGCACCGAATGGACGATATATTATGCCTCGTACTACACGCTTAAGTATTAGCTATGAGTTTTAAACTCACCTAACTCCCTTGGTTGTTATGCAATCAATACCCAAGCCACAGTGTTTTAAAACCTGTGGCTTTTTTGTTTTTATACTTCCAAAAAAAGTTTATTAATTAAGTCTTTATCTTGTTCATTAAGCTGTTCTTGTAAAGCTCTAATAAAATCCATTGACGTTGCAGGTCGATTAGGAAATGCGTATTTTTGCCATACTGATTTTAAAGCTGTCACAATCACTGCATCCCCAAATTCATTCCTAAGCTTTGCAAATACAAGAGTGGCTTTGGAATACTGATCGTAACTTTTTGATGAATCTACCAATGCTTGCTTTGTCGAAATATCTAGCCTAGAAGCTTGTTGATATCGTTGAGTTTCATATTTGACTAATGCATCGACAGCCTTTTTTCCGTAACGCTTTTCAATCACCACAAGCTCTATATATTTAGCTAATGATTCAATCAAAAAAGCGCTATCTTCAGGAACACTATTGCCAATATCATGACCAAACCATTGATGAGCCGTTTCATGTACTGCACGTCGATAACGTTGATCAAAACCTGCTCCCTCACTTGGTTTTGCTCTAAAACCGACTTTATTATCAATCAAAATAATTTCAGGTAATGCATACCCAGTCCCACCAAAACCTGTTGAGTCAATCAAACTGAGCTTTGAACCTTTGTACGCATTAAGATTACTCTTAAACCAAGAAAGCGTATCACTCATAGCTTGTAAGTTAACTTTTACAGCATCTTGAACAGTTTCTGTTGCACTTGATTTAGTAAAAACCTGTAACTTCACCCCCTCATAAATTAACTCAGTTGCTCCAAATGGAAACGACATCCAAGCAGGTAAGTGGTTAATTGGCACTGTCGTCTGAAATTTAAAAACGGCTCTTTGTCCTTCAATAATATGCTCTGTATTTTTACCTTGTGAAACGACCTGATAACCTACTGCGGTGGTAACCTTGCTTTTCATAGTAATACGTTCATAGCTATCCGGTACTTGGTATGTAGTATTAAAAAGCTTTGAAGGTGGTGTTTTAACATAGAGTGGAAGGCCATAATCTAATCTTAACTTCTCATCACCTAGCTCATAGTTTCTTTGATATCCAAGCGTCGGTAAAAGTGGAACAGAACGAATATAACTAAATTCAGGCGTAATGATTTGATGCCCTTGTGTGGGCCATAATTTGGCTTGCTTAACTTCAAATTGTGTTTTAAGTTGCCTTGTTTCGAATGGCTTGAGTGCAGGTTTAAACTCGTAAATAGCTTGATTCATTGATGGATAAAACGCGACTTGCTCAGCTCCTTCTATCTTAATATCTGCCCATTGATAAAAGCCTGCGCGACCTATTAATACCTGTTTTATTGGTTTTGTGTGAGGGTTAGTAAATGAGTAGGTTAAGTTGAATTCGGCTGATTGCTTATAGGGGTAGAAATCTATTTCTGCATCGATATGACTCACTTTTGGCTGAGCTTTATGTTTCCAACCAGTAAACATTCTTTCATAGTTTGCTTTAAATCTTTCTCGTTTATGAGAGTTACTTAGTGGCTTTTCTGAAATTAAATTAGCATGCAGCTGCCAAAATAAACTGATAGCTAAAACTGCAGGTGTTAACAGCCAAGCATCTTTACTTTTAAAAGCCCTGCGGCCCAACCCTGTACCACGATGATTAAAAGCCTGACTAACAAGCACAACACTAAGTAATAACACTAGCCATGCGCGAATATAAGGCCAGTAACTACTTAAACTTGCGCGATAGCCCCAAAATTCATTAGCCGGCTGCAATGGTGTCCAAGCTACACTCCAAAACGTGTGTGTTAGCCCTAAATAAGTCATTACTGGAGTAAATTTAAGTAACAAAATGGCAAAAACCACTAAAGATGCAACGAGCTCTGAGCGCATTAAATTGAAAATACATACAAATACTGAAGCAATAATAGCCAGCGGCAGCCCCATTAAAGCTAAAATATAAATATGTTGATAGAAGTCAAAGTCACTGCCAATAAAAAGTTCAGCTAGAGATGCGCCAACTAAGCCAATTAACGAATAAACAAACACCAAACTCATTATTGCCAATAATTGGCTATGTAAAATTGAAGCGGTCTTAATAGGCGCTGCCGCAATTATCTCTGCTACTTTATAGTGCCTAGCATTACAACTAAGTTGCCAACTCCATAGAGCGCTCAGTAAACACCCGAGCAATATATACATATCAAAGGCATATTGATTAACAGCATCAATGCTAGTTGCTTTTATAACACTCATTGGCTCTGCATACTGAGAGGAGGATGCAACACTATTAAACACCAACCCTAGCCATAAAAATAATAGAATGATTGTTATTGGTTGTTTTAAGATATTTAAAATTGCAGCTTTATATAGCTCAAATAGAATCGAGCTTTGACGAAATGTAGGCTTTACCGTTTGATAGTGAGTGTTAGGCCTAAAATCGGACTCAAGATGCCTTTCCTCCGCTTTTTTTGCCCGTGCATGTGCTTGGGGGTACAAACCAACAGCGAAAGTAAAAATAACCAATGCCAGACTAAAACAAACAAAACGATTAATATAAAAAGGAATATTTTGCGACTCGCTAAAACTTGCTATTACCGTTGTATAGGCAAATGGATCTAACCAGATGAATAACTGATAAAACGTTTCGTTAAGTACATTACTACCTGCTAAAATTGGATTACCCGTTATACTCGCAACAAACAAATAAGCTATCCAAAGGCTTGCAAAAACGGTATAAACTAACATTGAACTACGAAACTTTTGACAAAGCCAAAACGCCAAAGCAATAAGTAAAAAACAGTTTATGAGTAAAACAAAACCACTATAAAAAATTGTATAATCAAATATTTGCCAACTAAAACCATTATTTTGATAATGTACGTAACTCATAACCAACGTACTGCTTAATAAAACCATCATTAATAGACTTACAAAACCACCTATTCGAACATAGTTTTTTTGTCTTGAACTTACTGATGCAACAGCAATAATTTCGTCCATATGAAAGAGGTGATCACGTAAGAAAATTGCTGGCGATAATGCTCCAACCAATAAAACCAATTGCATCATTTGTAATGACACTAAATGCAATTGATACTGCTGTAACGGGTCAACATTACTTGTTGCAAGCCCTGAAGAAAGTGAAAATGCAAAACTTGGCGCAATAAGCAAGCACACCCAAACTATTGGTTGACGAAAAAGATACTTTAACTCATTAATTATTAACATAATTCGCCTCTTTGAGATTTTAGTTCAAAGAAGTACTTATCTTGTAATGATTCTGTCGCCAAAACAGCTCCTATAGTTGGGCGTTCTGCGGCATAAACTCGAAAGACAGGCCTGCCATATCGATAACTTTGGCTCAGTACTAAAGCACCTTTGGGCAGTTCGTTTGGCAAAGTTTTTAATGTCCATACTTTACCTTTGAGGTGACTTACTAAGGTATCGATATGGCCACTTTGTATCAGTTGACCTCCTTTAATCATCGCCACAAAGTGACATTGGTTTTCTATGTCTTCCACAATGTGTGTTGAAAGCAAGATCAGTCGATTCTTACTCATTGATACTAATAAGTTATTGAGGCTCTCTCGCTCAGCCGGATCAAGCCCTGCTGTAGGCTCATCTAAAATAATTAATCTAGGATCACCCAACAATGCTTGAGCAATACCAAAGCGTTGTTTCATTCCCCCAGAAAAGTGACTGACTCTTTTATTTGCATGTTGAGTTAAGTTTAACGCAGTAAGCAGGTCATCAATCTGTTGCTTTGTCTTTTTAATTTCAAGCCCTTTTAATATGGCTATGTGTTCAAGTAGTGCTCTACACCCTATATGTGGGTAAACACCAAATTGTTGTGGTAGATAACCAAGTTGCTTACGTAACTTTTCAGGGTCTTTTAATATATCTAAGCCACTAAACTGTATACGGCCAGAATTAATAGTTTGCAGGCATGCAAGGGTTCTCATCAAACTAGACTTACCAGCGCCATTTGGCCCCAATAAACCTACCATGCCGCTGGGTAACTCAATGGTTATATCGTTAAGTGCTTGAGTTCCATCAGGGTATGTTTTCGAAATATGTTCAAGTGTTAGCATTTATTGGCTCCTTAATTAGCACAAATCTAGATTAAGGAATGGCAAAGCTCGCTACTATGAAATAATGATCAATGAGTCAAGTTTGATGATGAAAGCAAATATTCTGCTTTCGTCATCAAAAAAAGAACTTTCATCAAAATGTGGATGAATAAAGCAATAAAAACGTTAAGCTAAATCTATTAGTAACCCTTTATCAGTATGTTACGCCCTCAGTTTCCACATTATTTAGAAATTAGGGTAATATATAAATGTTCGAAAAAACAACAATGTAAAGTTGCAAAAATAAAAAATGAACGGAGTAGATTTTGCTGGCAGCTATTAGCTATTTATCATCAACTAAAAACACAAAAAGCATGGTTGCTTTACTACCATTAATCGCTGCGATACTACTTGAAAGCCATATTCGTTATCTTTCCCTGAGAATTGATTCACCAGGTACTTATCTAACAGTAAATTTACAGCTAATTTTTGAGTGTATCCCCTTCTTAATCGCTCACTGGATAGCATCTCAACACTCTTTAAAGCAAGCTTCATTGTGGTGGTTGTCAGGGTTTATTGGTTATCCAATAATCACTTATCTATTAAGCAACGGCTTGCCAACTTATGATAAATGGCATTACTTACAAGAACAATGTTGGTTACTTTGCAGCCTAGCAAGTTTATTTTGGCTTTCATCCCAACGTTTTAAGAAGAACCAAAAATCTAAATTTACCAGTTGGATTAGCTCATTGTTTACATTAAATAAAGTTGTTTTTTTTATATGTTTTGCCTGGGCGTTTATCATGGCTGGCATACTTAATAGCCATGAATCACCCCTGCTAAATCAACCATTCGCATTGATATTTGATACTCAAAAGCTACTTACAAACTATTATCAATTTATTTGGTATTTTTCTCAGCTTCTGGTCTACGCAATTATCGTTCACGGCATTTTTTTATTTAATCGTTACATTTTAATACGTCAATTATTAGCCAGACATGGAGTGCTCATTTTTGTATCTGCATGCTTAATTAGCATGGTTATTTTTACACCATTACTTGTCGCTATTGTGCTCACATTACCTGTTAATGACTTACCCTCATATGTCGCCAATCTAACTCCGGGAGGCAGCCAAAACATTATCAATAAGTACAATTATCAGTTTATGTTTTTATTTTTAAGTATCTCTACACCCATTATCTTGGCGTTTGAACGCCAACAGCACCACCATAAATTAGAAGAAGTCGCCAAACAGCAAATAAAAACAGAACTAAAGCTACTGCAGCAGCAAATTAATCCGCACTTTTTATTTAATACTTTAAATAACTTATATGCACTTGCATTAACAAAATCAGAAAAGACACCTGATTTGGTATTACAGTTGGCTGACTTACTGAGATATACCGTTTATGAAGGGCAAAAACCATTCGTTCCACTCGAAAAAGAGCTAAGTTACATTAAAAACTTTCTTGAACTGCACAAGATAAGGCATGCAAATAACTGTAGATTCAACCTAGCATGGCCTGAAACTACTCAATCTCTTTCTATAGCACCACTGCTTCTGATCATTTTAATTGAAAACACCATAAAGTACGGTGTTGAACACGCACAAGAAAACGCTGAAGTAACGATAAAACTAACATTAAACGACAACGTTTTAACTTTATATTGCGAAAATAGTATTCCTCGCAAAAGCGATAACGATGATTCAGGTATGGGACTAAAAAATTTAAAGCGCCGTTTAGAGCTGCTTTATCCCGAAAAACATACTTTATTGGTGCACAATCACAATGGACTTTGGCAAACCAACCTCTCTTTGGAGCTATCAAGTGATTAAGGCAATTATTGTTGATGATGAACCACTTGCTCATCAAGTAATTCTTCATCATTTAGAGTCGTACTCAGATATCAAAGTAGCTTCTCAGCATTTCAGCGCTAAAGATGCTTTGTACGAATTAGCAAAATCAACTATAGATGTCGTATTTTTAGATATAAACATGCCAGAATTGTCAGGATTAGAGCTCATTCAAGCACTCGCTAATCCACCTCAAATTATCATTGTGAGTGCTTATGAAGAATATGCAATCACAGGCTTTGAACTTAATGTTACTGATTATTTACTCAAGCCTGTATCTGCAAAACGTGTTCAGCAAGCAATAAATAAAGTGCGCGAGCGCATTTACCTGGCTCCTAAAAGCAAATCAATCACCTTAAAAATAGATCGCGAAAAACGCAAGCTTAGCTTAGATACAATTAAATATATTGAGGCATATGGTAATTATGTAAAAGTACACCAAGACGACCAAACGATCCTCGCAACAACAACTCTAAAACAGCTTTTAGAGCAGTTAATAGGTTCATTCACTCAAATCCATAAATCATACATAGTGAATAACAACAGAGTCATAGCTATTACAAACGAGCATGTAGAGCTAGATAATGGTGATAAGATAAAAATTGGCAAATCTTTTAAAGAGCACTGCAAAGTTTTACTTTAGAGAATACTTATCAGGTGTTCTACAAGAACCTCATGCTGTGAGATTGGCAAATGAACGCCTTCTGAAGGACATGGCGTTATTAATTCAAAGCAGTTAACAAAACTACAGTTGTTGCTCTCAGCAACATTTCTAAATTCTTCCACTAAGAGTTTTGCTTTTAGCTCTGCTCCTGCATAAATAGATTGATACGCGCCAACTTCATACACCGCAGGCGGGCTTAGTATCATTATTTTGGGCAATTCGCGGTGCAGATAGTAGTTTTTTATATCTAAAATGAGCGTTTTGAGGGCATTGCTAATCTCTGCAGCCGACAACGCAAAACGGCGCTTTAAATCATTAGTGCCAAGCTGAATAATAATCACATCTAAATGATAAGCCGCGAGGTAGGGTTCGAGGTATTTAATACCCAGTTTATCGCCACTAAAAGGCGGGTCGTTCACCAGCGTACGGTTTGGCTGTCCGGCTTCAATCACTTCATAGCCAGCACCTAATTTAATACCAAGCAAACTTGGCCAGCGCTCATAAGCAGCCAAGCGTTTACCATCAACGGGCGAAATACCATAGGTGTTTGAATCACCAAAACATAAGATATTCATTAGAATGGATTCAGTGTGTAACCTTGTTGTTGCAATTGTGCGTGTGCGGTCATTGCCGATAACGCCATTTGTACACCCGGTATAAGCTGCTGCTGTTTTACCTTCATGTGAGTTGCTGACTGCCCACACACATACACAACGGTGTTATGTGCCAACAATTGTGAGATCAGTTGCTGATTTTTATTGTCGCTGTCAAAGCGCTGTTTATAAAAACTGTTTTCCAGTACATCAACACTTGCGCCACCATGCACAACTAAAGCAAGTTGAATGTTCTCAGGCTTCACACCATGGGCTATATGCATATTAATGAATCGTGCTAATGAGTTCATTTTGTTATTCTGCGCCCCTTTTTCTGCTGCATCAGCTACATCAAATGCCACTTTGAAAACCGTTTGATCAGAGATTGGCGCATGGTTTGGCACATCATAATAAAAACCAAAACCTTTAATAGCATGCTCAGCTTGCTCTGCATGACTAAACGAAGATAATAAGGCTAAAGATAAACCTAACAGTGTTGATTTCATAAAAGTTCCTGTTGTTTTTTACTCTAGCCTACCTTGTTTAAACGCGTTTAACTAGCATCAATATGTTGATGCGCTTTAAAGGTCATGCCTAAGTAATTAAAGGTGTTTTTAAACATCTCGATAAACGCGTTAGGTGCGTCTGAAGATCCTGCGTTTGAGAGCAATGAAAACTGCTTTTCACGAAGTGTTCTCAGTTTAGGCCTGAGTGTTTCATCATCCATGTAATCAGTGATCCGGTCTAAAAATGCTTTAAACTGCGGTGTGGTGTTATACCAATACACCGGAGATGCAAGTACCCAATGTTGATAATTCAACAGCGCTTCAAATACCGCATAAAAATCATCATTTTTATATTGCTTATCGTAGCAATAAGGCGAGATAACATAGTCATCTAGACATACCACATCACCACCATATTGCGTTTTATAATCATTAACTTGTAAACTCGTATTACCCTTTTTTCGCGCACTTGAATAAATAATTACCGTATTTTTTATTGGTTTTTGTTGCATGACTATCACTCCTTTTTTATGATGTGGGCAGCGTAAAACCTCAAGCTAACTTTAGGTCAACACCTTGGAGCAAATTATGTCAGATAAGAAACTTATTGATGCAAACCTATCGGTTGGCTTTGTGGCAAAACGCAGTGGCGTAAAAGTTTCAACCTTGCATTTTTATGAGTCGAAAGGACTTATTCGCAGCTGGCGAAATAACGGTAATCAGCGCCGCTATAAACCCGATGTATTACGCCGAATTGCCGTAATAAAAGCCGCGCAAACCATGGGCATAACCCTTGAAGACATTAAACAAACTTTAAGCACTCTACCTGAGCAGCGCACACCCACTAAACAAGATTGGGCACAACTTTCGAAGCGCTGGCAAATCCAATTAGATGAACGCATTCAATACATGCAGCGATTGCGCGAGCGCGTTAACGGTTGCATTGGCTGCGGCTGCTTATCAATGGCCAAATGCCCTATTTACAATAAAGACGACTATTTAGGTGAAGAGCAAAATGGCGCAGTGCTATTAGAAAGAGATTAATACACTTCTGCTGATACTTTATATCAGTTGCAAGTAATACAGTGACGACAGTGCACTGCAATTAACAATAACTGTTAACCAAAGTACAGCAATAAAACTGCGTTTTTTAGATTTGTGTCTTAGCCATTGCTGCGCAATTAATGAACCTGGCCAGCCGCCGATTACCCCTAAAATATGCAGTGTACGCTCAGGCACTCTTATCACATGCTCGCCATGTTGCATCGCTAACCGTTTATCCCAGCCATATACCAAAAAGCTTATTAAGCTCGCTACGCTGTAAGTGCCTGCAATAAAGTAGGTAATATTAAGTTGCCACGATATCAGCCATAATAACGCTAAAAACAACAATGAAAATGTAACTAATGTTTTCTTAATCAAAGAATTATCACCTATACTTTGCAAAATAAATTAAATTATATCGGGGCGTTATTATGGCATACCTCAAATCACTTTTACTATCAATCTGCCTGTGTTCACTTTCTGTTTTGGCAGCAGAGCAACAACTTGATGACAAGCTAAAAGTGTTTGAGCCTTATTTAGGCACGTGGCAGTCAGACTTTAATGTCGCAGCTGGTAAACCTGCGGTACAGGATGTGAGTATGTGGCAACGTGCGCTCAATGGCACGGCGATTAAAACCATTCACTCTATCAATGAAGGTGAATATGGTGGTGAATCGATGATTTTTTGGGACAATAAAAAGCAGTCTTTGGTGTTTTATTACTTCACTACAGCAGGCTTTTATACCCAAGGCACAATGAATGTACTTAGCCCTACTCGGTTTGTTGCTTATGAAAATGTGACAGGCAGCAAAGAAGGGATCAGCAAGGTGAAATCGACAAGCGAGTTTAAAAACAATAGCTTTGTGGTATCGACCTCTTACCTTAAAAAGGGTCAATGGACAAAACCCGATACCCGTACTTACACCCGCAGCGAAAAAACAGTTAAGTTTAAATAAGAGCTTTAAAAAAGGGTAAGGTGTTTATCACCTTACCCTAATCTATATTAATGCCTAAAGTCTGCCATTAACGCAGGGATACCTGGCAGCATACCTACCATTGCCATCACGCTTGTTAAAATAATAAACATTATTAATGGAATGATCCAACGACTCATTGGGGATAATTCAGAGCTTCGCTCTTTACAACCAATTAAGCCCAGATTGTCTAGCAACATAGTTAATGACCAACCAAATGCAGGATTCACTAAAGTCGATGAAAATACCACAATAGCGGCCGATTGCGTGGTTTTACCTTCGCGGGTCATTTCCATGCCAGCTTCAAGAAGTGGGATAAACACACCAACTATTAGCGCGACGCATAACACGGGTTGCCAAATTGCTAAATCCATTGGGTAGCCCCAAATACTGGCAATGATACAAAATAATGCAGTTAACACCGCCCCTGCAGGAATTGGGCGCTTAGCAATGGCTGCAGGTACAATGTAGGTTCCCCATGACGAGGTAAAGTTAGAGCCACCTAACAATGAACCAAAAGTCTGGCGGATTGAAGCGCTAAACATAGTATCGTCAATGTTCATTTGTACTTTTTCAGTGCGCTCAGGGTAACTAATTTTTTGGAATACTTGATGCCCTAAAAAGTCGGGTGACCACATGGCAACCGCAAGCACCGCAAATGGTAATACCACCACAAAGCTCTCAAGTGTAGGCAAACCCAACATCCAACCAGTATTTTCACCCCACCAATACATCGGGTTCATATTTGGTAAGCCCGGTGCTGTTTTAAACTCAAACGGTGCTCCCAGTAAAAATGCAATTAACCCGCCAAGTAAGCAACTTAATGGCACAGCTAACCAACGTTTTTTGTAGTGCTCAAGTAAGGCATACAACACGATTGTCGATAAAATCACAATAAAAGCGATATGGGTCATATCAATGCCTTCAGCCCATGCAAACAGCTTTTTAACCTGCGAAATCGTGCCAATAAAACCAAGGTAGAGCAATAAACCGCCACACACGCCTCGGCTGGTTAGCCCCGCCAGTAAACTCCCCCCTTTGCTAAGCGCAAGTAACAGACCAAACGCCCCTATCAGTAAACCAAAGGCCATTGGGTGACCACCCGCTGCAACAACAATCGGGATCAAAGGAATAAGCGGCCCATGAGTACCCGCTAAATTTGCTGTTGGTAAAAAGAAGCCCGAAAATAGTAAAATGAAAATCGATACAATTAACAGTTCATAGCGCACGTTTTCTAGAATAAAGCCTTCACCTAAGCCTAGTGGTGCTGCAAATGTAGCCGCAATTGCACCCACCATGACCACCTTACCTATAGTCCCGGCCATTGCTGGAATTGAGTCTTCTAATTCAAACCGATAATCACGGAACGGTAAGTTAGGACGCCAGCGCTTGGGCTGCATAATTTGTAATTCGTGTTCAAGGTATTCGTCACGACTCGAAAATTCACTGCTGGGTTTATGAAGAGCTTGATAGCTTTGCTGGTCGGTATGAGCATCCGATCCTTGTTCAGCAGACGCTGATTGCTGCCTCGTATTCATGAGTTCTCCTACTACCTATCTTGAAAAATTGTGTGAGTTTTTATTATGCAGTTAGGGTAAAGCAGCCAACTGCAAAACACGATTAGGCAAAAGGTAGGGTATGAATTTATAAAAATGGGGTTTTTAATAAAAAGTGGCTCTCAAAAAATACTTTAACACTTTGATATTTAATGTTTTTAAAAATAAAAAGGCCAATAAAGAGTAAGGCTCGCTTACTTTTTAAGCACATTAACTATTAGTCTAATAAATTGTATGAATAGCAAACAGCTATGTAAAACCACTTTTAGATTAATCGAATTTGCCTATTTCCCAACTGCTAATATACTAATTTATTAGTACTTTAAATAATGCTAACTCGCCTTTCTCATGGGTTTATTACAAAAGCACTTAAAGGGATGTATGAACACACAGCTCAAACCTTGGCAATTTAATATCATTGTTTGCTCTGTTTATCTGCTGTTTGGCTTGTTTACCATGCAAGTGTTAAAAACACTGGCGGTATGGCCACCTGCAGGAGTCGCATTGGCTGGCTTGATGTTATTTGGTCGCAAAGCCTGGTTGGGCGTTGCATCAGGCACATGTTTAGTCGTGCTTTTCTACTTTTATCTCAGCGGCTTAAATCCACTCACTTTTAAACACATAGCAATAAATGCCGCGACAACGACAGGAAATACTTTCGCTGCTTTAACTGCATTTTGGCTAATTAACCGAAAACTTAAACAACACACGCTGCTGACGAGCGTCACCAGTCTAGCCAGAGTGTTTATTCTTGCCAGTATTGCTATTGGGGTAATCTCAGCGATTTTCGGTGTTGGCATCTACTCAGTTGTAGGTATTGAGTGGTTTGATGGCTTATATGTAGGCATATTAAATTGGAGCATTAGCAATGCCCTAGCGGCGATTGTATTCACCCCTGCCCTTTACTTTTTATGGCGAAATTGGCCGCATCCGGTCACCCTTAGTGAATTTTCTAAGCTTCTGTTGCTTACTTTGACCGTGGTTTTGTTGTGTTATTTTATTTTTGGCCCCGCATACACAACAATGACATTACCATTTTTACAACCTGCATTACTGTTGTTTCCGCTTCTTTATGCTGCCACGCGGTTATCACCAACCGCCACCAGCTGCATGAATATGTTGGTGTTTTTTGCTGCTTGGGTCGGAAGTAATCAAGGCTGGGGCTATTTTTATTATCATCATCCTAAAACAGCAGAAGTGACCATGCAGTTTTTCTTTTTATTTACTCTTTCAGCGGTATTACTTATTCAAGCCGTGTTTATTCAGCGCAAGAAAGAACAACAAAAGCTGACCACCATGCTCGAACAAAAAGTAGAAGAAAGAACCTATGAGCTAGAGCGCGCAAAGCATGAAGCATTAGCGTTATCTTTAACAGATTATTTGACACAGCTTTATAATCGCCGGGGCTTTTTCGAAACAGTTAATAAACAGTTTGAGCAATACATTAACCATCAGAATGCCTGTTCACTCTTGCTGTTGGACTTAGACCAATTTAAAACCATAAACGACAAGTACGGCCATGCCACTGGGGACGAAGTAATACGAACCACAGCGCATAAGCTCATCCAACATAGCAGAGCATCGGATATTGCGGGGCGTATTGGTGGAGAAGAATTTGTCTTATTTTTACCCATGGCAAATAACCACACTGCTTTTGTTATTGCAGAAAAGATCAGGGTCGATATTGAACAACAAGACATCATCGTCGACAACAATCACGTTAAATTCACTGTGAGTATTGGCGTAAGCACCTTGCAAGCAAACGATCAGCACATAGAGTCGATGTTAAAACGCGCAGATAAAGCATTGTACCAAGCCAAAAACCGAGGCCGCAATCAGGCGCAGTGTAGTTAGAGTTACGAGTTGCTAGTTACGAGAGTAAAGTTACGAGAAAAAGGTACGAGTATGTAGCAGCGATTTTACATCGCGTTTTTTCTCGAACCTCGTATCTCACAACTAGTCCCTTTACTCTTGCAACTAGCAGCTTAAAGTTATTTCGTCTTTAACTTGTTCAACTCATCATCCTGTTGCGCGACGAGTGCACTGAGAGTTTGGCTACCATCTCCGGCCTGTGTCGATAGCTCAGCTAGTTGCGATGCGGCATCTGAAATTAACGTCAGGTTGCGGTTTATCTCTTCTGTGACTGAGCTTTGCTCTTCTGCGGCCGTTGCAATATGAGTAATTTGCTGTGTAATTTCATCCACTTTGACGACAACTTCATGCAATGCATCGAAGGCAACTGATGTTTCATCCACCGCTGTTTGTGCGCGCACTACACCTTGCTCAATAACTTTAGAAGCATTACCAACTTCTAGCTGTAAGCTATCTATAAGGCCACTAATATCATCTGTTGATGAGCGGGTTTTTGAAGCAAGTGCCCTGACCTCATCAGCAACCACCGCAAAACCACGGCCTTGCTCACCGGCTCTTGCCGCTTCAATTGCCGCATTAAGTGCAAGCAAGTTAGTTTGCTCTGCAATCGTTCTGATCACATCAAGAATTTGGGTAATATCGTTGCTTCGCGCCGCCACTTTTTCAACCGCTTGATTAGCCTCCTTGATTTCATCCGACATGGTTTTAACTTGAGTAACCGCAGACGACAAGCTAGATTCGCTGCTCACAACTAGGCTGTTTATTTCATCGGCTTGTTGCGCTGACTGCTCTGAGGCTCTTGCCACTTCAAGCGCTGTTGCGCTCATTTCGTTCATTGCCGTCACTACGCTCTCTATTTCTTGGAACTGAGCTTGAACGTTATGTTTAGTATCAACTGCAACACTTGTCGCCAAATGAGCCTGCTCTTTAGTTTGTGTCGATACATTTTTAAGCTCACCAATTAAGTCGCGTAATTTAGTAAGAAACGCATTAAAGCCTGTTGCCAATGCGATTAATTCAGCATGTGTATCAACATGTAGAGTTTGTGTTAGGTCCCCCTCAGCACTGGCGAGGTTATCAACACGCTGTTGAATTTGTTGTAATGGCGCCACGATAGTGCGGATCACTAAAGTCATAATAACAAAGGCTGCACCAGCAATAATAATACCTGTAACCAAGATTAAACCACCTAAGGTATTAGCATTTTCACTCATGCTATTTGCAAGTGCTTGAGGGCCTTCAAGAGCAAGCTCAGCAGGCACTTCAATCAACAAGTTCCACTGTGTTTTAGCAAGCTTAATTGTAATTGGATAATTAACTAAGTACTGATCGCCGACTTTAAATACGCCACTTTGATTTTTCGCTTTTACGTAATTGTCTAAAGTGCTTTTAGTCACTGCCTCTTTTAGCGGCCTGCCAAGCTTATCTTTGTAATGGCTGCTACCTACCACTAAGTCAAGTGAGCTTAATAAAGTGACTCGAGCTTTACCGTTATACAGCTCTTTTGACAGTTTTTCGGTCATGCTTTGAAACACAGGCAGGGTTAAATCAACACCAGCAACACCAATAAACTCGTTACCTCGAAGAATTGGCACCGTTAAAGACGTCATCATTTCAGAGTAACCAGGGGTGATTTCGTATAGATAAGGTTCCATAATGCATGGCACTTTCGTGTCTTTTACACACAAGTACCACTCAGCTTCACGCTGTCCAAATTCATTTAACGTGTCTACATATTTTTCTGCGACATCGTCAACAACTTGTTGCTCAATGACACCATCTCGATTGCGCGTGAAATAGATTTCTAATGTACCAGCACCGGCTACAGAGTGGTCATAGCCACTGATAAAGTTAGCATCACGACCATCAAATGCATTTGCTTCGAATTGCGAGTAAATAGATGAGAGTATTGTGTTTTTATTCAGTATAGAGCGATTAAGTTCAACCACAGCATCGCGCGTTAGAGTCGCTGCAGCATCGCGCGTTAGAGTCGCTGCAGCATCAGGGTCGCCTAAAATAGCAGCGAATGAGTAAGGTACTCGATATGCTTCATTGATAAAGCCGGCGACTTGTTCACCATATGCTGTTGCATTTGAGGAAAGTTTCTCTTCCACTTCAGCAACAATCAGCTTTTCAGATTGTTTAGCTAACTCTTGATTACTACTTGAAAGCTGCCACCATAAAATGCTTGATAAAACAAACACCGTAATAAAAATACTGCCTACGGTGAGCCATAACAACTTTTTCGCTAATGCTAACTGCCGCATTGATTCTTCCTGCTATTATTATCATTGATTAACTAATAGTTTAGACCATTTGTTTGATCACATTAGATTAATTGCAAAAAAAGTACTAATAATAAAAAGCATTGCAGGTAGAGAAATTAAACATGCCACCACTACTAATCCAAGTCTTTAATAGTAGGTAACACCAACAGGTTACAATAATGCAGCAACACACATTTGATTTTGACCAAATTATTATAGGCTCCGGATTTGGTGGCTCTGTTAGTGCGCTACGCCTAAGCGAGAAAGGTAACCGGGTATTAGTACTCGAAAAAGGCCTGCGCCGCGACGATAAAGAGTTTCCAAAAACCAATTTAGATATCAAAAACTATATGTGGCAGCCAGAAATTGGCCTAAAAGGCTGCATTCAATTTTCGTTTACCAGCAAAGTCACAGTGCTGCATGGCGTCGGTGTTGGGGGTGGCTCACAAGTTTATGCCAATGTGCACCTTATTCCTGATGATGAAGTCTTTCAATCTCCAGCTTGGACACGAATAAAATCAGACTGGAAGGAAACCCTAATGCCCTACTATGGTCTTGCACAGCGCATGTTAGGCAGTGCCAAAAATACTTACACCAATGTTGCCGATCACGCGCTTAAAGACATTGCTGAGCAAATGGGTCAAGGTGACTCCTTCAAAACCGTGAACACAGGTGTGCTTTTTGCAAAACCCGGCGAAGCCTATAACAAAGAGCTACCGGATCCTTACTTTAACGGTGATGGTCCAAGGCGAAATACCTGTCATTACTGTGGTAGCTGTATGATTGGTTGTCGCCATAATGCTAAAAACACTTTAATGAAAAACTATCTTTACTTTGCCGAGCGCAACGGCGTAGAAATAAGACCAAGCTCTGAAGTAATAAAAATCACCCCGCTCAGTGCAGATGGTAGCGCCGGATACAAAATCAAAATTAAAGATACCAGTCATCGCAATAGCCATATTTATACCCTGACAACACGAGGGGTTGTGCTAAGTGCAGGAGTAATGGGCACCGTTCCGTTGCTTTTAAAAATGCGTGATAAAAACAAAACATTGCCCAATATTTCAGCTTGGCTTGGGAAGCAAATTCGCACTAACTCAGAAACCCTCACCACCGCTAACAACACCACTAAAAAAGTTGATGATGGTGTTGCCATCAGCTCATTTATTTCGGTCGACAAAGACACTAACATTGAAATTTGCCGGTTTAGAGAAGGTGCCGATGGCACATGGCTATATTTACCTTACGTTCCCATGGTGACAGGAAAAGGTCTAAAGCGTATTACTAAGTTTTTAGTTAACACACTGCGACATCCAATAAAAACAGCCAGAGTTCTGCGCCCAAAAGGCAAAGCCCGCAGCTCCATTCTATTTTTAGTAATGCAAAAATCAGAGGCGTTTATTCACCTTGAGTGGCGACGCAAATGGTATCGCTTTTTTAAAAAGAGCATAACTGCAGTGCAAAAAGAAAATGATACGCCGCTTAGCGTTAGTTTTCCAAAAGCAGAAGAAGCGACCAAACTATTCGCCGAAAAGCTTGGCGGTGTGCCAGGCTCAGCCTTATCTGAAGTGCTATTTGGTGTACCGATGACGGCACATATCATGAGTGGGGTCGCTATGGGGACTGATGCCTCTAACGGCGTAGTTGATAGCTCGGGTGAAGTATTTGGCTATCAAAACCTGCGTGTTATCGACGGTTCAATCATACCGGGTAATTTAGGGGTAAACCCATCATTAACCATTACCGCCTTATCTGAATACGCGATGAGCCAAATACCAATATTCGATAAAGAGCGAGCAAGTAAGATTAAGCCAATAAAATTTAGTGAGCCGCGCGAAGGCTTAGTATCAGCGCTCACTGACTCAGGCGATTTAGCAAAATCGATTGCTGAAAAACAAAAAAGCCGTACTTAAAGCACGGCTTAATTTGATCAACAATGATTAGATCACTGATAGTTCTACAGCAATGTTACCGCGCGTTGCGTTTGAGTATGGGCATACTTCGTGTGCTTTATTAACTAGAGCAAGGGCTGTGTCTTTATCAAGATCACCCACTGATACCGCAAGCTTAACGGCAATACCAAAACCGCCTTCGATAGGACCAATTGATACTTCTGAGTTTATGTGAGTATCTGCTGGTAATTTAATTTTTGCTTGGCCAGCAACTAGTTTTAATGCGCCGATAAAACACGCCGCATAACCTGCTGCAAATAATTGCTCAGGGTTTGTACCTTGACCATCATCACCACCTAACCCTTTAGGTGTTGATAGTGCCACATCTAAACGGCCATCATCTGATTTTGCTGTACCTTCACGACCACCCGTAGCTGTTGCTTTTGCTGTGTATGCGACGCTTTGTAGTTCTTTCATGGTTACTCTCCTAATTAAGTGGAAATATATTTTGCATGCAAAATATATTAGATCAGCTTTTTCGGGATTGCAAATATTTTGCATGCAAATTAAAATACTCTTATTAAGTTTTGAGGATCGAGTATGAAATACCCACAACTAAAATTAGATAACCAGCTATGCCATCGCTTATATATGGCATCGAATGGGATTGCCCGTGCGTATCGAGATTCTCTCAATCAATTAGATTTAACCTACCCGCAATACGTAGTGATGATGGCGCTGTGGGAAAAAGATCAGATCAGCATTGCTGAACTACTTGAAAAAACCGCCATTGATGGCGGTGCGATGACGCAAATTTTAAAAAAAATGAGCGACAAAGCATTATTATCGATCATCAAAGATAGCCAAGATAAACGCAAACGACTCGTTCAGCTCGAAGCCAAAGGCAAAGCGATGCAAGATCAAGCCGCTGAGATACCGTCGAAAATTCGTTGTCGCTTCCCAAGCATTAACGATCAACAAGCGTTGCAACTAATTGAGTTACTCGATTTAGTAAATGGTGACCTTAATTAACAAAAATTATTTGAAAGTGAATTTGGATTACAACTCTTTTTAATATAATTCTATGCGCTATAGTGTTCAAAACTCATCAATACGGACACCATCATGAAAGCATTTGGATACACCACAGCAACCCCAACGTTATCTGACTCATCACTACAAGCGATTGAATTACCTGATCCAGTTGCCACAGGTCACGATATTCTTGTAACCGTAGAAGCAATTTCAGTAAACCCAGTTGATACTAAAATTCGCGCTAATGTGTCACCCGAGAGTGGCTATAAGGTTATTGGCTGGGACGCTGTGGGTACGATTAAAGCTATTGGCGACAAAGTATCGTTATTTAATGTGGGTGACCGTGTGTTTTATGCTGGCGACTTAACGCGCCAAGGCAGTAATGCTGAGCTGCAACTTGTTGATGAGCGCATTGTCGGTCTTGCACCAACAAGCCTCAGCAATAGTGAAACAGCCGCCCTGCCATTAACCAGTATCACGGCATGGGAGTTATTGTTTGATCGCTTACAGATTGAAAAATCTAAGAACAATAAACCAGCCTCTGTATTAGTGATCGGTGCCGCAGGTGGTGTAGGCTCAATTTTAGTGCAACTTGCCAAACAGCTTACCAATTTAACAGTTGTTGGTACCGCCGCACGAGAAGAAAGCGCCAACTGGCTTAAAGATTTAGGTGTTGATCATGTGCTTGATCATAGCAAAAACCTTAACCAGCAACGCCTTGAAGCTGAACTTAGTGAATTTGATTACGTAATTAGCTTAACGCACACCGACCAACACCTTGATAGCATTATGGAAGTGATCAAGCCACAAGGTAAATTGGCACTGATCGACGACCCTGCAAGCTTTGATATTTTAAAGTTAAAGCGTAAAAGTATTTCGTTGCATTGGGAGTTTATGTATACCCGCTCAATGTTCCAAACCGATGATATGATTGCCCAGCATCAGCTTCTTTCAGAGCTAGCCACCTTAGTTGATAACGGCACAATCAAAACAACATTGGGTGAACATTTAGGTAAGATAAACGTAGCAAACCTTATTAAAGCCCATAGGATTTTAGAGTCTCATAAGGCTCGCGGAAAGCTGGTATTGGAAGGGTTTGAGTAACGAGGTATGAGTTACGAGGGGAAAGTTAGAGAGAGTAAAGTTTCATGAAGCGAGATGCGAGCATGTAGCAGCGATTTCACATCGCGTTTTTCCTCGCCCTTTAATAAAAACACGCATCATTAAAGTGCATTACAGCAATTACCTTTCACTATTTTAGTGCCTGATTTTAGGGACTCCCCAGCCAAAAAATATTAACCAATTGATTTTTAATGCTTTTAAATTTAATAAAGGTTTGGCACAGATCTTCCTATAGTGAGTATGAACAGGCACTAACAAGGAGACTAACGTGACTAACTTCTTTCACACTCTTTATCTACTTTGGCGATTAGACATCAGCACATGGCATATGCATGAAGCAAACGATCCGCATAATGTTGCTGATTTGGAGCGTCGCTATGTTAAATAATGACCCCGCATTTATTGAAGCGCTTAAAAAAATTTCGGTTCATCAACTTACAATCACCGAAGCGTCTGAGCAGTACGACATTCCTAAGCGTGTGTTATATAAAGCTGCACGACAGCAACAAGTTAAACAGAACAAACAAAAAGCGTATTTAATTGCCACTCAGAAGCGCCTTCAACAAAGTCTACGTAATGTAGAAATGGAGTTAGCTAGCTTCAGCTAAATAACTTCTGTATGGTTAAAATACACGCACAATAATGATGGATTAAGTATGCACGCAGTAGAAGTAAACTTTGATGGCTTAGTGGGGCCTACTCACAATTACGCGGGATTATCGTATGGCAATGTCGCTTCACTAAGTCACGCCTCTTCTCATTCCAACCCCAAAGAGGCTGTGCTACAAGGCCTTGAAAAAATGAAGGCAATGCACGAATTAGGCCTAGAACAAGGTATTTTTGCACCTCATGCTCGCCCTGACATTAATGTGCTAAGGCGTTTAGGCTTTACAGGCAGCGATAGCCAAATTATTGAAAAAGCATTTAAAGCCGACCCTGTTTTACTGCGAGCTTGTTACAGTGCATCGGCAATGTGGACAGCCAATGCTGGCACTATTTCGCCTTCAGTCGATACTCTTGATGGCAAAGTGCACTTTACGGCTGCTAACTTAAATAACAAATTTCACCGCTCGTTAGAACCTGTCACAACAACGGCATTACTAAAAGCCATGTTTAACGATGAGCGTTACTTTAGCCATCATACACACTTACCTGATCAAGGCTTTTTTGGTGATGAAGGTGCCGCAAATCATAATCGATTATGTGACAGCCATGCAGATGCAGGGCTTGAGATCTTTGTTTATGGTGCAAGTAGTTTTAATAGCGCCCTACCAAAACCCGTTAAATTTCCTGCAAGACAATCTCTAGAAGCATCGCAAGCAATTGCCCGTTTACATCAGCTAAAGCCAGAAAATCAGTTATTTATTCAACAAAATCCTGATGTAATAGATCAAGGTGTCTTCCACAACGATGTAATTGCTGTGGCCAATGGCAATGTACTTTTATGCCACGAACAAGCGTTTTTGCATCAAGCTGATACTTTAAAACAAATTAAACAAGCCTACCTTGGCAACAAGCCACTGCATATTATTGAAGTACCAACCAATAAAGTGAGCATTAAAGATGCCGTAAGCAGCTATTTATTTAATAGCCAATTAATTACCTTAAGTGATGACAGCATGATGCTGGTTGCCCCTAAAGAGTGTCAGCGCAATCAAGCCGTTCACGATTACATTCAAGAAATGATTTTGGCAGATAACCCAGTTCAACAAGTACGCTTTTTTGACTTGCGCCAAAGCATGCAAAATGGTGGTGGCCCTGCTTGTTTACGCTTACGTGTTGCACTCAATACTGACGAACTGGCAGCGGTGAATCCGGGTGTGCGCTTCAGCGAAGAAAAATATACTCAACTAGTGAGTTGGGCGAATAAGCATTACCGTGACTCTTTAAGTAGTGACGACTTTGCCGACCCACTGCTTTTAACCGAAAGCTATCAGGCACTTGATGAGTTAACCAGCTTACTTAATTTAGGCTCTGTGTATCCATTTCAACAAGAATAAATAATGAAACTTAAAGCAGTACACTCTATTAAAGGGGTGTCTAAATCACTCAATACTTTACTGATTGATAGCGTTGCCAGTGGCGCATCAATCGGCTTTATTGCCCCTTTATCATTACAGTCAGCACATGACTACTGGCAAGGGGTCGATGGAGATTTAGCAACTCCTTACCGTAGGCTTTATCTTGCCCTTGATGGTGATACGGTGATTGGCTCAGTGCAGCTTTCTTTGTGCGCCAAGGCCAATGGCGCTCACCGCGGCGAGGTAGAAAAGCTCATGGTACACAGCGAATATCAAGGCAAAGGAATAGCAAAACAATTGATGAATAGTCTAGAGACCGACGCCCGTACATTAGGTATTCAATTACTGGTACTTGATACCCGCCAAGGTGATACTGCCTCATATTTGTATCGCAAACTCGATTATATTGAAGCTGGCACTATTCCTGGTTTTGCGAAAAGTTCCTCCGGTGAATTTGACGCAACGGTGTATTTTTATAAGCAAGTCGCCTAGATCTGCTTTTATAGCCAATTGATATAACCATAAAGTCGACTAATAAAAATCTTTAAACGTACTAAACTAGTACTGCGGATTTTTATTAGGAGCGATAAATGGCGCTATCAATACAGCAACGGGTACTCTTTCTAGCCCTACTTCCCCCCCTACTCATTGCAATTATGCTGACACTCTACAACTATGTGCAATCAAAACACAGTGGTGCACAAACCGTTGAAAGTTTTGCCACACAAATGGAAAACGACCGAAAGGCCGAAGTCAGTAACTATCAAAAAATTGCCATGAGCTCGATTGCTCACCTGATCGCGCAAGATGATGGCTCTAATACTGAACAGCTGCAAAACCAAGCAAAAAGTATCTTACGTAATTTGCGTTTTGATGATGCTGGCGATACCGGCTATGTGTTTGTTTATGATGTTAAAGGTATCAACATTGCCCATGGCGTTAACGCCTCTCTTGAGGGTAAAAACCTTTATGATTTTAAAGATCCTAATGGGGTTTATCTGATACGAGAGCTCATTGATGCGGCGAAGAAAGGCGGTGGCTATGTGCAGTATTCTTGGAAAAATACCAATGGCAGTGTAAATCCTAAGCTCGGTTATGCCGCTTTGGTACCAAAATGGAATTGGGTACTAGGAACAGGTTTTTGGATCAGCGGCCTTGAGCAACAAGTTGCAGTAACAGAGCAACGAGTTAATGAAGGTATTGATAATGCCTTTATTAATACTATTATCGCTTCAGTATTTGCAGTTGCAATTACCGCAGCGATTGCTGTGGTGGTATCGCGCAGTATTACTAGCCCTCTTCACACAACCGTACTAGCAATGAACGATATATCACAAGGTGATGGCGATTTAACCCAGCGTTTAATGGTGAAACGAGACGATGAACTCGGCAAACTTGGCAGCTCGTTTAACCGCTTTGCCGATGACGTCGGAAAAATGGTTATTGATATACGCCAATCATCGCAATCGATGAATCAAGCGTCACATAAGCTCAATGAGCTACTTGCCAATATGCACGCAGGTATTAATCGTCAACATGAAGAAAGTGAACAAGTTGCAACGGCAATAAACGAAATGTCAGCGGCGTCAATGGAAGTGGCACGCAGTGCCCAAGAGGCCTCAACCGCTGCTGAACATGCCGATCATTTAGTCAAACAAGCTAACAACCAGTTACTTATCGCTATAAAAGTAATTAACGGCCTTGCCAAACAAGTTGATGAAGGAGCTAATGCGGTCGATCAGCTTAATCAACAATCGAGTCAAATTGGTAGTGTGCTTGATGTGATCAGAAACATTGCTGAGCAAACGAATCTATTGGCACTAAACGCGGCAATTGAATCGGCACGTGCTGGCGAAGCGGGCCGTGGTTTTGCAGTGGTGGCTGATGAAGTGCGTACGCTTGCAAAACGCACGCAAGACAGTACTCACGAAATAGAAGCAATGATTGAGCAAGTACAGCAAGGAACAACAACTGTAAATAGCATTATGCAGTCAATTAAATCAGGCAGTGCAACCAGTGTTAATGAGGCGGGCGAAGTCGAAAAAGCGCTTAATGAAGTACTGCTTTCGGTTAACACCATAACATCACAAAATGCACAAATTGCCACAGCCGCTGAAGAGCAAACATCAGTTTCTGAAGCGATTAATCAAAACATGACGACCATTGTTGATATTGCTAACAAAACCGCCAATGATACCGATGTAGCCACATCATACATGCATGAGCTGTCAGACACGGCAACGCAATTAGAACAAAATGTAAGTCGTTATAAAACCTAACATTTTAGCGTAATTGTTAAGCAGGTAGAGATACCTGCTTAACAAAAATCATTGGTCTTTTGTAAGTTCTTTAACCAATCGAATAAATCATTATCGTAGCGCTTAAGGCGTTGTTGCTGCTTATGACTGAGACTATAAAATGGCGCAAAGCAGGCATATTTCTCACTCATAATAAGAACTAAACGCAGACCAAAAAGTGAGTAATGATGAATAAACTGCACTTGTCTTGCATGCATATGACGGCATTGTCCAAATAAATTACGGTAATACACGCCATGGCGACACACTGTTAAATTGCGTTTTGAGTTCACTACAAGTAGCGCCAATAACAACGAAACACTGCACAGTAAAAAACTAAAAAATAAATTGCCTAACTCCGACTTACTATGCATATAACCTACCAATAAGAGCATATTAAATACACTTAACAAGACCCAAGCTCTAAGCTCAAAGCGCTTCTCTAAGTCAATAACTTTCATTTTTGTTCCTAGGTTTTTATTTTTCGTTATGGTGTCAGCAAAATGTGGATGAAAAATGGATTTACCTCAAAAACACTCTTATTTGAAATTAAACCTTTAAAAACTTTCATCTCATTACAAAAAAGGTACAAAGGTGTTACCAGAAACTTACTATTAGTAGTTCAAGTTACATTAAGTTTTAGTTATTACACTATTAGTAAATTTTTAGAACATATAGGGAAGAAATGATGAACTTTAAAACTACATTACTTAGCAGCGCCGTTCTATTTGCACTGGTTGGTTGTGGCTCAGATAACGACAAGAACGACTCGGTTGATCCTCAGCCGCAAACTGCACAATTCACGTTAGGTGTGTCTGACGCACCTGTGACAGGTTTAAAAGCTGTTAATGTTGTATTTGATTCAATCACATTGAAAACCCAAGGTGGTGAAGAGTTCACTTTTGAGACCCGTGAAGATGATGATGAAACCATGCCTGAAATGGTTAACTTGTTAGACTACACAGGTGATGATGTATTTTCTTTACTAGAAGATGAAGAAGTTCCTGCTGGCGAATATCAATGGGTCCGTGCAGATGTGATCAATGGTGACACAAACGATTTAACCATGACTTCGCATGTTGTTTACGAAGATGACAGCATTGCACCACTGGTTGTTAAGCGTAAAGGCAACGATGGTGTAGGTGAAATCCAACTTGATGGTTTTACCCTTAACCAAGCTGGTAACGACTTTGTTATTGAGTTTGACCTTAAAAAGTCATTGGTTGATCCACAAAATAGTGATGAGATCTTCTTAAAACCACGCGGTGTTCGTTTAGAAAACCTTGCCGAGTCTGAAGATATCGAAGGTACTGTTAGCGACGTACTCATCGCTAACTGTGAAACAGATAATATCGGTATCGCATTAGAAGATGGCTCATTCAGTCATGCTGTTTACCTATACAGCAGCGATGTTGAAATGCCAATGGATAACTATGAAGTTAACGAAGATGAAACACCACTAGATTCACCACTTGCAACTGCTGATGTTATTTTCGATAGCGAAGATAACCAATACGAATTTGAACTTGCGTTCATTCAACCAGGTGATTACCAACTTGCCTACACCTGTGCAGCGCATATCGATGACGTAGAAACTCAAGACGAAGCATTTACACTTTATCAAGTTAAACCAATTACAGTAACATCGGGTGAAGACTTAAACGTGTCTTTCACAGTTTCTGAATAATATTGGCTTTAATACCAATTCACTTAATTAAGTGGTCTATTTTGAGGCAATAAAAGCTTGTTGGTAACAATGCAAAAATTTCGTTATTTAGTTGTTCTAAATCAGGAATTTTTAACGCAGATAGCGACAGGTTTAATCCCTCAAAATAATTATGTATTATTGCAGATTAGTATCAATACCCCACTAAAAAGCCCGCAATGCGGGCTTTTTGTTTTAAAGTTTATCGTAGCGAGTAATCACTTCGGATATTTTATCCACCACTTTATCTGCACCTGATTTAATGTCTCCCATTATCATGCTGACTTCTTCAACATTTTGTTGAGACTCACCAGACAACGCTTCTATTTCTTCGATAAGGGCTGTCATTTTTGCTGCAATTTCTTGAGTCTTCCCAATAAGACCTGATATTTCACTGGTTGACGCAGAAGTACGTTGCGATAAATTTCTAACCTCATCGGCGACCACCGCAAAACCACGACCATGCTCCCCTGCTCGAGCGGCTTCAATCGCTGCATTTAAGGCTAGTAAGTTTGTTTGCTCTGCGATGCTATTAATAGTCGTTACAATTTCACCTATTTGTGATGACTGCTGCGCTAATACATCTGACAATTCACGAGTTTGATGAACCTGCTCGCTCACTTTTTTTGATGACTCAACACTGCTCAAAATTCGCTGTTGACCATTCGTCACGACTTGCGAGGTTTCCTTCGAAGTGCAGCCTGCATTTTCTGCTGCATGTTTAACTTCTTCGGTGCTGTTAACTCTGGCGGTGACATCAGATGCAAACTTAATAATCTGCGTCACTTTACCCTGTTTATTAAAAATAGGGTTGTAGGTTGCCTCTAAATAAAGCGGGCTGCCATCACGTTTTTTACGAGAAAATTGCCCAGAAAAAATGCGCCCGTTCGCAAGCTCTTGCCAAAAGTTGGGGTTGTTTTGATAAAAGTCATCATAACAAAACAATTTATGATGCTGACCTTGGATTTCAGCGAGACTGTAACCCACAACATTAAGAAAATTATCATTTGCAGAAATAATATGACCATCAGGAGTAAAACGGATCATCGCGGTACTTTTATTAACGGCATCATAAATTGCCGACATTTCATCAAGCTTTTCAACTTCTCTGGTAATTTCTGAAGCAAACTTAATCGCACAGCGTACCTGGCCATCATCACCCCTAACGGGAAAATAAGTTGCACGCAGCCAAATATCTTCGCCGGCACCATTAATGCGAGAGAAAACCCCTGACTTTGCTTGGCCTCTAGCAATATCTTGCCAAAAGGTTTGGTATTCTTTTGAGCTACTATATTCAGGCGCACAAAACTTACTATGATGCTGACCAATAATATCGCCTGCTTGCACTTTCATTGTTTTACAAAACAAATCATTGGCTTCAAGAACAGTTCCATCGGGTGTAAATTCGATATAAGCAATATTTTCTCTGATCCCAGCTAAATACTGCTGACCTTTATCAACATCATGCTGCAACTCATGAATGAGTTGATCTTTATTGTTACTAAACCACATTACTACACCACTTTTTAGGTACTTTTAGAAATCTTAGCTCAGCAGAGTAAGAAATAGAATTACAAATAGTTCTTTTATCTTAGTGCTTTGCATCTTAACCTACAGTCAATCGCTAGATTAGAAGCATTCCACTTAAAGAATGTACAAATATATAATATTATAAGCCTTATCCAAATAGCCTAGGCTTTGTTATGACATCGCGTATTCTAAAATCGATTTTTTACTCATCTTTACTATTAGGCTCTGCCGTATTTTTGCAAGGCTGCCAAGAACAGCCTCAATCTGATCATATCGCTGTGACTGGTGGGCTCATCCAAGGACAGCAGCAAGGGCGTTTTATTACTTATAAAGGTATTCCGTATGCTGCAGCTCCTGTGGGAGACTTACGCTGGCGAGCACCACAGCCAGTGCCAAAATGGCAAGGTGTTAAAGTACTTAACGATTACGCGCCTGACTGTATGCAAAAGCCATTTGCAGCAGATGCTGCGCCGCTTACAACAACGCCCTCGGAAGACTGCCTTTATTTAAATGTATTTACACCGACTAAGCACAGTGATACTCAATACCCTGTTGTAGTATGGGTCCACGGTGGTGGCTTTGTAAATGGGGGTGCATCGCCCGCGGTTTACTCAGGTGAGAACTTTGCTAAACAAGGGGTTATATTTGTTAGCTTTAATTATCGACTAGGCCGATTTGGCTTTTTTGCACACCCTGCACTTACTCGTTTTGAGAATGACGCATTGGGTAACTACGCATTAATGGATCAAATTGCAGCACTTGAGTGGGTGAAACAAAATATAGCTCAATTTGGTGGTGATGCTTCAAAAGTGACACTCATGGGTGAATCTGCAGGTGGTGCATCGGTTCATGCCATGATGCAAACTCCTGCTGCAAATGGCTTATTCCAACAAGCGGTTATTATGTCAGCTGGCGGGCGAGAGCTATTTAAGCAATTGCCACTTAATAGTGACGAGGACACAGTCTTAAGCGCTGAAAAAATTGGCAAAAACTTTGCCAAGCAACACACCATTTTAGGCAGTGATGAAAATGCCCTTGCAGCGCTAAGGGAATTATCTGCTGAAGAAGTGATTGATAATCTAAACTTAAGCACATTGAACCGACAAATCAATGATGATTCAACTTACGTTGGCGGGCCAATTATTGATGGCACCATTATCAATACCACGACTGAAGCGCGCTTGAACAAAGGTACATTTAGCCATGTTGCAACAATGGTTGGCACAACAGATATGGACTTAGGCTTTGCAAATTTTGCTTCAAAAGAAGCACTATTCGCAAGCTTTGCCCCTCACAGCACACAAGCCAAAATGACTTACGATGCAAATGGCGACACTCCGTTACCGTTACTCAATTATCAAGTTGGTCAAGATGCTTTAATGCAAGAGCCAGCAAGGTTCGTTGCAAAACGTGTGACAGATATGGGTAATGATGCCTTTCTATATCGTTTTGGTTATGTAGCGCAAACTTTAGATAAACCCGGTGCAGAGCACGCCAGCGAAATTCCGTACTTTTTTAACACTGTGGCAGCTAAATATGGGCATGTGGCCACTGAGCAAGATAAGCAAGCTGCTAAAATAATGCACCGTTATGTCACTAATTTTATTAAATTAGGCACACCAAATGGCCCAGGCTTACCGACATGGCAAGCATATAAAAATGATGAATCTTTTATACTGCAAATGAATAAGTCGGGAACTGCAGAATTTTTACCAGATCCCTTACAAGCGCGGTTAAACATCACAGCAACAAAAGCTGAACAGTAGTAATAATTAAATAAGGTGCTTAATAAAAGCGCCTTATTTTTACCCTTGCTGCTGAACATACTCAAGCGCAGTCATCTTGTGGTATGTCACATTCGGATGAAATACATGAGTAGGATCAGGGTCAACAACTTCAATCGGTATGCCTTGACTGCGTGCAATATCGAGTGCCATTTGCGTAATATTAACGCTAAAAGAAGTGCCTATAAAGACGATTTTATCGGCATCGAGCATACGCTGTTGCGCCTGTGAAATACGATAAAGTTCAGTGTAGTATTCATCAAATAACAACACGTAAGGCTTAAACGATTCGTTAATCATCGGGCTTTCATTATTGATATTAAACACCTCAAGCAACGAGCTGTGTAGGTTGTCTTCGTTGACCTTTTCCCACGGCGCATTAAAAACCATCACATCGTCACCTTGATGGTGAAACAGTGTCATTTGATCTAAACGACCATGAATAGCAATAAAATCAGTGTTACCAGCTTTGCCATCAAGACCATCGATATTTTGCGTAATGAGATTTTTATCACTCAACCAATGATGTACCTCATTGGGACCGTGATGGCGATACGTTGCAAAGCGATGATAATACCAAGCTAAAAATTCTCGTGGATTAGTTTCGTACATAGCACGTGTTGCCATTTCCATTGGCGTGTAATTTTTGCTACCAATGGTCCAAAAGCCATCTTCGCCACGAAAGGTCGGTATACCGCTAGCGGCACTCACTCCCGCCCCAGTAATATAGAGTATATTCATAAAGATAACTTTACCTTGTAACCAAGTGCATCGGCCGTCACTTGTTGATTATTGTCCATACCACCAAGACGATACAAACTTCCTTGGTGCTCTAATAAACCTCGGTGATCCATGCTCGCAGTATCGGCTTTTGGCATCACTTGCCACGTGTTTTTATCAATATCAAAGCGCCAAACATGATCACTCGCTAGCGCTGGTTTGCCATCGTACCCCATACCATTATAGTTATATGGATTATCAGAGCCGCCCATCATATAGATGTCGCCATTAAAACTGGTTGCAGCCATACGGTAATGGGCAACCCCTGTTGGATGTGGCACGGTACGCCAATCTATTTTTAAAGGGTTATCAGCATCAATAGTGCCTTTTAAGCACTGTGCAACTGCAGCAAAAGAACGACGTTTATCAGCATTTGCCTGTGTTTTTACACCATCACACACTAAAATAGTATTACCACTGATCGCAGCCGCTTGGCCAAACACCGGTTGACCTAAAAATGGCGAAGCCTGATGCCAAGTATCTGTTTGCGTATCATAAACTTGCACTAGGTTAACATTCCCATCATTATGCCAACCACTGACTAAATAGATATAACGCTGCTGGTATGAGAGCGCCACACTGTCATCCACAGGCACGGGCATATTGGCAAGTTGCGTATATGAATTAGAAAGCACATCATAGCGATATACATCAGGTGAAGAGATTTCTTGATGCTCTGCACTCACCGTATAACCACCAAATACATAGGCATGTTTACCAACGCCCACTGCAGTACTCGCCAAGCGACCAGTAAGTGGCAATGTACTCGGCACTGCTTTTGCCGCTTGCCATGCGTTATCGCCAACTTTGAGTACCCACACTTTATTGTGAACATCGGTATGTGCTTTGCCTGAGCTCAAGCCCATAAAACTTAAGAAGTAGGCTTGTTCATCAATAACAACTTTCGCTACAGCGTTGTTAGCGACGGCTTCAGGTAAGGCGGGAATGGTTGCAAGTGCAATAGAAAATAACAGGCTCATAAATTAAATAAATAGCTAAACACATCGCTAAAGAATACCATTTTATGAGCCTAAAAAAGGCTCGCTATTAGTAAGCAATACTAATACGTTGATTTAAATGTGCCGCCGACTTCGCTTCATCAAGCATCGCTTTAGCATAATCAGTAACTGATATTTTGCTTTCGCCGTTTGCATCAGTAAAGAAGCTATCGCCACCGACACGGTATGGGCCTTCTGAATTACCAGGGTAAATAACCGCTGCGGGTGATACAAACGTCCATAGTGTATCTGTTGTTGATGCTCTAAATACATCAAGCGCCTCGCCTTGAGCAATTGCTTCTGCTTTGTATTCAGCAGGAAAGTCAGGACTTGATACAAGGGTTACACCGGGTGCGACTTCTAAACTACCTGCACCGCCCACCCATAAAATGCGTGTGCCAGTACCTGCAAGCGCGTTTAGTAATTGCTTTGCTGTGTTTGCAACAATGTCATGGTTACCTAAAGCACGACCACCAATTGCAGCAATAACAACATCACTACCTGCAGCTGCAATTGCGATATCGTCTTTTGTTAAATCAAATTCAGTTACAGTGATGTTTTCTTGAGTTACTTTACTTGCGTCTCTTACTAATGCATTGACTTGATGACCACGTGCGAGTGCTTCTGATGTAATGTGGCTGCCAATCCAACCTGTTGTGCCAATAACTGCTAATTTCATGAGGAATGCTCCGTTGTTTGTTTCAATGATTGCAGTTTACTTGTTCACTAATTACTGATAAATACACTATATAGACACACATTGTTTCATATTAAGATACCAATGGATAAACTCAATTCTATTACTAGCTTTGTCGAAGTTGCCCGCACAGGCAGCTTTACTCAAGCTGCTGAGCATTTAGGTTTAAGCCGATTACAAGTTTCTAGGCATATTCAAGATATTGAAAAATGGCTAAATTTAAGGTTATTTCATCGCACAACACGCAAAGTGAGTTTAACCCTTCAAGGCGAAGAAGCCCTTAGCTATTGCCAGCAAATATTGAACCAAGTGTCTGATTTACAAAGCCGAGCACACAGCCATAACAACGAATTGGTAGGTACCATAAGAGTTGCCTCCCCCATTGGGCTTGGACAACATAAGCTGTTTGATGCCATTGAAGAGTTCACCAAACGCCATCCACAGACTCGATTTGAACTTTTACTTTCGGATAGTTTATCGCAGCTTGTTGATGACCGCGTTGATATAGCCTTGCGTTACATCCACCAGCCCGATGAAGGACTCATTGCACGCAAGCTAATGTATATCGCAACCGCAGTGTGTGCATCTAACGATTATTTATCAGCAAATCAAACGATAAATGAGCCCAGTGACTTAACCGCACATAATTGCCTTATTCATAACAAACACCATGTTTGGCAATTTCAACGCGACGACAACACACAAAAAGTGACTGTTAAGGGCAACATAGTTGCCAACGATATGGGCGTACTTCTAAAAGCTGCCAAACAAGGAATGGGGGTTGCTCACCTGCCTTGCGATCTCGCCAATGACTATTTGACATCAGGAGAGCTTGTTAAAGTACTGCCAGAGCATACAACTATGGGCTCTCACTTATGGGCGGTGTATTTGTCGCGTAACTTCCAACAAAATGTGGTGAGAGCGTTCATCGACTTTTTAGCAGAGCACTGGCAACAGGATATCTTATAATCTAAATCTGCTGCAGGTACGTATAAGCAACAAAAAGGAGTCGTAATGCAGCACTTAGAACATGAAATATCTCGTATCATCGAAATGGCATGGGAAGACAGAACCCCGTTTGAAGCAATCAACCAGCAATTTGGCTTAAATGAAAAAAGCGTAATCGCATTAATGCGTGAGCAGTTAACAAGCTCTAGTTTTAAACTTTGGCGAAAACGCGCGGCGGGCCGACAAACCAAACACTTAAAATTACGCCACCCTGATATATCTCGTGGTTATTGCAAAACACAGTATAAGCATAGATAAATTCACTTTATCTTTTGTGAAAACTGACCAACAGCTAAACTGCGACCTCGTGCCGCCGCACGAGCCGCTTCAACTGCAGCATTAAGTGCTAGTCCGTTTGTTTGATCTGCAATACTACTAATACTTCGTACAATGGCAGTCATTTGTTGAGATTGCTTATCGAGCTCAGTCATTTCAGCTGCTGCTTGTTTTATTTGTCTTGCTAAATCATTCATCACGCGGACCATTTCATCTAAACCTGTAGCATCTTGCTGCGCTGCATTATCGTTTTCAGCTGATATATTGTAAGCATTATCAACCGTTTGAAGCTCAGCTAATTCTCGATTTACTTGCTTACTGAGCACAGTAGCAAACTTAACGACTTTATAGAGCACGCCTTGCTCATTAAAAACAGGGTTATAGGTCGCTTCTAACCAAACTGGTTTTCCTAATTTATCTACACGTTTAAATCGTGTCGAAATAAAGAGGCCTTTTTTTAATTTAAGCCAAAACTCGGCATAATCTGTTGAATTAGCTTCAGCTGGTTCACAAAACATGCGGTGATGCTTACCGATAACTTCGTTCTTCGTATAACCAACACCAGCTAAAAATTGATCATTCACTTTTAAAACATAGCCATCTAAATCAAACTCAATGACCGCCATAGAGCGATTTATCGCTTGAACTAAGTCTTTATTTTCTCGCGATGTTTCAATTGTGCGAGTTAGTACACTGGCGTGAAGTGAAAACTTTTCAAAGCCTCGTTGCTTGCTCACAATCGGATGGAAAAATGCTCTTAACCAAACTTGTTGATCCTGTAAATTTAAAAGCTGTACGGCCCCAACCCAGGCTGATTTGTCTAAAATAGCTCGTTTTAAATGAAGGTAATGCCTTGTGGTTTTGGCATTATTAGGCACCAAATCAAGAATAGGTTTTCCTATTAGCTGTATTTCTGTATAACCAAGTTCAGCTAATACTTGTGTATTAGCAAATGTTATACGACCTTCCTTATCTAATTCCAGTGTAAACATTCTATTATCTAATGTATCTATGACTTGAGATACACTAAACAATTCATCCTCTAACTGAGCTATCCTTTTTTTCAATGGCTGGGTAAAAAACATAAAGCATCCCACCTTAAATACTTAAATCATCACAGAGTAGCTTGATAAGGACTACTTAATCTGTACCGTTCGATGATTTTAGCGTAAAAAAGTTGGGTAAATATCAACTTTCAAGACAATAGGAAGTTTCTTGAGGGAAAATAAGAAATGATTTAATTAAATAGCATTAAAAAAGCCTAGCTGTGTAGGCTTTTTGTCAGTGGTTAAGTTGGTTAGCGAATTGTCCAACCGCATCTACAACTTGTTGAGCGCCACGTTGTATATCCTCCATCATTTGACCTGACTCATTTGATAATGAGACACCTTGCTCGGCTTTTACCTTTCCTTGCTCTATAACCTTAACTGTATTTTGTGTAAGAGACTGATTATCGTTAACTACTTCAACAATTTCTTCTGTGGCTTTTGAAGTTCTCGATGCAAGCTGTCGAACTTCGTCAGCAACCACAGCAAAGCCTCTACCTTGCTCACCCGCTCGGGCAGCTTCGATCGCGGCATTGAGTGCCAGCAAATTTGTTTGCTCTGCAATACTACTAATACTTTGCACAATAGCAGCAATTTGTTGTGACTGTTTATCAAGCGCAGAAATTTCTTGTGCGGCTTGTTCCATCTGCTGAGCTAATTCATTCATAACCGTCATGGTGTTTTGTAACACCTCAGCCCCTTGTTGAGCCAGTTTATCAGTTTCTGTTGATGTGCCATATGCAATTTCGGCAGCTTGGGAGATTGCATTCTCACGATTAACTTGCTCAGTGATCACGGTTGCAAACTTCATTACTTTATAAAGCTCACCGAAATCATTAGAAATTGGGTTATATGAAGCTTCAAGCCAAACTTCATTGCCATGACGATCAACACGTTTAAAGCGATCAACAACAAACTCACCGCGCCTTAAACGCTGCCAAAACTTTTCGTACTCAGCAGATTCTGTAAGTTCTGGCTCACAAAACATGCGATGATGCTTACCGACAATCTCTTCTTTTTTATAACCCATACTCTCTAAAAACGGTTCATTTGCGTTAATAACCTTGCCTTCAAGGTCAAACTCTATAACCGCCATAGAACGATAAATAGCATTAATAGTGTCGCGCTGTTCACGAGAGGTAGAAATTGCATCAGTAAGTACAGTGCCGTAAATAGCAAAGTAATTAAGCTCCCCTTGCTCTGTGTGAACAGGATGAGCAATTAATCGCAGCCACTCAAGTTTGCCGTCATAACGGGTTATTTGTAAGTGCCCAACTCCATGCTGTTGATTTTCAATGGCGTTTTTTAAATCTTTAAACTGGTCAGTATTTTGACATTGTTCAGTAATAATATCCTGAAAGGGCGAGTCAATTAGCTGGCTTTGCGAGTAACCTAATTCATCTAAGAAGTTCTGGTTAATATAGGCCATTGTGCCATCAGCACGTAGTCTAAGCACCAGCATCTCTTCATCAATGCCTGAAGTAAGATCTTTTAACGGATAAAGTTCCGCCTTTAACGCATCAATTTCAGCCTGTAATGATTTGCTAAACCACATAAAACGCTCTGATTTCTTATTAACGTGTTGTTGTTCATAAAATTGTAGAACAATTAACACGGGGCGCCACTTTAAAATAAGTAAAAAGAATTAAGAAAAGTGATTTAACTAAGAAGCTTGAGAGGTCAATTTAACGTATTTCTCTGCCAGTTCATCTAACGTTTCACGATGATTTGGATCTGGCTTAATACAATCGATAGGACATACACTCACGCAAGTAGGGTTATCGTAATGCCCAACACACTCGGTGCATTTGTTAGGGTCGATTTGATATATCTTCGCGCCCATATAGATAGCCTCATTCGGACACTCAGGATCACACATATCACAGTTAATACATTTGTTATTGATGAGTAATGCCATGACAAACCTTTAAGCACGCTGATGGAGTATTGCCATTAAAATCTAACCTTGGATTTCAAAAGCAGTTAAAATTGCAGCCGCGTAATATAGATTGCTGCGAATGAAGTTTCTTTGATCTAGATCAAGTTTAAAAGTAGTTAAGATTCTCTAATCCGATATTACAGGACTAATGCACTGAGACTATCTATCTAACTAAGTTATGTGATGAGATAAGCGAGAGGTTTTATAACATCTAGAACTTGCTTACTCATACCAGTGGCAATAACAAGCGCTATATAAAAACTAAATTTTTTCGCAGAAATGAGCACTGAGGAAGGGTTCTAAATTGGGCTTAACCGAGTAATGTCGGGAAAAATAAATTTAGGAGCCCTTCATGAATAGTAAAGTTGGCATCTTTTGGTTTGCTGAAAACACATTAGTCTTTAAAGCTCAAAGTGCTATCGACTTAAAGCCAGATAAACTTGGATTTATTGATAGCACGCTGCAACACCAAGTTGAGTGGGAAGATAATAATATTTATCAATTGTTTGGTTTAATGCTAGACAACACTGACTACTACAACTTTCCCAGAGGTCGAGTTGTTTTTAATGTTGATCAAAATACCTCATACGTATACTTAGACAAAAGCTTGTTTAAAAAACATATAGTTAAAGAGATAAAAGCTAATTTTTCTTTACTAGATACAAATGTCAGGTTCTATACTGATCCTCATTACAATTGCTTTGGTAGTATTTAGAACAAATAAAATACTACCAAATAACTAAGCACAGATACGCAGAGCTAAATTGGTGGCAACCCTGTGAAACTACTTACCAGAGGGGGCTGGTGATTGACTACGTATAAAAGCCGGAATATCAAAAATATCACTTTGGCTAGATACAACAGCTTTAGCTTTTGTTGTTTGCTCTACTTTAGGTATTGTTTCATCTATGTTTTTGGCATGAATTAACTGACTTTTTGCACCTGTGGCTATGATGAGTATTTCAAAGTTATTCGCCAGACTCGTAATTTTAGAAGCACCACAAATAACCACTGCGTTAGGGCTAACTTGATGACGTACTGTATCCATTATGGTGTTGTAACTGCCTAATGAGATCTCATCAACACAATTGATTTGTACAATAACACCTGTACTTGTGCTCATATCAACACTGCTAACCAGAGGGTTACTCAGAGCTTGCGTAAGAGCCATTTGTAAATCGCTTTCATCTGCACACTTTCCAACCCCCAATACAGCATCACCTTGGGCGTCCATTACTCTTTGAAAGTCACGCAGATCTACGTTAATTAATCCCTGATAACACAGCATATCAATGAGTGAGCTAATTAAAGAATGTAAAATTTGATTGCTGTGCTTAAAGGCATCAAATAAGCCAATGTCATTGCCAAGCACCTCAATAAGTTGATCATTTGGTAAAGTGACAACAGCATTAGCGAACTGCTTTAATTCATCAAGCCCTTGCTCAGCTACTTTTCGCCTGAAATCCCCCTCACTGGTAAAGGGTAATGTTGCAATACAGATTACAGGCTTATTAAGATCTTTGGCTAACTTAGCTATGTATGGGCTAGCTCCTGTGCCAGTGCCACCTCCTAAGCCAGTTGCGCATAAGAGAATATCGCAACTTTTGATAAGCGTTAATAATTGCTCTTCACTTTCTTGTGCGGCGAGTAACCCTATTGCTGGGTCTGCGCCAGCGCCATAGCCGTTTGTAAGCTCAGCACCTATCAACACAAAATCATCACTTTGAGAGTGCTCTAATACAACCTTATCAGTATTAACGCAGTAAAACTTAGTTTGCGGGTTTTGAACCTCATTAAAAATAGTATTGACGGTATTACAACCGCAGCCACCAATACCAAATATGCCAATAGACAAGCCATCTAAATTCTCAACTAACTCAAACATCATTGCTCCTCATTTTTTAAAGAGCATAACAACAAGGTGCGTCAATTTTTGACGCATCTGAAAATCACAAGTTATAAGTGTTTGAAGCCTCATTTAGTTTTTTGATGACTCTGTTGCGTACAGCTTGAGGCTCTATTACCTCAAGCCAATGTGATGCTCTAAACAATTCACTTGTTAATTGCTCAGTGTCCTGCACATTGAATGTAAGCAGTGATGTTTTAGCATCTAACTTTTTCTGCTCTATTAACTCACCAAATTGCACAAACCCATGATTCAATGAAGACTGACACGGCACTTTGATAATCAAGTTAATACTGTCCTGACGCTTTCCTTTATTAATTGCAGATCTTAATGAGCTTAACTGCTCTAAACTTGGTTCACGCCGTGTCTTTTGTAATACTTTCACATTACGAATACGATAAACCGGCATCTGATAGCACTTGTCATGCAGCGTCCCTACCATAAACTGCGCCATAAGAATTCCGTTGTCTTCTTCAAGACCATAGAAACTAAGTTCAGGAAAAGCTAACCAGTGTGCCTGATCATATAAAACGCGATAAATCTCAGCACTTGCTGAACGATTATGTTTTATTGCATGCTCGATTTGTTCAACAACCTTGCTGTCGAGATTCACCTTAATCGAGCTATTACTTTTTAGGTTTAACCATTCAGGTTTGATGCCATTTAGTCGCTGCAATGCAATATCAGCTTTAGCATGAATTGCTTGTTTAATATCTACAGGAATATTCTGTGGCAGAAGCTGCTCAAGCAATAAGTAATGGTGAGCAAGCTCTGTACTGAGTATCGGGGAGTTTCCTCGCCACTCTTTACTAATAGACCATGCATAAGGTTTTGTTCGCGTATCTTTTTCAAGGCCAAAACAGCCTTGTTCGTATAAAGACTGAAGATCGCGTTGCAACATGCGTGTGGAGAGGTTCAAGCCACTATCAAAAAGCTTTTGTTTCAGTTGGATAATAGTGATAGAGCTTGGCTTTGAAGGCACAAGCTCTAGAATTGCTAAATGGCGCTGGGAGATCATGTAATTTTAATACTTCAGGGGCGTTGTTTCCTAAAAGTTTGAACTATCTTGCCAGCCTGTGATCAGATCATCTATATCCTACTAGCCCGTGCAACAACAATGAGCAAAATCACAAACTGGTCTCACTATAATCAAGCCCTCGTTAACCGCGGTAATATTCGCTTCTGGTTTGACGAAAAAGCAACGCGTCATTGGTATAACGAATGTACTCACGGCGGGCGTGGCCGCTCTAATCATTTCTCTGATCTTGCTATTGAAACTTGCTTAACACTCAAAGCTGTCTTTGGCTTGTCGTTCAGGGCACTACAAGGGTTCACACAATCGGTATTATCTTTGATGAAGCTTCCGCTTGAAGCCCCAACCTACAGTTGTCTGTGTAAGCGCAGTGCTGAGTTGAATATTAAATTTCGCAGTAAAGTCCGCACCACTGGATTTGTAGATATTGTAGTTGATAGCACAGGACTTAAGGTGTTTGGCGAAGGTGAATGGCATGCACAGAAGCACCACGTAAAGGCAAGAAAAAAGTGGCGAAAACTGCACCTTGCGGTGGATGCCAACACGCATGATATTGTGGGGGCGCAAATGACGCTCAGTAACGTCACCGACGGCGAGACCCTCCAAGATTTGATAAGACCATTACGTCGGCGTATAGATAGAGTGAGCGCTGATGGTGCTTATGATAGCCGCCGCTGCTATGCAGAAATAACTGAAAAAGGCGCGATACCTGTTATCCCGCCGAGAGAGAATGCACGGCTGTGGACTGATAAGCATCCACGCAATGAGGCTGTCATGTTGTGCAATAAGTTAGGAATCGCACAATGGAAAAAGCTCAGTGGATATCATGTGCGCTCATTAGCAGAAACAGCGATGTACCGTTTTAAACAGTTGATGGGGGCTAAGCTAAATGCGCGTGATTACAATCGCCAACTGGTTGAAGCGATGATCAAAGTGAAGGCGCTAAATAAGATCAACACCCTTGGTCTGCCTAAATATCAGTAAGTTAAGTGAGTTTATTAGAGAGCTGCATTTGATCAACAAGGCCTACTTCAGGATATAACTTGTGTACTACTTAAAGAATACTTTAGGTTTATCTGCACAAAAAACCTAATTAAAAACAATTGTAAATGATAAAAATTTTGTTATTTTACAATATGAATCAAGTATGATTAATTTTAAAGGAATTTAATATGGCAATTATTAGAAGGACGGGTAGTTCCTCAAATGCAATTCTAGTTTTAGAGTCTCCATGGGGGCTAGATGAAAAAGACAACAACAGAAGTTCAGTCGTTCCTTTCATGCAAGGTATCGCGAAGTATACTGGTGATACCGAAGTATTCCACGCAAATTTTTACGATAAAAAAAGCTTTGATTTTGCACTAGATTGCATCACAAGAGAAGGTTTCAAAAATACCATTATTTATGTTGCTGCTCATGGTTATAAAAATAAAATTGGTAATGTAAACGTAGAGCATATCCTCGCTGAAGTTTCCTACATATCAAAAAAACAAAACATTACAGGACTTCTATTTGGTTCATGCTTCATCGGCAAGAAAACTATTGAAATGGAAACATATATTCAAGAGTCTGGCCTTAGATGGTGTATGGGATATGCTTCATCTTGTAACTGGCTTGAAGGTACAATGATAGATGCAGCGATAATAGGTGCAATGATTTCTCTTGAAAATGTGGATTTCGAATCTAGAGATGAAATTAATTCCTCTTTTGCAAACGCAATCGCGCCTTTTGCAGAAAACTTTATCATTGGTGATGACTACTCTGAAAAACCTATATCTATTCGAGACTCACTCAAATTTGTTTGTCAGCCGGAAGGGAAAGGCTACCGAGCAAAAGAAGTGACTGATGAGGTGTTTGAGATCGCAAAAGAGCTTAGATTTCGTAGCTAAAACATAACTTTGGTGAGCGATTAGACAGTTATTACTTTTATATTTATTCAGTAACTTTTTCTACGATTGAATTATGCCTATGACTGCAAAGTCTTCTGTTGATTCTGTTCGCAGACAAATGATTGCTGATATATTGATTACATTACCATCAAAAGAAGAGCAAACCGCTATCGCCACCATCCTGTCAGATATGGATAACGAATCCAAGCTTTTGAAAAGCGCTTAGCGAAAACCCGCCAAATTAAACAAGGAATGATGCAAGAGCTACTCAAAGGCTATACACGCTTGACGTTTGAAAAAGAATAAGGATTGATGTCTATGGACAGCATTAACAAGCAAGTTATAAAGGTAAAGACTTTAGTTTCTTTACCTGACCTCTCTATTCCAGCCTATCAGCGGCCTTATAAATGGTCGCAAACAAACTTGGCTGATTTGCTCAGTGATTTAAAGGTATACCGAAAGAAATCGGCATACCGTTTAGGCTCTGTGGTATTTCACAAGCATTCTGACTCAGAAACCAAACAAGCACAGCTCGATATTGTTGATGGGCAACAGCGAACGCTTACCTTGGTTCTTTTGGTGAAGGCTTTAATAGATGAGCGGTTAAACTATAAGGTCCATGATTCCGAAATAAAGCGGCAAGATGTAAAAGACACGCTTGTCTCACTTGTTAAGCCTATAAATGCTTTCTTAGGGCGACAAGCCTTTAATAGTGATATTTCGCACCGAAATTTGCATCAAAACTTTATGGCGGCCAAACGCGCTGTTGCTCGAAGTGACTTTACAGAAGCTGATATCGACTTTTTATTAAATCACTGTGAAGTTGTCACCTTTGTCTTAGATGATGTTTCAGAGGCATTTCAGTTTTTTGATTCACAAAATGCCAGAGGCCGAGATCTAGACCCTCACGATTTGTTAAAAGCGTTTCATTTACGTGAATTTTCACAAAGCGAAAGTCAACTTAAAGCTGACTCGGTACGACATTGGGAAAGCTTAGAAAGTGAACAGTTGGCTCGTCTATTTGCCAACTATTTGTTCCGTATTCGCAACTGGGCACAAGGTAAGTCAGCGCAATATTTTAATAAATCAAAAGTCGGTTTATTTAAAGGTGTGAATCTTGACCAAGTTGGACTTTACCCCTATGTAGAACCGCTTCGTATAGCTCACCATTTTGTTGATGATTATAACGGGCAGTATCAGCGTCATATTGATCACCAACATATGCGTTTTCCTTTCCATTTAGATCAGATGATCATAAATGGCAGACGCTTTTTTGAAATGACTAGTCATTATCAACATAAGATTAATGAGATAGTCAGCGATGAGCGAAGTGGCAAACATAAGGCTAAAAATAGTGAAGACAAAATCCACACTATTCGCATATTGGATCACGAATTAGAACCATTAGCCAGTAAGATTCTACATACTCTAAACACCTACAGCTCTCGAATCCGCACTGGGGATGGTTATATACGTACTCTATTTGATTGTGCAGTGATTTTTTATCTAGATAAGTTTGGCGCACACCAGCTTTCGCAAGCGATAGAGAAGCTGTTTATTTGGGCATATAGCTGCCGATTACAAATGCAAGTCGTGGGAATAGAGCGCATGGATAAACACGCTCTTACACAAAATGTATTTGAACTTATAAAACAAGCGGTGCAACCAAGTGATGTTTTAAATTGGCCGTTAGGCACATTGAAAGCATCTGATTGTAAGGGTACCAAGCTGAGTGAGATCACAAAGCTGTTTAAGGAAATGAATTACTATGAGTAATACGCAAACACCAGACCTGCAATACAATGATGGAACTGTAAGTAAAGCAATAACCAGCTTTAGCGTTAAAGCATTACTTTGTGATAAAAGCCGCTATTTAGTCCCGATGTACCAACGAAACTATGCGTGGGGTGAAGGTGAAATAAACCAATTAATCCAAGACGTATTGGACTATCAGCAAAACAAACCTAACCAAACTTACTATATTGGCACACTGGTGGTGTTTGAGCGTGATGATGGCTACTTTGAAGTGATTGATGGGCAGCAACGTTTTACAACGCTCACGTTATTAGCTTTTGCTCTCAAACGCTTATCTTCTGCAAACAAATCGACGGTTGATATGGGCTGGTACAATGCACCCAACCTCAATTTTGAAAGCAGACAAAAATCATCAGTAACCTTTGACAGATTGTTTCATCGTGATTCTATAAAGTATTTAATAACGGATGAATATAATCAAGATCTCATAAATGGTTATACATTACTTGAAAAAGGTTTATTGGCTCTGGGTGATAAGCTAGAAGTTTTTTGCAAGTACCTGTTCAAAAACGTAGAAATAGCGCGTGTATCAGTTCCAAAAGATACCGACTTAAATCATTACTTTGAAGTAATGAATAATCGTGGTGAACAGCTCGAAAAGCACGAAGTCGTCAAAGCTAGGCTAATGTCAGTATTAAATGAAATTAATGACTCCGATGAGCGCGAACAGAGTATACAGCTACTCGGAAAAGTATGGAACGCAGCAGCGAATATGGAGCGTTACGTTCAATATGGCTTTAGCCCAGAAGAAAGGCACATTATATTTGGAAAAGAAGATTGGGGGCAATTTACACCAACGTGCTACGCTGATTTAGCCGCAAGCATTGGCGACGCAACTACTCAAATAAGCGAACACACCCAAACTATATCGCTGACGCTTAATGAGATATTAGCAAAGCCACCCCAGTCCTCTTCTAGCGCAGATATAACGCTAACACCAGAGCGTTTTAATAGCGTGATTAATTTTTCTAACTTCTTACTTCATGTGCTTAGCATATTAAACAAAGGTGTTTTAACTAATAAAATAATAGCGTTGGATGATAAGCGCTTGCTAGAGCAATTTGATGCCTATTTAAAAGACAACAGTAATGACAAAGTTAATGCTGTTAAAGAATTTGTATTTGCCTTACTCAAGTGCAAATACCTTTTTGATCAATACATTTTAAAACGTGAATTTAGTGACGGTAAAGATAAGTGGAGCCTGAAGAGGCTGCATTTTTACAATAGAGATAGCCAAAGTTATATCAATACATTTAATGATAACAATGAGTTAGAAAGCGAAGATGGGTTTGAAGGTAATAATCGTCAGATCTTAATGTTGTTAAGTGCATTGCATGTTTCCACTCCGACATTGGTTTATAAACATTGGTTAAATGGTGCATTGTTCCATTTATTCAATATGGATGAAATTACGCCTCGTCTTTATTTACAAAAGCTCGAACACTTAGCTCGCCAATTTGTATATGGTCGTTTTTTAAGTGAATCGCCTTCTGATTACTATCAAATGATTTATAAAAACGAGAGTTATTCAGCATTTGATTTAAGTAACCAGCAAGCTATGGGTAGGCTCCATTATGGAGTGATTGAAAATAATTTAGTGTTTAACTATCTCGATTATTTGTTGTGGTGTGATGGTCTTCAAAAAAAGAAAGATGATGTAATTACTCAGTTTGAATTTACTTTTCGAAGCTCTGTTGAACACTTTTATCCTCAGCATCCACTTGATGGGCACCGTATGCTAGCCGATGCAGACCTGCATCTATTTGGTAATTTGTGTCTGATAAGTCACAGTAAAAATTCAAAATTAAGTAACTTACAACCAACTGCTAAACGCGATCACTTTAAAGCCGCCATTGCTGATAAAAGCATCGATACTCTAAAACTGTATGAAATGATTAAGCTAATGAATACTGCTAGCGAGTGGACTGAAGCTCAAATAGCCGAGCATGAACAAAGCATGTTAACGGTATTCGTTAACGACTCGAAAAGGAATTAGATAATGAGTATTATAGGTCACTTAAAGAGAACAACTCAAAACCGAGTTGTTAACTTTTTAAGGAACTGCTTGATTACGACTTTCTAGGTAATTGGCAATATAGTGAGGGTAACAGCAATATAGAAAAGATTTACCGACCAAATAGCTCAAAGGTCATGGAATTGCTGATGCCTTAATTTAATTAGTTCATAATTAAGTTTCAAAAAGATACTCTCAATAAAATTTAGCAAGGCTTTTACCAAGCCTACTTCAAATAAAAATGAGTAGCACACTACTCCCTTATTCTATATCCCTTTAGCTAAAGGTTCGTTTTAAATTGCCCTACGGCCTCAACCACTTCTTTTGCACCTTTTTGAATATCATCGATTACACTGCCTGCACTATTAGATAACTCTAATGCATCTTTTGCTTCTACTAAGCTAGACTTAATTTGAGTTACCGCATCTTGTGTTAGTACTTTATTCTCAGTCACAACGCCTATTATCTGTTCAGTGGCGGTACTTGTTCTTGATGCTAATAGCCTTACTTCATCAGCCACAACTGAAAAACCGCGCCCTTGCTCCCCTGCTCTTGCTGCTTCTATTGCAGCATTAAGTGCTAATAGATTCGTTTGGTCTGCAATGCTTTTAATGCTATCAACCAGTTCGGCTACTTTAGCTGACTGTACATCTAACTTATTGATGCTTTCGCTCGCTATTTCGAGTTTCTTAGAAAGAGCGTTCATAGTTGATATTGTTTGCTTTACAACCTCTAAACCATTTTCAGCATCTGCGTCTGTTTGTTTTGAGATATCGAAAGCAATCTCTGCAGTCTGAGAAATAGCTTGCTCTCTTCTCATTTGCTCAGTAATGACAGTCGCGAACTTAGCAACTTTATATAAATCACCATTGTCGTCATGAATCGGGTTATATGAGGCTTCAAGCCATACCTCATTACCACGACTATCAATCCTTTTAAAACGATCTGAAATAAAGCGCCCTTGCTTCAACTCAGACCAAAGCTGCTTATATGCACTCGACTCAACTTCATGTGGGTCACAAAACATACTGTGGTGTTTTCCTAGAATTTGACTTTGAGAGTAACCCATAGCATTTAAAAAATTGTCGTTTGCATTGAGTATTATGCCTTCTAAGCTAAACTCAATAGCTGCGGAAGAGCGACTTAGAGCAGCAAGCATGTCTTCTTTTTCTCTTGATTGAGAAATTGTTCTTGTGAGTTCTGCAGAGTAAACGGCTAGCTCACCATTAATTGGTTGTGCAATGCTTCTTAGCCACAATTCACGATCTGTTTTAGTTTTTAATTGTAAGGCGCCATGCCAGTGGTTTAAGTTATTTATTGCCAAAAGTAGTTTTTGTGTATGTGGCTTATTAATTGATTTTTTAAGAATCAAATCATTAAAGTTTTTCCCTATTAACTCATCAACTTTAGAGTCTAATGCAGCTGCAAATAGCTCATTAACTTCAATGATGGTGCTATTTTTACTCAGTAAAAAGTACAGCATCTCTTTTTTGAGATCTTTCTGTATATTTTCATATTCCGCTGCTTGCTCTTTTAAGTAAGTATTTTCGGATAACAGGTTACGATTAGTAAACCACATTTAATATGTTCCTTAAATTAAGAACTTAACTCATGAAGATATTTGTATCATCGTACAAATAAAAATGGTGATTAGAAGTACATTAGGTTGAACGATTAATTAGAAGACAGATAAATTAATTCTGAGATTCAAATATTGATCAAAGAGTCTTTATACTGCTCTTACGATATAAAAGATCACTTTTTATATGTTTCGTAGCTTTAATAATCAAAAAGCAATTGCACGCTACTCCTCCCCCCAAGCCTCGCCTTACATTCATATCTAGAGCGACCTTGATCCAGCAAAGCATAGAGTAGTGAGGAAACAAATTAAGACACGCGCCGTCTTTGGTGAATTATATGGCTTATGAAAAGCTAAGTACTTGTTATTTAATGAATTACCTTGCTGACTTATAGTTTCATAATGTGAAACCAACTTTTATTGAGCATTTAATTTTTAAAAATAGCTCTAAATCATCTGTTTTATCAATTGATTAGATTTAATTTACTCGTTAGAGAGTTAAAGCGTTACTTGATAAGTTCAAACCTAAATAACTTAACATTTAACTGGAGGCTCAATGTCTATCCGCAGCACCTTATTAGTTCTTTTCTTTGCAAGCTTTATTTTTCCTGCTTTGGCTCAAGATAATTGCATTGTGAATATAGAAGCCACAAACGAAATGCACTTTTCTAAAAGTGAAATAAACGTATCTGCTAGTTGTACTTCCGTTACTATAAACCTAAAAAACTCTGGCAAGCTACCAGCAACTTTAATGGGACATAATTTGGTTATCTCAAAAAAAGAGGATTTAGTTGGATTAACAAATGATAGCTATGAAGCCGGCTTCGAGAATAACTATGTAAAGCCAAATGACTCTAGAGCAATCGCTGTTTCTAAAGTTATAGGGGGAGGTGAATCAGGGTGAGAGCATACTTTGTTAACAAGTATTAACCAAAGATAAGCTCAGCCCTGAATTCATCGTCAAAACTAGCCCTAACACACTTACTGCGTATCGAGTCTTTACGGCCTTTGTGCTGTTTTACCAGGTTGCGAACAACCCGTCTGAACAGCGCCATATTCTCCGCCGAAATCGGCTCGCTTATCTGGCAAGCGTCTTCCTTAAAGACGACATCCAACACCCAGTGCTGCTGATTTTCTATGTGCCAATGATGGCGGATTGCTTTCTGCAACATCTGTGCATCTGGCTCGACAGAAGTAACATAAAAGTGCGTGTCTATTTTTATTATTGAGTCGGACTTATTGTGCCTTTCGACTGCGACCAACGAAGTAAGCCCTGGCCATTTTTCTTTTATCTCTTTAGGCAGTTTGTCTGCTTTTAGAGCGTAAGTGATCCGTGTTTCCTGACGTCCATGCCCATTGCTGGTTTGTACGTCCTCAGGCAAATCTCCCTCTTCTTCAAAAGCTTTTTCAAAACATGAAGCGACTGCTTTATAAAGCGTTTTCTGATTTGCTTTGACCTGAACCAAATAGTCCGCATCTCTTGAAGTCAGTGCTGAGAGTGTCGCTTTCTGACAATGTAGTGCATCTAGTGTGATGATAGAGTCTGAAATATCGAGCACATCTAATAAGGCCCTAACTGCTGGGATCTCGTTAGATTTACTTTCTACGGTACGCTGATACAAAGTTAAACCAGATTCACAATCAAAAGCGGACACCAAGTGTAAGTTATCCTCACGCTTTTTACTGGCACCACGCAGAGTTTTCCCATCAAATGCAATAATTGGCTTGTCAGATTGAGTTCGTTGCTCGTTAACCCAACTAAGCAGGGCCAAAATCAGAGAGTCAGTTTCCACTGTTTTAAGAATACGAGCAATACTATGTCGCGTTGGAATACCATGTTTAAATGCTCTGAACTGTCGGAGCCAAGACAGCTTGCTGTGTCCAAACACTTCGATATCTTTCCAGCCTTCACAACCAGATAAAACCGCCGAAATGATAAGAAATAAGACATCAGTAAGGTCATGATGTTGATTGATGAAAGAACACTTATCTTCCACAAGTTCAAGGTGGCTAAATAACGACATAATTAACAAGTAGATAGTGACAATGTGGGCGTTATTAGATCAGAAAAGAGGCGGATGTTAAAGCCTTTTTACAAAGTGCGATCCCGCCGTGGGAGGTGAATCAACCTCGATATCTTTCAAAACGTCGCTTATAAATACAAAAGAAGAATATATCTTTTTCTGCGCATCCCCGGGACATTCGGCAATAATGCAAGGTAGCTTTAGCATAACTAAGTAAAATACTGGCCGTTTACATATTTATCTCAGCCTCACTATCATTTTTTAGAGAATAGGCTGCTTATTAAAAATGACTAAGTTAATGGGAGTTGTATATGACTCCCATTAAAATTATCAATATCCCCTACTACCCGTTAAATATAACAATCAATATCCGTTCGATTTTCACGCAACTTTTTTAACAATTTGTTGATATAGCTGTTGACGTAAACTGCAAATCACACTACTCTTTTCTGGAAGCGCTTTCATAAGGGCGGTTTTCAACCTCTTTATGGTAGCGCTTCCAGATTTGAAAAATAATCAATTTCGACAACAATATCATGCTCTAATAGCATGAATAACAACGATAAAGAACGAGGGAAACCTGATGCCAAGCCATAACTTTAAAAGAACAAAGTTAGCTTCCAGCTTATCTTTGCTTTTAGGTGCTAGCACCTGCTTATCAGCTTATGCTGAGCAGTCTGAACACAACGACGACATTGAAGTAATTCAAGTAACAGGGTTTAAAGGTAGTATCAAAGAATCAACACAACTAAAACGCTATTCTTCGGGTGTTGTTGATGCGATTTCATCAGAAGATATTGGTAAATTCCCTGATACTAACTTAGCAGAGTCTTTACAACGTATCACAGGTGTATCGATAGACCGCAGTAATGGTGAGGGCTCTAAAGTTACAGTACGTGGTTTTGGTCCAGATTATAATATGGTAACCCTAAACGGGCGTACCATGCCTGCCGCCTCACTTCCTGCTGGCGGGGGCTCACCAAACTCTCGTGCCTATGATTTTGCTAATCTGGCATCAGAAAGTGTTAAATCTGTTGAAGTATATAAAACAGGAAAAGCAAATATCGCATCAGGCGGTATTGGTGCCACAATCAATATCAATACAGCTCGTCCTTTAGACAATCCAGGTTTGATCACGAATATTGGTGTTAAGGCCATGCACGACACAACAAATCGTGTAGGTGATGATATTACACCCGAAATTTCAGGCATTTTTAGTTGGACAGACGAAGAAGCTAAGTTTGGGGTTTCGCTTACTGCAAGCGTTCAAAAAAGAGATAGTTCGGCTGCCGGAGCTTTTGTAAACGAGTGGCGAACAACAGCTTACGACGGCACGATCCCTCAATCTGCAGATGATATTGTTATCGAAAACGCACCTGCTATGGGACAGTATTATTCAATGCCCTCAGACCTTCGATATACAATTGCGGATCGTGAAAGAACACGTACAAATGCGCAATTAACGTTGCAATACAGCCCTGTTGAATCATTAACAGCAACTCTTGATTATACATACTCACAACAAGAGCTCTTTGAGTCGCGAGCTGAGCAATCTATCTGGATGGATAACTATAAAACGCATTTAATTTTTGATGATAATGCAGTTAAAACTCCAATTTACTATAAAGAAGAGCGCAGAGATTTATCCACACGAGATCTCGGTTTAGCTTTACAAGAGCTAAATCAGCTTAATAAAAATGACTCGATTGGTTTAAACCTTGAATACTTTGTTAATGATCGACTTAGTTTTGTATTTGATGCGCACAGCTCAAAGGCAACGAGTGAACCTGATGCGCCTTACGGCAGTTGGGTAAATGCAGGATTAGGTGCAAATGTTGTTGCCTCTCAAGAAGTTGACTTTAGCCGCAAATTACCATCAATGGTGATTGATTTTGATGATTGCAGCCGTGCTAATTTAAACTGTAATGGCGTATTAGACCAAGATGATGTAGGTACTTCTATTCTTGACTCTAACTTCGCACGCCAAGAATCAACCGTTGATGAATTTCGTTTGCTCGGTAAATATGAAATCGAATCAGGCGTGATTGATTTTGGTATTGAATCACGTTCAATGGAAAGTCATTCATTACAATCTCTTACACGTAATACGATGGGTAACTGGGGGATTGAAAACCCTGGAGAGTTACCAGACGGTTACCTTGATCCTACAAACTTCTTAAGTGAATTAGATGGCTACAATACCTCAGGTTCGTTTGATCAAGGATTCACAGGTAGCGCATCTGAAATTGGTTATTGGGCAGCAAGCCAGTACGGCTTTAATTTTGCCGCTGACGGCGCTTTTGCAACAAATCGTACAATAAAAGAAGATATCCAAGCCGCCTTTGTACAATATAAACATCAAGGTGAGATTGGCGATATGCCATTTAACCTCTTAGTTGGTGCTCGATACGAAACGACTGATATCACATCAACAGCAAATATTGATTTACCAAATGCGGTTGCTTGGGAAGGTAACAACGACTTTAATGTGCGATATGGTACTGATAAGCAAGATTATTCTCTAAGCTCTGATTATGACCACTTCTTACCTAGCGTAGATTTTGATATTAACGTAGTTGAAGATGTGAAAATTCGAGCCTCATATAGCACAACAATCGCACGACCTACTTATGATAATTTAAGCTCTGCTGCGACAGTGGGAGTGCCTACTGGACCTAGTTTAATTCCAGGTACAACCAATGCACCTGCGTCGACTGGTAACCCAGGCTTAGTGCCGCTTGAATCAGATAATATCGATGTTTCAGCCGAGTGGTATTACAGCGATGTTAGCTATGTTTCTGTCGGTTATTACAATAAAAAAGTTGATAACTTCATAGGCTTAACACCTATGACTCAAAATTACTATGGCTTACGAGATGTATCTGCAGGTCCTCGCGCACAAGCAGCAAAAGCTGAACTTGAAGCAAGAGGTCTAGCTGTCACTGATTCAAACCTATTCCAAATGGTTGCTGCAATGGAAAATGGGGTCGCTTTTGATTCAATGTCTTATGAAGAGTTTGAAGCCGCATACGATATTTTACCTAATAGCGATGACCCGTTAATGGACTTTACAGCTCAAGTCCCTACCAATAACAAAGACGCCAAGATAGATGGTTATGAACTTGCAATACAGCATTTCTTTGGTGATTCAGGTTTTGGTTTTCAGGCAAACTATACGATTGTAAATGGTGATGTTGACTTCAATGTCGCAGCAGACCCAACAACAACGCAATTTGCATTAGTTGGTTTGAGTGATACTGCGAACTTCATTGCAATGTATGAGAATGATAAATTTCAAGCTCGTATAGCCTATAACTGGCGTGATAAATTCTTAAATAATGCTGCGCGTTATGTAAATGAGCCCGCATTTACTGAAGAATATTATCAAATCGATTTTAATGTGGCTTATAACTACAGTGAACAACTGTCTTTCTTCTTAGAGGGAATTAACATTACTGAGCAAGACAACCGTCAACATGGTCGATATAAAGCACAGTTATGGAATTTAGACAAAAATGGGGCTCGCTACAATTTAGGTGTACGTTATAACTTCTAACCTATTACTGTAGAAAATGTATATTACGTTTTGTATATACAGCCAAATGCCTATTCGCATATTTGAGTGAACAACTGGGGCTAGAAACTATTTCGTAAAAAGGCAAAAGTACTGTTAAATTAGTTTAAATGAGTCTCTTTTGTAGACTAATTACGATAAGTTTACTTCCTAAAAGATGAACAATTATTGCGAATAGGTATAAAGCCGCTTAATTGAAGCGGCTTTAACATTTAAAGTAAGCATATGAGCAAAAAAATTAATAATATTGTGATCATTGGCGGTGGAGCTGCCGGTTGGCTTACAGCTGGGTTACTATCCAAAGAACACCCAGATAAAAGTATCACTTTAATTGAATCTGCTGATATCGGTATTTCCGGTGTCGGTGAAGGGACGTGGCCATCAATGCGACATACATTGCAACGAATTGGCATAAAAGAAACTGACTTTTTACAGCAATGTGATGCCTCTTTTAAGCAAGGTTCAAAATTCATAAACTGGCGGGGAAAAGAACAGGCAGATAACTATTATCACCCTTTCATGGTTCCTGAAGGCTACAATGAGTATGATGTTCATGCAGCATGGCAGCAGTTGTTTTCTGAACAAAAATACGCCGATGCAATGAACGTGCAAAGCTTTGTTTGTCAAGCTACCCTTGCGCCTAAACAACTGAATACACCTGAATATGCGGGTGTTACAAATTACGGTTATCACCTAGATGCCCATAAATTCGCACAATTTCTCACAAAACATTGTGTAAACACACTCAATGTAAAACGCATTCTCGATAATGTCCTCCACGCCAATAATAATGCTCAAGGCTACATTGAAAGTGTCACTACTCAGAATAATGGTGTGATTAACGGTGATTTGTTTATTGATTGCTCTGGTAGTCAAGGACTGTTAATAGCCAAGCACTACCAGATCCCATTTTTAGATCAAAGTCACATTCTTTTTAATAATACTGCTGTTGCAGCGCACTTGCCTTACGAAAGCCCTTCTCAAGATATTGCATCAGCGACTTTATCCACCGCACAATCCGCTGGCTGGATTTGGGATATAGGATTACCTACTAGACGCGGTATTGGCTATACATTTAGTGATAAATATTGTGACGTTGAAACTGCTGTTGAAACACTAAAAAGTTATGCTGCACAATCTGTTGGCATTCAACAAGCTAACAATATTGAAACAAGAACATTACGCTTTACGCCTGGTTACAGAGAAGTATTCTGGCATAAAAACTGTGTTGCAATAGGAATGTCGCAAGGATTTATAGAGCCACTAGAAGCTTCGGCGTTAGCAATGGTTGAATTAAGTATTAGCATGCTAAGTGAACAAATGCCTGTAGACCAAGTACACATGCAGTTGTTGAGAAAACGTTTTAATAAACGTTTTAGGTACCGCTGGAAGCAAGTCATCAATTTTCTAAAGCTACATTATGTATTGAGTAGTCGCGATGATAGTAGCTATTGGTCCGATAACCACCACCATAAAAGTATCCCAAGTGAATTACAGAGCTTGCTAGAACTATGGCAATATCAAGCTCCCAGCCGATTTGACTTTATAGAAAATGAAGAAATTTTTTCTTCTGCGAGTTATCAATACGTGCTTTATGGCATGGGCTTCAAAACCAAGCAAACAAAAAAGCTTGATAACCATACATATCAGATGGCACAAAAACTCTACCAACTCAATCGCAAGAAGATTGCGCAATACTTACAAAAACTACCCACTAATCGACTGTTATTAGAACAATTACAAAGGGAGTAAGGTGGCAAAATGAGACAACAACAAATTAAACAAGTAGTCATAGCTGGCGGTGGTACCGCAGGCTGGATGACAGCTGCCGCGTTAGCTAAATTACTAAATAAAGATATTAAAATCTGCTTAATTGAATCAGATGATATCGGCACTGTCGGTGTTGGAGAGGCAACAATTCCACCTATTCGTACCTTTCATAAATTGCTAGGTATCGATGAACAAGAATTTATGAGGGCCACACAAGCAACATTCAAACTGGGAATTAGCTTTGAGAATTGGCATCAGCCAAACAGTGATTACATTCACTCTTTCGGTATGACAGGTAAAGAATGTTGGGCTGGAGAGTTCCACCATTTTTGGTTGCATTGGCAAAAAATGGGCAATACCGATGATTTCGCAGATTACTGCTATGAACTACAGGCAGCTAAGCAAGGTAAATTTGGGATTAGCCCTCAAAACCCAATTAATTACGCATTTCATATGGATGCCAGTCGCTATGCTACATTTTTAAGAGCATTTTCAGAAAACCTCGGCGTCAAACGTATAGAAGGTAAAATTGAACGGGTAAATAAACATTCTGATAATGGCTTTATTAAAAGCTTATCGCTGGATAATAACACTGAAATAGCGGGTGATTTTTTTATTGATTGCACTGGTTTCAAAGGCATACTTATCGAGCAAGCCTTACATACAGGGTTTGAAGATTGGTCTCATTTATTACCTTGCGACAGTGCCGTTGCGGTACAAACAAAAGGAACATCAGACCCTCTCCCTTACACGCGTTCTATTGCGCATCAATCAGGATGGCAATGGCAAATTCCTTTGCAAAACAGAATTGGCAATGGCTTAGTTTATTGCAGCCGCTATTTAAATGACCATGATGCAACTAAATTACTATTAGATAACCTTATTGGAGACACCCTAACCGAACCAAAAATCATTAAATTTAAAACTGGTCGTAGGCGTAAAGGGTGGAACAAAAACTGTTTAGCGCTAGGTCTTGCCAGTGGCTTTTTAGAACCTCTTGAATCAACAAGTATCCACTTGATTATGACCGGTATCATTCGGTTTATGCGCCTATATCCTTTTGCTGGTGTAACACAACAAGCTATCGATGAATATAATAAGCAATTGAAGTCAGAGCTCGAAAGTATTCGTGACTTTATTGTTTTGCATTATAAAGTTACGGATAGGCAAGACAGTGAATTTTGGCGTCATTGCCAAGCTATGGAAATTCCTGAGTCACTTGCTCATAAAATCGCATTATTTAAAGAAACTGGCCGAGTATTTTTAGATGATGGCGATATTTTCCGTGTCGACTCTTGGGTTCAAGTCATGCTTGGGCAAGGTGTTAAACCAAAACAATATCATTATGTTGCTTCTTTAATGAATGACCAAGAGTTAGGTCGCTTTATGCAAGGCATTAAACAACAAATTGCCCATCGGTTAGCGCAACTGCCAACTCATAAAGAGTTTATTAACAAGTACTGTCGAATAAATGACTAAGCCCACAGTAAAGCCGATACAATTGTTGCTAAAATATGCATAATAAAATTTACTGTAAAGCCGCTTTTAAGCGCTCGCTTTACAGTAATTACAAACTGAATTAGGCCTCTCTTAATGAGGATTTTAGGCGTCAAGGGTTAGTGATAACTAAAAACACTTAGCGTAAAAATGCTAAAAAGTAAAAACCATGACTCAACTGAGAAAATAATCTAACCACTCAACTTTCAGCTCTTAATTTGTCACTATAACTAAAAAAAAGCCTAACACTAACTCATTAATTATTAAATATTAAAATGACTTACCTAGGTTGTTTTCAGGCTAAACAAAATAAACGGTTGACCGTTTGGACAATAGCCTCTAACCTAAATATGGAAGCGCTACCATAAACAACACAACAACTTTCAAATCATGCAATATACATAAAGATGAAAGCGCTACCATAACAACTTAAATTTAGCTGCAAGATTTACTTGCATTTGTTTATCAAAGGTTTCTTTACATGACTCAGCTCACGTTACCAAAAAACTCAACAATGCTTAGCAAAGACTTTATCTATGGCGTTGCAACGGCTTCGTTTCAAATAGAAGGAGCTGCTGATAAGCGCCTCCCTTGTATTTGGGATACTTTCTGTGCGACCCCAGGAAAAATAGCTGATAACTCAAACGGTAATTTCGCCTGTGAGCATGTAAAAAAATGGAAAGACGATATTGAGCTAATCGACTCTTTAGGTGTAGATGCCTATCGCCTATCAATTTCTTGGCCAAGAGTCATAAAGTTAGACGGTACCTTAAATCAAGAAGGTATTAACTTTTACATTAATATTTTAGACGAATTAATGCGTCGGAATATCAAAGCATTTGTTACCTTATACCATTGGGATTTGCCACAGCACTTAGAAGATAAGGGAGGCTGGTTAAATCGTGAAACAGCGTATGAGTTTGCTCATTATGTTGATCTAGTTAGTAAAGAGCTATCTGGAAAAGTATATTCATATGCAACGTTGAATGAACCTTTCTGCAGCTCGTATTTAGGCTATGAAATTGGTGTTCATGCTCCAGGGATCAAAGGCCGTGAATTTGGCCGAAAAGCCGCTCATCATTTATTACTTGCCCATGGTTTAGCAATGAAGGTGCTAACTAAAAATAGCCCAGAGTCGTTAAACGGTATCGTGCTTAACTTTACTCCATGTTATTCCGTATCATCAAGCGAAGCAGACATTGCAGCAACAGCTTTTGCTGATGACTATATAAACCAATGGTATATGAAACCTATAATGCAAGGAGCTTACCCTGACATCATAGAGCAGTTGCCACCCGCTCACAGACCTGACATTCTAGATGGCGACATGGAGATTATTTGCCAACCTTTAGATTTCTTAGGCGTAAATTTTTATACCAGACTGCGTTATGAAGCAAGTGATACAGATTATTACCATGAACTGCCTCACCAAGCGCCGATGACAGATATTGGTTGGGAAATTTACCCATCTGCATTGACCGAATTATTAGACTCCTTGCATCAAAAATATGATTTGCCGCCAATTTATATTACAGAGAATGGAGCAGCTATGGCGGACAAAATGGAGAATGGAGAGGTGAACGATCAAGATCGTATCGACTATTATAATGCCCATTTAAATGCAGTGAATGATGCCATATTACAAGGTGTTGATGTAGCTGGCTACTTTGCATGGAGCTTAATGGATAATTTCGAGTGGGCAGAAGGTTATTCAAAACGCTTCGGAATTGTTCATGTTGATTACGATACACAAGTACGAACAGTAAAGCTAAGTGGTAAAGCATATAGTCAGTTAATCACGCGCCGATAATAAGACAACAATAATGATAAAACACACTCTTCCCATCTACGAAAAAATAGGCTACGCGATGGGCGATGCCGGCGCTAATTTAGTTTGGCGTGGTGCTTTGGCTTATTTAGCCGTTTTTTATACAGACACATTTGGTATTTCTGCCGCCGCTGCTGCGTTACTTTTTTTAGTTGTGCGCTTATCAGATGGCGTGACAGATATAATAATGGGGATGATTGCAGATCGGACGCAAACACGTTTCGGTAAATTTCGTCCTTGGATATTGTGGTCAACTCCTTTTCTAGCCTTGTTTATGGTGTTGTGCTTCACAACACCTGACATAAGCCCAGCAGCTAAGCTATTTTATGCTTATTTCACTTATATAGGGCTCACTCTAGCTTATACGGTAAGTAACGTACCCTACTCTGCTTTAATGGGGGTTATGACTGGTGATGATCTAGAGCGAACTAAACTGTCTGGCTTTCGCTTTGCCGGAGCATTTGCAGGTGGCTTATTAGTTATGGGCTTTTTACCTGATTTAGTTGCATACTTTGGACAAGGAGATAGTGCACAAGGTTACCAATATACTATGTACGTATTTGCCGCCTTACTAACTCTTCTTATGCTTATTACGTTTGCAAGTACAAAAGAGCGTGTTCAACCAGCAATAAATAAGCAAGTTTCACTAAAAACAGAGTTAACCGATTTAAGTTCAAGCTTACCTTTTATCATTCTTCCTTTATTGGCGATCACATTATTTTTCTATTATCGCGAGCTCTACTCCGGTTTGTTTTTTGCGGCAACAATGATTTTTATGACTGTCGTAATTCGTCGCTTACTTGCAAGCGATCATAGTAAGCTAAGTGGCACTCAACGAGATATGGTTGATTTACTTACAAATAAACCATGGCTGATCTTATTAGGTATGGGCTTTTTAACAATGATGTTTAATGGCATTAAATATGGTGTTATCGCTTATTATTTTAAATATTACGTAGGTAATGAGCTTTTAACTGGCCAATACTTTATAGCTTTATTAATCGTCTCAATTTTCGGCGCGTTAAGTACAGGAAAATTAGCTGAGATTCTGGGTAAACGTACTTTGTTTATCGCTTCATTATTACTAAGTGCCTTCTTTACCATTTGTTTCTTTTGGCTGCCAAATGATAACCTCAGCCTTATCTTTGTTATGGGTTGTCTATCCGAATTCTTCGCAGCCATGATGCCTACCCTGTTTTTTACAATGCTTGGGGATAGTGCAGACTATTCTGAGTGGAAAAATAAACGCCGTGCCACTGGCCTCATATATTCAGCAGGAACTTTCGTGCAAAAAACGGGGGGTGGATTTGCCGGAGCCTTAGTGCTTGTTGTACTTGCAAGTTATGGCTATGACGGAATGGACGAAACGACCATTGCACACTCACTCGATGGCATGATTCTACTAATGAGTTGGCTACCAGCAGCGTTTGCTCTAATAGCCGCGGCACTGATGGCCTTTTATCCATTAACATCTGAAATGACAGAAAAAATAACAGAAGACTTGGCAATTAGGCGTGCAAGTCTGTAAATTAAACAGTTAAGATTTATATAAAACAGTAATTATGGCAACTATTTATCAGGTATCAGAGCTCGCTGGCGTTTCTTTATCAACCGTATCTCGGGTGTTAAATGAAAATGACTACGTCAGCAAAAAAACCAAACAAAAAGTCCTCGATGCGATGGAGCAACTTGGTTACAAACCAAATTCAATAGCTCGCTCTCTCGCTTCAAATTGCACTAATAGTGTGGGTATTTTAGTGTCTGAATTAGATGGCGCGTTTTTTGGTGAGATGATGTCTGCTATCGAAGCTCAATTAAGAGCTGCCGGAAAACATGTCATTATTACGCCGGGACACAGTGAAGAAGACAAAGAAAAGAATGGCTTAGAATTTTTAATTTCACGTAATTGCGATGCAATCATTGCTCATGTTGAAGCTGTTAGTGATGAGTATCTAGTAAAATTAAACAAAGGTAAAACCCCTATTTATTTAATCAGCCGCTATGTAGATAAAATGAAAGAAAACTGCATTAGTCTGGATAACGTGATGGGCGGATATTTAGCAACTAAGCACTTACTTGCTCAAGGCCATAAAGATATAACATACATTGCAGGCCCGTTATTTAAACCCGATGCATTTGATCGACTAGAAGGTCACAAAAAAGCACTTAAAGAATACGGTATTACTTTTAATGAGCAAACTCTATTTGTCGGTGACTTTAAAGAAACCGGTGGGTATAACGGCTTAAAGCATTTCTTTAACAACAACATAAAATTTACTGCTGTTGTTTGTGCAAATGATGAAATGGCATCTGGTGTAATGAAATATGCTCGAGAGCATCAGCTTGATCTACCAAAAGACTTAGCTATCGTCGGATTCGATAATGTTCATTTTACAAATTACTTGTACCCAACTTTGACTACCATTGATAACCCGGTAGAGAAAATGGGGATCATGGCCGCCAACTTGGTGTTAAAACAAGTATATAAACAAAGTCTCTCGAATATAGAGCATATTTTTACACCTGAATTACTGATACGCGATTCAACAACACATTTAACTTGAGAGCTTGAAAAAGGCGAAACTAACCGCTTATTTAAATATAACGAATAATATCGATGTATAGATGGAGTAACAGGTGTTTATCGGTGAAGTAGCAAGAAAAACGAATTTATCTGTTAAAGCTATTCGGTTTTACGAAGAAAAAGAGCTTATTGTCCCCCCAAAACGCCAAGGAAAATACCGTGTTTACACCGATGAGCACATTGAAGTATTGAGGTTAATCGCAGAAGCAAAACTGTTGGGGGTTACACTAGCTGAGCTAAAAGGGTTTATAAAATATGAAAACGGGGAAGCAAACTGGGCTGAGATAAGCGAGTTTTTAGTACACTTAAAAGCCCGTTTGCAAGCTCAAATTGAGCAAACAGAACAGAAAATAGCCAAAATCGATTCATGTGTTGGGATTATTAACGCTAAATAATTAGTTGACTCTCCCCTTTAGTGGAGGGTTTATAGTATCTCATGTAGACCTAGAACAAGCAGTACAATCTAAATTAACATTTTCAATAAACTAATCTTTTTTTTGATAACTTAAATTCTAATTAAGGAATAATATGGAAAAGTTAGCAAACGACATTTGGATTTTTGATGGTGAAGCAGTAAGGTTCTTCTTTTTACCTTTTACAACTCGAATGACAGTCATTAAACTCGCAAATGGCGATCTGTGGGTTCATAGTCCTATCTATCTAAGTGATGCGTTAAAAACCCAAATAGACCAGTTAGGCTCGGTCAAATACCTTATTGCACCAAATCATTTACATCACCTGTTTTTACCACAATGGATAACAAAATATCCAGATGCGCAAATCTATGGCACTGATGAAGTCATCAAAAAGCGTAGCGATATCTCATTTGATGCGTCCCTAAATGACGATTTAGCGTGGCAGTGGCAAAATGAAATTAACCAAGTCTTAGTTACAGGCTCCCCTCTTATGGAAGAGTGTGTGTTTTTCCATAAAAGCTCTAAAACACTCATTGTTACTGATTTGGTAGAAAACTTTTCGGGTGATAATTTTAACCCTTTGCAAAAATGGATAGCCAAGGGCGTTGGGATCATCGCCCCTGATGGAAAAACACCTATCGATTGGCGTCTAAGTTTTATGTTTAACAAAGCCAAGACCAGAAAACATTTTGAACAGATGCTAGCCTGGCAGCCTGAAATTTTGGTTATGGCCCATGGCGAGCTAATTGAGAAAAACGCTGTGGATTTTTTGCATAAATCCTTCCGCTGGCTTACTAAGAGTTAAAAGAAAAAACCAGCTTCGTTACATATAACATTCTATATATTTAATGTACCGTATTTATTTGTTTTTCAAAAAATGATTGACTCTCCCGTTAAGGGGAGGCTTTAGACTTGCAATTATTTCCTAATACATAGAGGTAGTAATTGTGAAAAATATACTCATTTTAAACGGAAACCCTAAAGCCCATAGCTTTGCTGATTCATTAACGAGTGCGTATGAGTTTACAGCTAAAAAAGCGGCGAATATCCGCATATTTAAACTCTCTGAAATGGACTTTAACCCTAACCTGATGTTCGGCTATGACCAAGTGCAACCTTTCGAGCCATGCCTAGACACATTTACTGATGCACTTAAATGGGCCGATCATCTAGTACTTATTGCGCCAATTTGGTGGGGAAGTGTACCAGCTAAACTAAAAGGCCTTTTCGACCGCGTATTTTTACCCGGTGTGACCTTTAAATTCGAACAAAACAGCTTATTGCCGACGCCACTGCTAACTGACAAAACTGCGAGAGTGATCTTAACCATGGATACACCCCAAGAGCTCGCTCAGGAACTAGCAAAGCCCGTAGTAGAACAGTTATGCCGCTATACTCTCGAATATTGTGGTTTTGAAAAGCCGAAAGTTAACTTTTTTGGCTCTGTTATTCTCTCAAATGATAATCAAAAATCGAACTGGAAAACAACAGTTGCTGAGCTAGGTTCTCTATGTGACTAAAGGCTTATTTTAACTAAAAATATAATATTTATAATTTTTATTGGGTGTTATTCTGACTTTTAGATAATGCCCAATAGAAAATAATTAGATGAAGGGAAATGGATTATATTTAAGTAAATAGAGGTACATGGAATAAAAGAACTGAGCTCCATACTCAGTCTACTTTTTATAACCTTGATCTTCCCCTAATCACCAATACCAAAAATTGTGACGGCACTAAGTCGAAAACAGTGACATTATAAACTCGCTCATTCAGGCCGGTTTAACAATAGAGTCTGCTGATAAGCACCCTCTTAGCCCATATGACTGTTTTTTAGGCTTAGAGTATGTCTCTGGTAAGGCGTATCAATTACTTTATAAAGACAACAAGCTCCTCTTGTTTTCTCAATTAAAGCAAGGAAGAACGCGTAATTTAGCCCGCTCTTCATTTTTCATATTTACACTTTGAGGAATTTATGGATATTAGCTTAATAAGTATTTTTATTTCAGTGGCAGCTGCACACTTTCTGGCATTACTGAGTCCAGGACCTGATTTTGTACTCGTTGTTAAAAGTGCGCTGAAAGGTAACCAAAAAAACGCCATTGGCGTTGCGTTAGGTATTGCAACTGCTAATGCAGTCTATATTGCATTATGTCTTATTGGTGTTGGCGCCATATTATCTTCATCCATTACTTTAATGATTACGCTTAAAGCAATTGGAGGCTTATTTTTAATGTATATTGCCTATCATGCATTAAAAGCACCTAGAAATGCCTACGCTAACTTTTCTACAAGCACTAAGACTGCAAGTGAATTTTCATTATCATGCTTTTGCAAAGAGTTTGTAACTGGGTTTCTCTCAGGTATTTTAAACCCTAAAAATTTATTATTTTATTTAAGCTTGTTTACTGTTGCACTAACCCCCGAAGTCAGTATTAGCTTTAAAGTACTTTTAGGAGTATGGATGACATTAGTCGTCTTTTTTTGGGATGTAGCTATTATTTATATGTTGTCAAAAACGACTATCAGACAAAAATTCATTAGAGCCGCATTTTATATTGATAAAGTAACAGGTATCGTTCTCGGTGCGATTGGGTTTAACATTCTAAAATCAGTTTGGTCAAAACAGCCGTAAATACTACTGCATAGTAAGGTGCTGTTTATAACGAGGTATTGTAAACAGCACCGATTTATTTAAATCAGCTTTTTTAATTGCTTACTGTAGGTTCGACTTACTTTTAATGTTTTACCAGTAGTTAAGGTTGCCATGTACTCTGAGTTGCGCAATGGCTCAAGCTGTCTTACATAAGTTAAATTGACAATGGTAGACTTATGGATCCGCAAAAAGGCCTCAGGAAGCATATTATTCTCAAGTTCTTTTAATCTAGCTCTCATAACATGGGTTTCGGTTGCAGTATGCACACACATATAATCACCAGCTGCATCAATCCAAAGAATATCGGTGAATGAAATTATTTGAATCGGGTTTTTAGCATCCCGGATAACCAAGTGATCACTATCAAAATTATAGTCTGACTGATTGGCTGAGTGTTTGTTTTGCTCAGCCTTGTTACTCACTTCTTGTTGTAGCGCTATCAACTCACTTTTTTGGAATAACTTTACGTTACTTACAACTCTTTCTATAGCTTCTGCAAGCCTGTCTAGTTTGACTGGTTTTAATAAATAATCGATAGCTCTAACTTCAAAAGCTTGTACTGCATGTTGATGAAAAGCAGTGACAAAAATGACTGCTGGACATGCTTCGGGTTGAAAATACTTTATCAATTCAAAGCCAGACTTGGTGGGCATTTCGATATCTAAGAAGATTAAATCAATTTCGTTGTTATTTATAAGCTCAATAGCATCGTCAACACTGCATGCACTACCAACAATATTAATTTCAGGAAATTGTTCAAGTCGAATACGTAAACCTTCGACGGCGCTGTATTCATCATCAACCAGTATCGTGTTTAGTTTTATCATTTATTATGACCACTCATAGGTAATGTTATACATACCCAAGCACCACCTTCACTTAAGTTGCCCTTTTCTATACGGTGTGACTTTCCGTACATTAGCTTCAAACGTTGCTCACAATTTGCTAATCCTATCCCTCTTTTATTTGTGCTTTCATCACCAAATCCCTTGCCAGTATCAGACACTTTTATATTTAAATAACTCTTAGTTTTTTCTATGGCTATAGTAATGCACATTAGCTGGTTTGAACGCATGCCATGTTTTAATGCATTTTCTACAAGGGGTTGTATCAACATAGATGGGATCAGTAACTCGTTGCAGCCATCTGCAACAGAAATATCAACAACAAGCTTATTTGTGAAACGGCACTTTTCTATATCTAAATAATTGCTAAGAATGCCAATTTCTTCTTTAATTGTTACTTTTTCCAGCGGATCTGTATATAAGCTATGTCGCAATAGATCACACAGTTTCTCGAGCATTTTTACAGCTTCTAAACTTTCTTTCTTCAAAATCAATGTACAAATCGCATTGATACTATTGAACATAAAGTGGGGATTAAGCTGATAGCGCAGCATTTTTAATTGTGATTCTTTAGCTAAGTGTGTGGCTTCTGCTGCTTTTTGCGTTTGTTCTAAATTATCTAAATAAATCTTAATCCCATAATAAAACGCGGTCCAAGTTGAAAGCACTGTTAATGACGCCGACGTCCATGTTCCAAAATCAAACCATGTCATTGGCTGCCAAAAGTTTCCATAAAACCACTGTAGTGTTATCCACTTAATTTGTGTCCAAATTAACGTTGCAGTTATGACAATGAAAATATGAAGTGCAATCTTCAACTTTAGCTCTATAAAGTTGATGCAAGTAAATACTTTTCTAAGGGAGAGGGTAATTATAAACCCACAAATTGTATCAATAATCAAATGCGGGATATGGATAGTCCAAGGCTCATCACTTGGGACTTTAATCATCAATTCGGTTAGCATTGCGTAAACAACCCAACCACAAATCTGAAACAGCCAAAATAAATGGCCGCGAGGGTTACTAGTATTCAAATTATTCAATCCATAAGGTAAAGCTGATAGGCATTACTTGCCCATCAGCCTTACTAAGATTTAGTCAGAGCATGTGAGTAAATAAGCATCTGCATTTGGTTTACTAGACAGTGCTATATCAGCAACAGCTAAGCTGGCAGCCTTTGCTGAAACATTTAACACCTCTGCCACCTTTGTCGTATTATTTAACGCAGATGTACAATTTAACGGTATGGCTAACGTATGCCATTTCTTATCATTCATCAAGGCTTCTATTGATTCAAACTTAATGTTGCGCAAGCAATTTCCTTCATTACACATTACTTGCAATTGAGCCTGATTACTTGGCGCAGTGTTAATTCTCATTTTAAGTTCAAGAAAACCAGATTTACTCGCATCACTCAGTACTTCAGGCAGCTGATAGCTTAAGCTCAAGGTTGCTTTTTTTGCCCCAGCTCGCCAAATGAACTGTCTTGCATCTTCCTGATAAGACAAATTAACAGACTGCATTAACAAGCTGGTACCATCACCACTGGTTGCCGAAGAGCCTGTTGTTTCAATGGCTGCTGTTTTTGAATCTTTCAGTTCCCACACTAAGTTCTCTGAAAGTCCTCTTACAAATAAAGGCTTAGCGTCATCATTTGCCACCTTTTTAGGTGTTGTATCTTCACTTAATAAAGGCACATTAACCGTGTCTTGATAAGTTAATCCATAATCATAAGCAAATAATGGATCATAAGTTTTGTCACCTAGGTTTAATGTGTATTGCGTATCATACTTTGGCCATGAAAAGCTTAATTTACCAGAGAAATCAAACTGAGTGTTACCCTTCGCATCTGTCAATAACACATCTGCTACCCCCTCACCTTCTGAGCCCGGTAACCATGCAGCCACAAATGCATCAGATGCATTGAGCTCTTTATTTACCCAAAGCGGTCTACCGCTTAAAAATACGGTGACAACTGCAATACCATCAGCCTTTAATTTTTTCAGTAATGCAAGATCAGCTTTTGTTTTATATTGATATTCAAGAAACTCGATATCACCGAACCATTCTGCGTAAGGTTCTTCGCCTATAACAACAATCGCTACATCTGGCTTAACGGAGTAGTTTCCCGCTTCGTTTAGTTCAATTTGACCACCAGCACTTTCAACTTGCTCCTTTAAACCGGCATAAATTGACGTTGCATTTGGGAAATCGTCATTAGTGTTGTCTGTGCCTTGCCATGAAACACTCCACCCACCCGCTTGCTTTGCAATACTATCGGCACCATCGCCAGCAACTAATATCTTGCTTGTTGCTTTAATAGGGAGTATTTGGTCATTATTTTTTAATAACACTAATGACTTACGAACAGCTTCTCTAGCGAGCTCACGGTGCTCAGAAGCGCCTAACCATTCAGGATGCTGTGATTCAGAACGGCTTGATGGTTTACCTCTTGAGAAAGCTCCCCATCTAATTTTCGCTCTCAAAAAGCGTCGAACAGCATCATTAATTCTTTCTTCAGAGATAGTGCCATCTTTTACTTGCGCAACCGTGTTATGATAAAAGGCCTCAAAGTGCTCAGGGACCATAATAACATCGACACCGGCATTAATAGCAGCAGCACATTGCTCTAAATCACAGCCTTCAACAAATTTATGGGCATTCCAGTCGCTAACTACAAACCCATCAAAGCCCATTTGCTTCTTAAGTACATCAGTTAGTAAATATTTATCACCATGCACACGTTGGCCATTCCAGCTGTTAAAGGACGCCATAACTGACTGAACCCCTTCATTTATCGCTGAAAAATAGCCTGGACTATGAATGTCTCTTAACCCTTTTTCATCAATAATAGTATTGCCACGGTCTATACCTCGCTCGGTTCCACCATCACCAACAAAGTGCTTTGCTGTTGCAATACGATTTGTCGCTTTTAAGAAATTATTGTTGATGCTACCTTGAATACCAACAACCATTTCACCGGCATACTCTTTAACTAAATCTGGGTTCTCAGAATAACTCTCATACGTTCTGCCCCAACGATCATCTCTGACCACTGCGACAGTGGGAGCAAAACTCCATTCTATTCCAGTTGCAGAAACTTCTTTTGCTGTAGCTTGACCGATACGTTTAATTAGATCTTTATCTCTGGTTGCACCTAAACCAATGTTATGAGGAAATAACGTAGCTCCATAAACATTACTATGTCCATGCATTGCATCTGTGCCCCAAATCGTCGGGATTGCAGCCCCATCTAATGAAGCATCTACTGATGCCTGATACATCTCATCTGCATATTGAAGCCACTGCTTCATCGAGGCACGTTTATTACCATAAGGCGCGGTGTTACCTCCATTTAAGTACGATCCAAAGCCATACTTGCGCATTTGCTCGACACTTAAATAACCGATTTCAGGTTGAACCATTTGCGCTACTTTTTGCTCAATTGTCATCGTCTGAATGAGCTCGTCAACCTGCTTCTCAACAGCAGGGTCTTGCTTAAGTTTAGTGTTTACATCAGGCCATTTTACGTGACCTCCCTCGACAGCAAGCGGACACTGAGTATAAACAAGTCCAATCAAGGCTAATGGGCTTAATACAAGCGGTGAAAATTTAAATCTAGACATTTAAAACCTATAAAACAACACGTTGAAAATTAAATGATTAATTAGGTATGTATTCAATAAAGTCATAATATACCCATGATGAAGTGCCATAGTATTGACCAGGAAAGTAATTGGCTTCTTGTGAGTTATCGCCATGCCAGTGATTGATCATAATCTTGGTGTTATCCACTGGCCAAGCGTAGGCTGGTATCTCATTATTTGCGAGCACACCATCACCATTATCTTTATAAACGATACGAATAGTTTGCTCTTGGCCATTGGCATCATAAAGATACCAACGAATAACACGACTGGACCAATCGAAACCTATCATCAGCAAGTTTTCACGATAATCGAGCCCATATTGACTTAGGTCGATGTCTTGCTCCCAGCTCTGATATACCCCACCTTGCGGCTGATAAATAATATTTGTGTGTACAACATTGCCAAGAGAAGGCAGCAGTTCAATATCAACTTCTTGCCATGCTCGACCTGGGCTATCCCACCATGATGTGTAAGTAAATATCGATGAAACTGTACCCGCAACATTTCCTGATTTTAAACGACCTTGTATTTTGCCATAGCTATAAAACTGATTACTTTGTAACTCTGAGCATGTGCCCTGCGATAATGACAGCGTTAAACCATGTTCACTGGGGCTTTGCATATTAGGTTGAAAAGTACACCCAAATGGCGTTCCATTATTGCCTTGTCGTGCAGTCCAAATACTGGTGTCGTAACCCCAAGAAAAGTTATCTTTAAAGTAGTTAGCACTTAGACTAGGGGATAAAAATGCGATACAGAAAATTGATATACGTAGCCAAAACTTTTTCATTTTTTTGCCTCATAATCTGTTTAGCTCTCATATTGCTGAGCAATATGAGAGCGCTTAGTAGTAGGGTTAAAATGAGAAACCGGCTCTAACACCATAATATCTCGGCATACCGAAACTACCTTTTGGTACACCTTTGCTTGTGTTGTTCCAATATTGAATAGTCTCATCAGATGCGTTATTGATGAACAGCTCTGCATACCATTTTTGACTTTGCGGCTCATATTTCAAAGAAGCGTTATAAACCGCGAATGCATCTCGGCTATCATCGATATACTGTGTCGCTTCGTCTGAAACAGCAAAATCCATATCATCTAAATGCTTATCAAGGTTCCACACCGTTGAATACGATTTATCTTTCCAGCTTGCGTTAAACCAGCCATGAATAAAGCCATATTCACCTAAATTGAACGTATGCGTATAACTAATATTCGCAGTGTATTTAGGTGTCATTGCTAGATTGTTACCCTTGAGGTTAGTGGTTAACAATGTGTTTTCAGGATCTTTTGATTCTTCATAAGAGATATCGAATAGATACTCAGAATCATAGTCCCACTTGGTATTCCAATCTTCCGTAATTTTAGCATCAGTCCAGGTTACGTAACCTGTGATACGACCATTTGGATATGGTTTCCAGTCAAATTCGAATTCAATACCTTTAATCGTCGATGCTGGAACATTCTGCGTGTAATATGCAATCACGGGTTGATTTTGATAATCAAGAAGAGGCTCGCCATCATCACCTAAAATCGGTGTTCCGTTGTCATCTTCCACAACTGATAAGCGTTCAACATTACCAATCGAACCAACCGATGCGTATTGCATATCGGTATAATCTGTATAGAAAAAAGCAGCTTTTAAGTTAAGTGAGTTATCAAAAAAGCTTGATTTAGCACCTAGCTCCCACGTTAATACTTCTTCTGGGTCAAACTTCGTTTCGAATCGTGTAACATCACCGGTTCTATCGTTAACTACTTCGTATACATCACCAATACCGCCCGCTTTAAAGCCACTCGCTAAGTATGCATAAAGCATGGTTTCTGATGAAATGTCATAATCTAAGCCAACACGGAAGTCATGATGCTGCCAGCTTCCTTTGTTGTCATTTTCAAAGTAAGACGCATAGATAGATGGGTCTTCGTAATAGTCGACTGGAAGATTATTTAGTTCTGTTCTATTTAACCAACCTACAGCACACCCATCTGCATTTGAGCATCGATACGTTCTGCCGCCTTTGTCTTGCTTTGTTTCATCACTAAAACGATAGCCTAAAGTTGCATGTAACTTCTCAGTTAGTTTGTATGTTCCTTGACCAAAAATGGCAAATGCATCTGTTGAGCGATCCGGTTGGTCCCAAAACGCTTTATCATCCATTGGATTATCATAATAACCCACTGTTGTTGTTTTTTCGTGGAAGTAGTTTGCCCCCACAATCCATATAAAATCACCGTACTCATCGGATTGAAGTTGTAATTCTGTTGAAAACGATTCAGCCCCAGTGCCGTCTAGGAAGTAAGTGGCACCATCCCAAGGGTCAAGTCCCACTTCACTGTCTTGTGCTGACTCTCTTTCCATGTCTTCATAACCCATCAACCACACAATATTGTATTCATCATTTAGGTTATAATTTAACGTGTTGCGAAGATATGTGATATCTAAATCTAATTGCCCTGGGACATTCACGACAGCCTGATATGTGTTATCACTTGGCAAAAAGTTTGAGCAATCACCTCCCATTTCAGCTGGGCGCCCTCTTAACTTATCACAGTTAACTAAATCAAGATTATTGCTGCTGTTGTTTACGTACTTTTGGAAAACCGTATGGTTTGAGAAATTACCATTTAATGGCTCCCAAAGTGTACTGATACGAAATGAATACTCATCGGCATTATTATAAAAATCACTTTTATCCGCTGGTGTTAATGCGCGAACTTTTTGTGCTTCAGGGTCTGTACCAGCACCATCAATCCACCAGTTTTCTCTTTGAGTGACAGTTTGACCCACGCCTTGATATGAGTCTTCAGATATTACTGGGGCATTTAATACATCATCAGAGAGCCTGCGAGTATCGTATTGGTTAGGATCGTAGTAGCCTTCTAAGTAGGAGTCACGCTTCAAACCTTTTGCAGCGAAACGAACTGCAAACTCCTCATTAATTGGAATATTAATCATGCCATCAATGTTTTTACTGTTGTACTTACCTGCTTCAACATTCACATTGCCAAAGAAGTTTTCAAATTGTGGCTTTGCAGATATGACATTGATACTACCCACCGTAGAGTTTCGGCCGAATAAGGTACCTTGCGGACCTCGCAATGCCTCAACACGGTCAATATCATACATAAGTGCAAGTGCACCTTGCATTCTAGGTGAATACACACCGTCTAAATGCACACCAACTGCTGGGTCACCAAGTTCTGTAAGGTTGGTAGATCGGACCCCACGCATTGAAATAACAGGTGCTGATTGATCTGTTGCTGTTGAGATATCAAGGCTAGGAACAAGGTTCGCAATATCTTTAATATTATTAACACCATTCTTTTTAAGCTCAGCTTCTGTTAGCGCCGTAATTGCTACCGGTGTTTCCATCAACTTTGTTTTACGCTTTGTTGCCGTAACAGAAATGATTTCTAAGCCACTTTGCGGCTCTTTTGCTATTTTATTATCTGTATCCAGCTGATTTTCGTTTTGTGCATGTACAGGTAATGAGCAAGCTAAAGCGACAGCAGCTGCTAATGCCTTTTTATTTATTGTGTGCATATTTAACCTTTAGATGTGTGTTCAGATTTAAAAGAATTTACTTTTAATTAACAGTATCTGCAGGTTCATTTTTCATTACCAGCCAAATTCGGCAAGGCGAGTTTCAAATAATACAAAGCGAATTTAAAGTTACTTTCAAGCGAGATTCTACGTACTTTTTTGGCGCGCAAAGCACAAGGGAGAAAGCGGCCTTAAAATGTTCAATGTGAGCCTAAAGCCGCCATAACCTATACCTATTTGAGATGATCGGTTATTAATTTTTCTGTATGTGAGAGTAAATCATATCCACCAACAGCGCCATGTCCAGGGACGACAATCACTGCACTTTTAAATTTCCTTTTTAATTGCTTTGTTATATTAAGCCAAGAGTGTATGTCACCATGAACTAGGTTACCTACAGATGATGACTGAAGTGACCGAACTGCGCAGCCACCAAATAAGATTCTTTTTTCAGGTAACCACGCCATAACATTGTCCATTGCATGCCCAGGGCCTGGAAAAAATAGTTCAAGAGAGCCAAATTTAACAACTGAATCTGCTACTCTAAGTTCTTTGATAATATTGTTAGGTACTGCCGCGCCTTGTTCTATGGTTAACTGAGCAGTTAATGGATGAGCAAAAACATTGATTCCCTTAGACTCAAGTACATCGATACCAGCAGCTCGGTCACCGTGCGCATGCGTAACAAATGCTTTGCTTACTGGCAGTTTTATTTCTGAGCTAATTGCTTCGAGTAAATCTAAAGTGAGTAATTCCCCCCACGCTGTGTCGATAAGGGTTAAACTATCTCCTTCTTTCACAATTAAGCCATTTGAGGGAAATTCTGTACCATTAGGGTAAGTATAATATGATGTATGCAGCCATACCCCATCAGCTAACTGGGTTATAGAAACCTGATTTGGCCTGTTTTCTTGCGCTGAAACCTGAAAGCTATATATTAAAAGAAAGAAAATAAAACTACCGAATATCCTAAATTTCATCATTGCACTATATCCCTAAATTAAGACATAAAAATATATTATAATTAAAGTGATAAACAAATAGTAATATAATTATACAGAAGCTTTTGTTTCTATAACTATAAGAAGCACTATGCATTCGATGATAAGAAAAAACGAACCCAACGGTTCGTTTTTGTATTTAAGTCAAAGAATGTTCTGCAAAACTTTCGCTCAAGAATGCAGGCAATGACTTTGGAGTCTAAGCAAGTTGCAATTAAACCTACGTTAAAAATTATATTGTAAGCTAACCTTATAATTTAACGGCTCACCTGGTTGGGTCCAAATTGCAGAGTATGAATTAGCGTAATAGGTTTTATCCAATACGTTATTTACAACAAACTGTAAGCTCAAATCATCATTAACATGGTAGTTTGCAAACAGATTTACCAAAGTATATGAAGGCAAATAATAGCTAGGGTCAATCGCTTCACCTAGCCGCTCCCCAACATATTGAACCGACACACCAACTGTTGAGTTCGAATCGATTAAATCACTTAACTCTCTCTTAATACGCACATTGGCACTATGTTTTGGAATGTTTAATAAAGGGGTGCCTTTTGGCAAACTAACCCACCAATCGGTATTAACAGTATCTTTTGCTGTTTTAGCATCAGTGTAAGTATATGCAAGATCAAACGAAGTTTGGCTAGTAATATTACCGTGTAAGTCTAGCTCAACACCTTCACTCGTAACCTCGCCTAGAGCCCTAGATACACCTGCTTGTACGTCTGTGCTTAACATGTTGCTCTTTTGCGCATTAAATACTGTAAAGCTACCACTGACAATGTCTGTATTAAATTTAACTCCAACTTCAATAGAGGTTGTTTCCTCAGGCTCAAATGCTTCTCCATCAGCATCGAAACCACTATTAGGTCTAAAACCTTCAGAATAACTGCTATAAAATTGTAGATCTTCAGAGTGAGCATATACTAAACCTGCTCGAGGGCTGAAGGTGCTTTTGTCAGCCTCTGAACGCGTTAAGTTTTTATGGTTATCAATTCTTTGATCAAACCAATCGTAACGACCACCAATTTGCATTTTCCATTTTTCAGTGATGTCGACTTGGTCTTGAATATAAATACCATAGCTATTCTGTACTTCTGTGGTGTCGAATAACAGAGAACCTTCAGGCGCCGTTTTACCGTACTCAGGCTCATACATATTTATAGCGTAACTCGTGTCATCAAGAGTCGGGCGATATCTGTACCAAACTTTATCAAAATCAAACTTACTGGCATCAGCACCAATTAAAAGGTGATGAGTGAAACCTGCAGCTTTTATACTACCGCTAAGCTCTGAGCGTGCAGATATATAGTTAGTTTGAAAGTCACGCTGGTTATGTTGTCTGCTCAGTGTCACGCCATCAATGAAATATACTTGTCGGCTTGGAGCAAGCTCAGCATCACTTGATTCGCTTAAAAACTCTGAATCGCTATAACTAATACCTGTTAGAAGCGACCATTCTCCTAATTGATGCTCAAGGGTAAGCTGATGAGAAATAGCCTTAACTTCTGTAGGTTTATCACTTGGCTCACCTAAAAAAGTTTCAATGGGTAGCGCATCAATTTTACCATCTACAGCAACAATACCTCGATCGAAAGTTAAACTTTGATCAACGTACTCTAGCTCATAATTCAACTTCGTTTTATCTGAAATTAGCCATAAAATTGAAGGCGTTAATACAGTTTTTTCTGATTCATGATAATCTCTAAAACCTTCACTATCTTCCACAGCACCATTAATTCTAAAAGCCACTTGGTCCGTAATTGCGTTCGTGTAGTCGCCTTCAGTGCGATAACTTTGCCAGCTACCGGCAGTGACTTTTACATAGCCTTGCTGTGCAAACTGCGGTTTTTTTGTAATGATATTTATCGTACCGCCAGGCTCAGAGCGTCCATAGAGTGCAGAGCCTGTTCCTTTCATGATTTCTACATAATCAATATTACTCGTATCACGAACACCGCTAAAGCTTCGCCCAGATGAAAAACCGTTAATTAAAAAGCCTGATGGAATATTCTCATCACCCACTAAACCTCGTATTGCAAAGCTTTCCCATAAACCACCAAAGTCATTTTGTTCTGAAATACTTGGGGTTAAATCGAAAATGTCACTTAAGGTGGTTACACCAGCCTCATTGAGTGTGTCTGATGAAATAAACTCGACAGATTGTGGTTGCTCATTTAAAGGAACATCCCCACGAAAAGCTTGCCTTACACCCGACACTGATATTTTTTCTATCTCTGATGGCTCTGTAGTGGCATATACGGAAGATGTAAAAATTGCGCTAATCATGATTGAAAGGGCTGATTTTTGATATCTGTTCATTCTATCTCTCAGGTATGAATTGTAGTTATTCAATAAAGCTTGTAGTTATTAGGTAAAGATTTACATTATCCATCATTTGAACATGCAATTAACAATACTTATCATTTGCAGTATGATAAACAATTAAACCACTGAGAACTACCCTCGCAAACAACAGAAATTAAAAAACTCAAATTAACGCTTAATTAATAAACACTTAGAGAGAAGAATGAACAAAGTTACTTTAGCCTGCATTACATTAGCCATATCAATTTCCAGCATTTACAGCGCAAAAACACAAGCACATGCAATATGGTTTGCTGAGCGCTCATCACAATTAGCACTGATATATGGTGAAGGTGCACAAGATTTAGACACCGTTAAGCGCCAAGACAAAGTTAAAAGAGTTACTGGTTATAACAAAAATTGGCAAGAACAAAGTGTAAAACTTGTTGAGTCAGGGCATATGATGATACTGAGCGATAACACGGTTTATGCTGTTACAGGAATGCTCGATAACGGTTTATGGAGCAAAACTAAAGATGGTAAATGGTTTGCAAGTGGCCGCGACCAAATCCCTGATGCAGTTTTAAGCGAACATACAAAAAAACATGCTGTACATTTGCGTGGGCCTCTTACTAAAATTCCTCAACTTAAAGAACAACAGTTACAAATTATCCCAATAGGAAACAGCTTTTCAGATCAGAAAGGTGCATTAGTTAGTTATCGCATACTATTTAATGGTAAGGCAGTTCAAGGCGCTAAAGTGATTAATGATATTGTGAATGACCCAGATCAAAAGCCCCTAATAAGCAATGATGAAGGCATCGTGACATTGCCACTACGCAATCAAGGCTTAAACGTAGTCGCCGCTATATATGATGAAAAAAGTACAAATCTCGCTGTATTTGATAAGACCGAGCACTTAGCAACACTTTCATTTATTTTACCCCATGCAGCAGAGTAGTTTTTAAATTAGCTAGTTGCACTCAAGCAAACCGCTGTGGGTCTAGACTTTCAAAAAGCCTGGGCCCTCTAGAACGTTGAACGCCCCCTTCAAAAAACAAGTAGCACACAACTCACTCACAGCCATCAAAAATCCATAAATATATTTACAAACAATGCATTAGAACTATCGCAATAGAAAAGTAAATTGACGAAAAGCTCAAAACTTCTTCATCAATGTGCGCATATTGACTTGAAAATTAACAAGCAATACTGGGCATAACCATTCTATTTAATAAATCACTACAATCTTATTATTCCATTTTAAAGATTAAAAATGATGAGCAATACTAAACTCATCAAATTATGAGAGTTGGGGTATTCAAAATGGTTAAGACAGTTACTTTTGCAGTGATGCACTTCACAATCGCTTTTACAGTGACCTACTTTTTAACAGGTAGTTTTTTAATTGGTGGCCTGGTCGCCATTGTTGAGCCTGCAGTCAATACGGTTGCGTTTTACTTTCACGAAAAGGTTTGGCGTAATCTAGAAGGTAAGGATGGCTTCAAACGAAACCCAGATGAGATAATGTTTGCCTAGCTATTAACTAGGTTGGATTGGCTCCCAATACAATGAATCCCTCATCTTACACCTCAATCTGTAAATTAAGCTTTGCCCCAACGTCGGTGGCAGAGCTACAAACTAAAACGGTTAAAGTCTTTCTCAATTAATAGCCGAAAATACTTCTTTGTAAAAGAACTCAAGGCTTCTTTTCTAGATGCATGCCAATTCGGGTTAGCTCTATCAAGCATATAGCAATGAATTTAAATGAAAAACTAGCAATTTTCTCGGCTCTTTTTATTAAGTTTAAATTCTCAAAAGTTGGATTTCCCCGCCAATTTAGAGCTAACACTCAAATTAGACTTGAAATTATCTTTTTTCAGCTTACACTTGTACGCCTAATGAGCGTACACTTGTAAGCTAAAGGCAAAAAAAGAATGTTATTAAATTCATTATCAAAACATTTATTGCATCATCAATCTTGGTCAGGATACTGGGAGCCTGTGCTCCAGTGCTTTAAACCTGGCTGGCGCGATGGGTATTTTCGCGCACAACTAAAACATGTACACGTGTTTGCTGAACAAAGCATCGAGCTGATTGTTGAGCCAGAAAAAGCATGGCCAAATCATCAAGCAGGCCAGCATATTGCGTTAACAATACAAACGAACGGGCGACTACTGACTCGCGTGTTTACCATCGCAAGCGAACCAAAATTGGCAAAGCAAGAGCGACAAATTCGTTTATTGATCCGCAGCCAAGAGATTGGCGCATTTACGTCAAAGCTAGCAAATTTGAAGCCTGGACAATGGCTTAATATCTCTGAGCCTAAAGGCCAGTTTGTTATGCCAAATACCGCGCGCTCTATAATTATGCTTGCCGGTGGCTCTGGCATTACGCCATTTATAGCCATGCTTAAGTCTTTACCGGCTGATAGCAAACAAACCATTACCCTGCTTTATTACGCAAAGTCGAACAGCCACTGGCTTAAAGATGAGCTTGAACAACTAAAACAATCACTGAGCAATTTTGATTATCACTTACTTGAGCGAAGCAAAGACGGCGATGCGACGACATGGCTGACAACAAACGCGCATAAACACTGGTTAGTCTGCGGCCCAGCTGCTTTATATAAGCAAGCTGCCGCTTTAGCTAAGCAATTAAATACGCCTATCGACAGTGAGCATTTCAGTGCAGTCCCTGCTGTTTTAGCAACCCCTGATAAGCACGAACTAACACTCACTCATCAGGGCAAAACATTCACTATTGATAACCAACAAACCTTACTTACTCACTTACAAGCGAATAAGCAACCTGTGACAGTTGGCTGTGGTATGGGAATTTGCCATCAATGCCAATGCGTTAAAAAGCAAGGCATCGTGCGTGATATTCGCACCGGCGAGCTCTCTGATAGCTCAGAGCAATTAATTCAACTTTGCATATCGCAACCAGTCAGTGACGTGGAGTTATCGGCATGAAGACAACAAAAACAGTCAATTTTGAAAAACTAGCAACCCAACTCGATAGCATTAAAGCAGATATAAAATCGAAACTGGGTGAGCAAGATGCGAAATACATTCGCCGCGTTATTGTTTGCCAGCGTGTGTTTGAATGGAGTGGCCGTATTCTCTTAATGCTAGGCTTTATTCAGCCTGCTTTATGGATAGTCGGTGTGCTTAGTTTAGCCACTGCAAAAATTCTCGATAACATGGAAATTGGCCATAATGTGATGCACGGCCAATATGACTGGATGAATGATAAACACATAAATTCAAAGTCTTACGAGTGGGATATAGCGTGCGATGGTTCAAGTTGGAACCGCGTTCACAACTACGAGCACCACACCTATACAAATATTATTGGTAAAGATCGTGACTTCGGCTATGGATTACTGCGTTTATCTAATGACTTTCGTTGGCGGGTAAAAAACCTGTGGCAATTTATCACTTACCTATTGCTAAGCGTGCTGTTCCAATGGGGTGTGTCGTACCATGAAATGGCTGCCGAGCGAGTATTTTTCGGTAAGAAAAAAGATAACCGTGATTACACGGTATCGCATAGCGAACTCAAAAAACGCTTTTTTAGTAAAGGAGCACGCCAGTTAGTGAAAGACTACCTGCTTTTCCCTCTGATTGCCGGCCCTTTATTTTTGTGCGTTTTAACGGGTAACCTAGCCGCAAATTTATTACGTAACCTCTGGACCTCTACGATTATCTTTTGCGGGCATTTCACCGGTGAAGTTGAAACATTTAAACAGCAAGACTGCGAAAATGAATCGCAAGGCCAGTGGTATTACCGCCAAGCGTTAGGCTCATCAAATATCAAAGGGGGTAACCTGTTTCATGTAATGACAGGACATTTGAGCTATCAAATAGAACATCACTTGTTCCCTGATTTACCTGCAAAACGTTATCGTGAGATTGCTCCTAAGGTGCAAGCTATCTTTAAAGAGCACGGCATCAATTACAATACAGGCGGCTTCTTTCGCCAGTACTTTTCTGTTGTAAAACGGATTGTGCGCTACTCTTTTCCGTAATTTCAAAAACGCCAGTGCATTGCACTGGCGTTTTTATTTTTAATATCATGGTAAGGAATTAACTTTAAAAATAGGTTCATTAATTTCTAACTGTAATTCATCATCTGCTGCTTGTTCCGCGAAAGTTAAAGCTGTATTTGCAAAGTTTAGCGCTTGGGCCTAATCAGGCTTCTCTAAGTAGTTTTCTGCAATCGCAAAATTAATAGATGCATCTTATGGGGTGGCAGACAAACAACTCGTGAAGTTGCTCCACAGTGGGATCTTGGTAATTAATCCTAAACTATGGTTAAAGTGAGGCCTATCTAAATTATTGTGCTATTTCATTAGTTGTATTATTGATTACCGCTAGATGATAAATAATCACTAAGTTTGCAATAAACCAGAGATCTTTAATCACAAATTGACCAAGTCCAGCTAAAACCGTCGTACTGCTAAGCGCATTCGGCGCGGTAACTAAAAATGTTTGCGTCATAATAAAAACAGCGCAACAGGAAAGCCCTGCCAACACTATTAACTTGTTATTTTTGAGTAATAAGCCAACACAAAGCAACAGCACACTAACAATGTCAAACACGCCAATCGCATTCGATGCGCCCTGCACACTAAAAACCTGATACAACCACGACATGAATGGTGATGTTTCAACAAGCGTTACAATCCCCTTTGCCTCAAAAGCAAAAAACTTCATTGCGCCTATCCAAACCAGCACTAAAGCCACTGAAGCATAATTCAAGGTAATATGCGCTTTATCACTTAAAGCATCTTTGTAAAACACAAATAAAAATAGCGGAATTACAGCAAAATACTTAATGATCCCCTGCCCTGAACCAATCACAGGAAAGCCCCCTTCACTTGCAAGCCAACGATTAGCGCCAAACAACGTAATCAAACAGATCAGTGATATAGCAAATGCAGTGATGGTCGGAAGTGCCCTATTAATAAACCCTAAATGAGAGTGAAGGCTGGTAATGCCAACAAAGCAAAATGCAAAGCCTGCGATCATACTCATGATGTGAGCTGGCACCTGAGAGTCTAATTTATAAAACGAAAAGATACTGCCAATGGCATTGGGGTTTGCTCCCAAGATAAATGACAAACCCAATAGCGAAAAACTGATGGTGATAAGTGCAATCACTAAATTATTTGATGTACGTAAATTCATACAAACCCCTTTCTACTGATTGTTTAAAAGACCATAGTTAGGGATAAAAACATTCACACTAAAATAAAATATAAGAAAAGTCTGAGAAGAGATTTGTATAAGCAATTGAAAAATCGATATAAGTATCACTGCTATTTGCCGTTATTTGCTGTTAATTAGGCAAAAATAAATCTCTTTAATTCAATATCAGCAATTTTGTTCAAGTTTTAAGGTTGCTTGCTTCGCTATATTGGCGTAGGAATAATAACGAAGCGCACAACCTTCAGGAGCATCTGTGAGCAAAGACAATCACTTTAAGTACATCAACAACGAACAGCATCAGAGCATCTCGATGTTGACTGCGACTATGAGTGATTTTACATATGCAAAGCATGCTCACGAAGAGTATTCAATTGGCATAACTCTACAGGGGCGGCAAGATTTTTTTTGTCGTAATGCGTTTTATAAAAGCGTACCTGGCAATGTTATTTTGTTTAACCCTGAAGATATTCACGATGGTCACTCTGGCACGGAGCAAAACCTAGAGTATCTAATGCTGTACATTCATCCTGATGAATTTCAGCCTTTATTCAAAGCGCTAGGGTATAAGCAAGATTGTACATTACGTATGGCAAACACCTTGTATGCAGATCCATTACTGCGTAATCAAGTGATTAACTTATCTAGGCTTTTACAAACCAATAGCACGAACAAAATAGAGCGAGAAGCTGCACTATTGCAAATGGCGCAGTCTTTAGTCAGGCTCAACGGCAGCCTTGATTTACCGACTTTAAGCACCCGTGTTGATAGCTTACTGCTGAGAGCAAAAGACTATATTTTGGCAAATATCGACAATGACATTGCTATTGATGACATTGCCCATGCAGCCACTATGTCGAAGTTTCATTTTATCCGCCGCTTTCGCGAGCACTTCGGTATTACTCCACATCAATATGTTTTGAACTGTCGTATTAATTATGCCCGTAGAGCGTTACAAGTTGGCCGCGATGCCACCAGCGTAGCGGTTGAATCAGGCTTTGCAGATGCCAGTCACCTCAATCGTAACTTCAAACGAGTATTCGGTATGACACCAAAACAATTTCAACTGCAATGGGCTCGAAGATAGAGCTAAACTACTGATTTGGAGCTGTTATGGCAGATATTTTTGCATATGCTATTGGCATTATGTACACCCCTGGGCCAATCAATTTACTCGGTTTAAGCAGTGGCTTAAATAAACAAACACGTTCACACCTTGGGTTTTTTATCGGCGTGGGTAGCGCGATGTTTATCTTATTTGTACTGCTTGGCTACCTTGGCTTACAAATGATAAATCCGCAGTTTTTGCCTTATGTGAGCTTAATTGGTTGCGGCTATATTTTGTATATTGCTTGGAAGGTCGCAAAAGCAAAAGTACAGGTGAGTGATACCTCAGCGGATGCATCACTTAGCTTTTTCGATGGCCTGTTTATGCAGCTTTTAAATCCAAAAGCGCTGGTAGCCACTTTACCTATTGCTACGATTCAGTTCCCAAGCGCGGATATTACCGGAGCTGCAATCGTATTTTGGTCTTTTATTTTAGCCATCCTTGCCTTTGGTGCTCCTACAAGTTACTCGCTAGCGGGCTTAGTGCTTGGCAAACAAGTATCACGGCCGAGTGTGTTTAATGTGTTTAATAAACTAATGGCTGTTTTGTTAGTTTATGTCGCACTAATGATTGCCTACGAGCATGTACTTACACCTTTATTGGCATAAAATTGATCATCCTTAGCAAACAGGCATAATAGCGTTATTCTCCAAATGGTTATTACAAAACGATGCAAGGCAATCTATCTATCCGCTCTTACAGTACTAAGCCTGTTAGTCATAGCCATGACTAACATCAACTTGTACTGCCCTTAAAAGGTGTGATTGCTATTAGTGTGGGTGATTTTCAAGGTAAAGTCGCCCCCGGTGAATGCGTGGTTGTCAAAGCCACGCAAGTGCATCTTTTTACTGCCATGCCAGAGGCTCGATTTGTTGTGGCCGATATGCCAAAGCTACCAAATAACCTGGCCACTGCTGAGCGCTGCGTGTTTGCTATTAATCAATCACTTTGGGCATTTTTGCAGTTTGTGGCAAAGCAACTTGAGCAAGCGGTTAATCGTGAGTTAGAACTTGCCATGTTTAACACCTTCAATTTGCTGTTAGCTGAGCAAATTATGCAGCCTAAGGTCGACAGCCGTATTAGCGAGGCATTGCTTTATATTGACAGTCACTTAAGCACTCCTCTTCACATCAAACACCTTGCCTGCATTGCCTGTTTAAGCCCAACACAATTTAAGCTGCTGTTTAAGCAACAAACCGGATTGACTGTCATGAACTATGTAACTAAACAACGAATGGAAAAAGCACAAGCCTTGCTGAGTCATACCGACTACCCGTTACAGCGTATTGGTGAGTTAGTAGGTTTCAATGAGCTTTCCTCTTTTAGCCGCAGTTTTTCAAAGTACTTTGGCTTATCTCCAAGCAAATTCAAAAAGTAACTTTAGTTTTTAACGTTAACAAAACCGTCCTTTTTGTCAAAAATTGTGCATCAATTTTGATTATGCTTTTGATACCTTAAATTTAAAGCGAATCATCGATGAACCACGCTATCGCTACAATTGCCGTGTTAGTTGCCAGTGTGTTTTGGGGCACAACAGGCACTGCCGCAAGTTTTGCGCCAGACATTAGCCCTTTTGCAATTGGTGCTTTTGCAATGGGGTTTGGCGGAGTACTACTTTGCCTAACCGCAATAAAACAACTGATAGATGATGCTAATAAACTGAGTCAACATTACCGCCTAATCCTATTAGGTTCAGCTTGTGTGGCTATTTATCCGCTGGCATTTTATACCTCAATGAATAGTGCCGGTGTGGCAATAGGCACCGTTGTCTCGATTGCCAGCGCCCCTTTATTTACCGTCTTATTGGAATACTTAATTGAGAAAAAGCCCGTTGCAACTCGCTGGCTAGTCAGCTTTTGCTTTGGTGCAGTAGGCATTGGCTTAATCGCGTTAGGCAAAGACTCAAACTCTGCTGCTAAGGGGCTGTTTAGTCAAGACATCGGCATTTTACTTGGCTTAATTGCAGGGCTTACCTATGCGGGCTATTCATGGGTTGCCAAACGTTTAATTAGCAACGGCGTTCATTCAAGAGCGACCATGGCTAGCCTATTTGGTGGCGCAGCCTGTGTACTCCTGCCATCATTATTAATTACAGGGGATACGCTGTTTGCCACAATTACCAATACCAGCGTGGCACTATACATGGCCATTGTGCCGATGTTTTTAGGTTATTGGCTATTTAGTATTGGCTTAAAAACCATCGCTGCCAGCCAAGCCGTACTCATTACTTTGCTTGAGCCTATCATCGCCACCATACTTGCTATTGTGATTTTACATGAACAATTTCAGCAAATTGGCTGGCTTGGGATTGGCTTAGTGAGCATTAGTTTGGTAATTCAAACGGTCAATATTAAGCAGTTCGTGGTACACTGCAAAAAACGCATTTTGACGATTTAACATGAGAAAAGACAGCCGACTATCGCGGGTTTTACATGTGCTGATCCATTTAGACAGTTACAGCCAACCTGTCACATCAGAGACATTAGCAAACATGTTAATGACCAATCCTGTGGTCGTGCGCCGTACTATGGCATTACTACGTCAAGCAGGTTATGTATCAGCTATTAAAGGTCACAATGGCGGCTGGCTACTTGCAACTCCCTTAACTGAGATCACCTTATTTGATATTCACCAAGCGCTTGGCGAAAAGAACCTATTTGTTATAGGTCTAACCGATGAGCACAGCAATTGCCCTATCGAACATGCAGTAAATAGCGCCATACAAAACGCGATGGATGACGCAGAATCGCTATTATTAAAACGATTTGCTGAAGTTTCTCTTGCAGAGCTTGCCAGTCAATTTCAATAATCCTGCTTTAGAGTATTTGGCGATTTCACAAACTCGTAGGTCAAATTCATAGAAATTAATTCAAGAGTATTGGTTTACCAAACAAGTACCCTTGAAAATACTGGCAACCAGAGTTTTTTAGATAAATAAATTGCTCTTCAGTTTCTACTCCTTCAGCAATAACATTCTTGCCTAACCCATCAGCTAAGGTCAATATTGCTTTTACAACTGATGCATCTTCAATGCTAGTCAGCATTTTATCAATGAAGGATTTATCAATTTTCAACGTATCAATTGGGAATCGAGTCAAGTAACTTAATGACGAGTAGCCTGTTCCAAAATCATCCAAGGAAAGCTTAATACCTATCGCTCTAAGTTTGTTCATCCGTTTAATTAGTCGTTCCGTTCCCATTAAAATTACTCCCTCAGTTAATTCTAATTTTAAGCGTGAAGGTGATATCAAATATCTTCCTATAACCTCAAATACTTGTTCCACAAACTGTGGATCCTGAAATTGTAATGAACTCACATTAACTGCAACACTACTATTACCTTGTATTTTACCGTCTCTCATATCTTTACATACTTGCTCGAGTACCCATAAGCCAATACGATTGATTTGTTTCGACTCCTCAGCAACAGGAATGAATATATCTGGTGAAATACTGCCAAGTAACGAGCTATCCCAACGAAGTAATGCTTCATAACCAACTAAAGATTCTTCAGTGTCATGAATTGGCTGATATAAAACTTTTAATTCATTTCTTGGAATTGCATTAAGTAAACCTTGAGTTATTTCGTTCAGTTCCAAAATCGACGCTTGTAATTTTGGATCATAAAAGCTAACTGTATTTTTACCTTTTTCCTTAGAGTGGTACATTGCAATATCGGCTTCTTTAAGGGCTTCAGATAAATCAAAATCGTGATTTTTAAAAATTGTCACACCTATACTTGGTGTGGTATTCACTTCAAATCCATCTAAGAAGAAACTTTGCGAAATAACACTACGTACATTTTGTGCAAAAGTATCAATTAAAAGGAAATCACTGTCGCTTGCGTATTTTGGTTCATCTAACAAAATGACAAATTCATCCCCCCCTAATCTGGCGACTAAGTTCGGAGAAAAGACAATTCCTTCCAAGCGTCGAGATACCTCTTTAAGTAATAAATCACCCACACCGTGACCTAATGTATCATTGACCATTTTAAAATTATCTAGGTCTATTAAAAGTAAAGCATAATATTGTTCCGATGCTTTTAGCTTCAAGCTTTTTGCTTTATCTTTCAGGTGACGCCTATTAGGTAAATTAGTCAGTTCATCATACATAGCTAACCTATGTACATTTTGCTCTGCAAGTTTCCGATCAGTAATATCGGCACGAATAGCAATATACTTTTGTGGTTTATTATTATCGCCCATAAAAGGGACTATTGTAGAGTTTACCCAATATAAGCTGCCATCTTTAGCGCGATTGCATACTTCCCCAGACCAAACTTGACCACTACGAATTGTTTTCCACATCCCCTTAAAAAAACTAGGCGGATGAGTTCCTGAGTTAACTAACGAATGAGTTTTCCCAATAAGCTCAGCTTTTGAATATTGTGAAATATTACAAAACTTTTCATTAACGCATGTAATAACTCCTTGACTATCGGTGGTAGCAACTATTGCATGTTGATCTAGTGCTTTTTTTAATTCAGCTCGACTTCTATTAAGTTCCTCATTTTCTTTTTCAGCAAGTTTTACCTCAGTAATATCTTCAATCAAACAAAGTAAGCTTAACACCTCACCTGCTGAATTCTTTTCCGGTATAGCAATAATATTTCTATATAGCTGTGAGCCATCAAAGGCTAAGTGATTCAATGAAAATCTAATTTGCTCACCTTGACATACCTTTATCAAATAAGGCATTACTTTATCTACAATATCTTGTGGAAAAATATCTTGAATACGCTGATCTCTAGATGTTTTATCTAAGTAATAATATGTATCTAGGGCATTCTTATTAAAGTAACTTAATTTAAAATCGATACTAAGTCTTAGTACTCCTATACCCATATTATCTAGTATGTTATTCAACTCTTGTTTCTTCTTTGATGCATATGCTTCTGACTGCCCAGCTAGAAAATATGGGTAAGAAACTCCTTCAATAAAATACTTTTGTAGATAAGCAGCGCACTAACTAATTTGATCAAATGTGCAATTACAAGGTAACTGTCAGATAGGGATTGATAATGAGTCACTAATAATGAAAATAACGCCATACACATAGAGGATAACGTAAAATAAAAATATCTTCGTTTCCCCTCATTTGAATACTTTCCATAGAACAGCATCGCAACAATGACATACCCCACGAGTAGGAAATACTCTATTACTTCTTTTGTATTTGTTACTCCCTTGCCTTCTATAAAGAATAAAGGAAGGTATGACTCGTATAAATTTCCACAAGACATTAACACTAAAGATACGATACCACCTGAGCATAACCAAAGAAGTTTTTTACCTGGCAGCAAAATTGATAAAGCAATAGCAGCAAATGTAATTAACTCAAATGTTCGAGCGAGTATAGAAAAAAAGATTGACTTTTGGCTCGAGCTTTCAGAAATAAATGCAGGCATACCAGAGAATGAAATGGCATTCATGTAATCCATTATTACAATAATACTAAAGCCAAAAATAATAATATTACTCTGTTCAATATAGCGCCCGTCAAGCCTCTGAAATTCAAGTAATACGATCGATGAAAACACAAATATAGGCAATAGCTCTAATGTAAGGTGAAGTACTATTCCACCTTTTTGTGGAATGATATTTATTTGTTCCAATCCCCAAAAGCTCAATAAAAAGAACATAATAAGTATCGATATTGATTTAAGATGACCGTTCCTTTCCTTCTGAAGTTCAAAAGCAAGATTAAACATAATTTGTTACCTTTTAAACCTAACGACCAATTCGTGTAATTCATTCGATACTGCTTGTAATTTAGCTATCGACTGGGAAACTTTATCTGCATTTGTAACTCCAACATTTGCTAATTCTGAAATATTCACAATTTGATGGTTTATATCTTCAGCAACATGAACTTGTTGCTCAACAGCGGCGGACATCTGGGTAGACATATGAGCGATTTGATCAACAGCGACGACTATGCCATCAAGCATCTTAGCGTTATCATTCACATTGCATACTCCATGCTTTGCTTCATCATTGCCCAACTTAGCCTTTTCTTCAGCACTACTCGCCTTAATTATTAAGTTGTGAATAATATCGTAGATTTCTTTTGTAGAAGACTGTGTTCTCTGGGCTAGTGTTCTAACTTCATCTGCAACAACAGCAAATCCACGCCCTTGTTCACCTGCTCTTGCTGCTTCTATAGCAGCATTCAGTGCAAGTAAATTTGTTTGATCCGCAATTTGCTCAATTAATTGGGCTGCATTTGAGATACGCTCAGTTTGAATTGAAACGTCTGTAATAGACTCTCCTATTTGTGACACTGTATTTTGTAATTGGTTAATCGAAGTCATTGTGACTTCTGAAAAACGCTTACCAGAAGTTGATAATTTGGAAGCAGTATCAGCCTGATTAGCCGTTTCGGAAATATGCCGTGCCACCTCAGCAATCGTTGTGGTCATTTGATTCATGGCCGTAGCAACTTGAATTGTTTCTGATTGCTGGTTTTGCAACTCACTACATGTTTGCTCAGTAAGTATAAGGCAACTATGAGACTCTTCCGATACAGCCAAGGCCGCATTTTCTATTCTAGTCAAAATAGCACCTAAATGAGCAAATTGACTTATTATTGCGACTTCTAACTTGCCTAAGTCTCCTGATTTATTCGGCGTTGTTTCCTAAAAGTTTGAACTATCTTGCCAGCCTGTGATCAGATCATCTATATCCTACTAGCCCGTGCAACAACAATGAGCAAAATCACAAACTGGTCTCACTATAATCAAGCCCTCGTTAACCGCGGTAATATTCGCTTCTGGTTTGACGAAAAAGCAACGCGTCATTGGTATAACGAATGTACTCACGGTGGGCGTGGCCGCTCTAATCATTTCTCTGATCTTGCTATTGAAACTTGCTTAACACTCAAAGCTGTCTTTGGCTTGTCGTTCAGGGCACTACAAGGGTTCACACAATCGGTATTATCTTTGATGAAGCTTCCGCTTGAAGCCCCAACCTACAGTTGTCTGTGTAAGCGCAGTGCTGAGTTGAATATTAAATTTCGCAGTAAAGTCCGCACCACTGGATTTGTAGATATTGTAGTTGATAGCACAGGACTTAAGGTGTTTGGCGAAGGTGAATGGCATGCACAGAAGCACCACGTAAAGGCAAGAAAAAAGTGGCGAAAACTGCACCTTGCGGTGGATGCCAACACGCATGATATTGTGGGGGCGCAAATGACGCTCAGTAACGTCACCGACGGCGAGACCCTCCAAGATTTGATAAGACCATTACGCCGGCGTATAGATAGAGTGAGCGCTGATGGTGCTTATGATAGCCGCCGCTGCTATGCAGAAATTACTGAAAAAGGCGCGATACCTGCTATCCCGCCGAGAGAGAATGCACGGCTGTGGACTGATAAGCATCCACGCAATGAGGCTGTCATGTTGTGCAATAAGTTAGGAATCGCACAATGGAAAAAGCTCAGTGGATATCATGTGCGCTCATTAGCAGAAACAGCGATGTACCGTTTTAAACAGTTGATGGGGGCTAAGCTAAATGCGCGTGATTACAATCGCCAGCTGGTTGAAGCGATGATCAAAGTGAAGGCGCTAAATAAGATCAACACCCTTGGTCTGCCTAAATATCAGTAAGTTAAGTGAGTTTGTTAGAGAGCTGTATTTGATCAACAAGGCCGATTTATTCGTGTAAGTTTTTACGGCTAAATCATCTTTAAAACTACTTCCAAGCTTTTCCAACAAGTCATTGACTATCCCAGGGTGAGAGCATACTTTGTTAACAAGTATTAACCAAAGATAAGCTCAGCCCTGAATTCATCGTCAAAACTAGCCCTAACACACTTACTGCGTATCGAGTCTTTACGGCCTTTGTGCTGTTTTACCAGGTTGCGAACAACCCGTCTGAACAGCGCCATATTCTCCGCCGAAATCGGCTCGCTTATCTGGCAAGCGTCTTCCTTAAAGACGACATCCAACACCCAGTGCTGCTGATTTTCTATGTGCCAATGATGGCGGATTGCTTTCTGCAACATCTGTGCATCTGGCTCGACAGAAGTAACATAAAAGTGCGTGTCTATTTTTATTATTGAGTCGGACTTATTGTGCCTTTCGACTGCGACCAACGAAGTAAGCCCTGGCCATTTTTCTTTTATCTCTTTAGGCAGTTTGTCTGCTTTTAGAGCGTAAGTGATCCGTGTTTCCTGACGTCCATGCCCATTGCTGGTTTGTACGTCCTCAGGCAAATCTCCCTCTTCTTCAAAAGCTTTTTCAAAACATGAAGCGACTGCTTTATAAAGCGTTTTCTGATTTGCTTTGACCTGAACCAAATAGTCCGCATCTCTTGAAGTCAGTGCTGAGAGTGTCGCTTTCTGACAATGTAGTGCATCTAGTGTGATGATAGAGTCTGAAATATCGAGCACATCTAATAAGGCCCTAACTGCTGGGATCTCGTTAGATTTACTTTCTACGGTACGCTGATACAAAGTTAAACCAGATTCACAATCAAAAGCGGACACCAAGTGTAAGTTATCCTCACGCTTTTTACTGGCACCACGCAGAGTTTTCCCATCAAATGCAATAATTGGCTTGTCAGATTGAGTTCGTTGCTCGTTAACCCAACTAAGCAGGGCCAAAATCAGAGAGTCAGTTTCCACTGTTTTAAGAATACGAGCAATACTATGTCGCGTTGGAATACCATGTTTAAATGCTCTGAACTGTCGGAGCCAAGACAGCTTGCTGTGTCCAAACACTTCGATATCTTTCCAGCCTTCACAACCAGATAAAACCGCCGAAATGATAAGAAATAAGACATCAGTAAGGTCATGATGTTGATTGATGAAAGAACGCTTATCTTCCACAAGTTCAAGGTGGCTAAATAACGACATAATTAACAAGTAGATAGTGACAATGTGGGCGTTATTAGATCAGAAAAGAGGCGGATGTTAAAGCCTTTTTACAAAGTGCGATCCCGCCGTGTTGACTATCCGACGTCTAGATTTTATTGAACAAAAAAAGTTAATAGTAAAACTTAATATAAATAAAGTAATAGCAAGATATTTATGCTCAATATAATTTAATAAAATTGCGAGAATAAAAACAAAAAAAGTTGTAATTTCACAATAGTAATTATTTAAATTACTTTTAGAAGCAGAATTCGCATGCCTAAGTTTTGGATAAATTTTTTGTGCACGCATAACATCTTCTTGCTTAGGGCAAGAACGAACTGATTCATAACCGGTTATTACCCCTTCATGGCAAATGGGGGTTACATATGCGTCTACCCAATAAAAGCGGCCGTCTTTACATCGATTTTTAACTAAGCCCATCCATGGCTTGCCATCCTTTAGATATTTCCACATGTTTTTGAATGCAACTTCGGGCATATCAGGGTGCCTAACAATATTGTGAGGTTGCCCAATTAATTCACTTTTATCAAAACCACTTATTTCAACAAAGTGATCATTACAATCAACAATGTTGCCATTAACATCCGTGACTGATATTAATTTTTTTGATTCTGGAAATGTTATTTCTATATTACTTACAGGCAAATTACTTCGCATAAAATGAGTACCATTTTAATCTCAAAGAACAGTTAAAATTTAAAAGCACCTTTATAGAGAATGTAGGTTATTAACTTCTATGAAATTTAAAAAGAGGAGGAAATTAAGTACTTATAAAAACCAAAGGCATTTAGCTATACTTACCCTTATCAACAACTGACTGAACCGGAGGTATATTTTTACCGACTTTCACTTTGCCATTATTTAAGTCTTCATTAATAAAAACATGTGACTTATCTCGCAGTTCAACTTGAATTCCTTTCGGATACAGCCGAATGAAGTTTATAAACTTTGCAGTTAGAATATGATCAAACTTTCCAATTTGCGCAGAGTGGTAAAGGCGTTGTTTCCTAAAAGTTTGAACTATCTTGCCAGCCTGTGATCAGATCATCTATATCCTACTAGCCCGTGCAACAACAATGAGCAAAATCACAAACTGGTCTCACTATAATCAAGCCCTCGTTAACCGCGGTAATATTCGCTTCTGGTTTGACGAAAAAGCAACGCGTCATTGGTATAACGAATGTACTCACGGTGGGCGTGGCCGCTCTAATCATTTCTCTGATCTTGCTATTGAAACTTGCTTAACACTCAAAGCTGTCTTTGGCTTGTCGTTCAGGGCACTACAAGGGTTCACACAATCGGTATTATCTTTGATGAAGCTTCCGCTTGAAGCCCCAACCTACAGTTGTCTGTGTAAGCGCAGTGCTGAGTTGAATATTAAATTTCGCAGTAAAGTCCGCACCACTGGATTTGTAGATATTGTAGTTGATAGCACAGGACTTAAGGTGTTTGGCGAAGGTGAATGGCATGCACAGAAGCACCACGTAAAGGCAAGAAAAAAGTGGCGAAAACTGCACCTTGCGGTGGATGCCAACACGCATGATATTGTGGGGGCGCAAATGACGCTCAGTAACGTCACCGACGGCGAGACCCTCCAAGATTTGATAAGACCATTACGCCGGCGTATAGATAGAGTGAGCGCTGATGGTGCTTATGATAGCCGCCGCTGCTATGCAGAAATTACTGAAAAAGGCGCGATACCTGCTATCCCGCCGAGAGAGAATGCACGGCTGTGGACTGATAAGCATCCACGCAATGAGGCTGTCATGTTGTGCAATAAGTTAGGAATCGCACAATGGAAAAAGCTCAGTGGATATCATGTGCGCTCATTAGCAGAAACAGCGATGTACCGTTTTAAACAGTTGATGGGGGCTAAGCTAAATGCGCGTGATTACAATCGCCAGCTGGTTGAAGCGATGATCAAAGTGAAGGCGCTAAATAAGATCAACACCCTTGGTCTGCCTAAATATCAGTAAGTTAAGTGAGTTTGTTAGAGAGCTGTATTTGATCAACAAGGCCAGTGGTAAATTGTCTCAATTGCGTTTACTCGAGAAAACTCTTCTCGATAATGACGCTTAGATGTTAAGGCAACATATGTGTCAATAATACGGATTATACGTGCTTCAAGTGGGATTTCAGACTTTATTAAGCCATAAGGGTAACCTGAGCCATCACAGTTTTCATGATGACACTTAATAATTTTAATTACATTCTGCTCTACACCTTGAGAGATTAAAGCTTTACAACCGAGTTCAACGTGCTCATGAATGCTTTTGAGCCCTTTAGCTGATAACTGTTTCTCATGTTTATAATCGAAATTAATTAAAGACATACCAATGTCTTTTAAAAAGGCTGACTTTGCAAATGGAATGAGTTTATCTTTTCTTAATCGAATTTCTTTAGAGAACAAAGCTATTAATACTAATAATCTCACTGATTCTCTAAACGTTTGAGAGTCTTCACTAATTTTTTCATAAATAACCCCAAGCTGACTAGCATCGTTTAAAACAAATAAAACAATATTCGCTACAGCTTTAGTTATTGACTTATTGTCTAATACTTGTGATTGTTTACAGTCTTCGACTGCAACTTTTAGGATAGATAAACCTTTACCTAACTCAGTGATGGATTTTTCTTCAGAAACATATAAAGCCCCCTCAAATTGCTTGAGTTTGTATTTATCTTGTTCTGATTTTATTTTTACTTTACTTGTTAAAAAAGGCGTTTTAAGCCAATGTTTATTGACCCTAACTTGCATACCTTTTTTTAATTGATTGGATTCAACTTTTTTCAATTTAAGTAACCTTGTAATAAAACAATACTAGTTACTTGCCGTCTTCCCACTGACAACTCATCCTTTATGGCGTGAATGTTACTTAAAAAATTTATTTAGATCAATATAAATAAAAAAAACAACCCACAAAAAACTAAACTTATTAATATTTTTATATTATACAACCTACAATAGGAACAAAGTATTCTTACTACTTTTCCGCACACTTAATTTTTAATATTCTCAAAAAACGTGTAAAGCATTTCTAATGGCAACGGTTTACTGAAGTAATAACCTTGTACTTGTGAACACTCAAGCTGTTTAAGTATTTTCAGCTGTTGCTCTGTCTCGACTCCTTCTGCAATTGACTCCATACTTAATGCGCTGGCTAAATCAATCATAGCTTTAACGATTGCAGTGTCTGCATCGCTGGGGGTTTCTAAATCATCAATAAACGATTTGTCGATTTTTAGCTTATCAAGGGAAAAATCTTTTAAATAATTCATCGACGAATAGCCCGTACCAAAATCATCAATCGACATTTTAAAACCTGCCTCACGCAATTTTGTTATAGTGTTTAATGCAAATTTGGGGTTCCCTACTGCTATTGTTTAAGTTAACTCAAGCTCAATACATTCAGGCTCAATGGAGTAAGTTTGTAATACCGATATTAAATCACCGAGTAAGTGTTTATTAACAAACTTAGTTGCAGACAAGTTTATTGCAAAAGTGAGACGCGGCATGCTGTCATCTCGCCATTGACGAATTGTTTTAACGGTATGTTCGAATACCCAGTCATCAATTTCACTAATGCGGCCACTGCTTTCAGCAATGGGTATAAACTCAGCAGGAGATACATTACCTAGTGTTGCTGAGTGCCAGCGTAGTAATACTTCAACAGCCACCGCATGGCCAGATGCAATATCAATTTGCGGTTGAAATACCAAATAAAACTCATTATTTTCAAGAGCGAAATTAAGTGCATTAATGATTTGTAATTGTCTGAGCCCAGATTTATTCATTTCTTCGGCGTAAAATAAGGCATTATTACGACCTAGTCGCTTAACCTCAAACATCGCTGACTCAGCCATCTGTAATAGAGGCTCAAAATTTTGCCCATCAATTGGATACAAGGCAACACCAACAGAAGCTGTAACAACAATTAAATCATCATTAATCGTAAGAGGTTCACTGATCACCTTTAATAAGTGGTGACAGCTCTTATTTATTGCACCTGTTGAAGTATAAGGTGTGATAAATGCAAAGCGGTCTCCTTGCAAGCGAGCAACTATAATATGCTCACCCATAAAATTACAAATTCGTGCACTCAAGTTCTGCAGCACAAGGTTACAGTTAGCCATTCCTAGTGCTTTATTTAGAATTTTAAAATTATCTAAACCAACTAAAATAAAAGCTGCTTTTACATCTTCTTGAAGTTTAATTGTTTGTTCAAATTCAATCTGCAGCTTGTTTTGGTTTGCAAGCCCTGTTAGCTGATCATAATAAGACAATTGATGTATAAGCGTTTCACTTTCGACTTCTTTCGTTACATCATGCTGAAATGAAATGTAGTTTGTTACCGAACCTTGCTTATCCATCAATGGGTAAATGGTGGTTTGCTCAACAATCACTTTGCCATGCTTAGTCTTATTAACCAATGCACCAACCCACGCTTTTCGTTTTTTTAAATGCTCCCACATATTTTCGTAAACACTGGAATCAGTTTGCCCTGCACTTATTTTATCGGGCCTTTGGCCTATTAGTTCATCATAGTCGTACTGGCACATCTCTAAGTAAGCGCGGTTCATGTACTCAATTTTTGCATCTGTATCTGTAAACATAATTGGGTGTGGATTTTGCTCAACCGCTTGAGACAATATATGCATGCGTTTATTTAGATTAATTTTATGAAACCACTGCCATACAGTCAGCATTCGCCTATCATGCTCGCTAAAAACCTTCGTTTGGTGCTGAAGAATTATCGCCATATGGCATTGACTATGGCGCATCACCGGCACCACCAATAATGAGCTTGAGTCGCTTGGTAAGCCATACTCTTTAGCATGTTTATAGTTAACAATAACAGCTTCACCTGCCGCTATTTTAGCTTGTAATTTCTCAGTGCATACATCAAAGATAGTGCCTGGCTCTGCTCGATAGGAATGTTGCTTTTGTTCGTTACAAAGAAACAAAGCTGCGCCATCGCAATTAGTGATTTCAAGCGATTGATTTACCGCAAAATTCAATAAAATATCTTGATCGTCTTGAAACGAAATTTCGGTAAGCCGTAACAATCCTCGATTGAATTTACTTTGCTGTGCAAGTGCTGCCATACGGCCTACTTTATCTGATACATCGCGAGCATTAATCAGATATGTTGGCCCATCACTTTCATGATCGAACAAAGTTATCGAAAACTCAAAATGAATACATCTGCCATTTATGGTGATCGGTAAGGTATTTACCAAACACACACCGGACTTTTTAGTCTCCATAAGCATACGCATAAAGTCATCTGCATCTGATTGCTCAAACATACTGCTAATATTTTGACCGACCATACCTTTAGTAAATATATGACCATCTGAGTTATCGCTGAAGACTTCACGGAACGTACCGTCTCTTTCAAGTTCAAAAACAGAATCAGGCAGTGCCGTGAGTGTTGCTTTTAACTGTTTAGAAAAGTTATCTAGAGCTGTATAAGGCTTTGTTACAGTCTCAACAAAGAGGACCTTATACAATAAAAAATAAGTTAACCCTTTATAAACATGACCAAAAAAATTAAAGGTGTTGGTAGTGTGCGACGCATCATTTAAAACCAAAAAACAGACCTCACTTAAAATAGCTAATAAACAAACGATTGTTTTACCAGCAATATTTAAGTTTTTTCTAGGCTCGCGAAGCTGTATTGCAAACATTACAGCGGCTGCACCATAAAGCGCAAAAACAAGCATATCAATTAAAAACTTAATATGGCTACCACCCACTCCTTCAATATATATTTCTGGCAGTAGCTCTGGAAAATAAAAAAGTGAGCTCGCAATGAATAAACTAAATAGCAGCAAAGAGGTAAGTAAAGCACGCGCATTTAACGGCTTATATTTGACCCAAATACCTGCTGCAATAATTAAAAATGCAGCTCCATTAAAGAGCCGTGCAACTAACCAAAGGCTAATAACTAGATTCATATCAGCATCGCCTTCATGCATGCTGTCAAATGCTAAAAAGTGCAATGAGTCGAAAATAGCTACGCAAAGCATGGTGCAAGAAAGCAGTAACAGTTTGTAGTTATTAGTGAAATGCCAAGTATTCCAGCCAATAGCAAAAATTAAAAACGAGATCACAACTGAGAACAATTCGACACAGGTATGCATCGCTATATAAAAAGGAATAGCAGCAATAAGACCTAATTGCTCCAATAGCAAGACAATGGCGAGCAGCAATACACCTACCGCAATAAAAGGTACTGTATGTAAAAGCTCTCTTTGATGTGATGGATGAACGACGTATTTCACTATAGTTTTTGATTATGTTTTATTAATACCCTAGAAAAAAGGATAGTAAAAATAACCAGTAACGACAGAGAATTACTAAAAAAAGATGAAGTAAAAGCGCTAAGAGTGACTTAGCGCATCTTTCAGTTAAGCTTTATTGAATGGATTACGGGTGTCTTGATCTGCATCTAGGTTACGCATCAAAATAGCATGCTCTAAATCGAGGTCTTCAGGCAAAGGAATTTTCACAATATGTCCTGAGCCTTTCGCATCACTAATGGCTTCACCTTTTTTATTTTCCATAAAATCTAGCTTGAAGTTGATGTTGCCTTTAGGTGTCATAAGCTCAAGTGAATGACCGGTACAAAATTTATTTTTCACATCAATTTCAACCAAGCCATTACTAGTGCGCCCTAATACTTCACCAACAAACTGCTGCTTATCTGATACAGAATGACCATACTCATAATTTTGATAGTCTTGATGCGCATGGCGCTTTAAAAACCCTTCGGTATAACCGCGGTGAGCTAAGTTTTCTAGGGTTTTAAATAAGTTGGCATCAAATGGACGGCCTGCAACAGCATCATCAATAGCTTTACGATACACTTGTGCAGTACGAGCAACATAATAGAAAGACTTGGTACGGCCTTCAATTTTTAAACTATGCACGCCCATTTTAGTAAGCTGATCAACATATTGAACTGCACGTAAATCTTTTGAGTTCATGATGTAAGTGCCATGCTCGTCTTCAAAAGTAGGCATGTACTCACCAGGGCGGCCCTGCTCTTCAAGCATGAACACTTCGTTACTTGGTGCACCATCACCGAGAGTTGGGATCACCGCTTTAGGGTCGATTTTATGCACCATTTCGCCAGTTTCATTCTCGGTGCCTGGTTTCACATCGTAATTCCAGCGACATGCGTTAGTGCAAGTACCTTGGTTTGGATCACGCTTATTGATATAACCTGATAGCAAACAACGACCTGAATACGCCATGCAAAGTGCACCGTGAACAAATACTTCAAGCTCTGTATTTGGGCATAATTCGCGAATTTCAGCGATTTCCTCTAGCGATAACTCACGCGATAAAATAACTCGCTCGATACCTTGCTGAGCCCAAAAGTTCACCGTGGCATAGTTAACCGCATTGGCCTGCACCGATAAGTGAATCGGCATATCTGGCCACTTTTCACGAACTAGCATGATTAGCCCAGGGTCAGACATGATCAGCGCATCAGGCTGCATAGCAATGACTGGCTCAATATCTCGTAAGTACGATTTTACTTTGGCATTGTGAGGAGCAATATTCGACACCACATACAATTTTTTATTTTGCGCGTGCGCTTCGTTGATACCAATCTGCAGGTTATCTAGGTCAAACTCATTGTTACGAACACGAAGGCTATAACGAGGTTGGCCAGCGTAAACAGCATCTGCACCATAAGCAAAGGCATAACGCATATTCTTTAAACTACCCGCAGGTGATAACAACTCAGGCGTAAAAGGACGAGGGGTCAAAATAGGTGACGACATGAAAGCTCCACACATCGAACCGAGTACAAGTCGGTTGCATGAATTAATACAAGAATGAAGCGCGGCAGTATAATAATCTGCCCAGTAATTTTATTGATCTAGATCATGATTGATGAAAACTCAGCAAACTAACTATGAGCCTATAAAAAGAAAAAAGGTGACCAATCCTATGGCCACCTTTTAAGATCAAACTCAATTAACTATCCAGGGTAATTGGTTTGGATTTGCAATTGTTAACTGCAAAATTCTTAACAAAAAGTTTTTACACACCGGTTAGGCGCTCTCGACCTTTTTTCCACAACAAGAACTGATAACCAAGCAATCCGTCTGCTTGTATATTGATTCGTCCACCTGCAGCTTTTATAACTTGCAAGTGCTTTGGCTTATCATCGAGTTCAAATTTGAACTGTAATGACTTGGGAGTTTGCTTAATCAAGCTAATTGCAATCTCGTGCTCTTTTTTAGCATGAATAGTTACCATTTCATCGGCCTTGTTGATCAAATACAGCTCTCTAACAAACTCACTTAACTTACTGATATTTAGGCAGACCAAGGGTGTTGATCTTATTTAGCGCCTTCACTTTGATCATCGCTTCAACCAGCTGGCGATTGTAATCACGCGCATTTAGCTTAGCCCCCATCAACTGTTTAAAACGGTACATCGCTGTTTCTGCTAATGAGCGCACATGATATCCACTGAGCTTTTTCCATTGTGCGATTCCTAACTTATTGCACAACATGACAGCCTCATTGCGTGGATGCTTATCAGTCCACAGCCGTGCATTCTCTCTCGGCGGGATAGCAGGTATCGCGCCTTTTTCAGTAATTTCTGCATAGCAGCGGCGGCTATCATAAGCACCATCAGCGCTCACTCTATCTATACGCCGGCGTAATGGTCTTATCAAATCTTGGAGGGTCTCGCCGTCGGTGACGTTACTGAGCGTCATTTGCGCCCCCACAATATCATGCGTGTTGGCATCCACCGCAAGGTGCAGTTTTCGCCACTTTTTTCTTGCCTTTACGTGGTGCTTCTGTGCATGCCATTCACCTTCGCCAAACACCTTAAGTCCTGTGCTATCAACTACAATATCTACAAATCCAGTGGTGCGGACTTTACTGCGAAATTTAATATTCAACTCAGCACTGCGCTTACACAGACAACTGTAGGTTGGGGCTTCAAGCGGAAGCTTCATCAAAGATAATACCGATTGTGTGAACCCTTGTAGTGCCCTGAACGACAAGCCAAAGACAGCTTTGAGTGTTAAGCAAGTTTCAATAGCAAGATCAGAGAAATGATTAGAGCGGCCACGCCCACCGTGAGTACATTCGTTATACCAATGACGCGTTGCTTTTTCGTCAAACCAGAAGCGAATATTACCGCGGTTAACGAGGGCTTGATTATAGTGAGACCAGTTTGTGATTTTGCTCATTGTTGTTGCACGGGCTAGTAGGATATAGATGATCTGATCACAGGCTGGCAAGATAGTTCAAACTTTTAGGAAACAACGCCCATTTCATCCTGATTAAAGCGGTATTTTATTTGTTTATTTGTTGCGATTAGCTTCGGCATTAAATCAGCGATATGTTCATTCCAATTAGCTGACTTTTTTGCATATTCAATTGAAGCTGCTTCATCTAGCTCCCATGTGGTCAATAACTCTTCTGGCGCGCTTAAACTTTTGTTTAGTGAGTTTGAAACTTGATTTATTTGTGAACTAGTTTGATAAGAAATAAAGCTTAAAAGCAACAAAGCGACTGCATTTAATATTATTTTTTTTAACATGAAGACTCTTTAATATACTTAAATTAAAGACCCACTTACTAAGTTACTAAGTGGGCCTTTAATTATTAACACGACAAAGTATTAGTCATCTAAATGCGCGCAGCGACCAAACTCAGCACCAAGTTTGACAGCTTCAACTACTTGCTTAGGGAAGCTAAGCTCACGGTCGCGCCCGTTATCACATACGAAGGCTTTATTAGCATCAACTTCTATTGACAATGTTAGTCCTGCTACACCGGCCATAATCTCAGAGCCGTTCGCACTTAAGCCAAACATGTTATCAGTTAAGATACCTTTTGCCTCGCTTACACCTTGTTTCCCAAAGAATTCCTCTGTTGACATCCAACCGATACCTTCAAGGTAAATAGCGCCAACAAAACCGCCCGCTAATCCACTACCAGCGCGGCCAGTAATTACTGACAAGTCGTCGTTTGCATCAAGTACAATGATTGAAGGTAAGCCAAAGCCTAATTCAACTAATTCTTCATGGCTGTAGCCTAAGTCACAGTAGTTTGTCCAAAAACTTACCGCAGGAATGTTGTCACACCAACGTAAACTACCAATTTTCTGCGTTGTATTAGATACGGTATCCCATAGTTTAACGCCAGCAGAGCGACGGTTTTCGATAGCACCAAAAGCAACATAACGACCATTTTCAGAGATAACTGAATTGTCGATTGCACCAAACTCAGTATAGGTATCTACAAACTCACCATTAACCCAAGCAATTTGAGTAAAACCATTTGTTGAGCCTGTAATTGTTTCCCCATTACCCGAAATACGATCAGCACGGGCCCATGCTGTGCGACAGATCTCTGTATCACCATCCACTAAAGCGATTTCTTTACCAGAATTATAGGAGCGATCAACCATTTTAGTACCTGGTAATAAGTTCGCTTTGCCTGTTTTAACATCCCATACGGTTGGAATTCCTACAGATCTAGCGCCTTCACCTTCTGCACAGCGGTTCGTACCATCATATGGGAAACGTGTATTACCAACGACAAGTTTACCTGCATCATCCATATCCCAGATGCTATGCGAGCTATCACCTTGTTGACTCGATAATGTGCAGCTATTACCAGTTAAATCTTCAAGCATTGATACATGGCCAGAGTTAATATCCCATACACCACCTTGCATAATACCGTTATCATTAAAGTGTGCTGTAATAGCTGCTTTAGTGGCAGTTTTATTCATAGCAGTGTTTGTAGAGCTTAATAAGGCGTAACCATCAGGGCTTACTAGAGTATCAAACGATTTAGTCGCACTGTCATATAAAAATGGAATACCTGATGATGTAGTTCCTAGTGCCTTTTTACCATTTTTAGCGTGATCCACCACAAACGCTGAAACCAATGGCGTATACTGAATACCATCTTGATAACCGTTAAAGAACATCTCAACTTGTTTAGTTTCACCTGCAGAAACAACAATTTCAGTTAAGGCACACGCATTGTCGATACTTGGATTAGCACTTTCATCTTCATTCCAATACTCTGCTTCTGACAGAATATTTGTTTGCTGAGTTGGGTAACCCCCAGCATTAATCTCTTGAGTGTAAAGTGCATAACGCGCACCTGGCGTTAAGCCATTAATAGTGAATGAGCCATCTGGGCCAATTCGACCTTGAGTCATATTACCAGACTGTTGAGTGATCACATCTTCATAAGGGTTATCAAGGTTTCGAGCTATCAAGTTAATACCTGAATACTCAACGCCTTCTTTTGTAAAAAGCTTTCCTCGAATACTACCAAACTTTGATTTGTATTCCTCTGTAGGATAAAGGTCAGAAATATTAACAATATCGTCTTTTACATTAATTGTGTGCTGATTAGAGCCTGCGCTTGAACGAACATTAATAAATGGGAACATTGTTTCAATAGCAGAAAAATCAAGCATACTTGAGCTGGTAAATTCAGTAACTCCAGTACAACCAGGTACACCATCGTATTGTGGGCTATAGCTTGCCGACATATAAACTAAGTGACCGTTTGCCTGCGAGTGAGACATATTGATCGCATGACCAAACTCATGGGTGAATACCCCACCAACTTGCGTGCCATCAGTATCATTAATATCTACATACCAACCGTTCATTAAAGCTGTCGCTTCAATAATCTCACCAGTTTCCTCATCTGCCCACTCAGGGAATGCAATACCCAATACTGAGTCGCGACACACCAAAATAGTTTTCTAAAATGCCGCCATCAGTGTCGTAATTGACCCAAAACCCATAACCGTTCTCAACACCATAAATTTGGTCTACATTTTCAGCGGTTACATCCGCAATGCCTGTTTTCTCTAAAATAGTACCTTGCACAGACATCTCAAAAGTCGATGTCTCTACATCCGACCACTCTTTCACAGCATTTGCTGTTACCACATTAGCTTGTTCAATTGTTAAAAATGTATAATCACGTTCAAGCTCTGTATTAGCAGGGATTATTGTGCCATCAGGTAAAGTAACATCAATGTTAAATACAGTGCCTTTTTCAAGTACCGTGAAGGTTTCAACATCGTTACCATCTTTATCTTTGATAAGTTGACCGCCATCAGTCCATACTGGAATACTGCCTTTTGAGGTGTCCCATTTGTATGGCTGCATTGTCGGTTCATGAATATAAAGTGGACCACCTGCTAAAACACCCGTTGAAACAGTTGCAAGGACTAAAGCTGCTGAGATTTTAGAAAATTTCATTATTGTTGTACTCCAGAAAACTTACCCACTAAATCCATGAAAACACCTACATCAACCGCACCAGGTGTGGTTAAAAGGTTTTGTTGTTCAGTTGACAACTTACTGGTGTCCACCCCTTCAAAAACACCATGATTAGCAAAACGATTTTCTACCTTTCCATTTCGCACCACAAACTTACCTTGAGCGAGACCTACTGTAGTTTGAAAACCTGTGATTGAGGCTGGCTTATACATAAAAGCAATCACTTGTTCACCTTCACGCCATTTAGAAAAGCCTTCTGGTGTTGCACCTAAATACACTTTGCCATTGCCCATTGAGCGAGGCTTAATCAAACCAAACTGGCGAAATGTGTAAGTAGAGTCGCCTTTTAACTTGCCTTTGGCATCTGAAGACACCTTAATAGTTACTTCAGTATATGGACGATTGTTATCAAAACCATCTGTTACACTTACCACCTGACCAGCAATAATACTTTGTGACTCAGCTGTCATTTCTTGTAAATTTTGTTGTTTTAATTTCATTGCATTCGCTGCTGGCGAAAGTGTCATCATCGTGCCTAAAGCAAAGGCTGAAGCACATGACAGCTTGGTAAACGCGCTGCGTAATTTCATTGTTATCTCCTTCAGTTATTCGAATTGTTATCTCAGAATCGGACTTTGCAAATGACAAAGTAGCAATCCATTTCTAATTTATGACTGAATAAAAGTTGGAATTCACGTAAAACCATGTAGCGTTTTGTACACTAAAAATTAACATTTAGATTACAGCATTATGTGAACTTTTCTTTTGAGGCTAGCTATTAGCGAACGAGAAAAATATAGTAAGAGACTAATTTATAAGGAAAATTAAAACTTTACATGATATTGCAATATCAAGTGAAATTAACTTAACTGAACCCAGAATTAACAACTTGGCATCATTTGTTAACCACTTGTTTGTAACAATAAAATTAAGTTCAACTTAAAATAATAAGGCTTTTAAATTACTTAAAAAGCATTTCATTACTTAGTCAAAACTTTGAAGATATTAATAGGGCCTTGCGATTCAGCGCAGACATTTAGCATACATATCTTAAACATGACTATTGCTCTGATAAAAGATTGCAAAAAATCAAAAGCCATCGCCAACTTAGCTTGCGAGATGCGAGAAAAGGTTAGAGTATCAAATGCCAAATATGCACAATTGCTGAAATATCAGTAGGTTTTTGCTCAATTATTGAGTCACTGTTTGACTTTGTATAGAGGTAATTTGATCATTCATGAAAATGCCATCAAATGACTATTTAAAAAATTAGGAATTTTCATGTAAAGCGCGTATAATTCGCGCCCGTTAATATTTAACCTTTAAATTTAAAATTATTGGAGCATAAAGATGGCTTTAGAGCGTACTTTTTCAATCGTAAAACCTGATGCAGTTGCAAAAAACCACATCGGTGCTATCTACAACCGTTTCGAAACGGCTGGTCTTAAAATCGTTGCAGCTAAAATGGTTCACCTTTCAAAAGAAAAAGCTGAAGGTTTCTACGCTGAGCACAGCGAGCGTCCTTTCTTCGGTGCTTTAGTTGAGTTCATGACATCTGGTCCAGTAATGGTTACTGTTCTTGAAGGTGAGAACGCAGTACTTAAAAACCGTGAAATCATGGGTGCTACTAACCCTGCTGAAGCACTAGCTGGTACTTTACGTGCTGACTACGCAGACAGCATCGACGAAAATGCTGTTCACGGTTCTGACGCTGTTGAATCAGCTGCACGTGAAATCGCATACTTCTTCGCTGACGAAGAAATCTGCCCACGTACTCGTTAATTTCGAGTTCACAGCTAAGTCTGTGATGCAGAAGAAAAAGGGCTTTCGAGCCCTTTTTTAGTCATTAGCTAAGCCTATTGTAAATCTGTTTAGCTAATGACTAAGCCGATTAAATAATATACAATCGCGCACCCAAACTACTTTACCACCGTCACTGATTGAGGTTGTTTCATGACCACTGAAAAAAAGATTAATTTATTAGATTTAAACCGAGATGCAATGCGAGAGCTTTTTGTATCATTCGGTGAAAAGCCATTCCGTGGTGATCAGGTGATGAAATGGATTTATCATTTTGGTGTAGACAATTTTGACGATATGACGAACGTCAACAAAAAGCTTAAAGAAAAGCTAAAAGCGGAATGTGAAATTGTTGCTCCTGAGATCTCAGTTAGACAAGAAGCAAGCGATGGCACTATCAAATACGCCCTCATGCTGCAAGGTGGCCAAGAAGTAGAAGCTGTTTGGATCCCAGAAAAAGACCGTGCAACTTTATGTGTATCTTCTCAAGTAGGTTGTGCACTTGAATGTACCTTCTGCTCAACAGCACAACAAGGCTTTAACCGTAACTTATCTGTGTCAGAGATCATCGGTCAGGTTTGGCGTGTTGCAAAAGACATTGGTTTAAACGGCGACAGCACTAAACGCCCAGTTACTAACGTGGTAATGATGGGTATGGGTGAGCCTCTGCTTAATCTTAAAAATGTAGTGCCAGCGATGGAACTAATGATGGATGATTGGGGTTTTGGCTTATCAAAGCGTCGCGTGACATTGAGTACATCAGGTGTGGTACCTGCTCTTGATTTATTAAAAGAGAAAATCGACGTAGCACTCGCTATTTCATTACATGCGCCAAACAATGAGCTGCGTGACGTACTTGTACCTATTAATAAAAAGTACCCAATCGAAGAGTTTTTAGCGGCGTGTCGTCGTTATATTGATGGCTCTAAAGCAAACAAAGATGTGACTATCGAATACGTTATGTTGCAAGGTGTTAACGACAGCACAGATCAAGCTCATGAATTGGTTAAAACTTTGAAAGGGACACCTTCAAAAGTAAACCTGATCCCGTTTAACCCATTCCCGGGTAACGAATATGGCCGTTCTAGCAATAGCCGTATCGACCGCTTCTCTAAAGTATTACAAGCAGCGGGGATTACCTGTATTGTTCGTCGTACGCGAGGTGATGATATTGATGCTGCTTGTGGTCAATTAGTGGGTGATGTTGTCGACCGTACTAAGCGTTTAGCGAAAAAGAAAATGCGCGAAGATAACGCAATTGCGGTAAATATTCATCAAGCATAAACAGAATATTTAAAGATAAGCCTTTGTGATAAACACGTTATTTTAAAATAATAGATGCAACACAAAGGCTTTTCGGTAAGATAGGCATACGGAATCAAAGAAGAGATTAGGTAATGCGTTCTATACTTGCCATTACTGTTAGTGCATTCGCATTAACAGGGTGTGTTACAGAAAACAGCTACGACGGAAGCGACAGACCCGTTGTAGAAAAAAAGATTAATAATACCGGTGCTGCTCGTACTCGTATCGCTCTTGCGTTACAGTACTTAAAAACGGGCAACAACTCGCAAGCAAAATATAATCTAGAACGTGCCGCAGACTTTGCACCTGACCTTCCTGAAGTTCACTACTCTTTAGCCTATTACTATCAACAAGTTGATGAACCAGATCTAGCAGATAAAGCCTATCAACGCGCTTTAAAAATCGCCCCAAATGATCCAAACACCTTAAATAACTATGGTGTCTTTTTATGTGGCATTGGCAAATACGACCGTGCAGCAGAAGAACTTCTTAAGGCGATCGCAGTTCCTAGCTATATCCGTGTAGCTGAAAGTTACGAAAACTTAGCCTTATGTGCGATTGAATTTGATGACTTTGAAAATGCAGAAAAATACCTAAAATCAGCGCTAAACCACAGCTCGCAGCGCCCTTCTTCAATGATTAGCCTAGCCGGTTTATATTACGCTAAAAGCGACCTTCATAAAGCTGAAGAGGTGATTGAAAAATACGAATCAACTGGTCGAGTTACCCCTCGTGCACTCATGCTCAGCTACCTTATTCAGCAACGTATGGGCCATATTGAAAAAGCCGAAACAACCGCAGCAATCATTTTACAAACCTACCCAGGTTCAGTAGAAGCAAAGGCCATTTCTTCTGGGCAAACTAAACGTTCTGAATTTGAAATACTACGTGAAAAATATCGTCAAACGCTGTTAGAAGAGCTTAAAATTTCTAGCGACAGCAGCATCGTCAGTAAAGATCAGCCAAAAATTCGCATAGTGAAAAGAAAAGCTCCTGATAATCAAACCCTTGTTGCTGAGGCGTCAGTGGCTGCTGCTGAGCAAGAGTCACAACTCGTAGCCAGAAGCAATGAACAGGTAGCAGCTGAGGTAGACTCAGACAGCGAAGAAAAGCCATCAACCAAAGCATTAGCCTCAACACAACCGCTCAATACAACGCCAAAGACGCTCACTGAACAAACTGACCAAGGCTTCCAAACAGTTACCTCTCGTAAAGTTAAACAATCCCCTGTTAATGCAAAGCAACAAAAACAAACAACAGATGAAGTGACCATCGTGTCATTTGGTGCGCCGCAAACGCCTAACGTTCAACAAACGCCAGCAAGCACACCAAGCACTAATAAAAATGCTGGTACTGTGGTGTTTTATGAGGCAGAAAAAGACGCAAACGTATTTAGTGGCAGTCAATATAGCAGTTCTTCAGCAGATAACACTGACTTTAGCGTGACGGATCAGCCGCTTAATTTACCAATGCTAAACGCAAATGTACCGGCGCTGAATATCCCGTATCATATTATTGAAAATGGTGAAAACCTGTTTAGTATTTCGGTGCGATACAATGTTAAACTACAGAAGATTTTGCAGTGGAATGGCTTAAAAGAATCAGACCGAGTCCAAAACGGTACTCGCATTTTTCTAAACAATCCGAATATTTATCACAATATCAGTGATGGCGACACACTTTATAGCATAGCCACACAGCATAGCGTATTAATCGATCAGTTAATGCGCTGGAACAAATTGAGCCCAGATGTAGCCCTAAAACCTGGGCATAGACTCTTATTGGTAGATCCAGACTCATACGCATTATGAATGAAGAAAACAATTTAGAACAACCGCAAGAAACGCTCGGCCAAGCACTAAAAAAGCGCCGCGAAGACACAGGCATGAGCCTTGAGCAACTTGCTGGAGCATTAAAGTTATCAGTTTTACAGTTACAACGATTAGAGAATGACGAGCATGAACTACTAGGCCCTGCAACTTTTGTGAAAGGCTATATCAAAAGTTATTGTCGTGAGCTTAAAATCGATAGCCAAGCGATGCTCGAATTATTACCAGAGCACGTTGAACCTGCAAAGAAATCTAAAATGCAGAGCTTTTCTCGCCGTACTGAAAAAGAAGCTAATGACAGCCGCTTAATGCTGTTTAGCTACTTTATCTTAGCGGTGATCATTGGCTCATCTGTGTTTTGGTGGTGGCAAAATAGCAACCAGAATATCGAGGAGCCGGTAACGACGGTGATGCCAAACCAGCTTGAAAGCAGTGATATTTCACCTGACTTAGCTGTAGCAGCGCCTGCTGAAGAAACAATCATTCAGCCTGAAGTAGATGTGCCTACAACCAGCAACGAAACACAAAACCAAGCTGCATCACAAAACCAACCTGCTGCTCAGCCACAAACTGAAAAGGCAGATCCTGAGCACAGCGAAGTGGTGATGCACTTCAATGAAGATAGCTGGGTAGAAATTCATGATGGCAACGGCGATCGCATCGCTTTTGGCGTTAAAAAAGCAGGTTACATCATGAAAGTAACCGGCCCCCAACCATTTAATGTTGTATTAGGCAAACATCAAGTGGTTGATATTACGTTTCAAGGCGAAACCATCGATACCTCACATTTTGCCAAAAATCGCTTAGCTAAATTTACTTTACCGTTAACAGAGTAACCGCAATGTTTTCAGAATCTCCTATTAAACGAAGAAAATCGACCCGTATTAACGTAGGTAATGTGCCAATTGGTGATGGTGCCCCCATTGCCGTTCAATCGATGACGAACACTAATACTTTAGACATAGATGCTACAGTTGCACAAATTCAAGCTATTCAAGATGCTGGTGCTGACATTGTGCGTGTTTCAGTGCCGACTATGGAAGCAGCTGAAGCATTTAAAAGCATTAAAGAACAAGTCACTATTCCGCTGGTAACTGATATTCACTTTGACTACCGTATTGCGTTAAAAGTAGCTCAATACGGGGCTGATTGCTTACGCATTAACCCTGGTAATATTGGTAGCGAAGAACGTATTCGTGCCGTTGTAGACTCAGCAAGAGAGCACAACATTCCTATTCGTATTGGTGTTAATGGTGGTTCATTAGAGCGAGATTTACAGGAAAAATATGGTGAGCCAACACCTGAGGCACTCCTTGAATCAGCTATGCGCCACGTTGAGATCTTACAACGTTTAGACTTTGATCAATTTAAAGTATCTGTTAAAGCGTCAGATGTATTTTTAGCAGTAGGTGCATATCGATTACTTGCGAAAGAAATCGACCAGCCACTGCATTTAGGTATTACCGAAGCAGGTGGTATGCGCTCAGGTTCTGTCAAATCAGCTGTTGGCTTAGGTATGCTACTTGCCGAAGGCATTGGTGATACGTTACGTGTGTCACTTGCTGCTGACCCAGTACAAGAGATTAAAGTTGGCTTTGATATTTTAAAATCATTACGCATTCGCTCACGCGGTATTAACTTTATTGCATGTCCCAGTTGCTCACGCCAAGAGTTCGATGTAGTTAGCACCATGAACCAATTAGAAGAGCGCCTAGAAGACGTGGTTGAACCTATGTCAGTGTCTGTTATTGGGTGTGTAGTAAATGGCCCTGGCGAAGCTCTTGTCAGCGATATCGGCCTTGCTGGTGCAAATCGCCGCTCAGGCTTATATATCAACGGTGAACGTCAAAAAGCACGTATTGATAACGATAATATAGTCGAACAACTTGAAGGCTATGTACGTGACTTTATCGCTAAGAAAGAGAAAGAAACGCCAATCGACATCAAAATCGTTGAATAATTCGAATTATAGTCGGTAAACCCTCGGGTTTGCCGTTTACCTTTACCGCTTAGACGTTATAATAGCGGGTCAATTTTTAGTTTTTCTTGATGCGTGTTTTTTCAACGCAAGTACAGTATTTAGGATTTATCAGTGGCAAAACAAATTCAGGCAGTTCGTGGTATGAACGATTGTCTGCCAGGCGATACGCAAATTTGGCAGAAAGTAGAAGACATTTTACGTGAAACAGTTTCATCGTTTGGTTATCAAGAAATTCGTTTTCCAATTGTTGAATCTACCGACCTTTTCAAACGCTCTATCGGTGAAGTAACTGATATTGTAGAAAAAGAAATGTACACCTTTGCAGACCGAAATGGCGATAACTTAACGCTTCGCCCTGAAGGTACTGCGGTATGTGTTCGTGCTGGTAATCAAAACGGTTTACTGTATAACCAAGAACAACGTTTATGGTATATGGGTCCAATGTTCCGTCACGAGCGCCCGCAAAAAGGCCGTTACCGTCAATTCCACCAATTTGGCTTAGAAACATTCGGCATTGCCACTGCTGATATTGATGCAGAAGTAATTTTGCTGACAGCCCAATTATGGAAAGAGTTTGGTATCAGCGAACACGTTCGTCTTGAACTTAACTCTCTGGGCTCAAATGAAGCCCGTGCTGATTACCGAGATGCGCTTGTTGCTTACTTAGAGCAACATGTTGATGTACTCGACGAGGACTCTAAGCGTCGTATGCATTCAAACCCTTTACGTGTTTTAGATAGCAAAAACCCTGATGTACAAGCCATTTTAACTGATGCACCAAAATTATCTGAACACTTAGATGCTGAATCAAAAGAACATTTTGAAAATTTATGTGAACGTTTAGACGCTGCGGGCGTCGAATACACGGTAAATGAAAAGCTTGTACGTGGTCTTGACTATTACAACCGTACCGTTTTTGAGTGGGTAACCGATAGCCTTGGCGCCCAAGGAACCGTTTGTGCCGGTGGTCGATACGATGGTCTAGTTGAACAACTAGGCGGTAAAGCAACACCTGCGGTTGGTTTTGCAATGGGCCTTGAACGTTTAGTGTTATTACTTCAAGCACTCGAATGTGTAGGTGACATCCGCCGTAGTGCTGATGTATATTTGGCAGCCATGGGCGATAAAGCCAGTATTCAAGCGCCAATTATTGCCGCTCAATTACGTAAAGATGTTGCAGGTTTACGTGTAATGGTTCACGCAGGCGGCGGCAACTTTAAAAAACAATTAAAACGCGCAGATAAAAGCGATGCTCTCGTAGCTGTTATTATCGGCGAAGATGAATTAGAACAAGGCGTTGTGACTATTAAGTATTTACGTGAGCGTAAAGAACAAGTCACCTTAAAACTAGAAGAAGCGAAAACGCTACTAGCTGAACTTATTTAAGCTCAGCTAGCAACAGAGGTAAGCATGGAAATTTATTCAACAGAAGAACAACAAGAAGAAGCGATCAAACGCTTTTTCCGTGAAAATGGTTTAGCACTTGCAATTGGTATTGTTGCAGGTTTAGGTGGTTTATATGGTTGGAAAGCTTATAACCAAAACCAAATCACCACAGCTGAGAAAGCATCTGACTCTTTCACACAACTTGTTGAGAGCGGTGCCGTGCTAGAAAAAGCGGATACGTTTATTAAAAACAACAGCGAGTCAAGCTACAGCACGCTAACAGCATTTGTAGCGGCGAAAGAAGCGGTTGATAAAAATGACCTTGATGCTGCAAGCGAAAAGCTTAACTGGATCATCACCAACGAGCAAAACCCTGAACTAAAAGCAACGGCTACAACTCGCCTTGCTCGTGTTCACCTTGCTCAAAAGCAATATGATCAAGCTCTAACAACGCTAAATGCACAGCTTCCAGCATCATTTTCTGCTGCAGTTGCAGAACTAAAAGGCGATGTTTATGCTGCACAGGGCGACAAAGACCAAGCACGTAGCCAATACCAAGCTGCTGCTGATAATGGCGGCCTTGAAAACAATCCGTTATTACAAATTAAACTTGATGACTTAGCACAAACTAGCCCAGCGGCGTAAGGGGTTAAGATGAAGAAGTTAACAGCGGCAACACTTGCTCTGTGTATCGCAACCCTTACTGGGTGTTCGTCAAGTGATGACGAAGATGAGCTGGTACTGCCTGAAATTGTTAATCAATTTGAGACAGAAGTGGTTTGGCAAGAATCAATTGGTGATGGTGTTCAGCATTATTTCTCGCGCTTAACGCCGGCTATTCATAACGATGTTGTGTATGTAGCAAACCGCGAAGGTGAAGTTGAAGCCCTTTCGCTTGAAAATGGCGATACGCTCTGGGAAACCGATGTGCGTGAAAACCCTGCCTTCTGGCCTTGGGAAACCACAGAAAGTGCCAAGCTATCGGGTGGTATTTTACAAGCTTACGGCAAAATTTTTGTTGGTTCTGAGCATGGCTATTTAACCGCGCTTGACCGTGAAACAGGTGAAGTAGTTTGGCGTAAAACAATGCCTGGCGAAGTACTTGCAAAACCTGCTGCAGGCGACGGCCTAATTTTTGTAAATTTAGGCTCAGGTAAATTATTAGCTGTACACCCAGATACCGGTGAAGAGCGCTGGAGCTTTGAACAAGAAGTACCACCACTAACTTTACGTGGTCAAAGCTCGCCTACAGTAGCAAATGGTGGTGTATTACTAGGTCTTGAAACTGGTAAACTAAGCGTATTAATTTCTGAAAATGGTTACTCTGCTTGGAGTGCTGAAATTGCTTCTCCAAAAGGTGCGTCTGAGTTTGAACGTTTAGTTGATGTAGATACACAAGCATTGATTAGCGGCCCATATGCTTATGCAATCGCCTATAATGGTAATTTAGCGGCCGTAGATATTCGTTCTGGTAATGTTGTTTGGAAACGTGAATACAGCAGCTACCGTGACTTATCTATGGATGGTCAATCTATCTATGTTGTTGATAGCGATGGAGTTATTTACGGCCTAGATAAAACATCAGGTATTGAGCGTTGGAGCCAACCAGCTCTACGCGGCTGGTACTTAACAGGCCCTACCGTGGCTGGTAAGTATTTAGCATTGGGTGACCAAGAAGGTAACCTACACTGGTTAGACAAAGAAACGGGCGAGCTTGTATCGCGCGAAGATTTTGACAGCTCAGGTTTCTTCATTGAGCCAGTTGTTGCCGGTGACAAATTGATTTTATACACCCGAGATGGTGAAGTTAGCGCGGTTAAAATTCCAAACTAACTTACTAATAGTAAACGTTATTTTTCTAAGGCTTCGCTTGGCGAAGCCTTTTGTTGTTTTTTTAAGAGGTAGTTTATGCTTCCCGTGATCGCTCTTGTTGGGCGACCCAATGTGGGCAAATCCACATTATTTAACCGTTTAACACGTACTCGTGACGCCCTCGTAGCCGACTTCCCTGGCTTAACACGAGATAGAAAATATGGCCAAGCTGATTACGATGGCTATGAATTTATCGTGGTAGACACGGGTGGTATTGACGGTTCTGAGCAAGGTATCGAAACCGAAATGGCTGAACAATCGCTTCTGGCAATTGAAGAAGCGGATATCGTGCTATTTCTAGTTGATGCCCGTGCAGGTATGACTGCCGCAGACCAAGCAATTGCTAATCACCTACGTAAACAACAGAAGAAATGTTTTGTTGTGGCAAACAAAGTGGATGGCATTGATGCTGACTCATACTGTGCTGAGTTCTACCAGCTAAGCTTAGGTGACGTGCATCACATTGCTGCGGCTCACGGCCGTGGTATCACGCAACTACTCGAAACGACCTTACAGCCAGTTATTGCGGAACTTGCAGGCGAAAGTGAAGAGCTTGAAGAAAGTGATGACGAATTGGTTGATCTTTACAGCGAAGATGAAGAAGGCGAAGACAACCAACAAGCCTTTGCAGATAAGCCTGTAAAACTTGCAATTATCGGCCGCCCTAACGTTGGTAAGTCAACACTTACCAACCGTATCTTAGGTGAAGAACGTGTAATCGTTTACGATATGCCGGGTACAACTCGTGACTCTATCTATATTCCGATGACACGTAATGACAAAGAATACATTCTTATTGATACCGCAGGTGTTCGTAAGCGAAAGAAAGTAAGCGATGTTGTAGAAAAGTTCTCTGTGATCAAAACCCTTAAAGCGATTGAAGACGCTAACGTTGTATTACTAGTGGTTGATGCTCGCGAAGGTATTTCTGATCAAGACTTAAGCTTATTAGGTTTCGCCTTAAACGCAGGACGTTCATTGGTTGTTGCTGTTAACAAATGGGATGGCCTTGATGATTACGTTAAAGAACGTATTAAGTCAGAGCTTGACCGCCGTTTAGGTTTTATCGATTTCGCACGTTTACACTTTATCTCTGCTTTACATGGCACAGGTGTAGGTCACTTATTTGAGTCAGTAGATGAAGCGTACGAGTCAGCAACTAAGCGTATTAGCACAGCGATGCTGCGTCGTATCATGGATATGGCACAAGCCGATCACCAACCGCCACTTGTTCGCGGTCGTCGTGTGAAACTTAAATATGCCCACGCAGGTGGCTATAACCCACCACGTATCGTGATCCACGGTAACCAAGTTCATGACTTACCAGATAGTTACAAACGCTACCTAATGAACTATTACCGTAAAGCATTAGGTATTATGGGCACGCCAATCAAAATTGAATTTAGAGAAGGCGACAACCCATACGCGGGCCGCACCAACAAAGTGACCTTATCGCAAAAACGTAAGATTCGTGCATTTGCGAAAGAAAACCGCAACAAGTCGTAGCTACTACAGCTAAGCTTTAAGTATTAAAAAAACCTTGTGAGTATGACTTTCAAGGTTTTTTTATTGCTAAAACTATGCTTTATTTAATAAACGAACAATAAATAGAGCAGCATAAATGGTATTTTTAAGTCAGGTTATTTACGTCGATAACGTAGAAGAAGTACTCGACTTTTACTATCAAGCATTTGGTTTTAATACCAATCATATCAGTGACGATGCCGAATATGGTGAACTTGTTACTGGGTCTGTTAAGCTTGCTTTTGCGACCCACCCGCATGCGCAATCATATTTCAAGCAAGGGTATATTCGCGCCCATCCTAAGCAACCCGCCCTTGGTTTTGAGCTAAGATTCAGCTGCCATAATTTAGTCGAAAGTTATGATAAAGCTGTGCTTGCTGGTGCTGAACCATTGTGCCCACCAACTAAAAAAGATGCCCAGCATTATGCGTATGTTCGCGCTATTGAGGGCACCTTAGTGTGTTTATTAGAAGATTAGTCTTTGGTAAGGTCAGTGTGAAGTTCAAGGGTTAATTCACGTAGTAATTCTATGCGCTCTAAGCTCATGTTTGAGCGCGCCATTAACTTAGCCGTTAGTTCTTCGGCATCAACTTTAAGTTGCATGCCCTGCTCAGTTAACGAGATTACTTTTTTACGCTCATCTTCACTTGATACCTGGCGTGTTAATAAACCTTTCGTTTCTAGGCGTTTAACTATCGGTGTTAGGGTACCTGAATCGAGGTGCGTATCATTAGAAAGCTCTTTTAAACTCACTTGGTTATTATACCAAAGCGAATGCATCACAATATATTGCGGATAGGTTAAGTCATAAGCCTCGAGAATTGGCCGAAACGCTCTGATCAACGCATTTGTTGCACTGTATAAAGTGAAACACACATTGTCTGATAAGTTATTGCTCATGCTATTACCCTAAACTGAAATACAGCCCTATTATTGCCGTAATTTAGTTTGCGCGCAAATTATTTTCCTACTATCTATTGCCTTTTACTGTAAAGATCATTAAATTGATCGCAAATAGTTTGCGCACAAATATTTTGCGCAACATATTAATTAATCCCAATCTAGCAGGCTCGAGGTTTATATGGCGACAAGTCAACAAATTCATTTAGTTTCACGCCCAACGGGTGTACCAACACAAGCTAATTTTGCGCAGGTCGAAGTATCACTTCCTAATTTAAACGACGGCGAAGTATTAATTAAAAATACCTGGATGTCAGTTGACCCCTATATGCGCCCACGCATGATCGATCGTAAATCATATATCGCGCCATTTAACTTAAACGAAGTGATGGAAGCCGGTGCTATCGGCGAGGTGATTGAATCACGCAATAACGACTTTCCTGTAGGAAGCAAAGTAAGTCATATTAGTGGCTGGCGTACCATGCACATTAGCGATGGTAGCGACTTAACGTTACTACCTAACGTGCCACTACCAGACCAACTATTTTTAAGTACTATGGGTATGACTGGGTTAACTGCATGGGCAGGTTTAACAAAGGTAATTAATCTTAAAGAAACCGATACCGTGTTTGTTTCAGCTGCATCAGGCGCTGTAGGTAGCGTTGTTTGCCAAATTGCTAAGCTAAAAGGCTGTAAAGTGATTGCTTCGGTTGGTTCTGACGAAAAAGCACACATGGTTAAAGCGTTGGGTGTTGATGCTGTAATTAACTATAAAACGGTAGCAAATCTAACAGAAGCCCTTGAACAAGCGGCACCACAAGGCATTGATGTGTACTTTGAAAACGTAGGTGGCGATCACCTTGAAGCTGCACTCAATGTAATGAACGATTACGGCCGTATTCCTGTATGTGGCATGATCTCAGGTTACAACAATGACACCGCACAGCCAGGGCCAAGCAACCTGTTTTATATCAACTCGAAAAAGCTCACCATGCAAGGCTTTATCGTGATTGATTACTTTGATCAGTTCCCTGAGTTTATTGAACAAATGGGCGCGTGGATCGGCGAAGGTAAAATTAAATCTGAAGAAACGGTATACCATGGCATTGAAAATGCCGTTGATGCATTTCTTGGCCTGTTCGAAGGTAAAAATAAAGGAAAAATGCTAGTTAAGCTTTAACACCTAACATGCAAATAAAGCCTGTATCTTAGTTGGTACAGGCTTCTTATTAAGCTAGTTTAAAAAATACGATTGCCGATACAAGCACCAACCCCACATAGGAAAGAAACAAAATCCCAGCTTGGCGATGTTTTCTTGCATTCGCTCGCACTGTTTCGTTTTCTGTGGAATTTAAAAGTGCTAAACCCTTTTTAGACACAAACACCATAGGTACTTTTAAAAATCGCGGTGCACCCAGTTGTTGCCACAGTTCAGGCTCTAAAGATTTAACCGATTGATAGTATTTATATTCAGCACTAGCAGCATAAAGCATTAACAGCGCCCACACTGAAACCAATATTATTGTTATTAGCATAGGTTACCTGTTCAATTTATTTAATTAGGTTTAAAGTTTATGTCATCGCCTATAAATCACAACTCTGTAAACAGTTTTAAATCGCGAGGTTTAGAAAGATAGACAGATCCGCGAATAAGTTCAGCTTCAGGTGTTTTATATAAGTTATCAGTCATTCAAAATCGATAAATACGCAAGTTCTGCTAGTTTTTCTAATGATGACGTTGCATTAGACTCAAGCTTTTCAGCATGTACTGAGTAACGCCTTTTGGGAATTTTAACTTGAATAAAACCCTGATTATTGGCCATATCAATACGCAGCATTTCACGCTCTTTTGGGGTTAAATGATTTTCATGGATCTTTTCAAGCTCGCCATGATCAAGCCAAATAGCCGCACAGTTTGGACATTCGTCTATTTCAACCACTTTTAAAGGCGTGAAAAAGCGTCGCATCATCACCACGTCAGGGCATTTAGGGCAATTAATTCGCTTTTCTAAATCAACCTGTTCTATTGGCAAGGTTTGTAAATGAGCCACCAGCACTTGCGCTGGCTTTAAACTCGGATCGCTAAAGTGAAATATTTGTCGGTTGTCAAAAAATATCCCACCACTTTTTGATAAATACACGTTAACATCGCCAATGCTCACAGCTTCAAGGGCTGTTTTAGTACGCGGGCAGAACATAGTACATCCTTGTTTTACAATTAATTTAGCGCTTTTGTTATTAACGGCTTAAGCGGCTCAGGTAAGCTGATGTTACCAGCTAACACAAAGTCATGTGCTTCGTTTGACATCTTTTGCCAGGTTTTACGAATAATACCCAGCCATTTTTGCTCATCGTAATCAGGCTTACTACTTGCAAAATCCAGCATGTAATGTTCTATAAACACGAGACTTGCGATATCCTCAATCAGTTGGCTATCTGGGTTTCGTTTTATATTCTTTTTCGCTACTGCTGCGTATACACGCTCGCATTCTTCCGGTGAGTAACCCGCCTTTTTCATAAGGGCTGTTACACGCTCTGCATGAAAGTCATATAAAGCAGTGCGCCATTGATAATAACCTTGCTTACCCATAGGGAAGTCGCTGCGAGGAGAGCGCCAGCGTTCAATATGTTGCCCTCTAGCAGCAATGTGCATTAACTCATCAGCTAAAGGATTAAAACGATTAAGCATATCTGTCATACGCATCGCATAGAGTGACTCTTTTGCTAGCGCTTGTTCGTCTTGTGTAACACGATTTGGATCTGCAGCATTCGCTACATCTATAGCTTTAATAACGGCTTGGTACATAGCATTTATCTTAATATTGTTTGCAATCTATTGTATTTAGGTACAATTATTTTTCTAACATGCTAAAAATTCATCTTTAATTCCTAACACTTAGCTAGACAACCAGATAACCCTAAACTAGTATTTTTAAAGGTAAGTTTAATACTTAAATATCTACTTCATATAGAGATACTATTGCGCAATATTATATATTTTTCACCGTTATTTACTTCTTTTTTTCTTAGTTTCTGTTTGTTTTCGGTTATCACGTTTAAAGTGTTTTACGATAGACAAGAAATGCATGAAATAGAGAAAATTACAGCACTTAACAGTTACAGTCGCAACCTTGAAAAAGCACTCAATAGCGCATTCCTCGGCCCCTACCTTGTTCGTGCGGCAATGCGTGACTTTGCATACACTGAAACTGAATTCGAAACCCTAGCTACAGAGATATTAACTCATAGTGACGGCAGTCAAACCATCCAACTAGCACCAAAGGGTGTAATTCAATATACCTATCCACTTAATAGTCACGAGACTGTAATTGGTGTCGATTTATTCAAAATACAAAGTATTCAAGACTCATTACAAAGAGCCATTAATACTAAAAAAATGCAAATCGATGGGCCAAAAGAGTTGGCTCAAGGTGGCCAAGGCTTAGTAGCAAGATTACCAATTTTTGATCAAAATGAGTTTTGGGGGTTTGCAATCGTGGTGCTGCGCTTTCCAGAGTTTATCGCAAATTTACCACCTGACTCGACTTCTCATCCTCACTTGTATGAAGTTTGGCAAAAAACAGCTGATAGTTACACCCCTCTTTTAAATAATCACCTTTTTCAACAAAACGATTGGACAACCTACAACCTCGATGTTGAAAATCAACAATGGGTTGTCGGCATTAAAGACGAGTTTGCTTATCGCACGCATGTTGAATTTTTAGTGTTATTACTCATTGCTCTGCTATTTTCATCGGTTAGTAGCTATTTAATTACCATTACTTACCGGTTACGAGAACATGAACAAAACCTAGAAAAGTTAGTACAAAAACAAACTTTAGAGCTCTCAGAGCAAGCGCTTGAGCTTAAACAAGCTCAATCACTTAGTGGTGTGGGTAGTTGGCACTTATCGCCTAATAAAAGCATTAGACAGTTATCAACACAAGCTGTTGCATTATTTCAAGAAGAAACCAAAGAACAATCAATTGATAATGTCTGTAAAAAAATCGATAGCTTTTATAAAAACACATTTTTAAATTTTATTCATACTAAGCCAAGCAGTCCGACCGAAATTGAGTACACAATTAAACTTAATGGTGAAAAACGCTGGTTTCATGAACACGCTGAATGGAACCCAAAAACCAACACCTTAGTTGGTACGATTGAAGACATAAGTGCAGAAAAACAACGTCAGCACGAACTATACCAGCAAGCACACTTTGACCCTGTCACTGGACTTGCTAACCGCCGTTACAGTGAAAAGTATATAGCAAGCATATGCCCAGAAAATCATTACTCTAGTGGCCTTACTTTATTGTGCGCCGAGATCAAAGGCTATCGTCAATTAGAAGATATTTACGGTCAAGATTACTTGAATGAACTACAAACGACCATTGCTAACCGGCTAATTGCATTTTCTGACTTGCTCCAAGCGTTTTGCGCGCATATAAAACCCGGCTGTTTTTTAATATTGCTAAAAGAGGCCATTTTTGACGACAAGCTCGCTGCCCTATTAGATAAATTTCAGCATCAGGTCGGAGGCATTATTGAAACCGCTGGCAGCGCTCATTTTTACCATTTATACATTGGCGTGGGCTATCCGCATTTACAAAACATCGATGCTGCTGAGCAAATAAATACTGCACTTATTGCGATGAATGAATGCCCCCGCACGCAAAAGCCATTCACAGTCTACAGCCAATCGCTCAAAGATAAGCTCATTGCACAAAGTAACCTTGAAAGTGATTTACGTCATGCCCTTGCGGCCAACGAACAGCTAAGCATGGTGTATCAACCGATTGTAAACACCTTAGATGGCACACTAATTGGCTGTGAAGCGCTTGTACGTTGGCATCACCCTGTTAGAGGCTTTGTGTCACCTATGGAGTTTATTGCCATTGCTGAGCAATCAGAGCTCATTAATTTATTGTCTCGCTGGATTGTTGCTAAAGTTGCTAAAGACTGCCATCGCATGGTTAATAACGACATTCATATTAAAGTGTCGATAAACCTGTCGCGTAAACAGTTTTCTGACGTGCACTTAGTTAAACGACTAAGTAAAGAAAAAGCCAAACTATTTCCTGCAAATCAAAAAATAAACCTTGAGATCACCGAATCAGCCCTATTTCAAAATACCCAGTACGCGATAAACCTTATGCATGAGCTTAAATTAGCGGGTTTTAATTTATCTCTCGATGACTTTGGAACGGGTTATTCATCACTGTCATCGATTCAGCAGTTTCCGCTGGATAACGTTAAGATTGATCGGGCTTTTATCTGTAACTGCGTAGATAACCCGAAAGATGGTTTATTTTTACAAACAATGAGTGATTTAGCCCATCAACTCGATTTAACGATTACCGCTGAAGGGGTCGAAAGCTCAGAGCAGTGGCAATTAGTGAGTGATAAAGGCATTGATTATATTCAAGGTTATTTAATATCAATGCCGTTATCTATTGATGATTTTATAGCGTTTGACCCGGTTGCGTAAGATCCACAGCCAAGCTCTGTTTTGGCTTTTCGATCATACGAGTAAGTTCTTTTTCGTCATCGCTCACAATAATGGTGGGTGTATACATTAAGTTGTGCTGCTTTGCTAAACCAGCGGGGTCAAGCTTATCGTAGCCAACAGCCACTAATTTAAGTGAGCCTAGTTGCACCTTTGCTGTATCAAGAAGTTTAAGAAAACGTGGTACTTCACGTTTAGAGTCATGACACCAGGTTCCTAAAAACACCAATACTTGCTTACCATGCAGCGCCTTAATAGTGCTTTGCTCTTCGTCACTCGGTGTGTATTCATCGTACTCTTCACTAAATGCAGAGTAGTCTTTAAGTAAGTCATCACGACTTATCTCTCCACTGTATGGAGCGGTACCTGCAAATGTGAGAGCTGAAAATAACAGAGCGGCGATATAAATTAGTTTTTTCATTTTTTTGTTCTCAAAATATTTTTCTCACCATAACCAATTTAGCAGCAACACTCCAGTAGGCTTTGTGCTAAGAATAGTTATTTTTGCAGGTTACATTGGCATGTAAAGTAAAAACGAACTACTATATTAGATATATCTAATATAAGGTTTTATTATGCTTGCTTTAAGAACATTAATCCTCTTCACCGCGTTACTATCGCCTACTCTTTACGCCGAAACAAAATCAGCTAACCTAGAAACTCAAGCAGCTGAGCGAGCAGCTGAGTTTGCCACCACCCTTAAATCAGCATTAGCAGCTGCAATCAAACAAGGTGGGTTAGTCGAAGGGATTAATGTGTGTAAAATGCAGGCTCCAGCGATTGCCGAAAGCCTATCAACAGATGGCTGGACTGTAGCGCGTAAAAGTACTAAAAACCGTAATCCAGACAATAAACCGGATGACTGGGAAGCTGAAAAAATCGCCCAGCTACTCGATATGGTCAGAAACACTGAAAGCATCGATAATGTGACTTTCTCAACCAGTAAAGAAGGCCAATTCCGCTTTGCTAAAGCGATAAAAATCGCGCCAGTTTGCCTAAATTGTCATGGCCAAACGATAGCACCAGAGGTGAAGCAAGTGCTTAGCGAACATTACCCAAATGATTTAGCCACAGGCTATCGGCTTGGTGATTTAAGAGGGATATTCTCCATTACCAAAACGCTCGAAACGCCTGAGCCATAAAATATAAGCCTTATGCTCGCTTAGTTTGCTCTTAGCCATTAAAATACGCTTTTATAATTAACCATGGTGCCATTTATGTCTTTTCCACCTTGCCCACGATGTAACTCTGAATACGTGTATGAAGATCAAAACAATTTAGTATGCCCAGAATGCGCTCATGAGTGGGATCCTAATGCGGTTGATACTGATGATGTGATCAATGTAAAAGATGCTAACGGCACTTTATTAGCTGATGGCGACAAAGTGACCGTTGCGAAAGATTTAAAAATTAAAGGCAGCTCACAAGTGATTAAAATTGGTACCAAAGCCGTTATCCGCCGCGTGTTAGATAAAAAAGACCATGAGTTAGACTGTAAAGTTGATGGCGTAGGTGAAATGATGGTAACCGCTAAGTTTGTAAAAAAAGCCTGATAGCATCATCAAAATTGTTATATATTGCTGCGAATAATTACGCAGCAATCTCAATAAGCTAATTTTATTAATAGCCAAACTTTTCAACAACAATCCCTGTTACTTCACAATGTTCGCAGCTCAACTCCCAACCAGCAGCCCAGGTGGTTGCACTAAGATCTCCCGCGCAAAGAGGGCAAACTTCGCCAGCAAAGGTGCTAGGTGTAATCTCTTTAGCTTGCTTTGAAAACGGTCTTAAAAACCAAAGAATATTATCATCGATACTAATTGTCAGATCATGACGGAGCGTCTCACAATAAGCATTAAACACCGCTTGTTTGTACTGCTTTTCGTGCTCAGCAGATTGGCTGGCATAAACATTTAACGCATTCTCAATGTCTTTTAGCCGCTCGGGCCATACTTGTGCGTCTATGTTTGTTTTGCAATCTATCAGCTCATCAAGTGTGTAACTTGCATAGTTTGGTTCAATCATAATTGCCATCCTTGCTTTGGGTTATTAATTCTTTGGGTATAGCGTACCATTTTGCTTTATTTGCAAAAGCCATTGATCATATAAGTTGTTCGCAATACTCAGCTCTTCATCTGAAAGTGTCGGGTATTGTCTTTGCTCAAACCACGCATAACGATTATACACATCGTTATTTTGCGTGATTTCCATAATGAGTCGATTTATAGCGTAGGCTTTTGCTGCGCTATGCTCACCAACTTGTTCGCTGTAATACATGCTCGCTAAACTCATCAGCGCTTGTTCACTGCCCTGCTTCGCTGCTTGCTCTAAAAATGCGGTTTTACGCTGTTTAAAATTATCGCGATTTTTGATGAACTCGGCACGTGACAACTTATCAGGAAATTGTGACTTCATATAAAATTCGGGAGTTAGCCCAGCAAACGTTTGCTGCGCATAAGCCGAACCATTTTCTGCAGCCTCTGCCAAATAACTGTAAAAAGAACGCCGCGTTGCTAAATCTAACCCTTGGCAATACTCATATTTTTCTAAAGCACGGTTTTGTGTATCACCAGCATCGCTAAACTCATAGCTTTCGGCTAATGTTGCTTCAAGCGCCTCAGCATCTAAAGGAGCATTAAAACAATACTTAAGATTTTGTGCGATGAGATAGTTAGCCTCAGCATCACCTTGCTCAGCGCGTTGCTTTAGCTCTGTAAAATAGTCAATTAACACACCATCAAAACGCCATTTCGGTGCATTTTTGATAATAAGTTCACGGCTGTGATTAATTTCACTCCCTTGCTCAGCTGATTTATCAACTAACAAATTCGTATCAGGCTTTGTGGCTGGTATGCTTACTTGTGCCTCAACGTGCTGTGTAGCTTTTGTATCATTTGATGATTCTAAACTCTTTGCTAATGGAGCTGTTGTTTTAGAGACGTAACTGTTAAAAAACACTACAAATACTAATGCCGTAGCCACAGTTAAAAATGGCTTTATTCCTTGCCTAATAAAAGCATACCTAGACATAACAACCTACTTATCATTTTTGTTGCTAAGTAAGTTACAAGAAAACAAGGATGAAAGCGAAACCTAACTGCGGTTTCGCTTTTCAGCTATATAAACTATTTGCACTTGAGGCTTATAATTAAACCTAAGAAACCTGCAGTTCTAGTATTTGCTCGTTTTGAATCAAGTGGGCATTTTGTCTTTTTTTGCTGCTTATTTTAGGTCTTTATTAGGAATATTGTGTATGGACGCATTACCGTATCTACAAAAGGTGACACTTAAACGAGATCACGTTTTCTCTTTTGATACATATCCATTCTCTATTCCTGCGGTTAATCAGCTCTTTGAAATAGACTTTTCGAAACATGTAACAATATTTGTAGGTGAAAATGGTTCTGGGAAATCGACTCTTTTAGAAGCAATTGCTATCGGGTTGGGTTTTAACGCCGAAGGTGGCTCTAAAAACTTTAACTTTCAAACTCAGCAATCGCATTCAGATCTTCATAAGTACTTGCTACTCTCAAAATCGTTTAAGAGATACAAAGATGGTTTTTTCTTGCGAGCTGAAAGCTTCTATAACGTTGCATCAAACATTGATGACTTAGATATGGGATTTTCTGGGGAGCCTAAACTGATAGGTGCCTATGGTGGTACATCCCTTCATCACCAATCACATGGCGAATCTTTTTTAGCGCTTATGGTAAACCGCTTTTCCGGTAATGGGCTTTACATTTTAGATGAGCCTGAAGCCGCACTTTCTCCTTCTAGGCAGTTGGCTGTTTTAAGTCGCATGTTTCAACTAATTGAACAAAACTCTCAGTTCATTATTGCCACACACTCACCGATTTTAATGGCGTACCCAGGTGCAAGGATCTACCAAGTGGGAGCACAAGGCATTGAACAGATAAATTATGAGGATACTGAGCATTACCAAATTACAAAGGCATTTTTAAACAACCCACAGCCAATGCTCGAAGAGCTTTTCAAGCCAGAAGGTAACTAATTTTTAGGTTTGAGATTCGCAACAGAATTAAGTTTGTTCACCAAGCAGTTGCTCTCTCAGAATATCAGCTATCACTGCAGCGTCTTTATGATCTATTCAAGCTTCCCTGCTTGTATCTAAAATAAGTTTGTCCAACTTAGGAGCATTGTTATGTACTCTCTCATTGATCAATAAGAGAGCTTTTAATTGACCTACTTTGCTTTTGAACAGTATTAACCATTTTTGAAAATGCGCGCTGCTTGGCGCGCTTTTCAGCCATGGTGGCATTGTTGTGCTCATTTTCAGCTAACAACTTACGGTAATTTTCTAAGCGTCTTGTTGATAATGATCCCATTTAAATTGCTTTAATAACAGCGCAGCCCGGCTCTATTTGGTGTTGGCAATCTTTAAATCGACAGGTACTTGCGATTAGCTCAACATCTTCAAATGCACGTTCAATACCTTGCTTTGAATCGCTTAATTGCAATTCTCGCATGCCCGGTGTGTCCATCAATAACGCACCACTAGGCAATCTTTTAATCGATCTAAAGGTTGTTGTATGGCGGCCTTTGCTATCTTGTTCACGAATACCTGCTGTTTTTAATTCATCGGAACCAAGTAGTGCATTAACAATGGTCGACTTGCCCACTCCAGATGACCCCATAAATGCGAGCGTTTGCCCCTTTCGACAATAAGGTGCAAGTAAATCACAGCCCTCTTCTTTTAACGCATTAATAGCAATAACACTCAAAAGAGAGTCGAGGTTTTGTACTTGCTGGCAGTACTTTTCAACGTCTGGGCAAGTATCAGCTTTAGTTAACACCACCACAGGCTCTATTTGGGCATTTTTAACCAAGGCTAAATATCGCTCTATCCTATTTAGGCTAAAGTCATCATTAAGCGATGTAACTATAAACACGGTATCAATATTCGCCGCGATTAATTGAAACTCATGTTTAGAGCCTGCTGCCTTGCGCTTAATGATTGAAGCTCTTTCTAGTACCCGTAAAATACGCGAATCATCAAATACCACCCAATCACCTACACAAATTTGTTCAAGACTCGGTGTTAAAGCAAACCGCACCGTGCCTTGCTCGCCAAGCAATACAACCTCTGTTTTGTGATGCTCAACAACACGCCCTAAATGGCCGTTTTCTAGCTCATCTAAACTCAACTGTTGTTGAAAGAAAGGTCGCATGCCTAATTCTATCAGTGATGGTGTTTGCATAGTGTTTACCAAAGCTGTGGATTATCGAGTGGTTTTAGGCAACTTGGCTTACCAGTAATTGGCAAAATTTCGTCATCTAAAACCGGTTTAGCAAGCCAACCTTTTGGGTAAGATAAGTTATGAGGTGCTTGAATAACTTCTTCACTCACAACGGAAAACCCGACTTTTCCATAAAAGTTGATATCACCATAGGTCATCACTAGGCTGACATTCTGTTCAGCTAACTTATTACAGCCAAATTGGATCAGCTTTTGTCCTATGCCTTGTCCCTGACAATCCGTTGCCACTGCAACAGGGGAGAGTAAAAACACCTCTTTAGCGTGCGCAAACTTTAAACGCGACAGCACAATAGCGCCCACGATACGTTGCTCATCTGTCGCGACAAACACATATAAATCAGTTGATGGATATGGCTCAGCTAAAAAGTCAGTGACTAAACGGGCAACTTGCTCGCCTTCTTGTTTTGACTCTGATGCACTAAATGTTGCCAAGTAAAGCGCAATAATGCCGCTTTTTTGGCTCTGTTCGTAAATTGAAAAATTCACTTACACTCCTTAAGTTTTAAAATAAAATAGTGATAAGTAAAGTTTTGCCCAGTTTCATTTTCGTAAAGGGCAATTTCTGCTTGTATGTCTTTTACAGCTTGAGACTCACTTATCGATGACGCTAACTCCGCAAGGCGCGCCTTGAGTGGTTGCCAATAGTTTTGCCATGCTTGCTGATCCAGCGAAAACTGCTCTATCAGCTCATAACCAAGCTCATCAAATAAGGCTACGCGGCTGTCGATTGACTGCATATCTGGGTAATTCGCTTGCCAGTACTCTTTAACCGCCATTTCAGGCTGGCTGTTAAGCCAAACTAAATCACTGACCACAATCACCCCATTACTGCGAAGAAACGGTTTCCAGCTTGATAGTGCACTTTGCATCCCCATGACATACACGCACCCCTCAGCCCAAATAACATCGAATGATTTCGCTTTAAAAGGCAGTGCAGTCATCGATGCGCACGTCAAAGATACACGCTCAGCCAATTGCTCTTTGTGCAGTCGCTCCTGTAAATAAGCAAGTGCTGATGACTCATTATCTAAAGCCGCGATCTTGGCATCAGTTTGCTTGGCTATTAATAATGTTGATGAGCCTTTACCACAGCCAATTTCTAAAATTTGTTTGGCATTAATAGGAACAGTAGCAATGGCTTTTAATGTGGCTTCTTCGCTACCAGGCCCCCATCGCTCTAATGGCTCAAGCACAGTCATGAAATCGTGCATGTAGCTTTCATGGTCACTCATATCTTTTGATAACCAACGAAGCCGCAATGCCTCTTTTTCTGTGTATCCTTGCTTTAACAACCAATTTAAATGCGCACTTGGCGCACGCTTATTCAGCTCATCATGTAAGTCTTTTTGAGAGCGTTTGCCAAGCAAACTCAGTAATAAATCTTTGGCTTGTAACTTAGCGGTAATTTCATCTTCAAGTTGCGCTAAGCGCTGTTGCAAAATAGCTTTATCTAGCTCGACATCTAAACAGCTCTGACATTCTTTTAAGGTTAACCCCGCGCTTTGTAACTGCTGGATCAAAACCAAGCGTTGTAAATCAGCCTCGCTGTAATAGCGATAACCATTTGCAAGCCTGCGCCCCTGAATGATTTTTAGCTTCTCGTAATACAACACAGCCGTGCGCGACAAACCAAGTTTTGCTGCTAACTCTGAAATTAAATACATGATGAAATAGGCCTATAAGGCTTTTGAATACAATAAGTATGAAGTGTAAAGCTGTAGACAGGTCAAATATTTTTGCAAAATAATTTAAGAAAATAAGGTAAGCAATAAAGCATGCTTACCTTTATAGGGCGTGTTTAGATTTAACTAAATTTGTTTTGGTAATTTAGTCGAAATAAGGGCGGTAATAACAATAAATAACAGTGAGATAGCCAAACAGGCTGCTAAGCCATAAAGCTGAAACACTAAGCCCGACAACACAGTACCAATTAAGCGACCCATGGCATTAGCCATATAGTAAAACCCAACATCAAGTGATACGCCATCGGCATCAGCCATGCTAACAATTAAGTAGCTGTGCAAAGATGAGTTAATCGCGAAGACCACGCCGAACAACATCAGTCCGCCTATCAGCATTGGTTTTACAGCCCAGCCAAAGCCAACAGCAAGGGCAATGGCTAAGGTGACTAAAGCAAGCAGTGATGCCCACTTAACTGTTTCTGCACTTGGTGATGTTTGCTTATTAAGCTTAATGATTTTGGGAGCAAAAGATTGCACAGCCCCATAGCCAATGACCCAAGTAGCTAGAAAAGCGCCCACAGTCCAGTGGTCCCAATCAAAGGCTTGTGATAAAAACACCGGAAGTGCAACTACAAACCAAACATCACGCGCACCGAACAAGAACAACCTCGCGGCCGACAAGATATTGATTGAACTGCTTTTTGAAAATATCTCGTTAAACTTAGGTTTGTTTTTGGCTTTGCCTAAATCATTTTTAAGTGCATAAAGACTAAAACACCACACCACCAGCAAAGTGGCAGCCATCGCGAGCATTGCGCCTTTAAACGACATCAATGTCAGTAGTAAGCCACCCAAAAAGAAGCCCACACCTTTTAATGCGTTTTTAGAGCCCGTAAGTATCGCTACCCATTTAAACAAGGTGCCTTCTTGGCCACTGGCAACCAGCATTTTAATTGAGCTTTTAGCACTCATTTTATTGAGATCTTTTGCAATGCCCGACAGCGCTTGCGCCAGCATCACATAGGCTACACTTAGCCATTCAGGGGGGGCTGCCAACATGAACAAGGCTGCAACCTGTATGGCAAGGCCAATGTTCATGGTTTTGTTTAAGCCAAGCCTTGCGCCTAAATAGCCACCTACTAAGTTAGTAACAACACCAAAAATCTCATAAAACAAAAACAGCATGGCAATACTCAAAGGCGAGTAGCCAAGCGCATGAAAATGCAGTACCACCAACATTCTCAATGCGCCATCTGTAAGCGTAAATGCCCAGTAATTCCCAGTGACAATTAAGTACTGCTTTATATCAGCGGGAAGGTTAGCCAAACGCGTCATTCATTTTAACCTTTCAGTGATAACGCAACTTTACGGGCAAGTTCGGCGGTACGGTTTGCATAACTCCATTCGTTATCGTACCAAACATACAGCTTAACTTGTGTCTCGTTCACAACCATGGTTGATAATGCATCCACAATGCTTGAGCGTGGATCAGTTTTGTAATCAATAGAAACAAGTGGCTTTTCTTCATAGCCTAAAATGCCTTTTAGCTCACCCTCTGCGGCTTCTTGCATCCATTGGTTAATTTGCTCAGCCGTGGTCGGCTTCTCGACTTCAAACACACAGTCAGTGATTGATGCATTCGCTAAAGGCACACGAACCGCATGGCCGTTTAATTTGCCTTTAAGTTCAGGGAAAATATGTGTAATCGCCGTTGCAGAGCCAGTTGTAGTTGGGATTAAGCTCATGCCACATGCGCGAGCACGGCGTAAATCTTTATGCGGTGCATCTAAGATAGTTTGCGTATTGGTGATATCGTGAATAGTGGTCATTGAACCATGTTTGATACCAATTTTTTCTTGCAATACTTTAACTACTGGCGCTAAACAGTTGGTAGTGCATGATGCGGCAGTAACAATATTGTGTTGCTCTACATCGTATAAATCATCGTTTACACCCATCACAACGTTCAGCACACCGTCTTCTTTTACAGGCGCAGTGACAACAACTTTCTTCACACCTTGTTCAAGGTAGGCTTGCAGCAACTCGGTTTTTTTCATCACGCCAGAGGCTTCAATTACGATATCGCAACCAGACCAATCAGTATCTGCAATCGCTCTATTTTGCGTAACGTTAATTTTGTGGCCATCAATGATCACCGCATTATCGTTACTTTCAACCTCATGCGGCCAAATACCGTGTACCGAATCATATTTTAGTAAGTGAGCCAATGTCGCTGCATCTCCCGCAGGGTCATTAATTTGCACAAACTCAACGTCGTCCCATGCAAACGCTGCTCTTAGCGATAAACGGCCCATACGGCCAAAACCATTAATGCCTACTTTAATTGCCATTGTTAAGCTCCTACTTTTTGAAAATTGTCGAAAAATGAACGTTGTATAGGGTTATGCAACGATTTGGGGCGAATAGCCTGCACTTGATTAATTATGTCGTTTTTAGCATAGCCAAGCTCATGCATTAATAAATCAATAACTAAACCTGTACGGCCTGAGCCGCCTTTACAATGCACAGCCACGCTGCCACCATTTTTTATAATGGCAAGAATCTCGTCTAGGTGCTTGGTAAATGCGTGATTAAACGCCTCCTTAGGAGCGTCATCATCAACAATTGGTAACTGAAACCAGCAAAGCCCCATTTTCTCACATTCGCTTGCAAGCTTTTGTGCACCATTTTTAATAAGCTCTTCATCGTACATCAGAGTAATAATTGCTTTTGCACCTGCCGCTTTTAAATCAGCCACAGACTGTGATAAGCCAACGCCTTTTGTGCCAGGGCAAGGGGTAAAAATAAATGCCCCAGTTTCTAGCTGTAAAATATCAAATGGATGTGAGTGCATTATGATTCCCCAATTACTCTTTAAACCAATGTGTTGTTTTATTAACGATTGCAACCAACGACAACATCACAGGTACTTCGACCAACACCCCAACAACGGTTACTAATGCTGCTCCCGAGTGCAAACCAAATAATGAAATAGCCACTGCGACAGCTAACTCAAAAAAGTTAGAAGTACCAATTAAACATGCTGGACCTGCAATATTGTGCTTAAGCTTAAGTTTTAGAGCGATAAAATAGCCGATCACAAAAATACCGTAAGTTTGCAAAACAAGCGGGATGGCAATCAGTACAATGTTCAGCGGTTGGGCTAATATGGTGTTTGCCTGAAACCCAAACAGCAAGACCACTGTGGCCAATAAGCCAACAACTGAGGACGGTTTAATTTTCTCTAAAAATGACTGCACAGCAGCTTCATTTTGTGCTGAATTATTGAGAGCTTTTCGTGTTAATACACCAGCTATTAGTGGCAACAACACATACAAAACAACCGAGATCATCAATGTGAACCAAGGCACATGAATATCAGACACCCCAAGTAATAAACCTGCGATGGGCGCAAACGCAAAAATCATGATGATGTCGTTCACAGACACTTGAACTAGTGTGTAATTTGCATCGCCTTTAGTCAGCTGTGACCATACAAACACCATAGCCGTACAAGGTGCGACACCGAGTAAAATCATCCCTGCGATATATTCTTGCGCCGTTTCAGGGCTAACGAAATCAGCAAATAACCCTTCAAAAAATAACCAACCTAATGCGGCCATTGAAAAGGGTTTGATTAGCCAATTAATGATTAAAGTGAGAATCAGCCCTTTAGGATTTTTACCTACTTCTTTAATCGTTGAAAAGTCAACTTGCACCATCATTGGATAAATCATTACCCAAATAAATAGCGCAACAACTATGTTTACATGCGCGATTTCTATTTTGGCTATGAGTTCAAATAAAGGCGGAAATACAACGCCAAGCCCCACACCTATAGCAATTGCGCTAGCAACCCATACAGATAAATATCGTTCAAAAACACCCATTTTCAGTCCTTAATTACAGCAACGAGCAACACGAGTTGGGCGATCATCACCCATCGCATTTAGCCTTGCTAGCTCGTTTTCAATGAAATTCGGCTCGTTTACAACTGTCGAGGTAATTATTTGTTTCATCCACAAAGGCAGTGTCGGGTTTAAAGAGTAAAACACCCACTGTTGGTGTTTTCTATCCGACAAAATGCCCTGTTTTTTAAGTTGCGCTAAATGCCTTGAGACCTTTGGCTGACTATGCTCGTTAAGTGCGGTCATGAGTTCGCATACACAAACTTCTTGCTCAACCGCAATAAGTAATAAACTTTTTAGGCGAATATCATCAGCAAGCGCTTTATAAAATAAAGTTGGCGAAATTGATGTGATTTTTTCTTTGCCATGGGATTGAACGAACTGTTTGATTCGCTCATTGAGCTCTTGCAAAGTTTTTTCAAATGCGTGTGGTTCTGGGCGCGTTTTAGGGTCGACAAAATCCCATGCAAGACATTGGCTACCATTTACTCGATTGGCACACTCTTTCGCCGCTTGGTCGCACAATGTAATTACATAATCAAAATGCATGTTAGCCACATCGTTTAAGTGCTTTGAGTGTAAGTCATCTGTTTTAAGGCCAAAATGATCAATCGCAGCAAGAGTGCGAGGGTCTACCGCAAATGGTTCTGTGCCAGCACTAAACACCTCAAACTCACCTTTTCCGTGATGTTTGAGTAACGCTTCGGCCATAATTGACCGCGCTGAGTTTTCTGTACATAAAAAGAGAACTTCCATGACCACTCCATAACAATTTATTTATATAATAATTTTGTTATATTGTTAAAGCAAACCTTATCTGATCTTTTTATGATCAACTGTGACATTTTGCCGCATTGCTCAGCTCAACCAATTTATGAAATAATATTCATTGGCGTGTTGAATAAAGCCAGTAATTAAAGAGGTCTGCAATGCTAAACTGGCGAAAATTACACCGCCGTATTCATAAATGGCTTGGCCTGAGCCTTGGCTTATTGTTTTGTGTTATCGCACTATCAGGTTCGTTATTAGTATTTTACGATGAACTTGATCAAGGCTTAAACATCTCTTCGACTAAGTTGCAAAACAACGCTTCTGCTAACTTTAATAACGCACTGGATACCCTACGCAAACAATATCCTGATAAACAAGGTAGTTGGCGCTTTGAAGTTACCCCACAGGCAAAGTTAATTCCTGCTCGGTATTACAATCCTCCTGAAACAGAACATCTCGAATTTGCTCCGATGATGGTATGGCTTTCAAGTGATGGCAATTTAATTCTACGCCGCGATTATTGGGGTCAATATTTAATGACCTGGCTCTATAACCTGCATTTCACTTTACTACTAGGTCAAACTGGAACTTGGCTTTTAGGTTACGTGGGGTTAGCTATTTTATATTTGTTAGTTAGTGGCTTATTTGCATGGTGGCCTAAGCAGGGACAGTGGCAAAAACAACTTAAGTTTAAAAAGCGTTCATCTCGTATTGGGATGCTTTACGATTGGCACAAATTAATAGGGTTAACTTTTTTAGCGCCATTAGTCATTTTAACAGTGACAGGGATTATGCTAGCACTCCCTAAAGAGTCAGCTGCAATTTTAACAAAAATAACAGGGCCAATAGATACTGTGGAAACTCCTGTAAACCACTATGGTGTTCTGGCAGATAACCCCCCTATTCAACCCAATGCAGCATTGAATTTAGCGCTTGAGGTTTTACCTAATTCTCGAGGAGCATGGATAGAAACACCCGCAATGAAGGGTAACCCGTTTTATTATCGAATTAGAGTGCAAACAAAAGAAGACCCATCGCAACGCTTTCCACATAGCTATGTTTATATAGACGCCAATAGTGGTGAAGTTTTAAAAGTGTTTGCTTACCAAGAGCAAGGCAAAAGCAACACAGTTTTAAATTGGCTTCATCCTATACATGATGGCAGTTTTCTTAATTTAAGTGGGCGTATTACATGGTTATTCAGTGGCTTGGCTGCTTTTGCTCTATTTCTATTAGGCTCTATGAGATGGCTATCCCGCAACCAATACAAATCTAAGCCACGAGATTAAATTAGGCTCTTAGTTTGGCGCGCTTGGCAAGAATGATGGCGCGATCTGAGAGTGATTTTAAACGTAAGCAGCAAGATGTTATCAGCGAACAAAGCCTTACTGATAAGGTGTCGAGGATTATGTTTAAAACCTTATCGCAAGAGCAAATTAGCATTGAGCATATTGCCTCAGACCTAGCACTAAGCAAACGTTCACTACAACGAAAACTAACAGCTGAAAAGCAAAGTTTTCAACGGTGTTACAACAAGTTAGAATGGATCTTGCACAGCACTATTTGCTGCAAACTGAGCGACCAATAATCGAATCGCTTTTTTACTCGGTTTTAGCGAAGCTAATTCGTTTGTTCGCGCTTACAGTAGCTGGACGGGTGTTTCTCCCGCCCACAAACGCACACAGCTGAGGCTTTAACTAGCTTTATAAGACTATTTTGTCTGTAGGATGAGATAGTCACTCATCACTTTTTCAAGCTGGCCGTAGTCTTTTTGCTGAGTAACCGCGCCTGCTACCACTACCTGCGATGTTGGTTCAAACATCACCAAAGTGCCCCAAAAGCCACCATGTTGATAAACCAAGGTGCCGTTATATTCTTTTGCAAATACACCTAAACGATAAGGGCTATCTGCAGGTAAACCTTTATCCGATAGCATGAGTTCAAGTGTTTCTGGGTGTTTGAAGACCTTACCTGAAAATAAAGCATGATAAAATTTAGCCATACCGATTGGGCTGGCAACAAGCCCACCGCCACCATATAAATCGACAGTTGGGCTCCAATTAAAGGTGTCGGTGCCATGCAAGTATTGATGCACGCGTCGAGACTCATCCACAGCAACCGTATCACCCCGTTCCCAGATCACATTTTCGATATGATTTTTATCGAAACTTAAGTATTGTCGAACCGCTTCAGGTAGCGGTAAATCTGTCACTCTCTCAATAATATGGCCGAGTAACACATAACCGGTATCTGAATATGAGAAACGCTCACCAGGTTTACTAACTGGGTCACCCCACTCTACACACCTTTTAATTTGCTCGCGCATCGTAATATCTTGCTGCGGATTTGCCATTATGCCAGCTAAATACTGATCGCTTTGGGCATGATCGTATAACCCTGCCGTATGACTCAGTACTTGTTTTAGCGTCATTTTATCTAGGGCATAGCCATCGCTTTCAAGAAGCGTAAAAAAGTCGTCAGAAATTAATTTATCGAGCGTTGTATCAAGGTTTAATTTACCTTCTTCATGCAAACGAAGCACCGTTGCTGCAGTGAAGGTTTTGGTCACACTGGCAATTCTAAATAAACTATTTGGGTTAATAACTTGCGGCGCATTTTCTTTACTTTGCTTTGCCGTTGAAAAAGCATGTCCATCATCAACAATCACATGAAGTGCAAAACCAGTAAGGGGTGTTTTCTTATTTGCACTGAGAATTTGCCCCATTAAAGCATGGTGAGTCTCGAGAGGTTTTGTTGGCTCAGCAGTCACTGGCAAAATCATTAGTGATAGAGCAACAAATAAAGAGCTTAGCGTTTTTTTACTTGCTAAAGTGCACCGACGATCCATAGCATATTCCGTAAAAAAGAGTCCTTAAATAGCGCCTACAGCTTTCGAAAAACTGCTTAACTGACATTACCAAACCGCGTTCGACATGTCGAATTAATACGTTAACACTATTTAGCTAGCATATTCACAGCCATAATAACCAACAGCCCTGCAAAGATTTTTTTAATTGTGGAGACAGGTAGGTGATGCGTTGCTTTTGCACCTAATGGTGCGGTAAACCACGAAGTACAAACAATCCCAAACAAGGCAGGCAAATAAACAAAACCAGCAAAGCCTTCTTCTAGCGCAAAGTACTGACTGCCTGAACTGATGTAACCCAAAGAGCCAAACAACGCAATGACAATACCGCACACCGAAGCACAGCCAATGGCTTTTTTCATATCGACCGAGAAAAACGTCAGTAACGGCACAAGTACCGCACCACCGCCAATGCCAATCATGGCAGAAAGCCCCCCTGTGATGGTTGTATAAAGTGTTAAAAGGCTTTTATTAGGTAGCGAGCGTGTTGTTTGGCTGTCGTTTTTACTGCTGAAAATCATTTTTAATGCAATAAGCACCACACTCACAGCAAACACTATTCGCACCACATTTGCGGGTAATAGCGAAGCCAAAAAGCCACTGATAAGGGCGCCTAGTGCAACCCCACTCATCACCCACGGGGCCAATTGCCAAGGCACATTGCCATTTTTATGGTGAGCGATAGCTGATGACGTTGAAGTAAAAAGAATTGAGGCGAGCGATGTAGCAATCGCCACCAGCACCACTTGCTCTGCAGGTAACACCTGAAAGTGCAGCAAGATCATGCTTAATATAGGCACAATTACTAGGCCTCCACCTATTCCTAATAGCCCAGCTAAAAAGCCCACCCCGCTACCTAGTATGGCGCAAGCGATAATAAGCACGATTAATTCATTCATTGTATTTGTCTGTGTTGTTGGTTTAGGGAGACGAGTATATCAACAATAAAGTACGAGGTTGTTCTCAAAAGTAGGGTTAAGTAGTGAATATTACTCACGTTTTATATGAAATTACTGCAACTCTAACAAACCAGTTTAGAAATCCAGACGTCCAAAATAACTTTAACGCATTTTTTCACTATCTCTTCCTAAATGTTTTACTAAAACAGCAAATATTTATGAATCTGCCTCATGTTTTACCTGAAATAAAAACGTTTTTCTTCATGCTGCTGAGCACATATAAATAGATACCCAAGCCACCTCAAGGTTAATGACCTAGCGATTTAAGGAAGGTGAGCAGCAATCATTTATCTCAGGACTTTTGGATACATTGCCATGAACAACGATTTCAGATTTACAATTAAAAGCATTTGCCTCGACGAAAATTATCATCCGTCAAACAGCACACGACTGACTACAAACTTTGCGAACCTAGCTCGCGGTGAAAGTCGCCAGCAGAATTTGCGTAATGCATTAAAAATGATTGATAGCCGCTTTAATGCGCTAGCAAACTGGGATAACCCGCAAGGTAACCGCTACTCTGTAGAGCTTGAGATCATCTCTGTTGATCTAGAAATTGCACAAAGCACAGAGGCATTCCCGTCAATTGAAGTGCTAAAAACTAATATCATTGATCACCAAACTAATGAACGTATCGAAGGTATTGTTGGTAATAACTTCTCATCTTACGTCCGTGATTATGATTTTAGCGTACTGCTGCTAGATCATAACAAAGAGAAAAGCGAATTTAGCATTCCCGAAAACTTTGGTGACTTACACGGTAAACTCTTTAAATACTTTATTGACTCAGAGACTTACAAACAGAACTTTAAAAAACCACCGGTTATTTGTTTAAGTGTGTCTGATAACAAAACGTACCATCGTACAGAAAACCAACACCCAATTTTAGGTGCTGAGTACCAACCAAATGAGTCGTCATTAACCGAGCAATACTTTAAAAAAATGGGCTTGCAGGTGCGCTATTTTATGCCACCAAACACAGTTGCTCCGCTGGCGTTTTATTTCTTTGGTGACTTGCTGAACGATTACACCAACTTAGAGTTGATCAGCACGATTAGCACTATGGAAACATTCCAGAAAATCTACCGTCCAGAAATTTATAACGCCAATGCCGTGGCGGGTAGTTGCTATCAACCAAATTTAAAAAACGCCGATCACTCTATCACGCAAATTGTTTATGACCGTAAAGAGCGCAGCCAATTGGCGATTGCACAAGGTAAATTTACTGAGCAACACTTTATTAAGCCTTATCAATCTGTACTTGAGAAATGGTCTGCCAACTACGCGATTTAAAGAGAGTAAAAATGAAAAAGTTATTACCAACATCGACAGCAGGCAGCTTACCAAAACCAGCTTGGCTCGCTGAACCTGAAACCTTATGGTCGCCTTGGAAATTGCAAGGCGCAGAACTTATCGACGGCAAACAAGACGCGCTGCGTGTTGCCTTGCAAGAGCAACAACAAGCTGGCGTTGATATCGTGAGCGACGGCGAGCAAACACGCCAGCATTTTGTGACGACCTTTATCGAACACTTAAATGGCGTTGATTTTGAGAACCGTAAAACAGTGACTATTCGAAACCGTTACGAAGCAAGTGTTCCGAGTGTAATTGGCCCGGTTTCTCGCAGCAAGCCGGTGTTTGTGGAAGACGCCAAGTTTTTACGTTCGCAGACCAAGCAACCAATAAAGTGGGCATTACCAGGGCCTATGACCATGATCGACACCTTGTATGACGCCCACTATCAAAGCCGTGAACAACTAGCGTGGGAGTTTGCCAAAATTCTCAACCAAGAGGCGAAAGAGCTCGAAGCTGCGGGTGTTGATATTATTCAATTTGATGAGCCTGCGTTTAATGTGTTCTTTAATGATGTTAATGACTGGGGCATTAAGTGCCTAGAAAGAGCAATCGAAGGCTTAAAGTGCGAAACCGCCGTACACATTTGCTACGGCTATGGTATTAAAGCCAACACAGACTGGAAACAAACACTGGGGAATGAGTGGCGTCAATACGAAGAAGTATTCCCAAAACTTCAAAAGTCGAATATTGATATCATTTCGTTGGAGTGCCACAACTCACGCGTCCCCATTGAGCTATTAGCGCTGATACGTGGCAAAAAAGTGATGGTGGGTGCCATTGATGTAGCAAGCAATGAAATTGAAACCCCTGATGAGGTGGCACACACATTACGCGAAGCCCTTAAATATGTTGATGCCGACAAGCTTTACCCATGCACAAACTGCGGTATGGCCCCCCTCCCTCGCCAAATAGCAAGCGCCAAACTCAGTGCATTGAGTAAAGGCGCAGAGATAGTCAGGCGGGAGGTTTTAGAGGCTAAGGGCTAGGAACTAGGCTCTAGGATTAGTCAGCGAGTTACTAGGGGAAAGGGGAAAGTTGCGAGGAGCGAGATGCGCTTCTACCTCGCCTCTCGTTTCTCGTTTCTCGTTTCTCGTTTCTCGTTTCTCGTTTCTCGTTTCTCGTTTCTCGTTTCTCGTTTCTCGTAAAAATTTATCAATGACGCGGCATAAAGCCGCTGCTACAACGTAGGCGTGAAACTTGTTTCGCGCGCCGTTTTCCCTTGAGATTATAACTAAGAGTTTCAGGGTTTAATCAGGCACTGAACTCACAAATGCTCGAAGCCTTTCAATGGACTCTTTAGAATTAATTACACCATCGGCAAGATCTTCAAATATTCGTATTACTTCATTTCTCAATCCGAACGGAACAGCCTCTAAAGCGCTCACGTCACCGCCAATACTACTAAATGCATCATTGATATCATCGAAGGATTGCTCATCAAGCGAGTTTAAGATTAGCTCTTTTCTTTCTTTATTATTCATCATTACTCTACTGTGAATTTGCAGATGTGTAATTAGTTACAACATTTAACCCAAAAATATTTTTCGAAACTTTCCCTGTACTAATTCTTTTGTCTACTATTTCCGTGATAACAGTCTTAGGTTCACCTTTAAGAGTATGTAAATTTAAGAAGCCGACCACTGTAAGAAAAATGAACATATAGGTCGTTCTTCGCTGACTTCTGAAAAAACTCCTTTTATCTACATAACTATCCCATAGCTCAGATGGGTTTACTTTCTTATGAAGTAGTAACCCTACGATAAAGCCTATCAATGCACTCGCAAAAACAAGTTCAACACCGTAGAACATTTTATCAATCATAACTATTGATAACCAAATAGCTGGAATAATAAAAACAAACCATAAAAATTGAGAATCAGTATTTGTTTTCATTGAGCGATTCCTAATCCCCCTGCCATTTTTAACCTTCAGGGTCTTTAAGCTCAAGTAAGTCCCATTTGTTGCCGTATAAATCTTGAAACACCACTACGGTGCCGTAAGGCTCTTCTCTTGGCGATTCATTAAATACAACACCTTTACTTTTCATGCTGTTGTAATCACGCCAAAAGTCATTGCTGTGTAAAAACAAAAATACTCGACCACCGGTTTGATTGCCAACAGCGTGCATTTGCTGTTGATTCCTGACTTTTGCAAGTAGCAGGTGTGTACCGTTAGAACCTGGTGGCGAGACTAAAACCCACCGTTTTCCCTCTCCTAAATCGGTATCTTCCATCAATGTAAATTGTAATTTTTCGGTGTAGAAGGCTATAGCTTCATCGTAATCATTTACCACCAGTGCAACACTGCCGATGTGTTGCTTTATCTCATTTTTCATTAAAAACCTTGCGGCACAAAACCCATTTAGACAGTGTGCCTATTAACGAAAAACAAAACAACTGGTTAAGTGAATGGCAGTTTAAAGCCGCAGCACAGCAATATCAGTGGATAAAAAACAGAAAACTAAAGAATAAAATATTCAAAAAGAAAGACCCTAAAAAAGCTCAACCAATTGTTTTAATTAATCTTGTATATATAAACACCAAAAAGCCACCTCATCCCAAAAACAAAAAACCTTATTAAATACAGAAATTTAAAATATTTTGGGCACAAAGTAAAAGAAAATCAAAAAACACCAAATAAATAATAAAATATTCTTGATCTGTTCTAGATTTGTACTATTTTAATTTAATCAGCAACTGTATAGGTGTTGTATTTCGGTCACTGGTAATTAAAAAGCAAGATCTTTTAAAGGTCTTAGTTTCGCTATAAATGCTCAGTAACAACGAGTCAGATTAAAATAATAACAATTTGAAAGGTGCAAAATGAAAGCTCTTCGCTTATCTAAAATGACCATTGCAGTTCAGTCAGCAATGTTATTGACTGCAAGTATGTCAATGCCAACCTTTTCACAAGAGGTGAAAAAGGACTTACCCACAAATAAAAATTCAGAAAAAAACCTCAAAGATGAAGAAATTGAAGTTATTCAAGTAACAGGTATTCGCTCATCTTTGCGTGAGAACTTGAATAACAAACGATACTCAGATGTTATTGTTGATTCTATTAATACAGAAGATATTGCCAAAAACCCTGATAAAAATATGGCTGAAGCGTTACAACGTGTGGCGGGGGTACAAATTGAGCGTCAATTTGGTGAAGGCTCTAAAGTGTCTATTCGCGGCACGTCACCAGAACTGACCAATACCTTAGTTAATGGCCAATCAGCTAAATCTGCATCCTATTTACCAGGCCAATCAGAAAGTAATGCCTTTGATTTTTCAAATATTCCAGCAGAACGAGTTTCTAAAATTGAAGTTCATAAATCAGCACGCGCTGATCTTGATGCTGGCGGTATTGGCGGCACAGTAATCTTACATACTAAAAAACCCTTGGAACAAGAAGATGGCTATGGGTATTTTAATGTTGAATCAGAGTATAACGACTCTTCAAAGAAGTATTCACCACAAGTATCAACAGCCTATAACTTTGTCTCTGAAAATAAAAAGTTTGGCGCTTCAATTAGCGTAAGTCATCAACAACGCAAGGCATTTCGTACCGGTTTTGAATCAGATGGTATTGCTGGTAATGAAGGCGCGATCAGCACAGGCTTTGCTCAAACAGATGCGATAGAATGCCCAACAGAAGCATGTGCGAGCAGCGACATCAATCTACGACATATGAATAATCATGCCCTGATCATTACACGTCACATGGCAATGAACGGTTATACCTACGGTGATTTAGAGGCTGTAGCCAATAGTGGCCCTTATTGGCCTACTGATGATCCTAACAATTCAGGCGTGTGGAACAACAGCACACAAAACTGGGGACAACCTAATGAAGTTATAGATCCAACCTATATCGACCCTGTTTGGGGCCTATTTTGGGGAAGCAGAAGAGAAGCAGGACTCGGGCAAACACCCGGTAGAACACTGGGTAATATGGTCTATGCGCCTGCATTTTCAACTGATGAAAGCCGCCTAGATACAACTTTAAACTTTCAGTGGGCACCTATTGATAACTTAAGTTTAAACCTAGAGATTAATCAGAATAAATCCGATCGAGATAATAAAAATGATAATTTATATGCTCAACCACACCGTATTGTACAACTACTGTATAGCAACGAAGTGCCTGGGATAGATCCCCGACTTGTGATGGATCCTGAACGCGATATTGTTTTATCAGCAACCTACCCTATTGATGGCACAAATTTAGTCCGCGGTGCTGGCATGGTCTGGGATGGTAACAACTATTACGATGGTGATATTCGCTGGGGTGAAATGATCCGTCGTGACTCAAACGATAGAAGTGGCACCGAAACTGAACAAAATCGCTACCATCTTACTGTAGATTTTGAACACGATGACTTTGTAATGAAGTTTCAAGCGGGTCACACAGAAGCAGAGAGTACCGTACTCGATCGTGGAACCACACTTGCAAGTCGTTATGGGGATTACGAAACACTTTACTCAGGTGATGATGCATCTTTAAAAATCCCAACTTATGAAGGGGTCAATTTAGGGTATGGATATAACCCCGATACTGGCAAAGTATATTGGGGGCTTGAGGCTGATCCGTCTCTAACAGGACAAGCACTAATAGATGCACAACAGCGCGCAAAAAATTTCTTGCTTGCGCCTACTAACGAGTTTTATTTATTAACAGGTGGCTTAAATAACTCTGCCCGCGATCGTAAAAACACTGAAGACTTTCTGCAAGGTGATATTACCTGGTCTTTCGAGAATGACTTTTATATTGATAGCATCAAATTTGGCGCAAAATATCGCGATATAGAACGCACTCAACGCTATTTTACTGAGGGAGCCCGATTTCATGGTTATGCAAATGAATCAAGTGATTTCCCTCTCATTCTGGCAGAGCAAATTGTGGGAGGAACGGTATCTGGCTTAGACTCTGCGGGTCATGATATTCCTAATGAATATTTTGACATCGATCAGGCCAAGCGAGATTCATTGTTAAATGATCACTTCTTACTGCTCAACTCAGAAGGTACACCGAATGAAGGCGCATGTGTTGAAGCCATTGCAAACTCAGCTAACCCAGAAAACTATTATGGTTGTCGCTCAGGATTAACAGAGTCTGTTGGTTCGGCCTATACAGTCACAGAAGAATTGCTTGCCTATTATGCAATGGCGAACTTTAGTGGTGAAAAATTTAGAGGTAATGTAGGTGTTCGCGTAGTAGATACACAGCGTGAGTCTGTTGGTAATGAGGTAGCGAAGGATGAAAATGGTCAGCTCCTTTCATACCCAAATGACGAAAATGATCCTAATTATGTAGCTGGTCTTGCTGGGTTTAATCAATACTCTCCTTTAGTGCAAAAAAGTAGCACCAAAGATTATTTACCAAGCTTTAATATTGCTTATGATGTGGCTGATGATATTGTGCTAAGGGCCGCTGCATCAAAGAATATTTCGCATCCTAGTCTCACTCAACTCAGAAGTAACTTTAGTTTAGTTACAGAGCGTTATAGATTTTACACGGATGGTAGACAGCAAGATCTAACACCCGCTGGAGAAGCCGAACGTCTACCAATGGATTCGCAGCGTCGAGGATCAGTAGGTAATCCAAACTTAGGCTCATATTCATCAGTCAACTCAGAAATAGGCGTAGAGTGGTATTTTGCTGAATCATCAATTTTTGCCATTACTGCGTTTCAAAAAGATATTAAAGATATAGTTCGTTCATCATCTCAAGTTCAAGATTTATCTTATCTTGGTGACGACGGTCAAACAGATGATAATGGCTATACTATTAACGGTGATTATGTTGTTAGCTCTTACTTCAATACGGGTGAGCAAAAAGTAAAAGGCCTTGAGCTACAATTGCAACATGATTTCGGTAACGGTTTTGGCGGTTTAATAAACTACACTTATACAGATGTGCCTGATCAGAAGTTTAATACTTCAACGTTCTCTTATGAAATTGCTGATATGAGCGATATTGAAACACATCAAAGTGATCCGTCACAACGAGAATACTTTGAAGTAACTGGCTTCAATACAAAAACAGTAAGTCAAACAGAGCCCATGTTTGGGCAGTCAAAAGACACCCTCAATGCATCTATCTATTTTGAGAACGATACATTTTCAGCCCGACTGTCGTATAACTATCGTAGTGAGTTTGCAAATGCCAGCTTTACAGATGGTATACGATACACTGACGCACGCCAGCAGCTCGACTTTAAAGCAACCTATCAAATCCTAGACAATTTAGTAGCTAGTTTCGCAGTAACAAATTTAACCAATGAAAATGTTGTTCAATACATTAAAACATCGCAAATTGTTAATGACCCAGTAATTAATAAAATGAAATGGATTGACGAAATTGGTGAAGATGGCGTTGCAACCGGAAATCGTATAGTTGCACAAGATGAAAATGGCAACAATATTGTTGAATCATCTGTGACAGGTGAAGGAGCATTTGCCATTTTATCTCAAGCAAGCGGCATTCCTGTCGAAGAGTTAAAACCTTATTACCAGAATCATTTAGATAAGATATTTGTTAATGAGTGGACCAATGGCCGTCGCTACTACCTAGGTATCAACTGGACCTTTTAACGACTCGTATTCTATTAAGTGGTTGTGAAAGTAGCCACTTAATAGTTTACATATAGCCTTCGCACCTTATTTACAGCAACTCGATTAAAGTAACTACTCAATACCTGTTAATCATCTAAACATAAAGAAACGAGTTCTACCACCTTAACATCAATCTGACTTTAAAAGATAAGGTGATTCTTTAACCAAGTAACCAGCTACTTAAAACTCTGGCCATTATTTAGCAATACTTATTTTCTTTCCCCCTCAACAAAACAGTGATAAAGAAGTGAATCTAACTGGATAACCTAACATTTTTTTGCTAGATTTCAGTTGTACCCAATGGATGGGCTAAAATTGAGGGATTAATATGAACGAATTTGATATTTTCATCAGAAATATTGTTTTAGATTGTATTCGTGAGCAAGGAACTTGCAGCAACCTTTGCGAAGAAGATGATCAATTAACTTTCTATGTTGACATTGAAAATCACGATAATGTGATAGCTCGCAAGCAATTTAAGGTCACTTATCCAATTAGCTACTCTATTAAGTCAGCTCTCATACATGAAATTGATTTACTTAGATATTTAGATTCAGGTGAAATCAGAACACCGTTTACGACCGATATTGTCGAAGTTCTTAAATCTGAGTTACAAGCGTTTATGTTTAGCAACAAACCCCGTGGCGAATACCATATTTGCTAAAGCCTGATTTATAGCCTGATGAAATAATTTATCAGGCTAATGAGCCAATTAATTTTTTAATCATCTGTTTAGTTCTTATCCGATACCTTTCCTCAAATGCTGTAATCGCAGGCATGACAAGAGCACCGACTGCAAATGAGACATATGCCAAAGCTGTTTACCGTTAATAAGCCTAATTTAGACAAAAGGCTAACAATTAAAGTTACCACAAGAATAAAGCGCGATTATCCCTAAATAAGCAAATCCTTAACTAAAAACAACACAAAACAGAGGTTTTGGGATTTGATATTTCTTATATAGTCTCAAAACTGACTCCTTTGAAAATATAGATAATAAAAACAATTAGTTAATTAATTGGTTTGATAGTAAAATCTCGTCTTAGAAAGTGGTTTAATTATGTCGTACTCAAGGCCAAAAGCATTCCTATCACCCTTTCTAGGTATACTATATTTATCTAAAAGGACTACTCCCCAATGATTATCACTAAGACCACCAAAGATCACATTAACGCTGTCGTACTCATCTTTTGTAACAGCTGCAACCTTAAATTTAACCATTAAATCTCTGAGCTTTTGTGAAGTGGCTGATAGCGCCATCAAGCCAGGGGCAGTATCAGGTGTAAAAGTTTTATAATCAGCAGATGGTACAAACCCCGCATATGTTGATGGTGTATAGCTTATTAATTGCGTAGGAGAGTAAAAAGTATTGTTAACACGATACACGTGCGGCGCAGATTGCTGTATAAGTTTCAATTTTTGGTTATTTTTAAATGCCCCGAATTCAGATAATAAGTGCACCACTCATGGTTAAACGGTGAGAAGAGATCAACTGCCTGTTGGTGGTACTCTGTAATCGCCAAAAAACAAGAGTAGATACCATGAGTTACAAGCAGTTGATCGAAGGGCAAAGATACCAGATTGAGGCCTACTTACGCGAGGGTTTTAGCTATCGAGAGATAGGGAAAAGGCTAAAAGTGAGCCACAGCACTATAAGTCGTGAAGTTAGGCGCAATAGTACTCGAAGTCATTACTTGCCTGAGGTTGCACATTCAAAGGCATGTAAACGAAAACGTCTAGCTGCCAAGTATTCCATGCCAGCACTTACAATTGCGTTCGTTGAGTTTGGATTGGAGCAAAAATGGAGCCCTGAGCAGATTGCGGGTGTAAGCAAAATTATCGGGCATCCTGTGAGTCATGAATGGATTTATGGCTATATTCAAAAAGATAAATTGAGTGGTGGCAAGCTATACAAACATCTGCGACAAGGGCACAGACGTTATCGTAAAGGCAGCCGAAGCAAACGTGTCATCATCCCAAATCGTGTTGGCATTGAACATAGACCTGCGATTGTTGACACTAAGACACGGTTTGGTGATTGGGAAGCGGATACAGTACTTGGCAAGCATGGTACGGGAGCAATCTTTAGTTTAGTCGAGCGTACAAGTAAGTTTTACCTGATACGCAAAGTGCCAGCAAAAAGTGCAGCGCAAGTGAGCAGAGCAATGATAGGTATGCTGTGGCGCTATCGACGCCATGTTCATACGATAACCGCAGACAACGGGAGTGAGTTTTGTGAACATGAGCATGTTTCAGACAAGCTAAAAACCGACATCTACTTTGCTAACCCCTACTCATCATGGGAAAGAGGGTTAAATGAGAACTTTAATGGCTTGTTGCGTCAATATATTCGCAAAGGCACTGATTTACGAACGGTGACAGATAAGCAAATTGCGCACATAGAAAAGGCGCTCAATGCGAGGCCGAGAAAATGTCTAGGGTTTAGGCAACCAGCGGTAATATTCGATGAATTACGCAAAGCAGCCTAATTTAGCGAGTGGTGCACTTCGGACTTGAATTCGCGGCCAAAATTTGTGCTTCAGATTCCGCTAAAAACGACTGAATTAACTTAAGCCTTTGTTCTGTACACTTGTCTTTTTTACAAATAACTAAATTAGGAAGTTTTGTTCCAATTTGCTGTTCAACATTTAAAAACTGGCTACCAAGCACTCCTAAATTAAAATTAGTGAACGCTTGCTTATCTTTGTCATTTTTAAGTTTTGTGGCATGAATATCAAAGATACTAAACGGGTAAAAAGAGGGTAAATAGGCAAGCTCTTCATCGGTTTGCGGCATAATTTCGTCCATATGCTTTAAAACCGCGCGATACTCTTGCTCTATCTCATCATTAAAATAGTCTGGTCTTTCAGCCAGTGCTGTAACAGAAAATAACAAAGCACTACAAAGTAATAATTTGTTTAACATGAAAAATAAATCCTTTTGATTAAATCTAGTGTGAATATATCATTTTAGGTACAAAATTAAATTACTTTCAGTTGGGTTATTTTTTTGACCTAAAGACAACCAAACATAGATTAAAGCATTAAATTATTTATATTTTTTCAACGTAAAATCTTATAAACAATAATTTCATTATGCTAAGCTACCAGCAATTAGTAAAAATATGTCATTGATTGGCACTAGAGTAGCAGTATGGAGTAATGCTCAAATGATAAGGATATTGTGCTTGTTGCTATTTGCAGCCAATGTGGCTGCAACTGACGTTCAGAGTGAAATCAACAGTGTTCTTCACGGTTATAAAACGTATTCTGAATCTGTCGAAGTTTTAGCTAAATTAGAGCAGCAAATGCCTTATGAAAATGTGCTAGATGATGCGCAAGTAATGGCGTTTAAATGTTGGTTTTCTGATGTATCAAGCCCAAACGGGATTAGTGAATATAATAAATTTCTAGAAACAGCTAAGCCAATCATCCAAGAAGCAAACGATTTAACCTTAATACAAGAATTTGCTACCTGTGAAGCAAACCAAGAATATACACAAGGTAATTATCAAACAGCTCTCGAACACTTAAAAACAATAATAAACACCCCGTCATTAGAAAAAGCAACCTCCCCTAAACCATTGTCAATCATTGCTATTGCTCACATTGTACTTAACCGTATTCAGTTAGATAAAGGCAACTATCAAGAGGCATTCGACTCTGCTAAAACTGCTTATCAGTTATTTGAAAAAGCAGGTAATGACTACGAAAAGGCGCTCGCATTAAAAGAAATTGCCAATATTCATATAGCTTTGTACAACTATGAACTTGCAATTGAACAACTGCAGCGTGCAAAGTTAGCGTTAACGAAATTCAATGAGCAAGAGCAGTACAAAGTAGCGGATCAACTCGCATATACCTATGAAGAAAAAGGTGACTTAATAAAGGCAATTGAGCTATACGAGTCGATTAAAAAAGATGTTCGTCGCTTCGAAAACGATAATGGCTATGCTTACATATTGATAAAACTGACAGAACTCAATATAAAACTTAATAGTTTATCTCAGGCTGAGTCATATCTAACTGAGTTGAACACGCTTTCTGTGACTGACAGCTGGATTATGACTCTTTACAACTTCACTAAATCAGAATGGTACTTGGCTACAGCTCAGTTGCAAGCCGCCCTTTCATCTCATGAGAAGATAGCCGGGCAACAACAATTTTGGCCCGAGAGCTTAAAGGAGCGTTATTTAAATTTAACCTCGCAGCTTACAGCTGCAACAGGAGATACTTCCTTACAAATAGCATCTCAACAACAATTAATCACTTTAATTAAAACTAAACAACAAGCTATCGCAAATAACACGCTTATTTCTGCCAGATTAAACTTTAATTATGAACAGCAGATCCTTGAGATTTCTCGTTTAGAGCATGAGTCAAAGCTACAACAAAAACTTTTAGCGGTGGCCGAAGATAAATCTTTTTGGCAAGGCTTAACTGTGATGATCACTTGCTTGTGCTTACTCTTATTCGCCGTTTATACATTCAAACAAGTTCGCCAGAAAAAGTACTTTGAAATACTCGCTTTAAAAGATGAACTAACAGGCATAGCAAATCGAAGAGCTATATTGAATTTAAAACGAAGTGTCATGCTGCAAAACAAACTCAATCAGCAAGTCAGTTCTTTGATTTCTATCGATATTGATCATTTTAAAGCGGTCAATGATCAGTACGGTCACGATATTGGTGATGAATTAATCATATCTATAACCAACACGATTGTACAAACAGTCCGTTGTTCTGATCGGGTAGGTCGTGTCGGCGGCGAAGAGTTTTTAATTGTGCTTGAAAATCAATCTTTAGAGCATGCAAAAGATATTGCCGAGCGTATTAGACTTTCAGTTGCCGAAAAGGAACATACATCTTTGTCTATAAGCGCAACGATAAGTTTAGGTGTTATAGAAATTGCACCAAACGAAACGTCAGAACAGGCAGCCAAAAGAGTCGACTTACACCTTTATGAGGCAAAAAGAAGAGGACGAAATACTGTTTTTTCTTAGCTTTTAATAGGAGCTCAACAAGAACCAAAAGATACAGACTTATATCCGACCAAAACGAATTAGCCATTCAACTTTGTTCTTTCAGATCCAAGGCTGGAATTAAGCTCTACTAACGACGATGAAATTGTGTATCAGTTTCTGATAGATAATTACCAGTGCTTCTGATAAAGCACTGGAATTTGTGTTTTATTACGAAAAATCGTTGGAATAAATTTGCAAATAATATTCTTAAAATATTTTAAAACTAAAAATGATTGGGCATTAAATATTCTCTATTATCACGGCTTTTTTCAAGGTAATGCCTATTCGCTTAATTAAATGATTTAATATTATTGTGGGGTGATATCAACCTTAATATTGCCTCAACTGCTCGAAGCCATTGAGGCAATATATACATGATCATTAAACTTAGACAAGACAAGTGTTGTCTCAAAAGCTTAAATCGTGGCCACTTTCTGTAGAATATACTCTTAGAAGCGGTATACTAATCCTAAAGAATACTCATGAATACTCTGGTCCAATTGATAGTTTCTATAATTGAATCCAACATTCCAATGCTTAGTGAAGGCATAGCTGACAACCCCACCAAAATATAGGTCAGTCCCACTAAAGTCAGTATATAATGTATCATTATCGCTACGACTCTCAATTTCACTTTCCCAAACATATAAACCAAGCTCAATAGATGATGACCATGTCTCTGTCTGCCAAAATATGTAATCAGAGCCGAATGTAAAACCATTTGCTAAAACAGGGGCTATCTCACGGACTTTTTGGTGGTAGCTTGATAAGTCAAGCGTCTCATTGAGTAATACAACCTGCCCCATGCCTTGATCTACATAACCAAAGTCAATCAAGAGTGAGTCACTTAATTTATAACTCCCTTCAAGCTTATAACTGGTATCGGATTTATTCGAGGAAATAATCGTGGAGTCATAACCTCTTAAGCTCGTTTTTGCCTGCCCAACCCATATACCAAGGTGAAACTCGTTGGCTTTCACATGAATGCTTGTTAACACTAAAAATACAAATATCAAACATAATTTCATTATTCATCCTCCTTAGAATTTCGTTTTGGTGAGCGCACTGATAAGCCTAACAGGGCAAGTAGAGCAAACAGTACTGACACACTACCACCTCCTGAGGAGTTGTTTGTTATCTCAGCCTTCTTATATGCTGTTATGGTGACTTTTACGTGTCCTTCAGTCACTCCCCCATATCCATCTTCAACGACATATTTAACATCATCGATTCCATCATACCCTTGTTTTGGTATATAAGTTATTGAGTAATCGTCGTTTATTGAAGTTTCCCCATATGTTGAGGTTGCTGATGTAACAACTAGCATATCACCATCCGAGTCGCTATCATTATTAAGAACATTAATTATTACTGCAGTACGATCGTCCGTATTTACAGTGTCATTTTGTGCAACAGGTACTGAATTAGGTAAAATATCAACTAACAACTCACTTGACGAAACACCTCCTTGCCCATCACTAATACCATATAGAATCGTAACTCTACCGTAAAAGCCTATAACTGCGGTGTATTGTAGTTTGTTATTAACAATATCAACACGGCCAATATCAACATTCGCACTAGTGATTGTTAAGGTATCACCATCTGAATCAGTGTCGTTGGCGAGTACATCTACTGTTACTTCTCTTATTTCCCTAATTTCTACTGAGTCCTGTTGTGCTTCTGGTGCTGTATTATTTGATATTGCAACCGCCACACCGCCTGGATCTTCGATTGCTTTATTAGCCATGCCATCATCATCATTTGGTCCCCCATCCTCTATTGTAAGTTGCACACACCAATGCCCGAGGCCCAAACCTGGTTGATACTCACTCGAGCCAGGAGGAGGGCAGTAGCCTTGAGAACCAGTCGCAGACGAAACCAGATTCTTATCATTTTCTACAAAATTAATCCATTCACCTGATACCAGTTTTCGATATTGAGAGTTTTCAGCTATCGGTAAAAACTGTGCTAACACAAGGTTAACTGATTGACCGGATACAGGAAGACCAAGAATTGAAAAATCAAATAATCCATTTATGTGATTAAATTTACTATCTTTATTTACACCTTTTCCATCATCACCGTATTGAGAGATATCTGAATCACTCACACCAGATGCATGTGCATTTGCTCGCAATGCAACATCACCAATTACAATTGATAGACCTGGCTCTGTTTCCATCAAAAATGAACCATTAGTTAGTCGCTTTTCTTGCGCTACATTGGAGGTTATAAGCCGTGAATCAAGATAATTAGGAATGCCATCGCCATCGTCGTCTCCAAACCCCTCTTCATCATCATTAATTCCGTCATCATCACTATCATTTTGAGATAATTGTGGTGGAGTCTCGACCACCAACAATTTTATTATCTCGGATGTCGTGTCAATCCCATCATCTACCCTCACTACAAAACTATACAAGCCTTCTGATAAAATATTTGGCTCAAAGGTAAACGTTGTCGCTTCATTATCAGAATCTGTAATATTTTCATCACTTGGAAGCCAAGCAACTGAATGAGAATCAAATATATTGGGATCATTAATAACGACGGAAAGAGTAACTAAACCAGATTCTTTAGAAATAAGGCGAGTATTGTCAAGTGTGTTTTGGGTTGCAAAAACAGACAGTGTAGGCGCCACATTACCTTCAACAATAGTCACTTTATGTGTTGATTTTGGACCAAAGACTGCATTCTCTACAGAGTCCAGAGAGATAGTTATTTCTTCAGTGCCTTCAATTATACCATCTTCATACACATCAAATTTAACAAGTTTCTCACGTTCTCCTTCTCTGAAAGTGATAGAGTCCTCAACCAAACTATGATCAGAGGAGTCTACGGATCCATTAATAGTATACGAGACATTAACTGGATAAACTGCAGCACTACCATTAAGAATCATTTTGAACTGCGCTTCACTTCCTTCGCTTATAGTCTGATCCTTACTCAAACTAACTAGCGGGATAACATCAACAGACTGAGCGGCAGATGCAATATTATCTCCCTCTGTGGCACTCCACAGCACTTTATATTTTCCAGGTGCGAAGAAACCATTGGTATCTGCTGTAACTGCGACGTTTTCACCTCGCGCGTTTACTGCAGTCGCCGTGCCCAAATCCACTTTAGTAAATAAACCTGTAGCATTGACAGAAATGTCAGCAGGAGCGGTAATGGTTATATCGCCACCATCTGATACAATTTCTAAACTAGCAATTGCATTGGCAATCTCGCCATCTGGATCTCTAATTGCATATTGAATAGTGGCATCTCCAATAAAACCTTGAGGAGGTGTGAAGGTCAATAAATTATTGATATTACTCACACTACCGATATTAGTTGTTACTTGATAAATGGTGATAGGATCGCCATCGATGTCAGTATCATTATTAAGAATATCCAGTACTATACTTTCACCAGCCGATGATGAAATACTATACTGATCATTATTAGCAACTGGCGCATCATTCACTGGACGTATAACTATTGATACCGTTGCTGATTCAGAGTCGAATTCTCCATCATTCACTGTAAACGTAAAGCTATCGCTACCATTTACATTTTCATCAGGCGTGTACAGCCACAACTGACCTTGAGGGGTTAATGAGCCTCGTTGCGGCTGAGAAATAATCGTTAATTCAAGGTCATCGCCGTTTACATCAAAGGTATCAAGTTTAAATGAGAAACTGCTATCTTCATCAACTGAAATCTCAGAATCCAGCGCTATTGGGGCGATATTTGTTTCTACGACTATTGCAGTACTTTGTGACGTTACAGACTCCTCATTGCCCTTCCCATCGATATAAGTTGCAACAACAGAAATTTTACTACCTATATCGGCTTCAATAAGAATATAACTGAGTCCAACTCCACCTACTATTGGTACTCCATCACGCAGCCATTGATATGAAATCGCGCCGATCCCATCTTCATCAGCTAAATTGTTGCTCGCTGTCAATGTTGCTCCCAATGTTGCAGAGCCCACGATTGAAACGGATCCTGTAGGGGGAGTATTTTTAGAAATAATAGTACTTGTTTGATTTGATATCACTATTTCAGCAGTACCACCGCCATCGGTATAACTGGCCCTCACACTGATTTGTGCACCCACATCATCTTGAGACAAGACATAACTATCACCTATCGCGCCATCAATAGGCACCCCATCTCGGAGCCATTGATAGATAATTGTGCCTAACCCATCCGCATCCGCTAAATTATTGCTTGCAGTTAACGTTTCACCTTGAATCGGTTTTCCACTGATGCTGACTGATCCAGTTGGCGCATCATTAGTATTATTCACTAATGCGGTAGGGCTAGACGTCACACTTTCAGCAGTGCCCCCCTCATCGGTATAACTGGCATTTACAGTGATTTGCGCACCCACATCATTTTGAGTCAAGACATAACTATCACCTATCGCACCAATAATGGGCACCCCATCACGGAGCCATTGATAGGTGATCGTGCCCAATCCGTCAGCATCTTCTAAATCGTTGCTTGCAGTCAAGGTTTCACCTTGAGTCGGTATGCCGCTAATAGTGACATTGCCTGTGGGCGCATCGTTTATATTGGTCACCACTGAAGTAAGGCTAGACGTCACACTTTCAGCAGTACCACCGCCATCGGTATAACTAGCACGCACACTAATTTGCGCACCCACATCATCTTGAGTCAATACATAACTATCACCTATCACACCATCTATAGGCACCCCATCACGGAGCCATTGATAGGTGATTGTGCCCAATCCGTCTGCATCTTCTAAATCGTTGCTTGCAGTCAAGGTTTCACCTTGACTCGGTGTGCCACTAATGACAACTGAGCCAGTTGGCGCATCGTTGATGTTGGTCACCACTGCAGTAGGGCTAGACGTCACGCTTTCAGCTGTACCACCTCCATCGGTATAACTGGCCCTCACACTTATTTGTGCACCCACATCATCTTGACTCAATACATAACTATCACCTACTGCGCCATCAATAGGCACCCCATCACGGAGCCATTGATAGGTGATTGTGCCCAATCCGTCTGCATCTTCTAAATCGTTGCTTGCAGTCAACGTCTCACCCTGACTAGGCGTGCCATTAATAGTGACATTGCCTGTAGGCGCATCGTTGATGTTGGTCACCACTGCAGTAGGGCTAGACGTCACGCTTTCAGCAGTACCACCGCCATCGGTATAACTAGCCCGCACACTAATTTGCGCACCCACATCATCTTGAGTCAATACATAACTATCACCTCCCGCGCCATCAATAGGCATCCCATCTCGTAGCCATTGATAGGTGATCGTGCCCAATTCATCGGTGTCTGCTAAATCGTTGCTTGCAGTCAATATTTCACCTTGAATCGGCGTACCACTAATGGAAACTGAGCCAGTTGGTGCATCGTTGGTGTTGGTCACCACTGCTGTAGGACTAGACGTCACGCTTTCAGCAGTGCCACCGCCATCGGTATAACTGGCCCTCACACTAATTTGTGCACCCACATCATCTTGATTCAATATATAGTTATCATCTATTGCACCATCAATAGGCACTCCATCACGGAACCATTGATAGGTGATCGTGCCTAACCCATCTACGTCCGCTAAAGTGTTACTAGCTGTCAACGTCTCACCCTGACTAGGTGTACCATTAATAGAAACGTTGCCTGTAGGCGCATCGTTGATGTTGGTCACCACTGCAGTAGGGCTAGACGTCACACTTTCAGCAGTACCACCGCCATCGGTATAGCTAGCTCTAACACTGATTTGCGCATCCACATCATCTTGAGTCAATACATAACTATCACCTACCGCGCCATCAATAGGCACTCCATCACGGAGCCATTGATAGGTGATCGTGCCCAATTCATCGGTGTCTGCTAAATCGTTGCTTGCAGTCAAGGTTTCACCTTGACTCGGTGTGCCACTAATGACAACTGAGCCAGTTGGCGCATCGTTGGTGTTGGTCACCACTGCAGTAGGACTAGACGTCACGCTTTCAGCAGTACCACCGCCATCGGTATAACTGGCCCTCACACTGATTTGCGCACCCACATCATCTTGATTCAATATATAGTTATCATCTGTTGCACCATCAATAGGCACTCCATCACGGAGCCATTGATAGGTGATCGTGCCTAACCCATCTACGTCCGCTAAAGTGTTACTTGCTGTCAACGTCTCACCCTGACTAGGTGTGCCATTAATAGTGACATTGCCTGTGGGCGCATCGTTGGTGTTGGTCACCGCCGATGTAGCTGATGACGTGACACTTTCGTCCGTGCTACCGCCATCAGTGTAACTGGCCCGCACACTAATTTGTGCCCCTACATCCTCTTGACTAAGAACGTACGTTGTATTTGTCGCACCACTTATCGCCACGCCATCTCGAAGCCACTGATAGTTGATCGTGCCCAATCCGTCTTCATCAGCAAGCGTGTTACTCGCCGTGAGTGTTTGGCCTTGAGTCGGGGTGCCACTGATCGTTACGTCACCTGTGGGGGCATCGTTAATATTAACGACTGAATTTGTCGGTGAAGACGTGACACTTTCATCTGTGCTACCGCCATCGGTATAACTGGCCCGCACACTAATTTGTGCCCCTACATCCTCTTGACTAAGAACGTACGTTGAATTGGTCGCACCACTTATAGCCACCCCACCTCTAAGCCACTGATAGCTAATCGTGCCCAAGCCGTCTTCATCAGCAAGCGTGTTACTCGCCGTGAGTGTTTCATCTTCTTGTGCAACACCACTAATCGTCACACTGCCTGTCGGTAAGTCATTTACATTGCTCACCACAGCTGTTTGCGCTGATACGACACTTTCATTCGCACCACCGTTGTCTATATAGCTTGCGCGAACCGAAATCTGTGTACCCACATCGGTTTGCGTCAACGTCAACGTCGTGCCTGTGGCACCACTAATCGCAACCCCATCACGGAGCCATTGATAGGTGATCGAGCCTAACCCATCTACGTCCGCTAAAGTGTTACTTGCTGTCAACGTCTCACCCTGACTAGGCGTGCCATTAATAGTGACATTGCCTGTGGGTGCATCGTTGGTGTTAATCACCGCCGATGTCGCCGACGATGTGACACTTTCGTCCGTGCTACCGCCATCAGTGTAACTGGCCCGCACACTAATTTGTGCCCCTACATCCTCTTGACTAAGAACGTACGTTGTATTTGTCGCACCACTTATCGCCACGCCATCTCGAAGCCACTGATAGCTAATCGTGCCCAAGCCGTCTTCATCAGCAAGCGTGTTACTTGCCGTGAGTGTTTGGCCTTGAGTCGGGGTGCCACTGATCGTTACGTCACCTGTGGGGGCATCGTTAATATTAACGACTGAATTTGTCAGTGAAGACGTGACACTTTCATCTGTGCTACCGCCATCGGTATAACTGGCCCGCACACTAATTTGTGCCCCTACATCCTCTTGACTAAGAACGTACGTTGTATTTGTCGCACCACTTATCGCCACGCCATCTCGAAGCCACTGATAGCTAATCGTGCCCAAGCCGTCTTCATCAGCAAGCGTGTTACTCGCCGTGAGTGTTTCATCTTCTTGTGCAACACCACTAATCGTCACACTGCCTGTCGGTAAGTCATTTACATTGCTCACCACAGCTGTTTGCGCTGATACGACATTTTCATTCGCACCACCGTTGTCTATATAGCTTGCGCGAACCGAAATCTGTGTACCCACATCGGTTTGCGTCAACGTCAACGTCGTGCCTGTGGCACCACTAATCGCAACCCCATCACGGAGCCATTGGTAGGCGATCGTGCCTAACCCGTCTACGTCCGCTAAAGTGTTACTTGCTGTCAACGTCTCACCCTGACTAGGGGTGCCGTTAATAGTGACAGTGCCTGTGGGCGCATCGTTGGTGTTGGTCACTGCCGATGTAGCTGATGACGTGACACTTTCAGCAGTGCTACCGCCATCAGTGTAACTGGCCCGCACACTAATTTGTGCCCCTACATCCTCTTGACTAAGAACGTACGTTGAATTTGTCTCACCACTTATCGCCACGCCATCTCGAAGCCACTGATAGTTGATCGTGCCCAAGCCGTCTTCATCAGCAAGCGTGTTACTCGCCGTGAGTGTTTGGCCTTGAGTCGGGGTGCCACTGATCGTTACGCTACCTGATGGTGAATCATTAACGGCAGTGATATTTATACTCACATTTGGATTACTTGCCAAACCAGTTGCCGATGTATCTTCCGCGGAAATATTAAGCGTCGCAGCATTATTTCCATAGAGGTTGGCAGTTCCGATAAGCTTAATATTACTAGCTGTATCCAAATAGTTGTTGATACTACTAGCCGCCCCTTGTAACTGCACTTCGGTAGAAGACACTAATGTTGCTACAACACCTAGCCCAGAGCCATCCTCTGGGGCTGAAAACGAAGCATTAAGTAACATAAGTGAAACAGTAAGTGTATCACCATCCGCATCTGCAAATTCGATACTAGAAAGATCTAAATTAGATTGGGTGTCTTCGGTTATAGTTATAGATGTGGGTGTACCAGTGACCGTAGGCGAATTATTCGCTGTTGCAGAAACAAAGCTTTTTATTAGATATTCATAACCATAGTTAGGAGAAGTGTAATACTTGTCTTCGCCTTTAAAGACTGCATCTATATCACCATCACCGTCGACATCTCCAACACCTATCCCTCTGGTTCCTCTATATGCTCCATTATTGTAAGAATCATCAGCAATAACTTCTATGTTCACCTGCTGACCTGCAGTAAAAGAACCTGAACCATTGTTTAAATAGAAGGTATCGTTTTTCAAATAATCTATGTCACCGTCATTATCAAAATCACCATATAGCTTTTCGTTTGTGCTCCTTGAGCCATTAACAGTGCTGGCGTCTATATTGCTTCTAGTAAAAGTTCCCGTACCATTGTTGGTAAACAGAACAGAGTAATATTTAGTTGGATTGCTTTGAGGACCATCAAACGCTGCCTTTGGTACGTAGAAGTCTTCGTCTCCATCACCATCAAAGTCACCTTTAACAACGGTCGTTAAAAATACAGTTCCAAATGTTTCCTGAAGAGAAAACGTATTGGAACCATTATTAATATAAGTATTCCCGCAATCCTCATTTGCTGAAATGATATCCAGATCTCCATCATTATCAGCATCTAGCGCTTCAATATCATAGTAATAATTACCGTTTATACCAGCACAAGTAGCGTCTGTGATATCTGATATATTACTGAATATTCCCGAGCCATTATTTTCGAATATGTAAATCTTATTTAGACTACTGTTACTGGTATTGTAGTTTGCAACGGCAATATCAATATCCCCGTCATTATCAAAATCCTCAGCTGCGAATGATTGAGCTCTCCCCGCCAGCCCTTGTGCATATGAAAAATTACCAGAACCATCATTTGTATATACACCTAATGGTTGTCCGGAAATTCTAATTAAAGCATCTAAGTCATTATCACCATCAATATCACGAAGTTCATATTGGAAACTACGTTCTCCCGTTACTGAAATTGTTGAGAAAGAAGAAAAATTACCTGACCCATCATTTTTATAAACCTTATCTAAAACTTGATCGCCATAGAAAATCGCATCATCATCTCCATCGCCATCAACATCTCCAAAAACTACTTGGCTCAGAGTACGGCTAGCTTTTCCACTAAATATAGTGGTACCTTCAATAAAATCGGGAGCAACGAACGTATGTTTGTAATTGTTGATAATAAAGTCGTTGAAAGGAATATAATTTTTAATTTGATTCGGATTATATTCTAAGTTCCAATCCCCACCCTGTTTAGCGTAGCCTGTCTTGTTTGTAGATGCGGCAATTCGCAAAGTCGAACCTGAACTTAGCTGTTGTAAATACTTATGCCCAATATCACCACTTGCAATGTCACAGCCCAGAATAATTAGATCTTTACCATCCAGTAGAGATGTAAGCTCTTTTACTTTCTCATTTGAGACAATATATTCATAGTCGACTTTGGCATTTCCAAAGTCCAGTTCTCCGGGAGATGCGTGAGATAGAAGAGTAACTCTGTCTAAATTATTAGTACCATGTTCTTTTACTATTGACACCATTTTGCGAAAGGCGTCATCTACCGAGCTAATTTCTATAGGCAGTACATTTTTTTTTAAATTAGATAAGAGCAGAGCTTTATCATGAACCCGCTCATCAATGAAGAGTATTTCATTTTTCAGGTAATCATTAGTGGGAAGAGCTGGTTTGTTCAATTGACTTGCTAACAAACAAGAGGGGTATAACGCTACTGCCACTGATAAGGTTAATGGGTTTAAAATTGGAACTTTTATTTGATTTTTATTCATCATATATCACCTTCGTAATTATTATTCTAACCCTCTTTAGTCTTAAACCAGCCTGTTAAACTAGGGGTATCTATAGGGTTGTACCCATCAATTTCAGTAGAGTTCAGAATATTTAGTTTTGACGTATTTTGGATACATTTCACGTCATAAATCTCTTCTATATCGCTGTGGAACTCAATTTCTCCTAGAGCAAAGCCTCTATTTAAATCAAAAACAACGAGAGAAGGAACTACATTACTGTTGTCAACTTCTATGCCTAGATTAGTTAAGGACTCTTCTCTGAATTTTGATATTCCTATAAATGCGTAATTCCCAACGATATCCATACCACGGACAAACCCATTGAATTTATGTAGCACCTCTTTTTCCCCTGTTAACACATCTATCTTAACCAAGGTTTCTGCTAACGACTCGAGTAAATAAAGCCACTTACCAATAAGCCTAGGAGAATGGGGCATTTGAAGGTTATTGCATAATATGGTTTTTCTCCGTAGATCAAATAATAGACCACATTGCTTTTTTTGCTTCCAACCAAAGTAGGTATTAGTGTCTGAAAATGAAGTGGCAAATGCTAATTGGCCATTTTCATTGACAGCAAGCCCATTTAAATGGCACCTATCTGTTGGAAATATTTGATCGATAAAATCTGGTTTCCAAATTGGTTCAAAACTGTATTGATTGCCAATTTTCGATAAACAATTATATGCAGTGCTTACTGCCACAAGACCATGCTCTGTATAGCAAATATCATGTGCATCCATTTTGCCAGTAAAGTGAACAGATAAAGGAAAAAATAACGAGTCATATTGTCCAGGTTTCGAGGGGTATTCGAAGGCTAATTTTTTACTTTGCTTAAAAGTGGCTATGTGGTCTTTCATAGCTATAGACAAGAGGTCTCCATGCTTCGCGATTCCCATAGGCCGTGGAAAATATCTGACCAAACACTGCAAACTGTCGTCCGTCGGGTTTAGGATCACAACTCTATTGGCTTGATAGGTTGTAAACATGACACTTAAATTTAAGCGATACAAAAGAGAAGGTAAGCTTTTTGAAAACGAAAACTCAAAACTCATATAGCCACACCTGCATCCTGTTTTTGCTCAATCCCAAAGGAACAGCTTTAAGGGGCTGCAGCACCCTTTTTTTGACTGCTAAAGAAGTAAGTTTAGGGTTGCTTAACTCTACAACCAATCCACACTGATTAATCTCGCCGCTATTTTTGCGATGACTTAATTTTTCCAAAATAAACTTCCAAGCAATAAAAAATAGACGTGTTCCTCGATGTTTTTTTGCGATTGATATCCTGCCATAAAAATACTTTTTTCTATCTTTAAAAAAGCTTGCCGCTGTAATAACACCCACGATACATTCTGCGTAAAATATTATTAGTATTACCTCTGATACTCGTTTTTGAGCTTCGCTCATAGACAATAAATTATTTGATACCCAATAATTTATAACTTTAGAATGATCAGCTTCACGGCCATATACATCCACAAGCCTGTATTGATTATATTGCATCGATGTCATTTGATTAATTTGTTGAATACATTATATTCAATATAGTCTATTCTAGCTTCATATTCAATATAGTCTATTCTAGCTTCACTACAAAAAGAACTCGAATTTATTAAAATAATCGAGTGAATTTCAGTTTAACGAAACATATGCCATTCAGTAGAGTTACGCTTTTATTACTAGAAGATACAACTAATCGACTCTGGAATGTAATATAAAAGGACTACTCAGCTTACTCTATTAGACCCAAACATTTAATATTACTCACAATAAAGCAACTTAACTTATATTGATAAATAAGACTTTCTATTCCAACCTTGTCAGAAACCATTCCATTTCTGGAACAGAAAGTACAACTTTTCTCTGTTTTTGAAATAAATAATCCGTAATATGACAATAGTCATAATTCTGTAATTTAACTGATCAATAATTGACGCTAATTTAATCAGCTAACGTAATGAAGAAGTAATGGACAGTGCCTTGGTGCAACTTTGGTTTGCACTCCCCTCTAGTGAAGACCCTTTATGTGCTGCACTTGCGCATACTATGGAATATGAACAATTGCACTTTGCGGCTAATGAGCAAAAGCGTGTTGTATTTTGTTGTGTGCTGCCAGATGATGCCCATGAAGGTGATGTGATCTCAATCAGTGCAACACGCCCTGATGCCCGTGAGTCAGCGTATTTTACTGCGCACACTTTAACGCAACACGATCTAGAACAGCACGTTATTATGCTTACCTTAGAAAACGTTACTCACAGTGGTGAATTTGTATTGCAATTAATGCTACACGGTATGCATGCAACACTTAAAGACAGCGCCCAGTTTGATGTCAGCATTGCAGCGAGCACGTCACCAGAACTGTTAACTTCTGAGCAAGCTAAAAACCATGGCTTACGCCATTACATCAGTCATATTGGCGCAAGCTTTTTAGCCTTTTTCTAGGCTCTAATCAGCAAAGCTAATTTTACCCATGGTAATATCGGGGATCCCTTGCTTAGTATTACCAAAGCGTTGTTGTCCACCCGACAAACATTCGTTAGCTAAAATAGCAAATAACACAGCCTCTTTTGCATCTGGATTTATACCCAACGAATCAGTGTTATTGATTACTGTAAGTTCTGGGCAATGAGCCAAAATAACTTGCATTAATAATGGATTATGAACCCCACCACCACTGGCGTATACAGCCACATCAGTTAAGCCTTCACTGCATTGGTTAATTGCTTTGGCAATCATGACTCCTGAAAACTGCACTAAAGTTGCCATAACATCAAATTGCGATAACGCTTGCGTATTTGAACGTGCTTGTGCCGCTGCTAAATAGTCTAGATTAAACACTTCTGGGCCTGTGGTTTTTGGAAACCCTAAACCAAAAAATGCATCATCACACAGCGCATTGAGTAAAACTTCACTTACCGTACCTTTTGTTGCAATAGCGGCATCTTTATCATAATGAAGTGGTGCGAAGTAACGCTGAACATAGGCATCCATAATGGTATTGCCTGGGCCAATATCAGAGCTAAAAACCGCTCGTGCATCAGCAGATTTTGGTAAGTAGGTTAAGTTGGCAATGCCGCCCATATTTAACAATATGCGGTTTTCACTAGTACTTGTGAAGTACAAATAATCACCATATACAGCAAGCGGCGCACCTTCACCACCCGCTGCTATGTGTTTTTGTCTAAAATCACCTATGGTGGTAATGCCTGCGGTCACGGCTAAATGATCGCTATCACCAATTTGTAGAGTTGCATTGCCATATTCAGGGCGATTATGTTGGTTTTTTGGGCAGTGATAAATAGTTTGTCCGTGGCTGGCAATCACATCAACAAGTTCTTTTGCTACTCCCCAGCTGACTAACGTTTTGGCAACCATTTCACCATGTAATTGGCCAATCCAAGGGTTTAATAAAGTGACTTCTTCAAGATCGCACTCGCGCTTGGCGAATACGCGTTTTACACGTGTTTTATAATCATCGTCGTAGTCGACCGTAATAAACTTTAGTACTTCTACACGAGTATCCATGCCCTGCCCTGATACTTCGCATAACGCGATATCAAGGCCATCTAACGAGGTACCACTCATTAAACCAATTATTAATTTTTTTTCTTTCTTAGCGCTTAAATACAGTTTCTCAATATGTTGATGCATAAATAAATCACTTAAAATCAGCTTATTAGATGTAAATAAGCGGGTTGATGATGTGGAATAGTTTATATTTTAAAATAATAGATTTAAAGAATAATTATTGCAAAGACTTTTAAATTGCTTTAAAACTGTACCGGTGAGCTCCCCAAAAGGAGAACACAGAAGCATCATAACAAAAAGTATGACTCATTAAATTAACTAAATGGTCTAGGTCACACACCAACCTGCGTTGATTTAAATGATAAAACGCAAGGGAATCATCATGAAAGCAAATACATCTACAGGGCATCGCTCACTATTGCTGCTCTCACCTTTAGCTCTCGCTGTAAGTTCAGTAATAAGTTATGCCCACGCAGAAGAAGCCACAGAGGCGAAAAAACCTGAAGTGATCACAGTTACAGGTTCACGTATTCAACGTACCGAGCTGGTCTCAAGTAGCCCAGTGGTTAGCGTTGATGAAGCACAAATTCATCTAGACCGTGCTGTAAACGTTGAAGATATTACAGCAAAATTGCCACAAGCTGCAGCAGGTGCAAACAGCACAGGTGCCACAGTCGGTGACTCATTTGGCTCATCAACCATAGATTTACGCGGTCTTGGCCAAAACCGTACATTGGTACTTATTGACGGCACTCGCGCCGTACCATTTAGTTTTCGTAATTCGGTTGACGTAAATACCATTCCTGCCGGCTTAATTAAACGCGTTGATGTCTTAACAGGTGGTGCAGCAGCGGTTTATGGTGCTGATGCCGTAGCCGGTGTTGTTAACTTTGTTCTAGACGATGATTTTACTGGCGCCGAGTTCTCAACTAGCTATGAAAGTGCCGACGGCGGTAACGAAAAGCTTAACTTCGAGGCTATTTTTGGCGGTGATATCGCCGATGGCCGTGGTCATGTAACAGGCTACATTGGCTATACCGAACGAAAAGAGCTATTAGCCGGTGAGCGTGACTATGCACTTGAAAACTCAACGGCGATGATAAACAGCGGTGGTTATTATACTGACGTTGCATCTGGCAACAGTATCGGTATTGCAGATTCAGGTGCTGTAACAAGTGAGCGCCCAACAGCTGATTTCACTCCTGATCGTTATTTAACTCAACCGATGGACCGTTTTTCTGCGGGTTTATTATTCGACGTTGATGTCAGCGACAGTGCCATTGCCTATGGTCGCGCAATGTACTCTAAAGTTACTGTTAATGGTGCTGGGGCAAGTGGCCAAACCCCAATTTTTGTTAACGAGCAAGTAACCCTAACCCAAGACAATGCATATATTCCTGATGAATTACGTGATCAACTAACGTTTGACAGTGAAGGTAATGCCCTTGTTAATGTTGAGCGCAACTTAGGCTTAGGTGTACAACACACCGAAGCGGTACGTGATTCAATGCAATTTCAGCTGGGTCTAAAAGGCGATATTACTGACTACCTATACTATGACATATATGGTCAGTACGGAAAAACTGACGAAGTAGCAACCATTTACAATAACGCTTACCGTAATGATAACAGTGGTAATAGCCGCTTTGCTGCCCTTGCAAACTCTGTAGATATTTTTGATCCCAACCACGACTTCAGTGGCTTTAGCGATCCGCTGCTTTATACCACCCGCGACCGTACACAAAGTGTGATCTCAGCCACGTTATCTGGTGATTCTGGTTTCTTATTTGAGTTACCTGCTGGTGCTATCGACTTTGCAGTCGGTTATGAATACCGTAAAGAAACCGGAAAACAAACACCGGGCGATGCATTCAGAAATGGTACTAGCTTTGCTTCTATCAGCGCATTTGATATGGATGCAAGTTTTAGCTCAGAAGAGTTCTACGCTGAGGTATTGGTGCCAATTTTGGTTGATCAACCATTTGCCGAAGAGCTTAGCTTTGAAGGTGCATACCGTATTTCTGATTACTCAAATACCGAAGCTGAAGATACTTACAAGTTAGGGATCAACTGGGCGATTAACAGTGACATTCGTATTCGAGCAAACCGCTTAACCGCATTTAGAGCGCCGAACTTAGGTGAGTTTGCCAGTCCAATTACAGCTCTTTCGTTATCGTTATTCGATCAAAACAGCGATCAATTTGTACCACGACTAGCAGGGCGTTATAACGGCGATCCATGTTTACTGGGTACCGGAGATGCAACCCAGTGTGCTGCGTTTGGTGCACCACCTGTTGGCACTGAGTTTGATTCAAGCACGGCAGAATATACCTATGGTGGTAACCCGAATATTAAACCTGAGCAAGCCGAATCAGACACCTTGGGTATTGTTTATACACCTAGCTATTTAGAAGGCTTTGATTTATCACTCGATTACTACAGTATTCGCGTAACAGATGCAGTAAGCCAAATTCAGCCTGGTGCTGCACTACAGAGCTGTTATGTTGACGATCCAAATCCGAATAACCCATTGTGTGGTGCGGTACTTCGTGATCCAAACACTGGTTTTATTAGCACAGCCATCGTTAATGACTTTAACTTAGCTGCAATCGAACAAGAAGGTATCGATGTTGCAGCAAATTATGTGATTGATGCACCAGAGCAAATGGGTGGTCGCTTTAGATTCTCTTACCAAGGTAACTTTGTTACTAAACAAACACGCCAAAACAACAGCACTGTAGCAGAAATTGACTGTAAAGGAACTTATGGTAGTGCCTGTTCTGGTGACTTTGCGAGTATCTTACAAGCCGACTATAAACACCGTGCGAGTATTGATTGGCAGTTAGATAACATGAACTTCCAACTAGGCTGGCGCAGAATCGGTGAAGTAGAGTATGCTGTCGACCGTTCAGAAACAATCTCAGCACAAAATTACTTAGATTTTGCCGCTGCATGGCAAGTTAATGAGGAACTTGCTGTTAACTTTGGTGTCGATAACTTATTAGACCGTGAACCGCCAACACCTGAGGTAGGCGCAAACCACTTTAACACCGTGAGTGATTATAGTGTGATTGGCCGCTCAGTGGGTGTTTCTCTGAGATATGCTCCAAGTTTTTAATTAATCCTACTGTTTTAGCTACACAGGATTGATCCCCTCAAGCGCACCCTGCCCGGTGCGCTTTTTTATTTCAAGTAATAACTACTTTAAGAATAAAAAGGGACAACGAACAAATTGTTGTTTAAGATATGAGCGACAGAAGCTACAAGGAAGATGCTATGCTCAAATCAATAAAGTCAAAAATTCCATTTATTTTTCTAATTAACCTGAGCTGTACATAAGAAATGGAACTAAATGCCTAAGCCAGTAGCACTGCCTAAAAAAGCAGTTAGCTCACTTTATTAGGAGGAAGATCTACCCAATAAGGCGGAAACTTATCCTAGTTAGGCAACGTGATTACCTTGTTAGGTTATTTGCCTGCCTAGTTAGACAGCACCATCGTCCTGCTAAAAAGCCTCTAATGTTTTCAGGGTTATTAAACAACATTATTTTAACCACTCAACAAAAAAGTGATTATTTTGCAATTTAGGTGCTGTTGCTAAGTGTCTAATTTGGTATTTTCACAAATTAAGAGGAGTGATTAATGTTTCCAGAAGAAAGAACACGAACAACCGATACTGAAGATAAGTACGTTATAAGAGCAAACCAATGGATAATGCGATACTTCACGCATTCAGGTGCTAATGAATTGGACGTACACTTCATAAACTACGTTGTAGATATGACTAGAAACAAAAGTTTTGCTAACTGGCGTCTAGTTAAAGCAAGCCTGATTCATTACTTGGACATCAACGGTAAAAGTGGCTTGGCTAAGAGCCTTAGTGATATTGACGGCTCTCATACTGACAAAAAGTGTCTAATAAAAAGAACATCAGCTAAAAAGAAGAAATCTGTTAGCGAGGTTGAAGCAGACAAAATATCTAAATATCTGTTCGCGCTAGTTAAAAGTGGATCACCAGGTAAAAACGACAAACTCACCCTAGCAATGTTTAATGCCACGCTTAGTGTTGGTTTAAGACCACAAGAATGGTGCACTTGTGAATTAATAGATAGCCCTATTGATGGTGTTGATGCAGAGCCGCCCATACTTAAGGTAAAGAATGCCAAAGCAACTAACGGGAGAAGCTTTTCTGAGTATCGATACATAGGTTTATCAAAGCTAGACAAGTATCAAATGAGCTTCATTAAGTTAACCATAATGTTGCTATCAGAGAATGCTGATATTACAGCAAAAAAATCATCTGTAGCACAGGCAAGCCGTAGGTTAAGCGCTGTATATACTCGATTTTTCCCGAAGGCTAAAGAAAAGATAAGCATGTACAGTGGCAGGCACCAACTTATTGCGAACCTAAAAAAAGCAGGTTACTCAAAAGTAGAAATTGCAAGTATTGTCGGTCATGGAAATGATCTTACCGCTGGTACCCACTATGCTAGAAAAGCTGCAGGCTACACTTTCGCTAATTTACCAAAACCAGATAAAGCAGCAATAAAGAAAATAAAAGTTATCGAAAGTAAATTTGATATCAAAACAATAAATCAAAGAAAACATCAAAAGAATCAATGAGTAGTAATCACCGATGATGTAGAGAGGTCTGTCAATAACTTACAAATACTCAAGACCGCCAACACTAAACGGTTAAGTGCAAATTTGAATGAGCCATATCTGAAGCGCAATATATCAACTTCTATCAGATAGCCTTGACTTGGTTTTCATGTTCAAGCATGTTCCTGTGGATTTCCATTTGCTGGCTTAAGTATATTTAATACAAGCAAACATCAACAGTTATCATTGGGCGTCTTTGTTTAGTTTGTTTTAGCCTTAACAATATTCTTCTGTCACTTGGCAGATTGCTTAACCCCTTCTGGATAGCTTACGATATTCAATAGATAAACATATTTCGTTCTATAGCTTTACTTAACCTGAGCTGCACATAAGAAATGGAACTGAATGCCCTTGCGGTGATCAGATTTTTCTGACCAAGAAACATAAGATCACCGAAGCAAGGGCATGAATAACTTAGATGCAACTTACGTAGATGTCGATGATTTTTGTTTATTGTTTGAACCTCAATGGCTTAAACACCTAATAGAATCAGGGGAAAAGCAACGCATTAAGCCATCTCGACTATCCTCTAGCGAAGTGATGACTATTTTAATTGCCTTTCATCAATCAGGTTATCGCGACTTTAAAACTTACTACACCAAATTTATTTGTCAGTATTGACGACATTATTTTCCTGATTTAGTCAGTTATACACGTATGTTGAAGTTACTTCAGGCCACGTTGTCTGCTTTGTGTAGCTATCTGAAGCAGCGCTTTGATAAACCAACAGGCATTGCATTTATCGACTCCACTTCTCTCAAGGTGTGTCACAACATGCGTATTCCTCGTCACCAAGTTTTCGCGGGAGAAACCAAACGAGGCAAAGGAACAATGGGCAGGTTTTATGGCTTTAAACTACACCTCATCATGAATGATGAAGGTGGTTTATTAGCTGTAAAAGTGACAGGAGGGAATGTTGATGATAGGAAACCGGTACCAGATATGGTCGAAAATGTTACAGGTAGTTTATACGCTGATAAAGGTTCTGTATCTGCAAACCTAAAAGCGGAACTTGCTGAGCAAGGTATTGATTTTATTACAGGTCAACGAAGTAATATGAAACGTCAGCCAATATCACCTTGGGATAGAGCTATGTTATCAAAGCGTTTCATCATTGAAACAGTTTTCGACCAACTGAAAAATATGGCTCAAATAGACCATACAAAGCACCGCAGCTGCATCTCATTTATGGTTAATTTAATGGCTGGATTAATTGCCTATACCTTTCAGGCTAAAAAGCCAAGTATACAAGTGACTCGGCTTTAATTCTTATGCTGAACTGAGGTTACTTAGGTTTGTGAATATTGGCATTGACTTGGTGTGAGATATATCATTGACAACTTCCACGAAGCTGTTCGGGGACTCTTAATTAAGTCACAAGAAATAGAGCACGGACGATGCGTTATCATCTGCGCTCAAAAGCGCCTGAGCCGTCTCAAAGGAAGTATTAAGCAACTTGCCCATTGGGGAGGTGTCTTTACAGCCTAAATCTATACCAACACTGGCCTTGCCTGCTGTCTGCTCTGGTTTGAATTCAACCACAACATTGAAGCAACAGCGGCACGACTGTCTTCATTGAATGAGCCAGATTTGAATATGTAGTTGTTTAGGCTGTAACTATCCCAGACCTTGAAATACTGGCGATTATAGTAAACCTGACCTCGTTTGAAGCTGGTGCAATCTTTACGGACAGGTATCAAACATAGCGAGCACTTAGCTCCACCATACTTACGCCAGTTAATCTTTGCGTTCTTGAATTGCTTGTGGCGAGTAACGTATTCATGTCCGAACATTTGGAGGGTAGCGGAGTTTAATCCAAGCTCTTTGTTTACGCCATTTGTGTAATTTTGCAAGTCATATTCGGATAGCCACCTGTTTCTATCTTTGATTGAACGACAAGAAAGCTCGTTGCAATAGTTCCACACCTGATTAACCGAAAAATCCCATACGTTAAGCAGCTTAACGTGCTTACCTCGAACTCTGACATTTAAGGTATTCGTGTGAACGATTTCTTTCATGTTTGAAATAATAAACAGAAAATTGTCAGCGCAAACCTCTTTGAGCCAAGACAGCTCCACTACTTCTTCCACTGTCTCACTCATTTAAATAGTTCCGTATAACTTGAGCACTCTCATGTAGTGAAGCAAACCCTTGTTACGCCCAGACCGACATAACCCAAAAAACATTAAAGAACGCTACGTGAGCGGCGATTAGCTTCAATCTGAAATTGTATACTTTTCAATGACAAACAAATTTGATTAATGCTGCCAATAGAACGAACAAAGGTGTGGGTAAACACTTTATAAGTGCAGGCCTACATTAGCGCTGCCCAACACACCAAAATAGTAATTATTTAAGTAATTCAGGCCATTTTTCTATTTAATCTCCAAAGTATTAACTTCGTGCCCAGAAAAAATAAAGCCCCCATACACTCAAATCAAAGCGATTGCCTAGTTAGGTAACGTGATTGCCTAGTTAGGCAATGTGATGCTAGTAATTGCCTAGTTAGGCAATGTGATGCTAGTAATTGCCTAGTTAGGCAATGTGATGTTAGTAATTGCCTAGTTAGGCAATGTAATGCTAGTAATTGCCTAGTTAGGCAATGTAATGCTAGTAATTGCCTAGTTAGGCAATGTAATGCTAGTAATTGCCTAGTTAGGCAATGTGATGCTAGTAATTGCCTAGTTAGGCAATGTAATGCTAGTTAGGAGGTTTGGTTTACTTGGTTAAACCACTTTATATCTGGACTTAATTGATATTAAGTCGACTTCAAAAATTACAGCTAAATAAATGGTAAGTAACATGGGTAGAAGTAAGGAAAAAGCACCTCTAAAAACAATGAAAATACAACAAAAAAACCGAAGATTAGACTTAAATATTTATAATACAACTTTAATGGGAAGTAACATACATTTTTATAGCGTTTTATAGCCTTCTTAACGTGTTACTTTCCTGTAAGTAACATGGGTAGGAGTAAAGAAAGCCTTTTAGTTACCATAAAAAAGATGGATCACAAGCTAACTTACTTGGCTTTATTTTTATAATCTTATTAGAGTTGCCAATGATGCACTTCTTTTTGCACTTTATATGGTCACCATCAGCAGCAAACATTATCACTGGTTTAACTATTTTTAGCCTTTTATTCTTTACTGCAGAGTACCGTTCGGTTGCAAGGCGTCCTGTTTCTATTAGTAAATCGCAACCCATTATTCGCTATGGGCTATATCCTGCATACAATATTACTTTAGCAAATATCAAAACTATTGATTTAAATACCGGTTTCATTGCACGCGCTCGAACAATCAAACGCTATAATTACTCTGGCTATCCAAATATTAAAATCACACTTAAAGAGCCCCAGAATGATATCGACACTGTTTTTCTAGGATTAGATAACCCTCATCATTTTATAGACTCCACAAACAAGGACAAAAACATGCCATTTAACGAGCAAGAACGCAGCGGGCTTTTAGCACTCAAAGGTGTGGGGCCTACGGTTCTAAAACGTTTTGCAGAAATTGGCATTGAATCGTTTGAGGAGTTAGCTGGGTTTGATGCAAACACCATTGCTGAGCGAGTAGCGTCAATGCTACATTCAAGTTGTTGGCAGAATAGCCCGCAAGCAAAGGCGGCAATCACCGCCGCTATTGCGCGAGCAAAGCAAGGCTAAAGCTCAATCACTTCTATTGCACCACGTTTTTGCATGGTGACATACACTCTGCTTTGCATATCGTCGAAGGCCAAATTCGTTGGATGTTGGCCCTTTAACTTATAGCTATTTAACACCTTGCCGCTAGGCGAGACTTCAAGCACCTTTCCAGCACCATAACGAGTAATAAACACATGTCCTTGATTATTAACACGCATACCATCCAAGCCATGATCAGTAAACTTAATCAAAACTTTTTTATTACTTATGTTTAGGCTCTCATCCAAGTCATATTGCCAAACAACTCGCTGCACACTCTCATTCACATAAAGCTTAGTATTTTCCTTGTTAACAGCAATTCCATTGGTGGTACCCATGTTTTCCTCAAGCAATTTAGTGCTGCCATCAGCATTAATACGCCACAATTGACCCGTTTCGTTCGCCCAATTAGGGTCACTTGCAAACAGCACCCCAGTTTTGGTGATAGCAATGTCATTGGGTTGATTCATGTTGCTATTATGAGCGAAGACTTCTGCTTTATTGCTGCCTGCAGGTACTTTTAAAATATTGTGGTTAACATAATCGGCAATAAACAAATTACCGTGTGAGTCAAACTGTAGGCCATTGCCAATGCTATCATTTGGCAAACGAACAAATAACGAAGTTTTGCCCATGTTGTCTACGCGGCCAATAGTTCCTTGCTGAGCATAGTTCACCGCATATAAGGCACCGTTATGCATAGTCGGTCCTTCAACGCCTTGCGTGAAAACGTTATCTTTAACAAAATCTTGGCTATCAACAGCAAAGGTTAAAGGTGAGCTTAATAGTAATGTAATAGCCAGTGGCTTAAGTAATTTCATGGGCTATCCTTTTACTCATTTAAACTCGTGTAAACCGCTAAAATCGGATATTCGTTTTCACCAAAAGATAAGGTCAATGAGCGTTTTTCGCCATCATCTAACTTAATACCTTCGTCAAAACTCAGAGGGTGTACACGACGCCCATCAGCAAACAACGCCATAATATGGTCGGCCTGTAAAATACGCGAGCCTGATGCTTTATTTTCAATAGTCACAACAGCTAAACGGCGACCACTTTCACTGCTCATTAATACACTATGGACAATGCTAAATTGGCTCTGTTTAGGATAACGCTTGGCATCATTCTCAAATGAAAAAGCACTGCCAGAGAGCATCACTGGATCCACTGACAACACATCAGTATTTGCTTGAGTACTGGTTGCAAAAAGCGCTGAAAAAAATAGTAAAGTACGCTTCATATCAATCCTTTAATGAGCTTCAACTAAATTTAGCATACACCGTTCCTAATTCCCGTGCAAAACTGATTATTGCAGCTGAGGGATTGTCATTATTTATATAGTTACAATTTCATTGTTGAATTTTGTTCCTTTGTCCTCACAACATTAGTAAACCTCTTTTTTACACCTGGCAGTAGGAGCCAAGTATGTCTGATGTTCAAAATCGTCAATTTATTCTAGCCTCCCGCCCAAATGGGCAAGCAAACGAAAGTAATATTCACTTAAAAACAACCTCCATTCCAGCCCCTGAAAAGGGTGAGGTTCTGTTAAGGACCATATATTTATCTCTTGACCCTTATATGAGGGGTCGAATGAGTGACGCAAAATCTTACGCCGACCCTGTAAAAATTGGCGATGTGATGGTTGGGGCAACCGTATGTCAGGTAGAGCAATCAGCTCACCCTGATTTCACTGAAGGTGAGTGGGTGCTCGCTTATACAGGTTGGCAAGAATATGCAATTAGTAACACTGAAGGTCTAATGAAACTTGGTGAGGCCCCCAGTAACCCATCATATGCACTTGGCATTTTAGGAATGCCAGGTTTTACGGCTTACATGGGGCTGCTTGATATTGGCGAGCCAAAAGCTGGAGAAACTGTCGTTGTCGCGGCAGCAACAGGACCAGTAGGTGCAACCGTTGGACAAATAGCAAAAATCAAAGGCTGCAAAGTTGTTGGTGTTGCAGGTGGTAAGGAAAAGTGTCGACACGCCGTTGAAAACTTAGGTTTTGACTACTGCATTGATCATAAAGCCAATGATTTTAGTGAACAGTTAAGCAAAGCATGTGATAACGGCATTGATGTTTACTATGAAAATGTGGGTGGTCATGTATTCGATGCTGTTTTACCGCTGTTAAATACTAAAGCACGAATCCCTCTTTGCGGCTTGGTATCACAGTATAACGCAACTGAGTTACCTCCAGGTCCAGACCGTTTATCAATGTTAATGGGGCAAATACTAACTAAGCGTATTAAAGTACAGGGCTTTATTGTTTTTGATGATTACGGCCACCGCTACGCAGAGTTTGCCAAAGACATGCAAGCATGGCTTAGTGAAGGAAAGATCAAATATAAAGAACACATGGAGCCAGATTTTACAAATACTTTAAATGCCTTCAACGCGATGCTAAATGGTGAAAATTTCGGCAAAACAGTTGTTCAAGTGCAGCAACCTTTATAACTTTTTTAAATACTTAGCGCTGCAGAGCAGCGCAACTTAAAAGGATTACTTATGATAAAACTTCACCACTTAAATAAATCACGTTCAAAACGTATTATTTGGCTACTAGAAGAGCTAGGTGTCGATTACGATATTGTTGCTTATCAACGTAACCCAGAGACATTTCTTGCACCTGATGAACTAAAAGAGATTCACCCTCTAGGTAAAGCGCCGGTGCTTGAAGATGGCAAAAAGATAATTACCGAATCAGGGGCTATTACTGATTATCTAATTACTACTTATGGTGAAGGTAAATATATGCCAGCCCCAAAGTCTGATGAGTATTTTAGTTATCAGCAATGGCTTCACTTTGCAGAAAGTTCAGCTATGGTGCCTTTATTACTAAAACTGTTTATCACTAAAGATGGTTGTAAAACTAACTTTATAGCTGATTATGCTGACCATGAAATTGGCAAAATTTTGAGCTATGTAAATCAGCAATTAAAAGGCAAGCAATACCTTGTTGGTGAGACGTTGACTGGTGCTGACTTTATGATGTCTTTTGTTATTGAAAAAGTCGCCGAATCTGGCGTGCTAACACACTTCCCAGAATTATCGCGTTATCTAGAACAGCTCAAAACACATGAAAGCTATCATACAGCCAATGAGTTAGAAGAAAAATACGGATGATAATAGACAAAGGTACGTTATAGTGCCTTTGCACCTTTCGCTTTAATAGCATTACAAGGATAGTTGTGATCACGCTACGAAATTTTATAGAGTCAGATACCAAGCAGCTTATCGCTATACTTAACGATAAAGATGTAACTCAATATCTATCAACTAAAATCCCTTCTCCATGTACTGAAGAGGATGCCTTAGGGTGGATAAATGAAGGTAGCCAAGGTGAACTCGTTAAAGCGATTATATTTAACAACACACTTATTGGCTGTGTGAGCGTATTAGCCGGCGAGTTTGAGTTCAATCGCTCAGGTGAGTTAGGTTACTGGCTGGCAAAAAAGTATTGGCAACAAGGGATTACTACAAAAGCAACATCTATGCTACTTGATACTGTTTTTACTAAAACCAATATCACCAGAGTGTTTGCCTATGTGTGCGAAGATAACCTCGCTTCAATGAAGTTATTGCAAAAGCTAGGGTTCGAGCAAGATGCCATTTTAAAAAACGCGATGTTCAAGCATGAGCAATTCTTTAATGCGCATCTCTTTTCATTATTAAAGCCTAATAATCAAAACTAAAGGATGAGCATGAGTAAAGCACTAAAAATACTTTGGCATGTTGGTGCTGCTATTTTTTGGGGGTTTAGCACTCTAGCGTTACTTATTTGGGTTATTTCATCTATCACACCAAACTGGTGTGGTGAAGAGCAATATGAGGTGTTCTTATCACCAGATAAAGATAAACAAGCCGTGGTATCAGTCATAAACTGTGGTGCTATAACAAACTATGAAACACTGATATCTATCAGTCGCGTAGCGCAACCAAGCGACCAAACTATCTTGCTATCACTAGACGGGCACCCAAGTAACAACAGCTACAAAGTTACCTGGACATCGAATAACGACATTAAACTTACTGATTTTGAATTTTCAAAGCTATTATCGTTTCATAGTCGAAACACTGTTGGCGATATAGCTCAGTCTCACATTCAACCTAAAAATTAAGTGAATTGGTATGCTTTAAATCACCATTTCACTTGAATTTCTCATTAAGAAACTTTTAAAGTTACCTAAAACAAAGTAAGCTAACCACTTATGTAACACTTAAAGTTACCTATTGGGTTTTTACTATGCAACAACACGAAGTCACCGCCTTATTTGATCAACAAGCAGCTAATTACGATTCACAGTGGCAAAACATGGCACCTATTAGCCAAGCCTTGTATTTTATGATGTCGCCTTTATTCTGCAAACTGCCAAGCAATGCGCATATTCTCTGCGTTGGAGCAGGTACCGGAAATGAAATTTTGCATTTAGCACAGGCATTCCCAGCATTTCGCTTCACCGCTGTCGAACCCTCGACTGAGATGCTCAAAGTATGCAAACACAACTTAACGCAAGCAGGGCTAGCACAACGATGCCAGTTTCATAATGGTTATCTAAGTTCACTCAAAAACTTAATACCCTTTAATGCAGCAACAGCCGTATTAGTGTCGCAGTTTATTGTTGATGAGCCAAAACGGGTGGCATTTTTTGCTGATATACATAAACGTTTAAAAACTGGTGGGTTACTGATCAGTGCAGACTTAAGCGCCAATCAAAGTGCCGAAACTTACCCAGAGCAGCTTAGTCACTGGTTAAGTGTTATGTCATCAGCCGCAGTCAGCCCTGAACAAATTGAAAGAGTAAAACAGGCTTATGAGAATGATGTTGCGCTAAGAGAAACTCAAGTCATTGAAAACATCATTGCCGAGTCAGGCTTTACGGGCGTTTACCCTTTTTATCAAGCAGGCCTAATAAAAGCATTCACTGGTGTTAAAGCGTAGTTTAAGCCACAAACACTCGATTGCGGCCTGACTTTTTAGCCTGATACATAGCTTGGTCAGCCCTTTCGATTGCCGCTTCGATATCATCATCGGCATTTATTAGCGCAACACCAAAAGAGCCTGTTACATAAATGTGTTTATCATTACCAATTTCGATTTTTAAAGCAGCTATCCCTGCTCTTAACCGCTCAGAAAAAGACTTGGCACCTTCAAGCTCTGTTTGAGGTAAGCAGACTAAAAACTCTTCGCCGCCATAGCGATACAATTGGTCGTACTCTCTTAAGTGGGATTTAATGCATTTAACAAGCGCTATTAACACTTTATCACCCGCGCCATGGCCAAACTCGTCGTTCACCTGCTTAAAATGATCAAGGTCGATCATTATCAGCGCGCAGCTCAAAGATTTACGTTTGCAAAGCTCATGCTCTTTTTGCAGGTTTTCCACTAAGTTTGTTCGGTTTGTAGCACCGGTTAAAGGGTCGCGGGTGTGTAACAGTTCACAAAGTTCATCATTGATAGCTTCAAAATAATCTCGCAAACTATCTAAATCAGTATGAAATTGGTCCAATAAATTCACAGGAATAGCTGAATTAGACTCTTTTAACGATAACAGGACCTTGGCACCTTGATGCATTTTTTGATGCGCTGAAGCGATTTCTGAAAAATAAGGATGAAGGTTTAGGGTCTGCTCGGGAAGCTTATTAAACCATTGCCCAAAGCGACAGAGGTTATGAGCATTATCGCTTAAGTCTTGTTCATTTGCGGGAGTATCTGCAATTAAGCATCTTAACAAATTTTTATACCATAACTGATGCCACTCAATGGCTTGCTCGATTTCTGCGATCACGTCTTCAAGCTGGGTATTCGACAGTGAACTAATGCCTTGCCCAGTATTTTGATGCATAACCAATGAATAGACTTCCACTTTATTATTGTTATTTCCTAAAACAGTACCTAAGGTAAGTTACAAACACAACTTAAAGGGATGTAAAGAGATAATTTATTCAACTAAGCGGTAACCTACAGCAGGCTCGGTTAAGATATGTTTAGGGCTCGCTGCATTTTTTTCTAGCTTTTGTCTTAACTGACCAATATGTACACGTACATATTCAGGGCGATTAATATACTGCTCTCCCCACACCTCAGATAAAATGGCGTTATGCGTTAACACCTTGTCTTTTTGCTGAAAAAATAACAGCAAAATAGCGTATTCTTTTTTAGTTAATTTTACTTCTTCATCGCCTTTGCGGACCACATGCTTATGTGGGTCTATATGAATATCACCACACTTAAGGGTCAGGCTTGGTGTTATTTGCGTGCGTAGAAGTACCCGTATCCTAGCTAACAGTTCGTTTGCACTAAATGGTTTGGTCAGATAATCATTAGCGCCGTTATCAAGGGCGGTGACTTTTTCTGTTTCGCCGTCACGTGCAGAAAGTACTAGCACAGGTAGCAAACTCCACAGCCTAAATTCTACCAGCCAATCTTGCCCATCCATATCGAGCAAGCCTAAATCAAGCAATACTAAATCAAACTGCTGCTGGCTTAAAAGCGAAAACGCATCAAGCCCTTTGGCGCATACACTAACCTCATAATTACTAGCTTTTAACAATGTTTTTAAAAAACTTTGCAGAGGTGGTGAATCCTCTAAAACCAAAATGTTAGCCACGGCGGTTACTCCAAATTAATATAGCTGTTGCCTGCTTTGTTTGCTCATTGAGGGTTAATTCAAAACATCCTTGGTGACATTTAGCAACCACATCGCAGATCACACTACCTAAGCCAACCCCTTCATCTTGACTCGTCTCATACTTATTATCAAAAGAATTGGTTAACACAATTTGGTACTCATTTTCCGTTTCAATAAATTGTATGCTTGCCGAACCATCACTGTAGCGAGCAGCGTTCTCGAGCATATTAGCCAAGGCAATTTCTAGTAAGGTTTCATCCCCAAAACAGATGCTTTGTTGCTGAGCCTCGATGCTAAGTTTAAAGTTTTCTAGTTGTTGCTGACGGCGTGATTTAGCTTCGCTAATTAAGGTCAAAATGGGCAGTTTTTGCCATTTTATATTCTCAGCTAACTTATTAACTTTACTGAGCTCCATTACTTTATCAAAGTGCTGGTTAAGAATTTTACTTTGCTCATAAATATTAGCTGCTTGCTCTTTGATAACCTCTGAGCTTAGTTGAATATCATCATCAGCCAACATGCTCGATGCCCCCATTATGGTCGCTAATGGCGTTCGTAAGTCGTGAGATAAACTACGCAATAAGGTGTTTTTTGACCTTTCTAGCTCCGCCTGTACTTTAATCGCCGCAGATTGTTCACGAAGTAAGGTTTTTTCCTGAACCTGATACAATAAAGAGCACGCCGTATTTGCCAAAGCGTGTTGCTCAGCATTGAGTGCTTTAGCAAACGCGATACCGCCAAATTCCGCTTGATGTTCATTTAAATAAATAAACTGCTTAGATGCTATTAACTGCCAATCACACGCAACCCCTAAATGCGCAGCCATGGTTTTTAAAAACAGCTGCTTTTGTTCCTCAAGGCTGTCGAGCTCATTGAGTTTTTTAGCTAATTCATACAGCAAGCGACTATTACTTGCATGGGCTTGCACATCGCGAACCTTGGTATTGAGCTCCCCTGCAAGGTGGCTTATCACTAAACCCACAATCAACATCACCAAAAAGGTAACCACATATTCAATATTTTCGATATGAAAAGTAAAATACGGCACCACATAAAACCAATCGGTGCAGGCAACACTTACTAAGGTGGTAAGTGCTGCAACACGGCGATTACTTTGAACCGCAACCCATGTCACCCACAGAAGCTGTAGCATGACAATATCGGTGGTTGTAAACAGTTCTCGAAACGGAAATATCGCGAGCACCACCACAAGTGGCATTAACACACTTAAAAATGCGGCTTTTAAATACTGTATTTTGAATACTGACTGCATCATTTTTTCACTTATTTTTTGTCCCTATTAGATTAAAGGGTTTTCAATTTTGTCACTATAAAGTTTTTATAAAGTTTTTTTATCTCGGCATAAAATCTTTATAAAGCTTTCACTCTCTCTAAAGACATCGGCTCCTACTTGAATAACATGCTGGTTTAATAGCCGTTCATTAAATCAGTAAACATATGATCAATTGGAAAATCACATTTCGATTACTCGCTTTCCCTATTTTGTGGATGAGCATAGTGCAGTTGATATTTGCAGCTTTATCGGCATTTTTATTTAAAGATAATGTATCTGTGTCATTCCTATTACCTGCGTCAATAATGCTTTTTACAGCAAGTGTCATACTGTTAAAAACCCAGCATGTTGATTCATCACTTGCCAACTTTAGGGATGCACTGATTTATGCGACAGCCACCTGGTTGATTGCTGGCTTTTTAGGAGCAATTCCAATCATTTTAGTCACTAAAGTGACCTTTACAGACGGCATCTTTGAGTCGATAAGCGCATTAACAACCACCGGCGCTACAATACTGTCTGGCTTGGATGATTTACCTCGTACATTTTTATTATACCGCCAGTTTTTACAATGGATGGGAGGGCTCGGCATTGTAATTTTCGTTGTGGCTATTCTACCTATGCTTAATATAGGTGGGATGAAACTCTTAAAAGCCGAAACACCTGGGCCAATTAAAGATGAAAAGCTATCGCCTCGTATTGCAAACACGGCGCATTACCTATGGAGTGTATACTTAAGCATAACCGTGTTATGTACTGTCTCTTACTATTTTGCAGGCATGACCTTTTACGATGCAATCGCTCATGCGCTAACAACCGTTTCAACGGGAGGATTCTCAACCCACGATGCCAGTATGTGGTTTTACAAAAGTCATTTAATTTTATGGATTGCCAACTTATTTATGATTGCTGGAGCTATTAATTTTGCCCTGCACTTTAGAGTCGTCCACAAACGAGCGCTCGGTAGTTACTATGCTGATGAAGAAACTCGTTATTTTATATACATCATTACTGCCCTTTCAGCGTTGTCGGGCGTTATTTTATACAGTCACGATACCTACTCCTCTATTTTTGAGTCATTAAGTTTTTCAGCCTTTCATATCGTGTCGTTTATAACCAGCACAGGGTTTGGTGCTGCAAATTTTACTGAATGGCCAGAAGCTGTCGGATTTTTACTTATCATCACCGGCTACTTAGGTGGATGCGCGGGCTCAACAGCTGGCGGAAATAAAATCATCAGAAACATTCTTGTGGTTAAAATGCTCAACTATAACTTTAAACAACTTCTTCACCCCCGCGCTATATTCACCATTAAGTACCAAGGCAGCCCTGTAAAAGATGACGTACTTCATGCCGTTATGGCATTTATGACTTTTGCTGCAGGATCAAGCATGCTGTTTACATTATTGCTGATGTTTACTGGGCTGGATTTTTGGAGTGCATTTTCTGCAGTTGCAGCATGTGTCAATGTTCTCGGACCGGGGTTTGGTGAAGTAGGCGCTAACTTTGCGCCAGTTTCAGACACAGGAACATGGATATTAACCGGCGCGATGCTTGTCGGTCGTTTGGAATACTTTACTGTTTTTGCTCTTTTTACGCGTACCTTTTGGAGGAAGTAAAAACACAACTGTAATGTGTCTTTATAAGCCTTTTGAGCATATAAATGCATCTTACTTATGATCTTCTTTGTTCACAGGACTGATTGATAAACAAACCACCAATCCTGTATCTATTGCTAAAATGAAGCTTTTTTAAACTTTGCTATCTTCTAAGAAACACTTGGTGAACAATGTTTCAAAGACCCTCTCTGACGAATTTAAAACAGTACACAAAAACATAATTGCACAACCCTAGGAAGATGTGCTGACAATTTAAAACCCTGCTACATTGGCTGTAGCAAGGCTTTAATGTCACTGTATCGCTGCTGTTCGCAAAGGCCAAAGCCTGATAGCTGTCTAACTTTGTTACGAGTAAATAAAGGCACGCTCATGCCCGCTAAAAATCGGCACTGCGTGTCGATGCTGACATCACCAATCCCTTTAGCGGCTAAGTGCTGTTTAAGCTCAGCAACTTTACTGCCAATCACATTTTGCTCAGGCATTTTGTGCACTAATGAATAACTGAGTTTTACGTGCTGGCCTCTACATACTGAGCAATGACCACATTGCTGTGGTGCATTTTGGTCATCAAAATAGCGGGCTAAGTTATAACTTAAGCAGCTATCTAGCTCAAAAAAGCGTACTAAAGTGGCGATACGTTTAATTTCGGCCTGTTCTTTTTCGATAAAGTATTGGTGAAGTTGCTGCGCTAAATCAGCGTGGTTTATTACCGAGTTATTCACTTCATACACTTGCGTGATACGTTTAGTTTCAAGAGCTATATGGCCTTTTTCTGCTAAATAATCGAGCGCTGCAACCACACGTTTTCTGTCAACTTGAGTAGCGCTTGTTAGCGCATCAAAATTAAGTGTGCCCCAAATTTTCTTAAACTCGGTGTGTTTAAATACGTGTTGTAAGAAGGCTTGTCGATCAGCATCAAACTGGCTAAGCAGCTCATTTTTATCCGTTAAAAACTTATATTTAAAATCGGCGTAATAGGCATATAAAGGTGTAATAGCCCCTTGGATTTCTAACTGCACAAGTAAGGTTTTTAACGCCAAAGCACGAATATTACTTTCGCTTGATAAGCTGTACTCTTGCATTTCCCATTGGTTGTTAGTTTGCTCGTTGCGAATGTTATTAATGACAAATTCAATACCACTTTGCTCGGGAGTGTCAGCATAAACAAAGTTTTCTACGGTATTTAAGCCATCTAAGTTTGCTAGCGTAAAACAGTTTGATGAGGCACCATCTCGTCCTGCGCGACCAATTTCTTGACTATAGTTTTCAATCGATTTTGGTAGATCATAGTGGATCACAAAACGAATATCTGACTTATCAACGCCCATCCCAAAAGCAATGGTTGCCACGACTATATTGATTTTACCCGCCATAAAATCATCTTGAATTTGCCAGCGTTTATTATCCTCAAGGCCTGCATGATAAGCCACCGCATTAAAGCCCGCTCTAGCCAAACCTTCGGCCACTTGCTCAGCGGTATGTTGTAAGGTGACATAAACAATTCCAGCCCCTTGTTGGCTGGCTATGATACTTGCTAATTGCTGAGATTTTTCTTGGCTTGCAACACTAAGCACTGATAAATCGAGGTTGCTTCGGTAAAAGCCAGTTTGTACTACACATTCTGGGGCAATAGCAAAACGCTCACACATATCACGCTTTACTTTTTTAGTGGCGGTAGCGGTAAGTAGCAGTACCAATGGAATATTAAGCTCTTCACGATAGCGCGGCAGCTTTAAGTAGTCAGGCCTAAAGTTGTGACCCCATTCAGATATACAGTGCGCTTCATCAACCACCAGCATCGAAATAGGCACTTGTTTAATAAATTCACGAAAGCGCTCATTCTTAAAGCGCTCAACTGAGACCATTAAAATTTTCACCTTCTCTGCTCGCACATCACTCATTACCGTATGGCTTTGCTCACTGGTTTGGCTTGAATCAAGGCTTGCCGCATAAATACCTTTGCTATTTAAAAAGCTGATTTGGTCTTTCATCAGCGCCAATAATGGCGAAACCACTAAGGTCAAATTGGGTAGGTGCAATGCGGTTAATTGATAACACAAAGATTTACCTGAGCCAGTCGGAAAAATTGCCAACGACGATTGCTGATTTAATAGCTGCTCAATGGTTTGTTGCTGACCTTGGCGAAACTCATTAAAGCCAAAGTATTGATTCAACGAAGTGTGTAGTGGTGTAGTCATCCTGATCCCTCACTGTCATCCCCTTTTCAGGTAATGATAGGTCTCTTACTGCGAATTAGCCATGTTAACTTGTTTAACGCTATCTCCCAAGGCTATTGATATAACTAAGCGCACTATATTGTTCTTAACAGGTACTGACAAAATCAGTAAAAAGGCGCACAATGGGCGCGTTGCCATGGGGTATTGATGGATGGACTTGCAATACCTAAGCGCTTTTTCGCAAGAGTGTTTAGGTATTATACTTTTGAGGGCAACGTAATGATTAACCAACCTCCTAAAATCGTGATAATCGGTGGTGGCGCTGGTGGCTTAGAGCTAGCAACACAATTAGGACACAAACTCGGGAAAAAACGCCAAGCAGAGATACTTTTAATCGATAAAAACCGCAGCCATATTTGGAAGCCGTTACTTCATGAAGTAGCGACGGGGTCGATTGATGCCGATTTAGACGGCGTTGTATACTCAGCTCATGCAGCAAAACACCATTATAATTTTCAACTCGGCAGCTTTTGCCACTTAGATCAAACCAACAAAACCATTACTTTAAGCGAATTAAAAGACGAGCTTGGCCACCGTATTTTACCTGAGCGCCAAGTGAGCTATGACTACCTCGTACTTGCCATTGGCAGTGTTAGTAACGACTTTAATACCCCTGGTGTTAACAAGCACTGTTTTTACCTTGATTCAAACCAACAAGCTGAGCGCTTTCAGCATGCTCTACTCGATAACTTCACCCGCTTACATCAAGATGACGACCCACAGCACTCTTTAACCATTGCCATAGTGGGTGGTGGTGCAACCGGGGTTGAGCTGTCGGCTGAGCTTTATCATGTGTCAGACATGCTAAAAATGTATGGCCTAAATAAAATGACCGCCAAACGCTTACACATTGATTTAATTGAAGCAGGGCCGCGAATTTTGCCCGCTTTACCCGAGCGAATTGCAAACTCGGCTAAGCGTGAACTGGTTAAATTAGGGGTAACGGTGCGCGAAGGCACACAAGTAAAAGAGGCCACAGAAAACAGCTTTATCACCAAAAACGATGAACATATCAAAGCCGATATTATGGTTTGGGCTGCGGGTGTAAAAGCCCCTGATTTCATTAAAGACATTGGTATCTTTGAGCTTACCCGCAATAACCAAATTAAAGTAAACCAATACCTGCAAAGTAACGTTAACGACGATATTTTTGTGATTGGTGATTGCTGCGCATTCACCCAAGAAGATGGCACACAAGTGCCACCAAGAGCGCAATCGGCCCATCAAATGGCACAATGTGTTGAAAAAAACCTGATTGCGACACTCAAAGGCCAGCCCCTGAGTGTGTTTAACTACAGTGACCATGGTTCTTTAGTTAACTTGTCACGCTACAGCACAGTAGGTAGTTTAATGGGTAATTTAACCAGTAATAGCTTTTTTATTGAAGGAAAAATAGCGCGATTTATGTATATTTCTCTCTACCGTATGCATCAACGTGCAATCCACGGCAGCGCCAAAACCTTTGCACTGTGGATCAGTGAAAAAGTACTTAGAGTTGTTAGACCAAAAATGAAACTACATTAAGCTACAGCATAAAGCCGGCAAATTAGTTGCTTGTCGGCTATTTATGCAGTTTGTCCCCAAGTCATTGACATCAAACTATGAAGCCATACACTTCACGCAAGATAAATCCATGGATTGAATATGAAAAAAGGTATTTCGCTAACCGTTTTTGCAGGGCTTTGTGCCTTTGGGACCTACCTGACATTAGATAAACCCACTCCCATCGCAGCTATAAGCAATAAAGTCTCAACATCTACTGGTACTGTAGCTGAACAAGAGAAAGCTACTAGCCTCTTTGAACCATCAAGCCAGCCAAATAGTAAAGCAACAAAGCTGGCTAAGCTCAAGCTAGCCAAACGCCAGTGTAAGCAACAAAGTTTAAAAGCCACTCAAGCAGCGGCTGATCATAGCCAAATCGAAGCTGCACTTAAACAAGCTCTAAAAGACGGTCAATCCCTTAAGGATATTTTAAGTTATTCAGAACTTGTCAAAATATCTTACCGTTCATTTGAGACTTTGCTTATTAATGCACTTAAAGAGAATGCTGAAGAACAATTTCAATATGCCGCATCAGTAAGTATCTTAAAAAGCTGGCAAGGGATTGAAATAATTGAGGCTTTTGATACTGATACAATCAACCAACTAACGGTAATTAATGGACCCCTTAGTCAAAATACTGGCTCAATGATGTTTAATGTTCCATTACCTGAGCAAGTAAACAAAACAGCACTGTACAAACTATTGGATAACAATGATGACTTTAATACCTATTTAAAAACACCGTTTAAAATCGGTCCATCACGACTCATTTCGCCATCTGTTTTGTTTCTTCTTAATGCTCATGCGCTTAGCTTAACTGAATTTGAAAACGCAATATCCAGCAAAGAGTTTACTGTTAACGACATTGCTGTCGCTTTAAAAAGCAACTTACCTAATGAGTATTTAACAGCACTGATCTCTCAAACTGCACAGCTAGGCGGCTCGCCTACAGCAATGAGTGATGACTTTATGGATGAACAACTGTATTTAAACCTTGCTGATGTAGCCGTTAGTGAATTTAATGTACCAATTTTAAAGTTATTAAGTGAGCGAGGTATTGAGCCAACTAATCAGCCAAATGTATTTACGGCGATGGATATTGCCATTGTAAACCTAAAAGGCAGTTCAAATAGCGAAGTGAAGCCACTAGAGAGCAAACACTTAGAAACACTAAGTTATCTAAAAAATAAAGGTTATCGAGCTCACGGCGAGCTTGTGCGCGACACACCAAACGATAAGCTACTGATGCTTAAATCTTCATTTTTACCGAGTAGTCTTTTATTCGTTGGCGACCAAGTTGCTAATGATGCTTTTACTGAGTTAAAAGATATAACGCTAATTCCAAGTAGCCAAGCATTTAAGCGTAAAGATAAAGATAACTCTGCAATATCTAAAGCACTCAGTGCATATGAGCTACATAAACAGCAAGCCAAAAAAATAACTCCTGAGTGTGAAACGATAGATCAGCGGATCAATTCACTTGAGGCAATAAAAACACGTTCTCAGGCACTCAAAGAAATAGAAAAGCTTGAAGTCCAGCAAAGTTCGCTGACACCCGACACCCTTCAGGCAATCGACCCTGTACAGGTTCATAATTGGCAATTTTTGCATTCGAATGAATATAAACATCAAACATCGATTCAGTATTTAGCCTTTAGGGAAGCGATTATTAAAAAAGACTTTAATACGGTAGCAACTATTACACAAACTGCAAAACTTAGTACCCATCAGACAAATATGTTGCTTGCAGCAACGATAGAAGATAGTCAACAATTGACGTCTATTTGGCAAAACAGAATAGATCCAACGCCACCAGAAACTCTTTATTCATTTACTGATTTACCATTAGCACAATGGCAAACATTAGCTGATAACGGCTTTGATTTTTCATTAAAAGACATGAAAAACAACGATATGTATTTTTATGCAAGTATGCATTCAAATGCAGCAGTTGAGTTTTTAATAAGCCTTGCAGTTGCGCATGATTTTTCTAAACCTGGGCTTGATATCCTTGACCAAGCACTTGAGCAAAGTTACAACACGCAAACCCTCGCTGACTATATGCCAAGTGCATTAAAACTAGTTAGCCAATATGAGCCTAATCACTTTCGTCGTGCTAAGCGACTTAAAGTGTTTACGCCTAATGTCTATAAAGAGCTTATTAAACTTGAGCCAAAGCTTGCCCCTAAGGATGGCACTCAAATGAATCACTACCAGTACAGCCCTTATTAAGCTCCCCTTTACCTATTCGAGCCGTAAATTAACCTATCTGTTTACGGCTCAGCCGCGTATAATACGCACTTTTTGTGGGGCGCAAAAAATTGAATATTATTACGCTAAGCGTTTTATCGCTTGCAATGTCGACTGATGCTTTTGCAGCTTCAATCACTAAAGGCAGTACGCTTAAAAATCCTCGCGTTTTAAGTGCAATCAAGCTTGGTTTATTGTTTGGCTGTATCGAAGCCATTGCACCGATTGTTGGCTGGCTGATTGGCAGTGCCGGTGCTGATTACGTTGAAGCGTTTGATCACTGGATTGCCTTTGTGCTGTTAGTGGGTCTAGGCATTCATATGTTACTTGAAAGTCGTAAAGATGACGATAATGAAGAGGAACTTGCTCCTAATAGTAAGCGCTCTTTTATTGCTACTGTGTTAACCGCCGTTGGTACCAGTATAGATGCGATGACAGTCGGTATCAGCCTTGCTTTCATGAAAGTAAATATTTACTTAGCTGCCGCCATGATAGGCCTAGCAACCACAATTATGGTTACCATAGGCGCACTACTTGGTAACGTAATGAGTGGCTGGGTTGGCAAAAAAGCCGAAGCAATCGGCGGTGTTGCACTTATCTTTATCGGCTGTGGCATCCTTTACAGCCACACCATGGCTTAACCTAATAGCTTATCAAACTCTTCTTTGGGCATGGGCTTATGAAAATAGTACCCCTGCCCAAACTCACAGCCTAAGTCGATTAAACTATTTAAATGCTGTTTTTCTTCAATACCTTCAGCCACTATTTGTAAATTCAAAGTATGCGCTAAGCTGGTGATCGTTCTAACAATGTCCATACTTTGCGTATCATTGAGCATATCTCTCACAAAAGATTGATCTATTTTGAGTACATCGACAGGAAAAAGCTTTAGATAAGACAAACTTGAATAACCCGTACCAAAGTCATCTATAGCAATAGTTAACCCCAAGTCAGCGAGCTTATTAAGCATGACTTTTATTTCATCAAAATCATGCATCAACGCGCTTTCGGTTACTTCAAGCTCTAACAGTTCACTGGCAAGCCCCGCTTGTTCAATGGTGTCAGCAACTAGATTACAAAAATTACCATCGGTAAACTGTTTTGCAGCAATGTTTACGGCAACCTTGATTTTATGCCCTTTATCGGCCCACTCTTTAGCCGCTTTACAGCTTTGCTTAAGCACCGATTTACCCAAGGCATGAATAAGTCCGGTTTCTTCAGCAAGGGGTATAAAATCCAGTGGTGAAATAAGCTTATTGTCGTTATCTCGAAGTCGTACTAAAGCTTCGACCCCCATGATCTTCCGGGTTGCGAGCTCTAGTTTCGGCTGATAAAACACCTCTATTTTATCTTGCTCAATAGCATTTCTTAACAGCTTTTCAACGCTTTGACCCTGCTTAAATTGATACTCTAAGTCATCGGAGTAATAGCAAAAACGGTTACGTCCCTGCTCTTTAGCACGGTACATTGCTGCATCTGCATGAGTCATCATCTCTTCTGCTTGAGTGGAGTCCGCAGGGTTAACACTCACACCCACACTAACCGATAAAGTATACTCTTGGCTATCAATACGAAATGGCTCATTCATGGTGTTAATAATATCGCTGGCAATGGCATCAACTACAGAGGCGCTCTTTACATCGGGTAATAAGATTACAAATTCATCACCACCAATTCTTGCCAATGTCGTATTAAGATCAATTAAAGACTCAAGCCGCTTTGCAACATCTTTTATGATTAAGTCACCTTGGTGATGCCCTAAAGTGTCGTTTAAGTACTTAAAGTGGTCGATATCAATCAGCATTAACGCTACATTCTTATTCATGCTACTTGCAACCTTACAAGCATGAGTGACCCTGTCGTGTAATAACACCCGATTAGGCAAATCTGTTAGCAAGTCATGATTTGCTAAATGACTCATTTTCACAGCCATCGCGATTGATTCACTGACATCATGAAACACAATAATACCGCCGATAATGTTACCCTCAACATCACGTATTGGCGCAGCTGAATCTTCGACCCTATAAACTCGCCCATCAAGCCCAGTTAATTGACTATTTAACGCCATAGCAACTATACGCTGCTCTTTTAAAGCAACAGATATAGGATTGACGAGTGTTTTGTTCGATGTTGCATCAACGAGCTTCATTACCTCTTCAATATGGCGCCCTTTTGCCTCTTCAACGTGCCAACCTGTTAATCGCTCAGCAATGGGGTTCATAAAGTTAATAATTGCATTATTATCCGTAGCAATTACGGCATCACCAATAGAATTAAGCATAACCCGTAAGCGTTCAGATTCATTCGATAACAGTTTTTTTGTATGAGTAATTGAAGTGATGTCCGAAAGAGTAAGAATAACACCTACAACTTCATGCTCTTTTATTCTTAAATTTATTTGCGCTCGAACATATTCAATTCTATTGCGAGGGCTGGGCAACTGAATATTTAAAACTTCTTGCTCAATTCCTTCAGTTAAGCAGCGATGAAAAGCCTAATATAATTCATCGGGTAATACATCTTTGGCGAAACAACCTAACATTTGCTCGCTGCTTTTTGAAAACCAATGGGCGGTTTCATCATTACTAAAGAGGTTTTCCTCTGTATTTGACCAGTAAGATATATACACAGGTACTTGCGCAACGAGTGTCGAAATATCATTTTTTGCAGCCAGTATTTGTGCTTCTTGGTGTTTAAGCTTTAATTGATTTTGCACTCTGAGCCGGCAAATATTTAAATCAACGGGTTTATGAATAAGATCAATTCCGCCGCTTGCAAAACTCTGATATTCAAAAATTTGCTCATTATGAGAGGTGACAAAAATCACATGACTTTGTACGGTTTTAGGGTTGTTTTTAAGCTTTTGACATACTTCAAAGCCATTCATGCCGGGCATTTCAATGTCGAGCAAAATCACATCGGGCTGAAAGAAAGCGGCTTTTTCAATGGCTTGAGCGCCATTATCACAACAAACAATTTCACCAAGATCGCTCAGCGACTCCGCCATTATTAATAAACTAGTTGGCTCATCATCAACAACAAGCACTTTGTTGTGTGAATTATTATGATGAGAAAAAAGCATATCCATCGCCCTCAGAATCTATACCTAAAAAAACTCTAGTCCTATCTCACCAGTCTCGCCAAAAAAAATAACTTTTTTTAAATTATTAAGTTGTAGAAAATCCCAGAATCCAGTCTATGCTTTATTCATCGCGTGGAGGGAATAGTTTGCAACCGGTAGCTAGTCGCACAGATTTAAAGCTAAATGATTCTGTTATTTTGATTGTTGATGATGAACCAATTAATACAACCGTAATAGAAAGTTTGCTCGCGCCCTTCTATAAAACGCACACCACAGATTGCGGTGAAAACGTGCTGCACCTGTGCGAAACCCTAAAACCTGATTTAATACTGCTTGACGTGATGCTTGGCTCCATGAGCGGTCTAGATGTTTGCATGCTATTAAAAAAACACTCCCAGTACAACGATATTCCGGTGATTTTTATCACCGCCATTATGGATCAAGATGACCAAAATAGGTGCTGGCAAGCAGGCGCCGTCGATTTTGTATCAAAACCGGTTTATGGCGCCACATTACTTAATCGCGTAAAAGCACATTTGACCTTAAAAAAACAAGCCGACTTACTCAAAAGTCTTTGTGAGCACGACAGCCTAACAGGTTTAAACAATCGACGATTTTTACAAAACACCCTTGATCAAAACATTCGTTTAGCCGTCAGAAACGATAATGCCCTTTCAGTATTAATGCTCGATATTGATTACTTTAAACAATACAACGACTCTTTTGGTCATCAACAAGGTGACGAATGCCTAAAACGTGTTGCTGATGAAATCAAAAAAAGTGTTAACCGCCCAACCGATACTACTATTCGTTATGGCGGTGAAGAATTTTTATGTGTATTGCCAGACACCGATATTCAAGGGGCACAATTTATTGCTCATAAGCTTTTGGCAAACATTCGTGAACTAAATATTGAACACCCACATGCAACCTCTGGAGTACTCTCTATTAGTATTGGTAGCGCAACATTTCCTGGGCATGAAGCCATCGACACTGACGAGCTAATTCGCTGTGCCGACAAAGCGCTCTATCAAGCCAAGCATCAAGGGAGAAACCGCTGTGTTTGCATACTTGCTGAACCCAGTTTTAGTTTTTAAGCTAAACCAAACCTTACTGTCGACTCACGTTTTCGGTATGGAGGGCTAAACCATGGATTACGAAGTATTACACCAGAAAAAAGCAACAACCTCTGAAGGACGCTTTTTAGTGCCATTAGCGATTGCTTTTATCGGCGCCATTATGTGCTCAGCAATCTTCTTTTTCGAGCTACAACTTCATAAAAATATTAATAACAGTGTTGCTGAACGACTGAGAGAATCAAGCGCTACCGCAGATGTGCAGATAAATGAGAGTATTAATAAATACAAAAACGATTTACAGTTTTTATACTCCACCCCACCCATAGCAGGGCTTGCAAGAGCCGCTGCGAACGATGGCAATGATCCGCTAGATAGCACCACCTCAAAGCAATGGAAAAAACGTTTAGAAACGATATTTGTCGCGTTTTTACAATCCAACGCAGAATTCGAGCAATTACGTATCATCAGTACGCAACAAGCAGGACAAGAACTGATCAGAGTAGACAGAGCTGCCGGTGGCATAGTTGTAAAAGCTGATAATCAGTTACAGGATAAAAGTGGCCGTGACTATTATCAGCAAAGTTCGCAATTGTCACTGGGTGATATGTATTTATCAGCAATAACACTCAACCGTGAATATGGAAAGCTCGACTATCCTTATAAACCTATGCTACGTATTGCCTTACCCATTTTTAATGAAAATATGCAGCGCTATGGGCTGATTATTGCAAACATTAACACCTCTCACCTATTTGCATCTCTTAATGCGATGGTACAAGCACCAAACTCATTGATCCTAACAGACAGCGAAGGCTACTTTTTAGTACACCCAAATGAAGACTTACGCTTTAGCCGCGACTTAGCGCCAAACAAACGTTGGGACTCAGTGTATAAATCTGAACCCGCCTATCTAGAAAATATACTCAGCATTAGCTCTAACCTTGCAAGCGGACAACAATACGAAGCATTAAGTAAACGCATTCCATTTACTGGAGATTTAGAAACAGGGTTTATAGATGCCCACATTATGCTTCCTCATTCTGAAATAAATGCGATGGAACGCGAACAGAGGATCAGCACTTATGCATTTTTGTTAGGCGTATCTGCTTTTTTGGTGTTTGTACTTGGATTTTTGCATCGAAATTTAAAGCGTAACCGCGAGCTTGCCGAGGCAAGAGCGGTATCTTCAGCCATTATTAGCGGCTCAAAAGATGCCATTATTGCAATAAGTGATATAGGTCTGGTGTCTAGTTGGAATAAAGCAGCCACTGAATTGTTTGGTTTTCAACGTGAACAAGTCTTAGGGGCAGATATAAACAAACTGAATCTATTTCCAAATATTAACATTAAAGAGGTATGTAACGAGGTTAAAAGCCGACGAAAGCAACATGAAATTGAAGTCGACTATCAGCAAAGCAATCAACACACGACTCATTTAGCACTCGCTTTTTCAGCTATCTTTGATGAACATCATCAACACAACGGCACAGCCATCCTCATTCGCGACACTACCGTTGAAAAGCAAGCGAGCGACAAAATTAAGCAAATAAATAACGAACTCGAAATTAAAGTCGCACAAAGAACTGCCCAGCTAGAAAAAGCCAGCCAAGTTAAAAGCGCTTTTATATCAAATATCAGTCATGAGATGCGAACACCACTAAACGGTGTTATTGGCACACTCAATTTAATAAAACGAGAGTCACTAAGTAATCAACAACAGCATTATTTAGAAATGACAGAGGTAAGCGTTAATAGCTTGAACGTACTTATTAACGACATTCTTGATTTATCAAAAATTGAGGCTGGCAAACTCGACTTGGACAAAAAAGCGTTTAACCCTATTAAGTTTTTTGAAAGCTTAAGTGGCAGCATGGCTGTTAAAGCACAAGAGAAAAACCTTGAATTTATTTTAGATATTGCCGATGTTGAGTACAGCTCGATTGTTACAGACCCTCATCGCTACTCACAAGTGATTACCAATTTAATTAATAACGCAATTAAATTTACTAAAACGGGCTTTATAAAATTTACCGCCACAAGCAAACGACTTAGCGATGATAACGTTGAGCTATGCTGCACAATTCAAGATACCGGAATTGGTATTGCGCCTGAAAACCAAAATAAATTGTTTAGTGCTTTTACCCAAGCCGATAATAGTGTTGCTTCACAATATGGCGGCACTGGACTTGGTTTATCAATATGTAAGCAACTAGCTAGTTTGTTAAATGGACAAATTTCCTTTGAATCAACTGAGGGGAAAGGCAGTACTTTCACATTTACCATTCAGTTAGACAGCCAAAATGTAGAAAAACGCCAACCAAGCAGCCGCTTAAAAGACAGCGTGTTTGCTGTGTCAGTTAAACAACCAGAGCTTGAACGAAGCTTAACAAAACTAATCTCTCATTGCGGTGGACAGCTCACGAATGTTGACCTAGAAAGCTTTGAGGTAAGCGATAACATGCCCTTTGATACGCTAATTTTAGAGCCTGGCAATCCGTTACTCGCAAAACTTGATAGCTTTACTGAAAATACCTATGACCATAGCCTGCCCTTTAAATTAGTGGTGCTTATAAACCCAACCGAACCACCACCGCAAGCTAAATTCTGCACCTTTATGCGCTTATCTAAACCTGTGCTTATCTCTGAGTTTTTACTTAAACTAGCTGATGAACGACTCATACAAGAGCAGCCTGCTCAAGACACAACACCACTTCGTCGCGAGACTGATACGCAAATTCACATAGATGTTGATATTGCAGGCGCAAAAGTGCTCATTGTTGATGATAACGATATTAATGCTGCAGTTGCCAAAGGCACATTAATGAGCTTGGCACTGCGCTTTGAAATGGCGTCGAATGGTCAGCAAGCCATTGAAATATTAGCAAGTGCACCTGAAGACGACCCATTTAACTGCGTGTTAATGGACTGCCAAATGCCTGTGTTAAATGGCTATGATGCTGCGGCACAAATACGCAAAGGGGCTGGTGGAGAGTACCATAGCGAGATCCCAATTATTGCCATGACAGCCAATGCCATGCTCGGTGAGCGTAAAAAGTGCTTAAATGCAGGTATGAGCGATTACATCACAAAACCAATCAGTGCCGATAAGCTCATCACCACTACGGCGAAATGGGTTGCATCAACGTACCCTAAACATCATACAGCGCCAAAAACGATTGCCGTGCCTGAGGTAAATCAGTCGCCCGCTATACTGCAAGAAGAGTTAATCGATGAAGAAAAACAGCATTGGAATCGCGAAGCTGCCCTCGGTCGTTTGATGAATAACGAGGTGCTATTAAACAAAGTGAGTAAAATGTTTTTAGAAAGCTCACATAAAAAAATAACGCTGCTAACACAAGCAATCAAAGACAAAGACTACCATGCGATTGCAACCACCAGCCATGCGCTTAAAGGAACCTGCGGCGATGTGGGCGCAGCCAAATTGCACCTGCACTTTACTGAACTAGAGGTACTGGCCGCAAGTAAGGGCAATACGCTAAAAGATATTCAACTTAAGCTACTCGAAATCGAAAAAGACTACGAGATTTTGTTAGAAATTTTACAAAAGCATACCGTAGCCAGGGTCGGCTAATTATATTAATAGCAAATAAATGGGCTTTGAAAATCAAAGCCCATTTTTCATTAAAGCGCCGCATATTTGTCTTCTAATTTTCATAAAGTGGGAGTATGTTTATACAAACCACTAAAGGAATGACGCTATGACCGCTAAAACGCTGATTTTCAACTTTGATGGCACAGGCAGCGAGCCTCGTGATGCTGAACAATTCAGCGCTGCACACTTCAAAGAAGACGCCAGTATTTCTAATATTCTTAAACTTCATTTACTTTTTGGTGGCGCACTCAATAGCGAACCCGAAACACCATTTCCAACCCAACTTAGCTTTTATTATCAGGGCATAGGCACCCAAGGTAGCCGCTTTCGACGTTTATTCAATCAAGCCCTTGCACCAAGAGGTGATGATGTTGCCAGCATTTTAAATCGTGCAATGAGCGACTTTAAGAGCTACTACACTGTGGGTGATAAAATACTTCTGACTGGTTTTAGCCGGGGTGCTGCACTGGCAAGGCGCTTTGCCAAATGTTTAGAGCCACTTATTAGTGATGATGTTTACTTATGTGTATTTGATACCGTTGCATCAATTGGTTTTTCAAAGGTAACAAAAGCAACCCGCGGTGCTGAGCATGTCATTTTTGAAAACTACACGCTAGCAAATAATGTTAAAGCAGCCCTTCATTGCGTTGCTCTCGATGAAAAGCGCCGTGCATTTGAACCGACACTTATAAATAAAGCACCGCACGTTCAAGAGATCTGGTTTGCGGGCGCTCATTCAGATGTTGGCGGCGGATACTATCGAGATGGTTTAGCCGACATTTGTCTTCGATATGCGATTGAGTGGCTTATTGAACAAACCGTAACGCTAAACCTGCTCACCAGCGCAGATATCAATTACAACACCTTATTACCTGAAGAGCACAGTAACCTCATCGCCCAAGATGATGTGACCGTTACCCCTGATCCGCTGGCACTTAGTCATCAGCAAAATTATTTTTGGTTTAACCCCCTGTTTAAACTAGTAGACCGCGAATGCTGTGTTCTGGTTGATAACGAACAAAGCACGTTCGCGCCAACCATTCATTACACCGTCGCAGAGCGCATTAACCGCCTAACAAGCTATCGTCCAGAGTCGTTAAAAAGCCTTCACTACGATGTGCTATACAATGATGAAACGCGCTTAAATTTTAAGGGATTAAGCCCGCATATTGCGCTTGATAAGCAAAATATGACGGTGCTGAGTATTGATGAGAGTAAAGATGTATTTGTGTATGGTGCCGAAAAGTACAACCACACAGGCTTAATGTTGGAGCAAGGCGGTACTTATCGCTTCACCCCTTACCCTGAGCAAACCTGGTATGACGATGGTATTAGCTGCGGTCCAGCAGGCTGGCATCGAGATAATATCCAACTTGGTGTAAAAGAAATTCCAATGGCCGTGCTAGAGCCATTTAGACGTTTACCACACGCACAATGGTTTGCACTGATTGGCGCTATCGATAACAACGACGATCACTTATTTGAGATTGCTGAGGGTGCCGATATTCGTATTACTAAATCTGGCGAATTTTGCCCTTTTGCCAACGACCTAAACCGCTTTTATGGGGCGAATGCGGGGCGGATTAAACTGCGCGTTACTCGTTTGGGTTAATTACTTAATTACATACCGAGCGGTAATTTCGATTATCGCTTGCTGATTTTTTAGAATAGCAGAATCAATAGCGGCTCTTTCTTCTGCTGACAAGTTAATTTCATTAAGCATTAGATGAACACTGTCATTGTGGACAATATAAGGGTAGATTTCGATACCCCGCAGTTTATTTTTTTGAATTAAATATAAACCGGCTAATTCATCATCAACAAAAAAATCGACTCGCCTAGCAACTAGCATAGCGAGGCGCTGGCGTAAGGACGCCACAGTAACGAGTTGTTCTTTGTATTTAGCTTGTTGAGCTAACTGAGTAAATTCTGGGCCATAATAACTACCGCTATTAGTCAAAATTACTTGCTGATGATCAAGCAGCCCTTGTAAGTCTAGAGCGTCTAAACGGTTATGGGGATACCAAAACAACCGCATCACCTCATTACGGTAAGGCTCTGAAAAGAAGCTAAATGAATCACGCTCTTTGCTATAGCTAGCAGCTGGCAACACATCAATTTTACCATGTTTTAGCTCAGCAAAACCGCGCTTTGAAGACGGCATAATAACGAATTTAGCACAAAAGCCCGCATCCTTTAGTATTAGGTTTACTATATCAATATCAATGCCAGTCAGCTGATCATTTTGGGTAAATGCATAAGGCGCCCATTGCTGACTAATGCCTACCTTTAAGGTTTTCTCACAACTAAAAGCAGAAGCACTTATTAAAGCAGTAAGAATTAATAACAGCACTTTTAAAACCATCAACGATGAAATGGTCTCCTCCCTTTCGGCATCGCAATGTGCCAAACTTGGAATTGAACGATTCAAGTAATAAAGCGAGGAGACCGAGATGAATATTACAACAGTTGGATTAGATTTAGCAAAGAATGTGAGTCATGTGGTTTGCTGTAATCAAGTAGGTAAAATTGTTAAGAAAAAAATCCTGAGAAGAAAAGAAATACTGAATTATTTTGCTCAACTAGATGATTGCCTAGTTGGAGTCGAGTCATGTGCCAGTGCACATTACTGGGCAAGAGAACTCGAAAAACTGGGGCATCGGGTAAAACAAATAGCGCCTCAACACGTAAAGGCTTATGTCAGAGGTAACAAAACAGATTTTAATGATGCATTAGCCATAGCCGAAGCTGTTGTGCGACCAGAAATGCGTTTTGTTAGAACAAAAACCCAAACCCAACAAGATATTCAATCGCTGCATGTACTACGCAAGAAATGTGAGCGAGACAGAACAGCGAATAGTAATGAAATACGAGGCTTATTGTATGAGTATGGGATTGTCATTCCATTGGGAGTACATAATGTTTATAAGGCCTTGCCTGAGTTATACGATAGAGAAGCAAATAATGGGTTGAGTGAGTTGTTCAAGGAATTATTGGAACAACACTATAAAAAGTTGTCAGAGCTTAAAGCGCACCTGGATGTTTATACTCAAAAAATCCATGACTTAAGTAAAGATGATGCCTGTGTTCGATTACAGAGTATTCCGGGTATTGGCCCATTGATTGCCAGTGCGTTTTATCAACATGTGGGCAATGGCAGTGAATTTAACAATGGACGAGCGGTATCAGCTTCCATAGGTTTAGTTCCGAGGCAACATAGTTCCGGCGGTAAACAAAATTTACTGGGTATCAGTAAACGGGGCGATGGGTATTTAAGAACCTTATTGATACACGGTGCCAGAGCCGTTATGCGAGTCAGTGCGAACAAAGATACGCCACTGGCAAAATGGATAAAGCGAATAGAGCAAACGCGAGGCAGGAACAAAGCTGCGGTTGCGCTTGCCAATAAGTTAGCTCGCGTTGGTTGGGCGATATTAAAACACGGCGGTCGTTACAACGATGATTTGGTAACGGCTTAACAATGAATAACGAGTTCACTTCAGAGGATTGCTGAATAAACATCAAGTGATGACAAACAGGTAAAACCGACATATCGAAAACCTGATAGGGCGTGTGAGTTTGATAAACTCGTGTCAACGATAAGGACGATATGTGCGAAGTTCATCGAGGCTCGAAACCAAAGTGTTTCAATTAAGAAGCCGGATATACGAACGCAAACCTATCCCTGTCAAAACTCATTGTTTATTCTTGCAATGTTGGAGGAGACCATATACAAGCTCTAGGTCATCCCAAGTAAGCACTTGAGTCGCACTATCAAAGCCCGGTTTTGTTAAATAAAACTGCCAAAAACTCGGGTTATGCGGCGTACTCGCTAAAAAGCGCACTAAAATATCGCCATTTGCATTAGGAATAACCTCACTGCGTTGCCAATGCGCTGAAGGTAAATCCATACCGCGTTTTTCTGGGTCGCCTGCTGCACATAGTCGGCCATCAGGTACACTTAGTTTAACTGCCGCAAGGTTTGTGTAATCAATGGTATTAGCCGAAAATTCAATGTCTTGCACAAACTGCACATGCCCTGCTTCAACAAACGCTGCTCGACAAGCAAGATTAGGAATACCCGTGCCATCAGCAGGCCACCAGTACCCGCCATCAGCATTACAAAATGCTTGGCGTGCCTTTGGGCTTTCTAAGAATCCGTGGGCATTCACATGGCTTGATGCACAGGCAATCAGCATGCTGGTTGCCACTGCCGATAAAGACAATGCCTTTGATTTCATTACTTTCATTGTTGTTCTCGCTGTAGAAATGCGGAGCAAAGTCCTTGCTCCGCTTAGTTGGTTAAAGCGTGCAACTCACCGTCCAGTCAGCAGATGTGCCTGGCTCTGTGCTCGTCCACCACTTTGCTTCGTAAATCACGTTGTTGTGATACATTAGGTCGCCGCCAACAGCATGGCTTGGATTACCAGCCCAATCAGTTTGCGGCCAATTTGGATACACAGGGATGCTCGCTACATCAACACCATTACAGCTTCCCTCGCCACCCGTACCACCACCGGTGTCACCGCCAGTATCACCACTGCCGGCAGTGCCATCCGGTAGCATTAGGTATTCGTATTTGAAGGCGTAGGTTTTGCCATTTTTCTCAATAGTGAAGTTAGTTGGCCCTGTAATTGGCATGTAGTACATAACTTGTGCTTCAACGGTTTCACCTGTGTTAAATGACTTTTCGATACCGCCCCACTCATTCACTAAAGTGATTGAAAAACGATGGAACTCATTTTCAAAGCCGCCGATATTATCGCCAGCCGCATTAGAGCCATTCGCTTCAACAGCCATACCGAGCTTTTCTTGTGCATTCCAATTTGATTTGAAAATCGCAGAGGTAGAAACGGGCACATCAAAGCTGATTTTCGCGCCGCTTAAGTCGATATCTGAGTTATTGGTGAATGCGAATGTAGGTGCAATTGGGTAGTTATCATCACCAATTGGGAAGTCTTTCACTACAAAGCTTACGTCAACAGCTTCGCTAGGAATGGTGAAATCGACATTGCCTTGATGCGTGTTATAAGCCACACCACTTTGGTTAAATTTATCGTAAGCAAGTGTTGTTAAGCTTGAGCCCATGAAGTACTCACCTTTCGCTGAGTCATAATCATAGTCACCGGCAAGCTCCCAGAACATGATGCCACCAAGGCCATTGTTGATAACATAATCAACTTTGGTTGCCATTGATTGCTCATCTTCGATTGATAAGAATACCTTTTTCTCTGCATTCCAAAGCCATGGAGCAACAGCTACATCATCGTAGAAACGTGTATAAGTTCCTGTTAATACATCGTCTGCATCGGTTTCTGGCGTTAGGCCATAGATTTCAAGGTAAGAAGGGTTAATGCCATTTTCGAGATTTTTCGCATGCCATAGTGGGTTCGAACCTGCTGGCATTTCTTCACCAACATCGTTCTTATCGTGCCATAGGTTATCTATGCCAAGTGCACCATTACCGCATTGGTTTTTCTCACCAACGCCAGTCCCTTTCGCACATTTTGATTGATCTGGCAGCGCTGCTTGGCCCCATAAACCATTAGTACCGCCCGACACATCTTTAAAGCCACGGGTGTAATATGGAATACCAATATTGATCCGACCTGCAGAGACCGCACCGCGGAAGTAACGCACAGCCCAATCCGTATTTAAGTAGCCAATACCTTCAAACTCAGCGGTGGTATAAACGCCCCATTGCGCTAATTCAGAATCAAGACCGGTATCAAACAAGGCTGCGTTATGGCCTACATGTGAATTCCATGCACCATGTAAGTCATAAGACATGATGTTAACGTAATCGAGATACTTCACGCTTTGGAATGTTTCCATACCACGTAATAAGTATCCTGAAGATGGCGAAGCAATCGTTAACAAGTAATGCTTACCAGCCTTTTCACCTGCAATATCAAGTTCTTCACGTAGTTTTTGCATCAATACACGATAAGAGGCATTAAGACCTGCGCGACGTGCATTAGAGATAGGAAAATCATCAGGGTGGCCTGAGTCATTCATTGACGATGGGTATTCGTAATCAATATCGACACCATCAAAACCGTAGGTTTCAATAAACTCAACAGCACTTTTCGCAAAGGCATCAATCCCCGCTTGGTTCACTGAGCCATCGGCATTAGTTGTCATCGTGTAGAAACCACCGCTATTTACGCGAGTACCGTCTGCACCAAAATAACCACCGGTTTCAGCCCAACCACCTACAGAGATTAAGGTTTTTACATCTGGGTGTTGTTTTTTAAATTTATTGAGTAAGTTAAAGTGACCTGTGTAACTAAAACTTGGATCCATTTCAGCGCCGGTAACGCCCGGCCAAGTCATGTTTGTCGCTGGGTTGCCAGCTGCATTTGGATCACCTATCGATACTTTGTTATTGCCATCAACATGCGCAAAGGCATAGTTAATATGGGTGATCTTGTCCCATGGAATATCATTAACTAAGTAACTTGGCTGACCATTGGCACCATTTCGCCAACTAGTAAAGTAACCAATAACACGGCGTGGGTGATCTGCGCCCATTTTCTCACGGCCATTTGCATCATATACGCTACAGTATGGGGTATTCACACCTGGGGTTTGATATAAGCCTTGCGGTTTACAATCTGTACCTGGTTCTGTTGCTTCAACAACATTAACAACTTTACTTTGTGTCCCCGTCGCGCCTTCGTTATCGGTCACCGTTAAGGTAAATGAAAATTGCCCAACTGCAGGTGCCTGCCAGGTATAACTTGAAGAAGCAGCACTTGCTTGATGAACTTCGGTGCTGTTTTCAGTTAACGATAACGCAGTTACTTGGCCATCGTTATCAGTGCCAGAAAGCGCAAACACCACACTGTCACCCACCGTTACTTGCGATGGCAGTGAGCTAAATTCAATGCTCGCCACCGGCGATTGGTTAACTGGCTCAACGTCATCAGACACACTCACTGAATGTGCAACGGCTGCAGAGGTTAGGCCTAAATCATCCGTTGCGACCGCACTAATCACATGACTGCCTTGGGTTGCTTGCCAGCTCGCTGAGTAAGGTGTGCTTGTCACAACACCCAGCGATGTTCCATCAACAAAAAACTCTACACTTGCCACGCTACCATCAGGATCAGCGGCAACCGCACTTATGACAACGCTGTCACTAATGGTAAATAAAGAACCCTCTGCGGGTGTTAAGCTGCTAATTTGAGGCGCTTGATTCTCATTGACAACGCTGTCACAAACACCCAATAAACGCCACTCTTGATCGACACCAGAAGTCTCCACAGGATTAGTTTGCGTCCACCACTTGGCTTCATAAGCGCTACCTTGTGCCTGAACCTGATCACCACCAACATGTGTTTGCCCTTGTTGCCACACTTCTAAGTTGCTGCAATCAATCGCAGCGTGTGCTGTAAAGCCATATAAACCCAGTGACAGTGCACTCAGTTTAAAAGCATTTTTTATTAATTTATGCGAGCTCATTCGCTCCCTCCGCCCAAAGTTTTATAACATTTATTTTACAAATCCAACTTTAAAGTAACACAAAGTGGTAGTTCGTCAAGTCCAAATCTACCTATAACAGGTAAAATAAACGCACTTTTTGGTGTATGATTTAGTTAGAACCACTAAAAAAGAATTAATTATTTTTATCAAAAAGCAAAAACGAGAATGATTCTACCGAGTAAAAATGAACATAAAATTAACAATAATTTAACCATGGAAAGCGCGGTACTTCTAGCTTGTATAAAAAACAAGCAACGCTTGTGTGAGGGTAGGCGAAAATAATTATCGTATCGATTATAGGTATATAACGAATAAATTAGTTTTCAGGTAAAAATTTCTATAAAAATTGAGTGAAAGTTATTCTTAACACAAATTTTAGTCGTAAAAAAAGCAAACACTCAGTGTTTGCTTTTCACAAAAATCCTATTTGATCACAACTTAATTAAGCAGCGATTAAATAGGACTCTCGTCCTGCATGTTTTGCCTTACGTTGATATGCACCTTTACCTTTTTTAGGTTTCTCTACTTTTGCGGTGAACAGCTTAGATGTCACCATTGCGGCGTACACATTATCGTTAATTACACCACGACCTGTATCAACTTGGCCTTGTGTGCGTTGTTTCTTTTTGCTCATTTTTTGCTCCTATTTAAAGTGTTGCGAGTATATACCTACCTAAGCGCTACGCAAGCGGTTTTTAAGAAAAAAACGATGATTTCCCCACTTATTTTGTCTTAAGCGCTTTTACTAAACACCATGCCTTGGGCGTTGTTTCCTAAAAGTTTGAACTATCTTGCCAGCCTGTGATCAGATCATCTATATCCTACTAGCCCGTGCAACAACAATGAGCAAAATCACAAACTGGTCTCACTATAATCAAGCCCTCGTTAACCGCGGTAATATTCGCTTCTGGTTTGACGAAAAAGCAACGCGTCATTGGTATAACGAATGTACTCACGGTGGGCGTGGCCGCTCTAATCATTTCTCTGATCTTGCTATTGAAACTTGCTTAACACTCAAAGCTGTCTTTGGCTTGTCGTTCAGGGCACTACAAGGGTTCACACAATCGGTATTATCTTTGATGAAGCTTCCGCTTGAAGCCCCAACCTACAGTTGTCTGTGTAAGCGCAGTGCTGAGTTGAATATTAAATTTCGCAGTAAAGTCCGCACCACTGGATTTGTAGATATTGTAGTTGATAGCACAGGACTTAAGGTGTTTGGCGAAGGTGAATGGCATGCACAGAAGCACCACGTAAAGGCAAGAAAAAAGTGGCGAAAACTGCACCTTGCGGTGGATGCCAACACGCATGATATTGTGGGGGCGCAAATGACGCTCAGTAACGTCACCGACGGCGAGACCCTCCAAGATTTGATAAGACCATTACGCCGGCGTATAGATAGAGTGAGCGCTGATGGTGCTTATGATAGCCGCCGCTGCTATGCAGAAATTACTGAAAAAGGCGCGATACCTGCTATCCCGCCGAGAGAGAATGCACGGCTGTGGACTGATAAGCATCCACGCAATGAGGCTGTCATGTTGTGCAATAAGTTAGGAATCGCACAATGGAAAAAGCTCAGTGGATATCATGTGCGCTCATTAGCAGAAACAGCGATGTACCGTTTTAAACAGTTGATGGGGGCTAAGCTAAATGCGCGTGATTACAATCGCCAGCTGGTTGAAGCGATGATCAAAGTGAAGGCGCTAAATAAGATCAACACCCTTGGTCTGCCTAAATATCAGTAAGTTAAGTGAGTTTGTTAGAGAGCTGTATTTGATCAACAAGGCCCATGCCTTGTTGTCATTTTTCTGACTAAATTCGTATTTTGATTGCATTCACTACCTAACTGCTGGCAAAACTAGCGAAAACAATCATAGTTAATTAAAAACAAACAGGATTACGATGACTGACTTTCTCCTAATAGCCTATATTTTCCTTATTGCAGGCATTATTGCCGTGCCTATCGCCAGCAAGTTTGGGCTTGGCTCAGTGCTTGGCTACTTACTCGCGGGTATTATTATTGGGCCAACACTGACATTTTTAAATGTTGATGTGATTGCCATCCAGCATTTTGCTGAGTTTGGTGTGGTAATGATGCTGTTTATTGTTGGCTTAGAGCTTGAGCCCAAAGCGCTTTGGTCAATGCGAAAACAGCTTATTGGTCTTGGTGGCGGACAGGTGGTTTTATCAGCCGCAGCCTTTACTGGTATTAGTTTAGCATTTGGTCATGCTTGGCAATCGGCACTCACAATAGGTTTAATTTTATCGCTCTCATCTACCGCAATTGTACTGCAAACGCTTTCAGAGCGCGGGCTATTAAAATCAGATGGTGGCCAAGCCTCATTTAGCGTATTACTCACCCAAGATATAGCTGTTATTCCTATGCTGGCGTTTATTCCATTGCTAGCTTTGCCAGAATTAGCACCCGTCATGGCAGATACAGCCCATGCAAGCGAAGACGGTCATGCTGGCTTAAGCTTAGTGGCGGGCCTTGAGAGCTGGCAAGCAGCACTGGTTACTTTAGGTATGATAGCGCTCGTCATTTTTGGTGGTAACTATTTAACCGCCCCCATTTTTAGATTTGTAGCACAAGCACGGCTTCGTGAACTATTTACCGCAACGGCTTTATTCTTTGTTATTGGTATCGCTTTGATGATGTCATTAGTTGGCTTATCACCTGCGCTTGGTACCTTTTTGGCAGGTGTAGTGCTTGCAAATTCACCTTATAAACATGAGCTCGAAAGTAATATCGATCCCTTCAAAGGGCTATTACTTGGATTATTCTTTATAACCGTTGGCGCGAGTATCAACTTTCAATTACTCGCAGATAACCTTACCACCATAATGCTACTAACCGGCGCACTGATTGTAACTAAAACAGTTGTGCTATTAATTTTAGGTCGTATTTTTGGTCTTAGAGGCGCCTCACTTTGGTTGCTAGCACTGGGGCTTGCACAAGCTGGTGAGTTTGGTTTTGTACTACTGGCTTACAGTGTGTCTAATAATGTTTTAGCCACAGCCGTTGCCGCCCAACTATTACTGGTTGTTACTTTATCCATGCTGCTTTCGCCAGGCTTATTTATTCTCTATCAACGTGTGATAGCACCACGCTTTATTTATGAACAGGCCAAGCAAAATGAAGAGGAATTTCCTGATGATAGTCATGTAGTCATTGCCGGCTCAGGAAGGATCGGAGGTCTTGTTGATCGTATATTACAAGCTGGCGGCTATAAAACCACTGTGATTGATTACAACTACAAGCAACTCGAAGCGCTAGAGCGTGTCGGTATTCGTAACTTTTTTGGTGATGCAACTCGACCTGACCTACTAAGTGCAGCAGGCATTGAAGGTGCTAAATTGCTGGTTGTCGCACTTGATGATGCAGAGCAAATAACTAAATTAGTCCGCTATGCTATGCAAAATTATCCGCATTTACATGTAGTTGCCCGCGCAGTTGATCGCCACCATGTTTACGATTTATGGGCTTACGGCTGTCGCGATATTATCCGCGAAACATATGACAGTACACTGCGCATGGGTCGCTCTTCCTTTGAGGCACTGGGTATTGAGCGAGAAAAAGCCCAAGAAATGATCAATATCTTCAGTGAGTTTGATAAAGAAATGCTACGCGAAGCCGCCGATGTCTACGAAATCGGCGTACCATTCGAAGAAAACCATGCCTATATCGAACGTATCAATAAAATATTCGATGAAAAAGAACCCGAAATAAAACATCAAATGCGCGAGATTTGCGAACGAGTTACAAGTAACTAGGTGCGAGGTTAGAGGGGCTAGGGACAAGGTACTAGGAGCTAGGTGTTAGGTGTTAGGTGTTAGGTGTTAGGTTCGAGAGTAAACGCGATATGAAATCGCTACTACAAATTTGATATCGTTTGTAGGAATGGCTTCAGCCATGAACTCTCAAACACCACACAAATGTAAAACGATTTGACGTAGCGCCATGCAAGCATAACGCCTACGTAGCAGTAGCTTTATGCCGCGACATTGGTGAGGAAGACCTGCTGACTTGAGATATGAGGTGTGAGATGCGAGAATAAACGCGATATGAAATCGCTACTACAAATTTAATGTCGTTTGTAGGAATGGCTTCAGCCATGAACTCTCAAACACCACACAAATGTAAAACGATTGGACGTAGGCGTGAAACTTGTTTCGCGCGCCATGCAAGCATAACGCCTACGTAGCAGCGGTTTTATTCCGCGACATTGGTGAGGAAGACCTGCTGACTTGAGATATGAGGTGTGAGATGCGAGAGGAAACGCGATATAAAATCGCTGCTACAAACTCGTTTCTCGTAACTTACCGAAATATAAGGTATTAAATAATGTAATAAGGAGTATTACAGTATGGAAACGCTTAATAAAAAGGAAAAGCTGCTATCTATTTTGTTCGGATTGGCAGCAATTATTAATTTAACTGTCGGTGTTAATTCGCTTATATTACAAAGTCTAAACTGGTTCGAATTCATTAGTTGTCTAGCAATTTCACTTATAATTTTAGCGGGTAGCTTAAACCCAAAGCTATTCTTTAAATCGCTAAAAAAATTATTTTCACCACACTTCACTTTAGAGCCAATAATAAACTCGACTGTCTACTACACAATTATAGTTGCAGGTTGGATTTTGTTATTTGGAAGCATTCTACTAGACAGATTTTGGAGTGTTTAAATGCAGGTGGAAACCCAAAAAAGTGCGAGAGAAACGCGATATAAAATCGCTGCTACCGGAGTTTTTCAAGTTAGTTGTCGCCTCAAGTTAAATTTTATGCCGCCCGCATTTCTTCTTTTTTCTCAGGGTTTAAATTTACTTCATTTATCATTGACCAGTCTCGTGACTTTCCTGACCAACGACTTGGGTTATTCAATTTAGCTGCGTCGTTTACCTGCTGACGCTTAGCTAATATTTCTTTATCTAAACCTGAATGACGTTGGTTTGGCGTCACAAATTTTATACCACTGTGTAGGTGCTCATTATTGTACCAATCAACGAACCCACTTACCCATTCTCTTGCTGCGCTTATATCTTCAAATGCCTTTTCTGGGTATTCTGGGCGATACTTTAACGTTTTAAATAACGACTCAGAGTATGGATTGTCATTACTTACTGACGGTCGACTAAATGATGGCACAATCCCTAACTCCTGTAATGTTGCCAGTAATGTCGCGCCTTTCATTGGGCTACCATTATCTGAGTGCAACGTGACTTGCTCGCGCTTTATTTGCTCCCGACTGCAAATATCCTTCATTAAATCTGCGGCTAATTCACTTAACTGTGTGTCGTAAACCTGCCAGCCAACAACCTTTCGACTAAAAATGTCCATCACTAAATATAAGTATAAAAATTGCCCTTTTACGCTCGTTGGTAAATAGGTGATATCCCAAGTGTATACTTCATTTGCACGCACTGCTTTCAATGCTCTTGGCTTTTTCATCGGCTTAGCTGGCTTTACTTTTTCTCTATGCGTTAATAAGTTATGTGCCTTCATGACACGATAAAACGAACTTTCAGACGCTATCCATATGCCCTTATCAAGCAGCTTAGGGACTATTTTACTGGCCGGTAAATGCCCATATTCGGCTGAATTAACCGTATTAATAATGCGCTGCCGCTCTAACTCTGTGAGACGGTTTGGCGGCTGTTTTTTCGTACTCGTCCGTTTGTCAGTCATATCGTCTGCTTCAATCCATCGCTGAACGGTTCTTAGTGTCAGTCCAAGTAACTCACATGCCTTTTCTTTCCTTGCCCCTGAAGCCTGTGCGTTTGTGATAAGCGTTATTAATTCATGTCGCTCAGTCGCTGTTGTTAATCGTCCTCGTTGAAACCCCAAAGTGCATCCGCTTTTTTTTTGAGCACAAGCAGAGCGGCAGTTTCAGCTAAGGCCTTATCTTTGCGATTCAGTTCTTTTTGCAGTTGCTTTATTTCTTGCTTAAGCTGTTTACTGTCTGACTTTACTGTTTTATTTGAAGGTGGTGTTACTAAGTCTTTCTTCCATTGCTGAATATGATGCGGATAAAGCCCTATATTACGGCAGTATTCATTTATGGCGGCTTCATCTAAACTTCCACACTCAATGACCGCGTTGAGCCTTTCTTCTAAACTCCAGTCTTGTGGTCGTTTTTCTGCTGTCATTTGGCTACCCGTCTGGTGTATTTCAAGTTGATGCTTTTTTGCCAGTGCTATCCAACGTTGTAACGTTGAATAACCGACACCTAAATCATCTGCAATATCTTCTAAGCGAACATCATCACATTGAGATAATGCTTTTTCAACAGCTTGAACTTTAAATTCTTGTGTAAATTGACGTCTCATTTTATTTGCCTCTGCTAAATGTTAGAGGCGACAACTATCCTGACACAGGGGGCTACAGACTCGTATCTCGCATCTCTTGTCTCATGTCTCGTATCGCACCTCGAAACACGCAAACTTTCCCCTTTACTCTCGCAAACTTCCCCTCTTTCCCCTCAATAACTATTTCAAAGCTTTACAGCCAATCGATTTGGATAGAAAAAGTCTTTACTATCAATGCATTTTATTTTGCTTATGTCTGTGTGCAATGGGTTGATTAAAAAATTGTATTCGTCAGGACATATGCTAGAAGGAACTTGAAGTACGGCTGCGTCCATCGATGCTAGCCAATCAGAACCTAACGCTTGCGTCTCTGTAATGTAGGGGTGATCATCCCATGCTTTTGGAAGTTCGCTAGCTACTAGCCTAATAATCTTGAGATCATCAGGGATTTGAATCGTTGTAATACTCAGGTTTGTACTTAAAATATCCGTTGTGTCATTCACTAATCGCTCAAGCATTGCTAAAGAGCGTGAACTTGCCGTATACACAATAGGTTTACCAACAAAATGCCACCGTCCTTGTGCATACAAACCACCCAGCCCAGATAACGCGTTAGCTAGATCATTATGTACTTTGGGTGCTATTCGGTAGCAAATCATTAAGCGGTAAACCCGTACTCAAGCCCTAGTATCACGCGTTTAATAAGCTCACGACCGCGGATTGTATGGATCACCGACTTTGGCTCTTGATTAGCAAATTGAATATTAGGGGTGCTAAGCCATTCGTTCCAGCGTTTAACATCACCAAAATAAGCAATCCCTTGTGACGAAATACGTGCCACTTCTAACGCATTTTCACTCAACTTGGCATTCAACCGCTTTCGGTCTTTACTATATCTTTCGAGTGTACGCATAGTGGTACCGATTGAGGCTGCTAAGCTATTAGCGTCCCAATTTAGCTCTTTAGCGAGTGATTTAATCGCACTGACTGTCACGCCTTGTGTTGCAACACTTATTTCATCAAGAGTATTTGAATTGATAGTCACTCGACCATCAGTCACCACACCTAAATAATCAGTTTCAACAGCATTCATTTTCCACCTCGCCAAAAAGACAACTGTCACTTATTATAGCGACAAATGTCGGATACTACAATTAAGCAAAAAAATAGCGCCTTGAGGCGCTATTTAAGTTTCACTTCAACTTAGGAATTAAAAACTAAAACTCAGTTTTGCGTAGTAAGTCATACCATCAAAACCATAAGGTAATGCACGAACAGGGTATTTGAATGCTTGATTAGTAATAAAATCAAGAGCTTCGTCTTCGCCAAGTTCGTCTGGGGTTACATCAAAGATATTATCAATACCCGCCGATAGCATCAGTTCGTCAGTTAACTGATAACCAAGGTTAACATCAACTAATACTGCTGACTCAACAGTGCTTGTGTCTTTAAACTCACCTGTAGGTGATAATTGATCAGGCAAACCAATGTGGTCATTACCAAAGTATTTAACGTCTGTTTCACCATAATAATTAAAGCGTAGCATGCTGTTGAAATCGCCACGATCGTATTCAAATGTTAACGTTGCACGCTCACCTGGTTGACCGTCTGTTAAGAAACTACGTTGTAAATCATCAAGGGCAATTGACTCAGGAATCCCTTCCGGTGCATTCACATCATCAATTTCAGTCTCGTTAATGTTACCTGCAAACGTTGCTGAGAAATTACCATCGTACAAATCAGTGCGATACGAAGCGATGATATCAACACCTTTGGTGGTTGAATCAACCGAGTTTGAGAAATAGTTAGCTTGCTGTGCCCCTGTTGCATTAAGTGCAGCGACAGCTTCGGCACTAAATGCCACATCATCCGCAGACATTAAGCTGCCAAGAGTAATTCTGTCTTTAATTGCAACATGATAAAAATCTACGGTCAGTGATAAATCGCTTGTTACGTTATAAACAAAACCTGCACTTAAGTTTTCTGAGCTTTCAAGACCGAGGTTATCAACACCCAGTGCTGAGGGGAAATCAGAGCCTGCTGTTGCCGTAAATGATTGCAGTAATACGCCACCAGCACCTAAATTTGTGGTGTAAGCTGTATACGCACTTTGTTGTAGAGATGGTGCTCTAAAGCCAGAAGAAATAGCACCACGAACAGCAAAGTCATCGGTAATTTCATAGCGTGTTGCGAGCTTACCAATGATGTCATCACCAGCATCAGAGAAGTCTTCATAACGAAGCGCTGTGCTTACTTGCCATGCGTCCGTGATCAGCGTTTCGGCATTTACATAAAATGCATAGCTGTGACGGCTCTCTTCATTTGACGCTTCAGGGCGCAAACCGTTATATGCCTGGAAACCACACTCAGCGAATACGCTACTGTCGTTTACCGCAGGGTATGAAGTATCTGAATTAGCTAAACCACACGCATAAGAGGCTTCTTCGCCCGGCACGATCTCATAGTTTTCTTTACGATATTCAGCCCCCACAGATACATATAAAGGCTCGCTGCGGCCAATATCGACAATACCATTGAGGTCTGCATTTATAGTCGTTTGGTCAAATCTAAAACCCCCTGAGTACCCGCCGTTAGGGCCTGCATTTGCAACAATATCAGCATCGCTTGCATCAGGGTTATTCGCCACATATTCAGCAGCATACGACGCATTTAGCGTGTTTTTAGATGTGAAATCATAGCTATTTTCACCATATACGGCAGATACGTCATAGCTCCAATCTGGAGTTAACTCACCGCGCAGTCCAAGTGAAAACGAAATATCTTCGGCTTCGTTATCTATGCGAGGTAAAAAGCCATCGCCATATACTTGCACAACGTTCTTCGCTGCTTGGTCAAAATTACGGTAAAAACCATTACCTAGCGCAGTACGGTTTGAGTATCCGCCAAATGAGTAAAGTTCGGTCTCACCAAAAGGTAACGCCATATTATAAAACACAGAGGTAAATTCGCTATCAGCATTACCTTGTCCCCAGCGAACATCATCAGATAGCGTCCCAGCGGGCACATCAACTGAGCCACCAATATCACGCTCTGCGCGGTTGGTGCCATCCGCATCACGGTATTCCAAAGAAAAGTTAATGAAACCGCCTTCATCGCCTAAGTCGAAGCCACGGTTTAAACCCATTGAAATAGTGTCACCATCGCCTTCACCCGTGCTACCAGCTTGCACATAGCCCGTTGTAACACCGGTTGAATCGTTTAACGATAAGTTGATAACACCGGCAATCGCATCAGAACCATATTGCGCAGCAGCACCATCACGAAGTACTTCAACGCCTTTTAACGCAGTAAGAGGAATCGCATTCATATCGGTACCCGCAGCACCGGCACCTACAGTACCATTTAAACCAAAAATAGATTGGTTATGACGGCGTTTGCCATTGATAAGCACTAACGTTTGGTCTGGCTGTAAACCACGAAGAGTCGCAGGTCTAAATAAGTCAGAGCCATCTGACACTTGCGTACGAGAAAAGTTAAATGAAGGAGCCGTCGCTTGCAGACTTTGGCCCAGTTCAGTGAAACCACCTTTGTTTAAGTCGTCAGCATCAATCAAATCAACCGGCGATGTTGATTCGGTAGCCGTACGATTGGCAACTCGTGAGCCTAATACTGAGATTTGTTCGATGTTTTTATCTGCTTTAGCAGCAGATGCTTGCTCTGCTGCCTGCACTGAAGTCGCAGAAACAGCCACACTAACCGCAACGGCCAGCATACTTAAAGAATGTGTTGTCATGTGTATCCTGTTGATATTCCGGCTTTCCTTAAAACAAAAAAACGCCCCTTTTGGAGAAATTAAGAAAAGCACTAAGCACGTGTTGTTGATTTTAGAAATCACGATTTTTGAAAGTTAACTCAAGCCTGCGAGTTAACTCTTACATAACATCCTATCAACAAATACACAAAAGGGAAGAAAAATAAGGTACGACTTAGGTATAAACATTCCCATTTGTAGTATTAATAGGACTTTACAAACAGAAATTATTCGTTTTTCAGTAGAAATAAGCAAAATAATGCAACTATCAGCTTATCTCTACTGAGAAGGGAAATGTTTACTGATCTTGCTCAAGCATCGCCAGTTTTTCATCTTCAAGCATTAACGCCATAGTGGCAATCTCAGATAAGCTCTCGTCTAGCGCATTAAAGAAGGTGACAAACCCTTCGCCTAGTTTTTCTGGTTCAGGGTGATTTGCCAGCGCCTGATCCCACATCGCGAAGGTCGTTAGTAAATCGAGAGTTGCTTCAAAATTATCAATAAACAGCTGACCATCTTCGCTTTCATTATCTTGCTGATCATCAGCTTTAAGTAAAAATTGTAAGTCGCTGTGCCAAATATCTTGGTTCACAATATACGCCGCAATATAGCCGCTACAAAAGTCCTGCAATGCTTGGCTTGGCTCATTGCTGTTTACTTCATTTGGGTATAATTCTGCTAAGATTTTCTTTTGTTCAACTTGTGCTTCGGTGATGTTATCAAGCAATTCAATCATCGCATCGCGAGGCTCTGAATCTGTCATTAAAGTGTTAAACACCGACTCATCATTGTCAGCAATATAATTTGCTAATTCTGATTCCCCAAAAAACTCTGAGCAGGCCAATAGACCAGACATATAGCCAAGCACTTGGTCCAAACTAACTTGATTAGTCTCGCTTTGACTCGCGAGGTAGTTTTTAAACACATCCGAACTTTGTTGATTTAGCATATTGAGCCTTTGCATGTTGGTTTGCTATGGGTGTATTCCTACCCTAGCGAATTCACAAATTTTTGCAACAACTGAAATACTGTCAGCTAGTTACAGTTTTCCTGACCTGACTTTGCACAGGAAACACGCAGCTAATTCGTGTGCCCATTCCTTCTGTACTTTGAATATCAATACAGCCTTGATGTTCATGCACTATGGCATACACCATGGTCATCCCCATGCCGGTGCCTTCTCCAACAGGTTTTGTGGTGTAAAAGGGATCGTATATTTTCGCAATGGTTTCTTCTGACATGCCGGCGCCATTGTCTTCAATATCTATATAAATATGCTGTTCGAGCTCATATACTGCAACAGATATTTCAGCATTTGATTTTTGATTATCACAGGCTTGTTTTGCATTAATTAGGATATTGACTATCACTTGGCTTATTGCAGGTAAGTTACACCAACTTTGTGATATAGGGCTGTACTGGGTATGTAAATTACAATCACGCAGTTGGTTTGCTAATAGTTTTACGGCACTTTTTACTGCATCTGTCATATCAGCAAATTGCTTGTCGTGACCTTTGGGCCGCGAAAAATCTAATAAATTAGCAACAATTTTACTGATCCTTTGCAATCCTTGTGAGGTATCGCTAATTAAGTCAGGTAGCTCTTCGGCTACAAAGCGAAATGAATGCAATTTATTTAGCTCAGTTAATTGCTTACAGAATGTTACTTTATCGGTTTCACTACAAGCAAACTCATCGCACACAGCGAGCAAATCACTAAAGTAATCACAATAGTTTTTTAAACAATCAACATTACTGATGCTATATGCAAGCGGGTTATTTATTTCATGCGCAACCCCTGCGCAGAGTGTTCCTAAAGTAGCCATTTTTTCAGCTTGAATAAACATGGCTTGATGGTGTTTTAAATCAGCAATTTTTTGTTCAAGCTCACTGTTTAATGCCACTAAAATCCTGCTTTTATCTGCAAGCAATTGCTCAGCTTCTTCTCTGGCCGCTTTTTCTAATAAGTAGGCTTGCTTAAAGTCATCCATTTTCATCTCAAACTTTATTTGTCTCTTTTAAAACCTAGCACAAGGCTGGATTTAAGGCTATGTTATTGATTAACGATGATTCACAGTAAAGCGCTATGGCTGAAAAAGTTAGCAAACAACATATTCAGGTTTTATGCATCGATGATGACGAAATCGTCTTGCGGACTCTTTTGCGATTGTTATCAGCGAATAACATCACTGCAAAAGCCTGTGCAGATCCACTTGAGGGACTAAAAATTTTAGCTACCTATAGTTTTGATGTGATTATCTGCGACATGCGAATGCCAAACATAGATGGCGCTGACTTCTTTGCGCAAGCACTCAATATAGACCCTGAGCCTCAACGGATTTTGTTAACTGGTTACTCAGATATCGACAACACTATTGCTGCGGTCAATAAAGGTAGGATCCATGCTTACATTCAAAAACCTTGGCAAAATGAGTTACTGCTGCGCAACATCAGTGATGGCATAGAAAAAACCTCATTAAAGCGCCAAAGCAAGCAGTTAGAGCAAAAAATAAAAGCGCAAAATAGCCAGTTAAAAGAGCTAAACAACAACCTTGAGCAAATGGTCGAAAAACGCACTCTACAAATTCGAAAAGTGCTCAAACAACTAGAAGAAGTAAACGAACGTGAAAAACACGAGCATCGCAGTACCTTTGAGATTTTATATAACTTTATTAATGCCAACCCATACCTTGATGGTATGCAAGCACAAAACATTGCCACTACCAGCAAACAAATTGCTGAACATCTTGGTTTAGATAAAAAACATATTGAAATGGCAGAAATGGCAGGCTACCTAGCACAAATTGGCTTGCTTGCCATGGAGCCAGAGCTTTATAAAAAGCCAACCAGAGAGCTTACAGAGAACCAAAAAAAGTTATTTTACACACACCCTAGTACCGCTCAGCTAATGCTAATGCCCGCTCCCCATTTACATGATGTATCTGAAGCAATTTATTACCAATTTGAACACTACAATGGCTCCGGCACACCTAAGGGTTTAAAAGGTAAAGAAATTCCAATTACGGCAATGATATTAGCTGTAGCGCGTGATTTTTGGCAAGCAATTGCTCATATCACAGTAAATGACAACAGCCGTTATGAAAGCGCACTCGATCAGCTACAATTATATAGCGGTACTCACTACCATCCAAAGATTTTAGAAGTGTTAGGGAGCCTTAAAATCAGCTGTGCTAGTGATCAAAAAGTGGGCACTATGAAGATTCTCACGGCACAGGATCTTAAAAAAGGCATGGTACTCGGCCATGCACTTAGAAGCTATGACGGTATCTTGCTTTTACCAAAAGGGCATGTGTTCGGTGCCAAATCAATTGCTAAGCTACAACAACTTGAAACGAAAAAACCAAATCCTTTCAGAATCATGATCAAAAATTAGCGAATAAAGTGATCACATATTCAGCTTACTTCGTTACAATGTGATTTATATTACGATTACTTCTAAAGGAGCACTCAGTGTCGCGATTTTCCGCCATAACCGATAAGCCACATGATGGCCGATTCAACAAAAAAACGGGCATTTTATTGACCAACTTAGGTAGCCCAGATGCACCTACTACCGCGGCACTTAGAACTTACTTGCGCGAATTCTTATCAGATCCTCGCATCGTTGAGATCCCACGTTTTATTTGGATGATCATCCTTTATTGCTTTGTACTTACTTTACGCCCAAAACGCTCAGCGGCACTTTATAAAAGTATCTGGACTGAAAACGGCTCACCATTGACTCACATTACCCGAGAGCAAAGCAAAAAGCTGGCAGCCCTTTTAAAGGAAAAAGGACACCAAGACACCGATGTAGTTATGGCGATGCGCTACGGTAACCCATCAATCGAAGCTGGCCTTGAAGAGCTTCGCGAAAAAGGCATCACACGCGTTATTGTGCTGCCAATGTACCCGCAATATTCAAGCACCACCATTGGTTCAACGTTTGATGCGGTATCAGATGTACTGCGTAAGTGGCGCTGGGTACCAGAGCTTCACTTTATTAATGGTTATCACGATAACCCTATATACATTGATGCTTTAGCTGCTAGCATTAGCGAAGATTTAAATGCCCACGGCACACCACAAAAGCTAGTGTTTTCGTACCACGGTACACCTAAACAGTTTTTAGAAAATGGCGACCCATACTATTGCTTTTGTATGCAAACTACTCGTTTAGTTGCCGAAAAACTTGGGTTTGAGAAAGACTTTGCTGTAACTACATTCCAAAGCCGTTTTGGTAAAGCAGAATGGTTAAAGCCTTACACTGACGCAACACTTGAAAGCTACCCTGCTGAAGGCATTAAAGATATTGCAATCATCAGCCCTGCATTTAGTGCCGATTGTCTAGAGACATTAGAAGAAATAGAAGGTGAAAATCGCGAAATTTTTGAACATGCAGGCGGTGATAAATACCGTTATATACCTGCATTGAATACCCGTGATGACCATATCAATGCCATGTTTGAAGTGATAAAACCATTACTTAAATAACGAAAGGCCCCAGCAAATTTGGGGCCTTTTTTATTATACACTGCCTTGCGACTCGACAACTAAAACTCGCGCTTCTCCCTTAGGCTTTGCAACATGCTCCGTGCCAACACTGGCAAAAAAGATATCCCCTGCATTGAGAAGCTCAACGCATACTTCACCATGCTGCTTATAAAGCATTTCGACCTGACCACTTAACACCACAAAAACTTCTTCACCATCATTGATATGCCATTTGTAAGGTTTATTTGTCCAATGCAAACGTGTTGTAATACCTTTCATATTGGCAATATCTAATGCCCCCCAAGCTCGATCAGCTGTGAATTCGCGACTTCGTATAACTTGCATCGTTTAAATCCCTCAATCTTTACGAGTCATAACCAAGGTCACCGTACCTGCAACAATTCCCCAAAATGCAGAACCGACCGAGAATAAAGTTAGGTTTGAAGCTGTGACTAAAAAGGTCACGATAGCGGCTTCGGTATAATACGCCTCAGTTAATGCTTGCTGTAAGCTACTGGCAATGGTTGCAAATAGGGCAATGCCTGCCAACGCCAAAATCAATGCCTGTGGCAAGCTTGCTACCAAACCAACTAGCGTAGCTGCAAGGAGCGCCATAATAATGTAAAACACACCACCAGCAATGCTTGCCCAATAACGTTTGCTTGGGTCTTTATCCGCCTCAGGGCTCATACAAATGGCAGCGGTGATGGCCGCAAGGTTAATGGCATAGCCACCAAATGGCGCAATAATCACATTTAATAGCCCGGTAACATTTAAAGCGGCCGACACGGGTGCTTTATAATGGTGTGCTTTTAACACGGCAATACCTGGTAAGTTTTGCGATGTCATAGTCACAATGAATAGCGGCAAACCAACGCTTATCATAGCGTTAAGATCAAACTCAGGAGCAATATAAGCAAACTCGCTCATTCTCCATTGCCAACTAGTTGTATCTATTTGACCCGTTAGGCCTGCCATTAAAAAGCCAGCCACAACCACGGCAAGCATAGCAAAACGCGGGAAATAGCGTTTCCCGCACAAATATACGGCCACCATTAAACCAATCACTAAAGGTAGCTCGTTCATAAAATTAAATACACCAATACCAAAATTCACCAGCACGCCAGCAAGCATGGCACAAGCTAGTTGGCTTGGTATCTTATTCATCATTTTTTCGAATATGCCAGTAATGCCAGACAAAAACACCAGCACCGCAGAGAACATAAACGCGCCAACAGCTTGATTTAAGCTATACCCTTGGGCACTTGAAATAAGTAGTGCCGCACCAGTTGTTGACCAAGCGATAAGAATGGGCACTTTATAATAATAAGACAAAGCAATTGAGCTCAACCCCATAGCAAGACCGAGCATTAGCACCCAACTAGCAACTAAATCAGGCGTGCCACCTAAAACCATAACAACCTGATAAATAAGCGCTATTGAGCTGGTAAAACCAATAATAACGGCCACTAACCCCGCAGTTGCTCGACTGATGAGCTGACTCATGTACACATACTCCATGGCAATTAAAAATCTACCATATCCTATGATTTGCTAAATGGCACTGTACACTTTTGTAGTATTTTAAGATTTGATTACTATACAGATGAGACAAAAAAGGCGTGTTAGTAACACGCCTTCTACAAAATTAAACCACCTCTAAACAAGGCTCTTTGACCACGGTAGGCTTATCGAAAATACCTAAGCGAATGCGAATAAAGTGCAAAATTTCTTTGGCTACATCAATACCCAGTGCACCTTCTAAGCCTTCAAAACCTGGGCTTGAGTTTGCCTCACAAATTTTGAAGTGTTGCTCATCAAACAATAAATCAATGCCCGCTACATCAAGATTAAGTACGTTAGCAGTTTGTGTAGCAAGCCATTCAATTTCTGGTGTAATAGGGAATGACTTACCTGTACCACCGGCACTCACATTGGCTTTAAAGTTTTTACCCTGCGAGTTACGCTCCATACACGCGACAGCACGGCCACCGATAGTAAGTACTCGCAAATCACGGCCATGGCTGGACTTAACAAACTGCTGTAAAATAATGTTTGCTTGTGGATTTGCAGCCTCAATAAGCTGCATTAAGTCATCAAACTCTTCTTTTGATTTTGATAAAAATACGCCACTGCCCTGCGAGCCTGATAAGGTTTTAATAACCACAGGAAAGCCAATTTGCTTTTCAACTAAATCAATATTCACTGGGAACTTAACCAGCATAGTATTTGGCGTTGGTAAATTACACTCAGCTAGAATTTGCTGCGCGAACAGTTTGTCTTTAACTGTTTCAATTGATTGCGAGCTATTTACACAGTAAACACCCAAGCGCTCAAGGTGGCGAATAATCGCCAGCGCAAAATACGTTGTACTTGCACCCATGCGAGGAATAACAAAATCTGGTAGTTGTACTGACTGGCCATCAATTAAAATACTTTTACCATCTTCACGAGTGATAGTGAGATCAAATTGATCAGGCGAATAAACCTGTAACTCTATACCCTCTTCTTTTGCTGCCGCAAGTAAACGTTCTACTTCATAGGTTTCTTGCTTTAACAAACCTTGGCTATCTTTATAAATGATCCAGCCGCGCATGGTCGGTACCTCTAATCTTGGAGTTTCAGTGACAAAAAAACGCGGATTATGCTCAGCATTAGCAATCGAGTAAAACAAATTAATTTTATCGACACGATAATAAAAGCAACTACTTACTGATTATCTATTGACCAACTTGTTAACTTAAGGTAAAAACTAACAGTAAGTTAACATAAAAACCCGTAAGAGAAACATGTGAACAGGACGCTTGCATTAATCTTTATTTTGCCGCTTACAGCCTTTGCACTGAATGAATGGCATATTCAAAGTGATGGTTTTAAAACAAAACCCAGCACTCAGCAGTTTGTTGCCTCTTACAAAGCTGAAGCAGTTCAAATAGCCCCGCAGCCAATTGTGAACTTAACTGCGCCCCTTAACCAGTTATCTGACCGCGCACACGATTACCTATATAAACAAGGCCGTTTACCCGAACAGTTAGCAAACACCGCATTCAGCGAGTTTGATTTAGATACCCTTAAAACCTTACAACCCGGCGATAACTTTATTTTAGTAATAGACGAATATCTTAGTTACACCGTAGAGATCAGTAACATTATAGAAGCCAGTAATGGCGATAGAAGTGTGTTTGGGAAGGTCAATGCTCATGCTAAAGCTGACTATCAAGCGGTGATGACCCTCACAGAAAATACCCTACAAGGCCAATTTGATGCCAATAACCAAAGTTATAAATTTCAAAGCCATGGTGAATATGGCTGGGTGACAAAGTTATAGGTTACGAGTTTCGAGATGCGAGATGTGAGATATTAGTCTGTAGCAGCGATTTTATATCGCGTCAAAGAGCCTAAATCCTAGCGCCCAGCGCCAAACGTTTTCACTTGTAGGCGTGAAACTTGTTTCGCGCGAAATAAATTTCACGCCTACGATATCGTATTTAACCTTGGCAAGGTCAGCCACAAACTAAATTAAAACTTATGACTTAAAGCTTACAGCTTCCTTTCCCCTCACAGCTTTTCAACTACCACTGGGAATAAACTTGCGCCGTCACTATCGATTGGGCTTAAAATCTCAAGCCCAAGGATTTTGGCGATAAGCGGATATACATCTAAATTACTTACTTCATCTACACGTAGGCCTTGTTTAAAGGCAGGTCCGTTGGCAATAAAAGTTGCAGCCATATCTTCGCTATAGGCATAGCCATGAGTGCCCAAATAGCCTGCCATTTTACTATCAGTGAACACACGAGGTGCATCGGTTTGCAAAATAATATCGCCAACTCGCGGGCCTTTATTATAGTGATAACCACGCTTTTGCTGTTCAGTTAGCACGATGTAACGACCCTCAGCCGCTTTTGCGAGCTTTTTACTAAACCCACTGATGTCGGCTTTACTATCTGGTTTTGCATAATATAAAACACGTGGACCGGTGTTTTGCACTATAAAGTTTTCGTCTTGAGGTAGGCTATCAATTTTAATACTAAGGTTTGGATCAACAGACGCCATACCATGATCAGACACAATCACTAGATTAATGTTTTCATCAAGCGCTTTTAAGCGGCTAGATAAATCCGCCATTAAACTATCTAACTTTTGCACCGCATCATAGGTTTCTTTAGCATCAGGACCAAACTCGTGTCCCATGCTATCTACCAGCGAAAAATAACTGATCACCAAACGTGGGCGCTGTGCTTTTGGCAAGCTTAACCACTGAATAATTTGATCAACACGCTTTTGGTAATCACTGTGTTTAGAATAATGATAAAAGTAATCAGGCAGCATGCCGTTAAAGCGCGCATCTGACTCAGGCCAAAAGTAGGTTGCTGCTTTTAATCCTTGCATTTGTGCGAGGTTCCAAAGCGGAATGCCACTAAACCATGTACTATCGTCTTTCCCTTTACCCATTTTGTAGCAATCGTTGCGCTCAGTATCACAAAAGCGGTTTTCAACAATGCCATGATTAACAGGTAATAAACCGGTGATAATCGACAAATGATTAGGGAAAGTTTTGGTCGGATAAACAGGGCGCATTTTAGTTGCTCTAACGCCCTGCTCACTGATTGCTTTTAAATGTTTTGCATGGTGTTTTTCAATGTAATCCCAACGAAACCCATCTATCGAAATAAGTACGACCGATTGTTCTTGCTCCGCTTTTACTATCGAGCTGAACGCTAATAAACTTGCTAAAACTAATTGCCAAATACGCATGCGAAACCCTTTTTAATTCAATTTGTTGATTTGCTCAGTGACTTTATCAAACTGTTTTGAAAATTTTGTGATCATGCTTTCTAGCTTTTTCACACTACGTTTTAAACGTGAACCATTTACTTTAAATCTGTCACTTCCGACATCATTTCTATACAGCCAAAAGGCTTTCCTTTCTAATTAAAGATAATAAAGAAGTGCGTAAAACTGAATAATATATGAATAAAGGTCCTTATTTAAAGTAATAACTTTAATAAAAATGGATATTTTAATTTAAGATACAAGCTGTTAGATTTAATTTAATAACTGGCAAAATTTTGCTAACAACACGCAAAAGCCCGATTTTACCGCTTTGTGGGAATGAGAAATGATCGATTTTGGTAAGAAAATAACTCCAGCACGCGAAATGCGTTCTACCAATAATTTACACACTGCGCTTGAAAGTGATCGGGGCCGCATTATTAACAGCGCTGCAATTCGCCGCTTGCAACAAAAAACCCAAGTTTTTCCACTCGAACGCAACGCCGCAGTGCGCTCAAGACTAACTCACTCGCTTGAAGTACAACAAGTAGGCCGTTTTATAGTACAAACAATTTTTAATAAGCTTAGTGATGCAAAACAAAAAGAGTATGGCCTAGCGGGGCTTGAACGACCGCTTGAAAGCCTAGTAGAAATGGCGTGCCTAATGCACGATATCGGCAACCCGCCATTTGGTCACTTTGGCGAGGCAGCCATCAACCAATGGTTTGAAAAACACTTAGACGCACTAACACCAGAGCGCTGTAAAGGTATTGGCATTAGTGTGATCTTTAAACACCTAGCACAAGACATCAAAAGCTTTGAAGGTAATGCCCAAGGTATTCGCATAATTCATTCATTACTATCACTAAACTTAACCTACAGCCAAAGTGCCGGAATTTTAAAATACACCCGCCCGGCCAGCATGACGAAAAAAGACAGTCCGCAAGATAAAAATTACCTGATGAAAAAAGTGGGTTATTACTTTAGCGAAAAACCTTTTATAGATGCACTGCAAACTGAGCTCGAAATTGAGCAATACTGCCGTCATCCTGCTAGCTATATTATGGAAGCTGCCGACGATATTTCGTATTGTTTAGCCGATATTGAAGATGCCGTAGAAAAGGGCATTATTAGTGTTGAATCGCTATGTGAAAAGCTAAAAGATCAATACACCCGCACACTCACTAACCTAACCATTAACGATACTAAGCACAGTGACTTTGCCGAAAAAGCGATTGATTATGCATTAAGTAAAGCTCAAGAGCAGCCCTACAATTTTAACAGTGAGTTTTTTATCTATCTGCGAGTTACTTTGCTACACCCATTGGTAAGTTACGCGGCAGACCGGTTTATTAATAATATAGAAGCCATTTATCACGGTGATTTTAATCAGGCTTTATTAGAAGACCGCAGTCACTTGCACGCCGTTACGCTCACTTTAAAACAGGTAGCTTTAAAGCATGTATTTTGCCACAAAGAAGTAGAGCGATTAGAGCTGCAAGGTTACCGTATTATTAGCGGTTTACTCGATTGCTATAAACCTTTACTTACCCTTGATGCAGAAGCTTTTAAGCGTGTTTTAAGAGGCGATCAAAACTATTTAATTGAAACACGCCTAGTTAAAAAGCTGTCTAATAAACATTTAAATAGTTACCAAAAAGCCATTGATGCCCTAAAAGCCGAACCAGATCATTTTGCCGCCTACGAATTTTATTATCGCTGCCGCCTAATTCAAGATTATATCAGCGGTATGACCGACCAATTTGCTTACGACGAATACCGTGCGCTCATGGTAATTGATTAGCTAATACGAATAGTCGTAATTTGTTAACCTAATGTGGATAAATTACCCGTCTCAGCTTAGAATTAATTAACTGTCGGCTCATCAATTAAACCTTACTGGTCTGAACTTATGCCAATTATTAGAACAACTTTTTGCTTATTACTCCTAAGCTTAAGCTTTACGAGTAAAGCGCAGTACAACGAAGCTATGTGTATTTTGTTAAAACAGCAAATGCACGAGTATCGCTTTAATACCAGCAATAAGAACTACCGATCTGCTGCCAGAAACTATGAAAAAAACTGTAAAAATCCCACCCCTGTAAATAACGCAGCTGGCTTTGAAAAACTAGAACAACAAACTAAAGAAATCGTTCCTGTTAATTCAGCGACAGCAGCCAACCCTAATGTACATTCTGGTGCAATTCTAGCTACGCCTGAAGAAGAGACTACACCAGCTGTTGAGCAACCTTCTGAAATCAACGAACAGCAAACTCAGCCAGAGCAATTAGCTGCAGAACCCCAAGTTCAAGAGCCTGTATCACAGCAACAGCAAATAGAGCAAAGTTCAACACTTGCAGAGCAAACAGAAATGCCAGCAAAAGTTGATCGAATTACGATTTCTGATGCTCCTGAAGAACCTGTAGTAGAATCAACTACCAACCCTGCAATTCAAGAGCAAGCTGTTGCAGTTAAACCCCAAAGTGCTGAAGCTGAAACAGCACCTGCTGAAAAACCAGTTGAACCTGAAACAAAAGTAGATTCGGCGCTAATACCTATTCCGACGCCAACTCCAGCTCCTATTCCAGAAAACAATGATAGCTCTTCAAGCTCATTATTTATGCCAAGCCTAATTGTGTTGTTGGTGCTACTTGTTGCAGGTTTAGTGATTGTGCGTATTCGTCAAAGCAAAAAAGCAGACGAAGACTCAGAGCTTGAACAAAGCTTGATGCAAGCTAAAGCATTAAAAGCCGCAGCAGAAGCGCAAGCTGCCGCTGAAAAAGAAGCTGAAGAGTTAAAAAATGCAACTGCCGCCGTGCTTAGTGAAGAACAAGATCATCCGCATGCGGACAACAATATAGTACCTGACAATGCTTTTTCGGCAATCGAAACACAAAGCAGTGATGAACTATCTGAACTTATGCACTTTAGTGCACAGCATGATACAGACGAGCAAGAATCTAAAACATCAGCAGAACCTGCTCCTGCAGATGATTTTGCTAATGCCCATCAATTTAAAGATCTTGAACTTGGCTACGACGAGAAAAACACGCATGATTCTGAAGATGACTTTTTAGATGAACAACGCGAGCTAGAGCAAGAGCTTAAACTCGCAAACCTTTCTTCATCGTTCACCGTTAACGAAAAAGTAGATACTCAATCTGATGACGTTCAGCAAGATGAACCGGCCTTAGGAGATCAAAGCTTTACTACATCTTCTTTCGGTTTTGATGAATACTCAACTAAAGAGCCTATCGCAGAAGACGAACCACGAATCACTGAGACCCAGCCATTTGAAGAGCCAGAACTAGAGGCTCCTGAAATAACTGAACTTGAGCAACCAGAAATAGAAGAGCCTAGCTTTACTGCATCTTCATCGTTTGGTTTTGATGAATATTCAGCTAAAGAGCCTATCGCTGACGATGAGCCAGTTTTAGCTGGGATAGAAAAGCCTGAAAAGCCTCAAATTAGTGAGCTTGAGAAACCAGAAATAGAAGAGCCTAGCTTTACTGCATCTTCATCGTTTGGTTTTGATGAATACTCAACTAAAGAGCCTATCGCTGACGATGAGCCAGTTTTAGCTGAGATAGAAGAGCTTGAAAAACCTGAAATTGACGAACTTGAAAAGCCAGTAATTGAAGAGCCTAGCTTTACTGCATCTTCATCGTTTGGTTTTGATGAATACTCAACTAAAGAGCCTATCGCTGATGATGAACCTGCAAAAGATGAGGTACCTGAGTATGACTTATCTTCATTAATGGATGATGATTTATCTTTTACTGATCATTTCACTGAACAAGATCAAACAGTCACTGCACCAAATACAACAGCTGATCAAGACGATATTAGCGATGATGATTTAGCTAAAGCTTTACAAGCACTTGAGCAAGAGCTGCAAGATGAACCCGCTTCATTTAGTTTAGAGGAGCAGACACAGCCAATTGAAGAAACGGTTGATGTTTCTAAAGAGTTAAATGACGACGATGAGCTTAAAGAAGCTGATAAAGAGTTAGAGCAACAAGATGATAAGCCACATAACCCATTTGCCAACTTATCACTTGACCCTGCTTGGGATCCTAGTTCAGACGAGAAGCCTGTGATTGAAAGCAAATCCAAACAGCCAAAATCACAAGCCTTGATTGACGCAGAAGAGCGCGCCAAACAGTTTAAAACGGATGAGTGATAAAGTTACGAGTTACAAGGAGAAAGTTACAAGTTTCGAGGCTAAAGCCCGTAGGACTGGCTTTAGCCGGGAATTGTCTTAAGTTACGAGGGAAAAGTAGCGAGAAATGAGATGCGAGTCTGTAGCAGCGATTTTACATCGCGTCCTAGCGCCTAAACCCTTACGCCTATGCTTCCCCCGTAGGCGTGAAACTTGTTTCGCGTCTGAATATAGAAAATTTGAAAAGGTTTACATGGATTATGTTTGATTCTATTCGGCACTAAAGTACCTTATATGGACTCCTCCTATTGCACAATACCCTTCGTTAATTTTGTCAGACTGCGTGCTTATATGCGGGCTCATAATGAGGAGCTACCTCGGCCCTTTGATGTATTCGCGCCCTTGTGCCTCTTCTCCTACTCGGTGTTTTAACACGCCAGGTACTTTACAGGCTATCAAGGGTGGGTCTAACCGCTTAACGCAGGTTCTTGGTCAATACTGTTGTTTCTGTTATCGAAGGCTAAATATTAATTTGTCAGTAGCATTGGTTCATAACTCGTGCCCTTTTTCAGCATGGCATACGCTGTCCTAACTGTTTTATTTGCTAACGCAATGGCGGCGCACTTCACACCGCGTCTTTCAACTAATGCTTTGAGCCATTGTTCTTTTTTCGTTTTTGGCTCTCGATGCTTTAACTGACTGATGACTGCTCTGGCTCCGAGAAACAAGTGGCTCCGTAATGTTATCTCGCCACGGTATTTGGCTATATGACCTATTCGTACTTTTCCACCACTTGAGTGCTGGCGCGGGGTGACACCAACATTGGCTGCCGCATTACGTCCACTCGTAAAATGGGCTGTGTCACTTAAGCTTATTAATAAACCAACCGCTGTGATAGGCCCGACACCCTCAAGTGCCAGTAAGCGTTCACATTGCTCATCTTGTTTTACTAAACCTATCAGTAACTCATTTAATGTTTCTTTTAATGTTGATTGCGCTTTAAATAATTCATAGCACTGAGCTATACACTGCCTTAAACCAGCGGTTAATCCATTATCGCTATCTTCTAGAATCTCAGGGATAGCTTGCCTAAACGCGCATTCTGACTGCTTGATTACAATTCCAAATTCAAGTAACAGGCCCCTGACTTGATTAGCCAACTGCCGTTTTTGCTTTTCAGCTAACGCACGCATTCGCTCGATTGATTGTAAGCTTTGCTGTGCTTGTGTCAGTGATTTACACGGGCGAACATTGGGTGAGAAAGAAGCCGCAGCTATTGCAATGACATCATTTGCATCCGTTTTCTGGCCAACTCTAAATGCTTTGACAAATCGAGGGTCTAGAATCACGACTTCATGACCAACACTACGCGCTTTGCGTGCCCAATAATGAGCACCGCCACATGACTCCATGACAACTTTACAACGAGGTGACGTAGTGAGTATGGTTAGTAGCTCTTTTCTGCTCACCGCTTTATTACTTTGTAGTTTTTGATGAAAAAACTTACCGACTTGAAAAACATTTTTTGCCAAGTCGATACTAATTAGGTTAAATTTTGACATGTATGGATTCCTTATTGGTAAAAGTAATTGTCCAATCTCTTTATACCGTACTCACCCTATTTGGGGGAGGAGTCCATACATCTCCTACAAGACCTCCTACAATTGAAATCAAGCTCGTAGCAGCGATTTTACATCGCGTCCTAGCGCCTAGTTCCTGCGCCTTTCCCCTCGCTAACTAAATACTCACTTAACCACTGGCCGTGGGCGCATTATCCAATGAAACACAAATATCAAACCAAAAAACACCAGTACAGCTAAAACACACAACACAATAATGTTAGTTGGTAAAAACGAATCTGTACCATAACTGTAGCGCTTTAGCTCTTGCTCCATACTAATTTTTGCGCGCTCAGCTTTACTGGGTAATACAAACTCATGAAAAGGGTCAGTAGGCTTTGCTTCTGTTCGGGCAAGTTGAGCATTTTTTTGCTGCCATAACATATCAAACTGCTGAAACTGAACTTGCTTATTTTCAAAGCACGACTCTAGATTTTGCAGCTGTAGTGAGCGAGCAGCACAACGTGGCGGCATAACATAAAAGCGCTCCCATGCAGCTTGTTTGCTAATGTAGGCTTGCTCAGTTAATGGCTCTGCCAAAGTGTTTTCAAGCTCATTAATGTCAGGGTTATACAAAGACGATTTAAGCTCTGCTATTTGCTCTTCACTAAAGCATGTTTCAGATATTCGTGCCGACAAGCTTTGGATGCGTTGTTTATAAGCTTCAATTTTGTCGAGAAGATTGGTTTTGCGCAGGGCTATTTGTAACTCTACACGTTCTGCATGCATAGATTGGCAAGCTTCTGAAGGAGTTGATTGCTGCGCACAGACAAAACTAGGCAACAACAACGCTGTTGTCATTAAAATCCGTTTAATCATTAATTTACGTCACTGTAAAAGTTAGGGGTACAGATTAGCAGTTTCTAATAAAACTGCAAGAAATCTGCGCTAAACCCACCTAAAAGACTGATAAATTACCAGTGCAAGCTTTTACATATCCCACGAGCAATACTTATTAAAAGTCTTCAGATTGATTATTTCCACTATCAAACTGCTTATCATCCATAGCAAACTGCTCAAGCAACCAAGCTTTAAACAGCCGTACTTTTTGCCATTTAAAATGATCGGGCGGCGCAGCAAGGTAATACTTAAATTGGCATTGATATTCAAAGTTTGGATAAATCTCTAGCTGACCAAGTTGAAGTTGAGTTTCGATTAAGCGCCGTCTTACCAATGCAATACCCTGCCCCGCTAACGTGGCTTGAATAACCAATGCTGCGTTATCGATTTCAAGTGCGGGGAGCGCATCTGGACTGACAGCTAGTTGCTGAGCCAAAGTTAACCAGCCTCTCTCTGCATCTGGGCACACATCTTTAATTAATTTTTGTGCCAGAACCTGTGGTTTTAGGGGCTTATGAACATCAATGGCACCAGGTTTATAAGCCAAAAATAGGCTGTCGTCACTGATAAGCTCACTATGCAAACCCGGGTAACTACCTTGCCCAAATCGAATACCTAAATCGACCTGTCCAGATGAAAAGTCAGCAAGTTGGTCACTAGGCTCTATACGCACTTTGATATTGGGGTATTTGTTTTGAAAATCGCTAATACGACCAAGTAACCAGCCACTGGCGAAAGAAGGTAACACAGTTAAGTTTAACGTATTTGGGTGGCTATCTTGACTAACAGCCTGTACACCAGCCTGCAAATGACTAAAGCCCTTAAGTACATGGGGCAAAAGTTGTTCGCCTTGGCGAGTTAGTTCTACATAGCGGGTATGACGAGTAAATAAACTGCAATCAAGCTGTTGTTCTAACAGGCGAATTTGTTGACTAACCGCAGCTTGGCTAACAAATAATTGCTCTGCCGCGAGCTTAAAACTACCTAACTCTGCCGCGTGCTTAAAGTACCAAAGGCTTTTTAATGGAGGTAACTGCATACGCATTCATGGTTAATAAAAACTTAAGCATAGGTAATTTTTAATCGTTTGTCAGTAGTCGTAACACAAGTAATACTCATACAGCCAACCGCAACAAGACAAGGACAACCACCATGAAATACTTAATTATTTTATTACTTTTGTGTGCCTCAAGCTTTAGTTATGCCAATCAACCGGTAATAACGCAGCTTGATACCGATGAAGGCTACCCTTATAAAAACTTAATTCAAAAAGTAGAACGAGTAGAAATTCGTTATGTAGAAAACACAAATTCGGTGACCTGCAAAGTCAATGTGCAAACTCTGCACAACCAATACATGGGCAAAGAGCATACTGTCTCAGCCAAGCTGTTTGCAAAACGCCCAATGGCCGCTTGTTTAACCCGAAAAAAAGCCAAGCAAATTCTCTATATGCTGTAACCCTTTCAACCTTGTTAAACTAGGCTACGAATGCAGTACTTCCCCAGTAGCCTAGTTTTTTTACCTGTCGGCGTGAAATATGTTTCGCGCACAACATTTTATAAAATGTCCAAATCTATTATTCACAAAGAGAAGTGAACGAGAAGACAATGAGATACTAAATTAAGCCAATTAGTTAATTACCTCTAAAGCGCAGCGTCTCTTATCCTCTTTGCGAGTATTGGCTTTTCTCTGTGTAGCGCGCAGCCCCCTGTGTCAGGATAGTTGTCGCCTCTAACATTTAGCAGAGGCAAATAAAATGAGACGTCAATTTACACAAGAATTTAAAGTTCAAGCTGTTGAAAAAGCATTATCTCAATGTGATGATGTTCGCTTAGAAGATATTGCAGATGATTTAGGTGTCGGTTATTCAACGTTACAACGTTGGATAGCACTGGCAAAAAAGCATCAACTTGAAATACACCAGACGGGTAGCCAAATGACAGCAGAAAAACGACCACAAGACTGGAGTTTAGAAGAAAGGCTCAACGCGGTCATTGAGTGTGGAAGTTTAGATGAAGCCGCCATAAATGAATACTGCCGTAATATAGGGCTTTATCCGCATCATATTCAGCAATGGAAGAAAGACTTAGTAACACCACCTTCAAATAAAACAGTAAAGTCAGACAGTAAACAGCTTAAGCAAGAAATAAAGCAACTGCAAAAAGAACTGAATCGCAAAGATAAGGCCTTAGCTGAAACTGCCGCTCTGCTTGTGCTCAAAAAAAAAGCGGATGCACTTTGGGGTTTCAACGAGGACGATTAACAACAGCGACTGAGCGACATGAATTAATAACGCTTATCACAAACGCACAGGCTTCAGGGGCAAGGAAAGAAAAGGCATGTGAGTTACTTGGACTGACACTAAGAACCGTTCAGCGATGGATTGAAGCAGACGATATGACTGACAAACGGACGAGTACGAAAAAACAGCCGCCAAACCGTCTCACAGAGTTAGAGCGGCAGCGCATTATTAATACGGTTAATTCAGCCGAATATGGGCATTTACCGGCCAGTAAAATAGTCCCTAAGCTGCTTGATAAGGGCATATGGATAGCGTCTGAAAGTTCGTTTTATCGTGTCATGAAGGCACATAACTTATTAACGCATAGAGAAAAAGTAAAGCCAGCTAAGCCGATGAAAAAGCCAAGAGCATTGAAAGCAGTGCGTGCAAATGAAGTATACACTTGGGATATCACCTATTTACCAACGAGCGTAAAAGGGCAATTTTTATACTTATATTTAGTGATGGACATTTTTAGTCGAAAGGTTGTTGGCTGGCAGGTTTACGACACACAGTTAAGTGAATTAGCCGCAGATTTAATGAAGGATATTTGCAGTCGGGAGCAAATAAAGCGCGAGCAAGTCACGTTGCACTCAGATAATGGTAGCCCAATGAAAGGCGCGACATTACTGGCAACATTACAGGAGTTAGGGATTGTGCCATCATTTAGTCGACCGTCAGTAAGTAATGACAATCCATACTCTGAGTCGTTATTTAAAACGTTAAAGTATCGCCCAGAATACCCAGAAAAGGCATTTGAAGATATAAGCGCAGCAAGAGAATGGGTAAGTGGGTTCGTTGATTGGTACAATAATGAGCACCTACACAGTGGTATAAAATTTGTGACGCCAAACCAACGTCATTCAGGTTTAGATAAAGAAATATTAGCTAAGCGTCAGCAGGTAAACGACGCAGCTAAATTGAATAACCCAAGTCGTTGGTCAGGAAAGTCACGAGACTGGTCAATGATAAATGAAGTAAATTTAAACCCTGAGAAAAAAGAAGAAATGCGGGCGGCATAAAATTTAACTTGAGGCGACAACTAACTTGAAAAACTCCGCTACACAACAAAATCAACAATACGCTCTAATGGCTCATTACAATTTTTGGGATAACACTGGCACAAGTTTAGGATTTAAATCTCTTAAGCAAAGCTTACAAGCACTAAAAAACCCGCTATTACAACACGAGTTATCAGAAGTGATTACGCTTTTAATAAATCGTATTCACCAACAAGAAAGTGATTTAACGTGCCTCCCTAATCACGCAATAAAATTACACAGCCGTTACACTCGCCAGCAAATATTAGCTGCATTTGGTGCACATACGTTTGATAAAAAATCGACTGCACGTGAAGGCGTATTAGAGTTCAAAAAACAAAATTTAGAATTACTTTTTGTAACTCTCAACAAATGCGAGAAAACCTATTCGCCAACAACGCTATACCATGACTTTGCGATCAGCCCCACTCTGTTTCATTGGCAAACGCAAAACAGCGCCCGACCAGAACACGGCCGCGGTCTAAGCTACATTCAGCACCAACAAACAGGCAAAACCATCTTGCTGTTTGTACGTGAACAAAGCAAAGATGAAAACGGCCGAACCATGGGATTTGTGAACTATGGCGAGGTTAAATATCAAAGCCACAGCGGCAGCCAGCCAATGAACATAACATGGGAATTAGTAAGCCCCATGCCAAGCGAAATGTGGCATGAAGCAGGGAAGTTAGCGGTTGGTTAAAGCATTAGCTTAAAGAATCATATTTGTACTTTGTCTGCGCGACTAGATCTAACGCGTGGACATTTTTACTTCCCGCCAACTCGAACCTATCCTTTGCTAGCCAGAGTTTAGCGCCATTGCTGCTGGCAACTTGGTATGCCCAGTTGCTTACTGCAAGGGATTTGTCTACATCACAATGAAAATAGCGAGTTAGTTCATCAGTGAGTAGCTGGCTGTGACGATCTAGGTTTTGATCTTGCCAACGTTCACGGTGCAGCTGGGCTGCTAAAAAGTCGCGTTTGCTGTTATTACAACTTCTATGGGCAGCAACAAAATTATGACCTAAATCGTTAGCGTAGCGGGCAAATGGAATAAAGTGATCAACTTCTATCGCGCTAGTGAGTGGCTTTTGACAATAAAAGCACTGGCCTTTTTGTATTTCGACTAAAACTGGTTTTGCTTTGTTAAGTGCTGCGCGGTCGAAACCAAATAAAAAGTCATGCAGTTGGCTTTGCGGGCCAATAAGTGCTTGATTGTGCTTAATGCTTTGAATCTTTTGTAGCCATGCATTTTTAGCTAAATAGACAACTAAATCGTAAAAGCGTCTAAAACAAGCGGCTATGCCTGCGTTTAGAGTGATATAGCTTTTTCCTTTTGTGTGCGGATATAAAAAGCATTCTTCTTGTTTGGCGAGAATTTGTAAGCGCCACAACGGGCCTGTTTTTAAAGTGTCTAAAGCTGCTTTGTAAGTAGTGTGCCAGTAAGGGCTTAATTTGAGCTGGCGTAAGCTACGAATATTGTTTTGCTGGCACTCATATAGCACCGCAATTACTTTTGATTGCGCCCCCGAATTTTGTTTTAGTAAAGCACTTTCACCACTGTGAGCAGAAGAAAATGGCACTGCATGGTGCCAATAAAGCTCTATTAACTTTTCAGCAAGCTTAGCAAGATCAATGTTTAACTCGCTAGCTTCATACATCATTGGCTGCTCAACACAAACATCAGCTAACGCATGCAATAGTGCAAACTTATAGGTAGCACTAAAGTCGCCTTCCATCAGCATGCGCTGAATGTATGCAATAAAATCGAGTTGCTGCTGCATGGCCATCATCAATCAAGCCTTGTATGTACTTTTGAATAGTGCATTAAAGTTCATGAACTGTTCCCTGTTTACGCCGATTTATTTGCCATTTATGCTCATAACGCATTGTTGTGGCTTGAATATTGGCTATTTAGTTTAGGAACAATCTAGCATGAAAAGCTATTGCAAATATAGGATTTTAGGTAGAGTCACTCTTTAAAACCCATACAATATTGGGAGAATTGCGGTATAACCTGCTATACCGCATTAAACTACTATATCGTTCTTCTATGCAGAATGGCGTTTAGCCATGTTTCTGTGGCGCGCTCTGGGCGTTGATCGGCGCTTTGCCATGACTTGAGAATAAACAGGTCGGTGTTTTTAATAATGCTCTCAAGGGCTTGTTCGTTTAGGTCGGTAAATTCACGACCGTTATGTTCGCGCTCGCCGTCGCCGTATTTAAACGATACATACACGATGCCTTGTGGCTTTAATGCGCGGGCAAGGTTATTGAATGGGTTGGTAAAGTCGTTTTTTGCTACGTGAATAAGGCTTGCGCAGCACCAAATGCCGTCGTATTTGGCAACGTCGTTTAGCTCTTGAAAACTGCTTACTGCAACGTCTTGGTTTAAGTATTCTGACGCCAGCTTTGCCATATCTGGACTGATATCGAATGCATCTACGCTATAACCACGCTCTTTAAAGATGAAAGCGTCGCGGCCAGAGCCACAACCGGCATCAAGTAAAACGCCTTTTTTTGGGATCAGCGGTAAGAATTCGTCGTAAAGTTCATTGAGGTCTACATCGAGTGTGGCATCTACAAATGCTTGTGCATTTTGGTTGTAGTATTCGACGGTTTTGGATGCCATTTTACTTCCTTTATATTGGCAAGGTTGCTTGGTGCTAAAATATCATTAAAGCTAGGTACTAAAAAGATATCAAATTGATTTTAAGTATTTTTAGCGAGAAATTTTTATATATTCAAGCGTAAGTAACGAAGCGCTGTATTGAAGAAATAATACTCACAAAGAGGATAAGAGACGCTTCGCTTTAGAGATTACAAAACAAGTATTAGTCTATTTCGAACGCTCATTGTCTTCTCATTCACTGTTCATTATGCAAAAAGATATTTGAACCACATAGTACATAGAGGCGCTATGCGCTGCATAGAGAAGGTAATTTCACAAAGAGATTATGAGACGCTGCGCTTTAGAGCAGTACACTTTAATATCTTCTTATCTTCCTCTGTGCTCTCTGTGTCCTCTGTGGTTAGAAAAAGATCTAGTAGGTCTATGAAAACATACGGACAGTAAATACGATAAATCCTCACTGTCTTCTCATTCACTTCTCTTTGCGCGAAAAACAAAAGCTGAGCGCTACACAGAGAAAAACTTCAGTTACGCATTTTCCCTATAGTTTTATACTTTTAACTCAACAACATTGCACAATTGGCAATTTACTAGCACTATTATGTATTAAAAAGACTTTAGTCTGAGGTAAGCATGCACGACAAGCAAACTCATTGCCAGCCTACTGGTTGCAATAACTGTAAAGACAATTTAGAACTTGGCTTTGATTTTACAATGGCTTTTCAGCCAATTATTGATTGCACCGATAAACACATTTTTGGCTATGAGGCTTTGGTTAGAGGGCCTAATAATGAGTCGGCTTATTCTGTTATCTCACAAGTTAACGATGAGAACCGCTATACCTTCGACCAGCTTTGTCGCATTAAAGCTATTTCGCTTGCAGCTAAGCTGAAGCTTGATTCGATTTTGAGTATTAACTTTTTACCTAACGCGATTTACAAGCCTGAGCGCTGTATTAGAACAACCCTTGAAGCTGCTAAACAATATGGCTTTCCGGTAGAACAAATTATGTTTGAGTTTACCGAGGTTGAGCAAGTTGAAGACAGTTCACACATCAAACGCGTGATCGAATATTATCAATCTCTGGGGTTTATTACCGCAACCGACGACTTTGGTTCTGGGTATTCGGGTTTAAACTTATTGGCTGATTTTCAGAGCAATATTATTAAACTGGATATGGAATTAATTCGTGATATTCACTTTAATAAAGCGCGCCAAGTTATTGTTAATCATTGTATTGCTATGTTTGAAGAACTCAACATAACCGCCCTTGCCGAGGGGATTGAAACAGTTGAAGAATATCAATGGTTACGCCAAGCCGGCGTAAGTTTGATGCAAGGGTATTTCTTCGCCCGCCCGGGGTTTGAGAGCTTGCCAGAAGTTGATTTTAGTAAGTTTGAGTAAGTAAGCACAACGAGAATCGAGTTGCGACAAAGCAAGAGCTTTCAGACGCGTGAAACAAGTTTCACGCCTACATGTAGCAGCGGGTTTATCCCACGTCATTAGGTGCTAGGCTCTAGGACGCAATGTAAAATCGCTGCTACCTCGAATCTCGTAACTTTACTCTTTCCCCTTGTAACTTGCTAACTTAAGGCATTTCCCGGCTAAAGCCAGTCCTACGCGAGAAACATTAGGTTTTGGGCGCTAGGCTCTAGGTCGCGATGTAAAATCGCTGCTACCTCGAATCTCGTAACTTTACTCATTCCCCTCTTGTAACTTAAAACTCGCAACTTTATCCACTTTTAGTCCCTTTTTTAGTGAAAATAGCGACTTATTCGTTGATGTAGTTACAAATTATCTGTAACTTGTGTCGCCCATTTCGCTACGCACGACTATAATATTAAGTGAAATCAACATTTCCATACTAAATACTAGGGATACACAATGAAAAAACTTCCTATTGCATTGGCTCTATGTGCTGCTTTTGTGTCTGCAAACACAATGGCAGAAGTTCGCATAAACGGCTTCGCTTCAATTGTCGGCGGTAAAGCCCTTGACGACAACGCAACCCTCTATGGTTACGATGATGATATTTCGTTTAAAAACGAAAGTATGTTCGCATTACAGCTCTCCGCTGACTTACAAGAAAAGCTAAGCGCTACAGCACAAATTGTGGCTCGTGGCAGTGATGATTTTGATGCTGAGTTTGAATGGGCTTATTTAACCTATGAGTTTACTGATGAGCTACAAGTCAGTGCGGGTAAATTACGCGTTCCTTTTTATCGCTATTCAGACTTTTTAGATGTTGGTTACACTTACCGTTGGGTTCGTCCGCCACAGTCTGTTTATAACTTACCATTTTCAACGTATGAAGGTATTAGCCTTTTACACAATACGCAATTAGGCGATTGGGACTCAACAGTCCAAGTTATCTACGGTAGCTTCGATGGCAATATTGCAGTGGTATCTGTTAATGGCGATACAGAACTTAACGATATTGCAGGTATTAACTGGACGATGAGCTATGACTGGTTCAGCGCCCGTGCTGCATATTTTGTAGCAGATACAAGCATTGCCATTGAAAACGACACTGACGCGGGTATTGCGCTTAATGGCCTAGAGCAAACACTGAGAGCCGCAGGTTTTGTTGATCAAGCAGATGATATTGCTGTAGACGAAGATGATGGCTCTTTCTTCGCAGTGGGCTTTTCGATTGATTACAACAACATTCTGTTTGACGCTGAATACACTGAGTTTGAAGTAGAAAACAGCGCTCTTGCTAAACAAACTCAATACTATACATCTGTTGGTTACCGTATGGATGAGTGGATTGTGCACTTAACTTACGAAAATAACGACGACAAACACGATAGCAACCGCTATAACGCACTACCTACAGTACCTGCTTTAAATGCCGGTATTAATCAGGTTCTTGAGGGCGTAAAAGCGAAAAGCAATGTGTATACCATTGGTACTCGTTATGACTTCCACCCATCAGCCGCTTTAAAAGTGGATTTCAGTCGCTTTAAAGATGACATTTCAGATACAGAAACCGACGTTGTTGCTGTTGCTGTTGATTTAGTTTTTTAATTGGAGTTCATGATGAAAAAATTATTAATCGCTACAGCGGTCACCTTATGTTCGCACGCAGCTTTTGCTGACGTTGCTGTAATTGTGAACCCTGCAAATGGCAATGCTATTGATGAAGGTACAATCAAGAAGATTTACCTCGGTAAAGCAAAATCGTTTGATGATGGCACGAAAGTAAACCCGGTAAACCAAGACGGCAACAGCGTAAGCGATGAGTTTAACGATAAGGTGGTTGGCAAGTCGAGCAGCCAGCTAAACGCTTATTGGTCAAAACTGGTATTTACAGGCAAAGGCACTCCACCTGAAAAACTTGGCAACGATCAAGCTGTTATTGACTTTGTTGCTACCAACAGCGACGCCATTGGTTATATTGATGCTGCAAAAGTCACAGACAAAGTAAAAGTGGTTGGTACTTTTTAAGTACCAACTCCTGATAATAAAAAACCAGGCATTGCCTGGTTTTTTATTCGCTTAAATTACTCAACTTTAAATTTTGCAGTGGCGTCGAGTAATGAATCAGATAAGTAATGAAGGTTCTTCGCGACATCACGCACCGCCGACAATGAGTCCATCGTTTCTTCAAATGACATATGCATGTTCGACACATTTTCGACTACCATGCTCGCAACCGATGTCTGCTCTTCAGTTGCTGCTGCAATTTGTGAGTTCATACCGTTAATTTCTAAGATCTGTTCAGAAATCTTATCAATAGACTGCCCAGTACTTTCAGCAGCCTCTGCATTATTTGTAGCCATGTCTCGTGCTGAATTCATCGCATTTACAGCATCACTTGCCGCAGTTGTTAAGGTAGAAAGTAGCTCTCTGATCTCGTTTGTTGAATGCGATGTTCTAGAAGCCAGTTCACGCACTTCATCTGCAACAACCGCAAAGCCCCGTCCTTGTTCACCTGCACGCGCGGCTTCAATAGCCGCGTTTAGCGCTAGTAAATTAGTTTGTTCGGCAATTGAGGTGATCACATTTAAGATTTGCGTCACATTTTTGGTGTCATTAGCTAGTTGATTAATCGTTGATGAAGCTTGATTTATTTCTTCACTCAATGTGCGAGATTCGGTTACAGAGCGCTGTATTTGCGTTTTACTCTGCTCAACCTCTCGCTCGGCTGTTTGCGCAGCTTGTGATGCGTTTGCCGCCGAATGAGAGATATCAGCAACACTTTGACGCATTTCTTCCATCGACTGCTTAACAATATCAGCATCTGATGTTTGTTTAGTTGTCGCGCGTTCAGCTCGCTCCATACCTTGCACTAGTCGCGTTGAGTTCTCCATTAATGGTTCACAAACAGCTATTACTTCAAGTACCGCAGCTTTTAACAGTTGAATAAACGCGTTGAAGTTAATCGATACCTGACCAATCTCATCTTTTGCATGTACTTCAAGTTGCGTGCTTAACGACCCTTTACCATCTGCTAATAGACGTAAGTTATTTGCTGCAGCACTTGCTGATGAGCCAATTCCACGAGCAATCCAAATAGAGGTAACAATTAGTAAGATCAGCGATACAACAGACACTACAAGCATTAAATTAAGTGCGTTATCTGAACGAGCTTTAGTTGCTTGAACCAGCTCAAAAAATCGATCATCTGCGCGAGTTTGTGATTGTTTAAAGCCTGCTAGTACAGCCTCATATTGCTGTGTTTTTTGCTGTGCTTGCTGCTGAATTTTACTGAAATCGGCAGTACCATCGATCATTGAGGTTGCAATGCTCGACGAGGTTTGTGCGTAAAGCTCTAATTGTTTTTTGGTATCGGCATGCACATAGCTGTCGTTAATGCTGATGATATTTTGTAGATTTTCATTAATCGTTTTATACGTTTGCGCAGCACTATCAACTAAGTCTGATTCACCAAACGTGACCGCTTGAGTGTATAATTCATCTAGTTTTTCAAGTAGCGCAACGTTTGCAGATGTAAGTTTAACTACCTGATATGACGATTTCTCTAGCTCGTCGAGCGAGATTTTGTTGTCATTCATCGCTATAAAATTAGTTACTACTATGATCACGAATGCCGTTATAGCAATGCATGTTATGGCGTGTATTTTTTTTGTAATGCTCAAGTTATTGAAAGAAATACCTGCAGACATTGAATCCACCTCTACTGTCATATTACTTAGTATTATCGCCCGATTTCCCTAAAGTATTAACTATATTTATATATTTTCAGGTTTTTTTTCATATTTGTTTCATTTGTAGGAAGCGGGACTTGATGAAAAAAGACAATATTCACAAAAACGGAACTGTCAGCTTTCAACCATAAGCCCCAGACGCGCGAAACAAACATTAGACGCAGGGCTTTAGGTTCTAGGTTCTAGGCTTTAGGTTTTAGGACACGATGTAAAATCGCTGCTCCCTCGAATCTCGCAACTGGAGACTCGCTAACTAATACTTTTCCCGGCTAAAGCCAGTCCTAAGGGCTTAATTGTCGTAACTTTACTCTTCCCCCTTGAAACTTTCTTCTTTTTAATAGCGTTCTTTGGGGCTGATCTGTATAATCCGCGGCCTATTATTTACCCTATTGCTTGTTTATTTTCGCAGTTGCTGCGCCCATAACCCTGTCAGTATTTTTCTAGGAACAATTCGTTGATTTCAACCGCAAATATCACCATGCAATTTGGTGCAGAGCCCCTTTTTGAGAACATTTCAGCTAAGTTTGGTAACGGTAATCGCTACGGTTTAATTGGCGCAAATGGCTGCGGCAAATCAACCTTTATGAAAATTTTAAGCGGTGCGCTTGTTCCAACCTCTGGCAATGTGTCGATTGCTCCGGGTTTAAAGCTAGGTACGCTAAGTCAAGACCAGTTTGCGTTTGAGCAATACACAGTGGTTGATGCAGTGATCATGGGTGATGCAGAACTTTGGAAAGTTAAACAAGAACGCGACCGTATCTATTCACTACCAGAAATGAGTGAAGAAGACGGTATGAAAGTAGCTGAGCTTGAAAGCATTTTTGCTGAAATGGATGGCTACACAGCAGAAAGCCGTGCAGAAGAAATTTTGCTCCAAGCGGGCATAGAACAAGAGTTTCATTATGGTTTAATGGCAAACGTTGCGCCGGGTTGGAAACTACGTGTGTTATTAGCACAGGCACTGTTTGCAAACCCTGATATTTTGCTACTTGATGAACCAACCAATAACCTCGACATTCATACCATTACTTGGCTAGCTAACGAGCTTAACCAGCGTAAGTGTACGATGATTATCATCTCGCACGACCGTCACTTCTTAAACTCGGTATGTACTCACATGGCCGATATCGACTACGGTGAGCTTAGAATTTACCCTGGTAACTACGAAAAGTGGATCGAAGCTTCAAGCTTGCAGCGTGAACAACTGCTTGCTGAAAACGCAAAGAAGAGCGCTGAAATAGACGAACTACAAGAGTTCGTAAACCGCTTTGGTGCTAATGCATCAAAAGCAAAACTAGCTAGCTCTCGTGCTAAGCGCATGGATAAAATTAAACTTGATGAAGTAAAAGCATCAAGTCGTATTAGTCCATCACTACGTTTTGATGAAGGCAAAAAGATGTATCGCCAAGCGTTAGAGCTAACTAAATTAGGTCATGGCTTTGATGGTGAAACCCTGTTCAGTGGGGGTGAGTTATTACTTGAAGCTGGCGCTAAGCTTGCAGTTATTGGTGAAAACGGTGTCGGTAAAACTACCCTTTTACGCTGCCTTGTTAGCGAATTACAAAGTAATGAAGGCGTAGTTAAGTGGTCTGAAAATGCCAGCATTGGTTATTGTCCGCAAGACAGCAGCAAAGACTTTGATAACGACTTAACCCTATTCGATTGGATGTCGCAGTGGCGCACAGCTAAGCACAACGATTTAATGGTACGCGCTATGTTAGGCCGTTTACTATTTACCGCAGATGACGCTAACAAAAAAGCGCGTAACTGCTCGGGTGGTGAAAAGAACCGTCTATTGTTTGGTAAGTTAATGATGCAAGACATCAATGTGCTAATTATGGACGAGCCAACCAACCACATGGATATGGAAGCCATTGAAGCACTCAATAACGCATTAAAAGATTACCAAGGCACGCTGATTTTTGTGAGCCACGACCGTGAGTTTGTATCTTCATTAGCGACTCGTATCATCGATATTAAAGACCAACAACTTATCGATTTTCAGGGCACGTTTGACGAATATATGGACCATGTTGCGCAACAAGCGCAATAACCCCTTCTTCGAAAAGGTGAGCAAGTTAGCTCACCTTTTTTGTTTACGTTCAGTTATATATTCACTTTACTGAATTACCCATTTTAGGTAACTTAAATTTCTTTGACTTCAATAGAACAATAAATTTAAGGGACCTAAATGAAAAAGCTCCTCAGCGTATCGGCACTGACTCTGGCTCTAACAGCCTGTGGTGGCGGTTCATCAACAGATAAAACGCCTGATGTAAAAGTAGAGCAAAATACTGCACCAACGCTTTCTGGCTCGCTCACTCTCTCTACTAAAGCACTTGAATCAGCTAATTTAGTTGTTGATTTAAAAGATGAGCAAAACGACAGTGTTACTACAACGATTATTGATAAGCCAGAGTGGCTAAATGTAACCACCAGCAGTAATCAAGTAACTTTTAGTGCACAGCCAAGCTTATTCGAAGTAGCTAACCATGCTTTTACTGTGGAAGTCTCTGATGGTAAAGCAAGTAACCAATATACCCTAACCATTAATGTTGCCGAAAACCGTGCAGCATGGCAACCGATTGAGCTTAGCAATAGCGAAGTGATGGGTAATTGGCAATCAAGCGATGGTAGCGTAAAGCTGGCATTTGCTACTGAAGATGCCGGGGTGATTGCTCAAAATGGTGAGTTAAGCCGTTTTGATTGGTCGAATCCTGATGTGATTGCATTAAATACCCAAGCGATTGATTGCTTGCATGAGTGTAATCAACAAGCTCTTCTTGAAATGGAAGTGTTGGCTAAGCGCGATGATGCTATTCGTGTTGAGCTTTTTAATGTTTCAACCGATAAAGGCGAAGTAGTTACCCTTTTTAAATCCAATACAGAGCTTAGCTCTGCGTATTATGCTGATATGGATCACACTACTTTTCACACGGTGAATCATTTAAATACCGAAGGTGAAGAGAGCTATTTTGAAGTATCGATAGCAAGCTATATTCCGACGGCTTCAGGCAGTACCACATCATTCCCTTATGCAGAGTTTTCGGCGACCTTACAAGGTAAAACGTTAACGATTAATGGCGACAAATTTCTTACGAACACCTATGCAAATCAGCTAAATAAAGAAGGCTACGAGGTGAATGTAGAGTTTGACCTTAACCTCGTTAATGCCGAAGTTGTTGCGCAGTTCGATGATTTTGCGGTGCTAAAACTACAACATGTTCTTAGCTATCATGATGAAGCTGACGCTGCGAATATTATTAAGTCAGAAGAGCTAACTGAAGCTATGAAGGTGAAAACGTCGGTTGTTGCATTACAAAAACTGACACCTATTGCGGTTCCTGATCTTAAAGTGGGTAAAACATATACTGGTCGCTTAAATAATAAAAATTCAGATACAGGCGAAGGGTTAACGATTCGTTATTTACCAACATTTTTCACCATCACAGCAGCCAACACTGCAACGGTAACATTCAATACGCCAAGAAGTACTGACTCGTTCAAGTGGCATTACAACTTAGACAATAATGGCGAAACCGTTAAGGTAACCGGCAATGGCCTAGATACCAGCTTACAATTTTTCACTCTGCCTGATGGTAAAACACTCATGGTGCGCGAGCGAAATAAAGAAGAGCGTCAGGCTCGCTTAGGGTATGAATTCATGGAAGTGATTGATGATTCAACCATCACTCTTGATGACTATAAGCACCTATTTAGCTACTTACGTCAAGGCTACACCAGCGGTAACCTGAAAACATACTGGTTTATAAATGATGATGGTAAAGGCAGCTTTTATTATGCTGATCAATATGGCCTTGAAAACAGAGCTAACTTTACGCCAAATACCTATTGGCAATTTGAAGCTGATAACAGTATTAGTTTTGCAATGATGTCTCAGTGCCCAAGTGCAGTTGATTACTCTAGCTGTAAGGATGATGTGTTAGGCGATGATGAAAATTTATATGCTTCTTTAATTAATTTTAAAATTATTCATAAAGATGCAGATAAATTCATTTTCGACCGCCTGTTTTGGCAACGTATCTATAACTACAGCGATAAAGAAGTTGAAGAAAACATATACCAAAACAGTTATTGGTTAGGTATTGAGAAGTAAAAGCGCTTTCAGCTATCAGCCTTCAGCGGTCAGCCGCGCGAAACAAGTTTCACGCCTACATGTAGCAGCGGGTTTATCCCGCGTCCTTGGTGCTAGGCTTTAGGTTCTAGGCGCTAGGACGCGATGTAAAATCGCTGCTACTTGTTCGGCGTTAAAACGCCTCCTACATCTCGCAACTTTCCCCTCGCATCTCGCATTTCGCATTTCGCATTTCGCATTTCGCATTTCGCATTTCGTAACTTTACTCTTTCCCCTCCTAACTTTCCCCTTGTAACTCGCTAACTTCTTTAAATAAAAAAGGCCACACAGTTCAGCTGTGTGGCCTTTGTACTTAACGGAATTTTAAATTAGATATCGAAGCGGTCGGCGTTCATTACTTTCACCCATGCGTCGACAAAGTCTTTTACAAAACGTTCGTTGTTATCGTCTTGTGCATAAAACTCTGCGTATGAGCGAAGGATTGAGTTTGATCCAAATACTAAATCAACGCGCGTTGCTGTCCACTTAGTTACACCTGTACTGCGCTCAATGATGTCATAATAGCCTTTCGCTATTGGCTTCCAAGTATAAGCCATGTCGGTTAGGTTCACGAAAAAGTCGGTACTTAATGTGCCTACGTTATCTGTAAATACACCGTGTAAAGTACCATTATGATTAGTACCTAGAACACGCATGCCACCGACAAGAGCGGTCATTTCTGGTGCTGTTAAGCCCATTAATTGCGAACGCTCTAACATTAGCTCCTCTGCTGATACCGTGTACTCTTCTTTGAGCCAGTTACGGAAACCATCATGAATTGGCTCAAGTACGTCAAACGAGTCAGCATCTGTCATTTCGTCTGTGGCATCACCACGACCAGGCGCAAATGGGACTTTTATATCAACGCCCGCGGCTTTCGCAGCTTGTTCAACAGCAGCTGACCCACCAAGTACAATTAAATCAGCTAGGCTTACTGGTTTATTTAAACTCGCTTGTACTGACTCAAGTGCGCTTAATACTTTAGCTAAACGCTTTGGTTCATTGCCCTGCCAATCTTTTTGCGGCGCGAGGCGAATACGTGCACCGTTTGCACCACCGCGATGGTCTGAGCCACGATAAGTACGGGCGCTATCCCATGCTGTTGCAATTAATTCTGCTTGGCTTACACCACAGTTAAGTAGCTTAGTTTTAAGTTCACTAATTTCGCTGTCTGATAAGGTGTAATCTACCGCTGGGATTGGATCTTGCCAGATCAGATCTTCGCTTGGTACATCAGCACCTAAATAACGTGATTTTGGACCTAAGTCACGGTGCGTTAGTTTAAACCAAGCACGAGCAAACACATCACTAAAGTATTCAAAATCATCGTTAAAACGCTCAATGATCTTACGATAAGTTGGGTCCATCTTCATCGCCATATCGGCGTCGGTCATAATAGGATTTAGACGAATTGATGGATCTTCAACATCAACTGGTTTGTCTTCTTCTTTAATATCAATTGGCTCCCACTGCCACGCACCCGCAGGGCTTTTCTTAAGCTCCCAGTCGTAGTTAAGCAGCAAGTAGCAATAACCGTTATCCCATTTTGTTGGGTGAGTTGTCCACGCACCTTCAATACCTGAGGTCATGGTGTCGCGACCAATACCACGTGAATTATGGTTGTTCCAACCTAAACCCTGCTCAAACACATCGGCCGCTTCTGGTTCTGGACCAACGTTTTCTTCGCTACCATTACCATGGGTTTTACCCACAGTGTGACCGCCAACTGTCAGCGCAGCTGTTTCTTCGTCATCCATTGCCATGCGGGCAAATGTTTCGCGAACTTGCTCAGCAGTTTTAAGCGGGTCTGGGTTACCATTCACCCCTTCTGGATTAACATAAATTAAGCCCATTTGTACCGCTGCCAATGGATTTTCCATGGTATCTGGCTTGGCTACATTTGAATAACGCCCATCACTTGGTGCTAACCACTCTTTTTCAGCGCCCCAATAAACATCTTTTTCTGGGTGCCAAATATCTTCGCGGCCACCTGCAAAACCGAAGGTTCTTAAACCCATTGATTCGTAAGCCATATTACCAGCTAAAATAATTAAGTCGGCCCAAGAAAGTTTGTTACCGTATTTCTTTTTAATTGGCCAAAGTAATCGTCGAGCTTTATCTAGGTTAGCGTTGTCTGGCCATGAGTTTAACGGTGCAAACCGTTGGTTACCTGTACCACCGCCACCACGGCCATCTTCTAAACGATATGAACCTGCTGAGTGCCACGCCATTCGGATCATCAAACCACCGTAATGACCCCAATCGGCTGGCCACCATTCTTGGCTTTCGGTCATTAGGTTTTTTAAATCGGTTTTAACGGCTTCAAGGTCTAGTGATTTGAATGCTTCTGCGTAATTAAAGTCTTTGCCGTAAGGGTTCGTTTTGCTGTCGTGTTGATGAAGAATGTCGAAATTAAGTGCGTTTGGCCACCAGTCAGTGTTCGATTGAGCTGTGACAGTATTACTACCATGCATTACCGGGCACCCGCCCGTTTTTCCATTACTCATTGCGTGCTCCTAGAAAGCTAAAATATGACGAAACGCTAGAAATTACTTTTATCTCTTTCGTCATAAAGAGAGATTTTCTACTAGTTATGAATAACTAATAGCGAATAAGTTCCTGTTGTTTGAAACTATAGGAGTTGTATTTAAATAAAGCTAGATGCAAAAGATGGTTTTAAATCGATTGCACCGATAGGAAAATTTGATTTGATTCATTTTATTAAAGCGTCCATTTTATAAGGGTATTTTTTACAGCGAGTAGCCCTTATGAAAACAATTAATCCTGAAGTTGCTAGACAGCTAAGTATTAACTTTTTTATCGCCCATTTACCTATTTTGATGTTATCGGGATTTGTGGTGGCGTCGCTTGTGGGGCTAATTTTCAGAAGCTCTGCATTGTTTTGGATAGCACTATTAATTACGCCTTTCAGCATTAATTATTTATATTCTAAAAAGCGTATTAAGCAATTTTGTAAAGACAACAAATGCACTGATATTTCTTGTCTTGCTAAGCAAACTGATTAATTTTTAATTTTATTACCCAGTCACCAGATTATTTAGCCTTCAATTTGTATGAATATTAATTAGTTATGCGAGTTTTTGCGGCAATTTAAAGGTTAGCGTAACACCATGATCAGGCATGCTATCAATGCTCACCTCACCTTGCAGTGCTTGGGTTGCAAGGTTATAAACTATCGACATACCCAAACCACTACCGCCACTACCACGTTTAGTAGTAAAAAATGGTTCGAACACTTTATGCATTACATCTTCACTCATGCCATGACCATTGTCTTTGTAGGTTACTGTGTAGCTGTGGGTGTCATCATCAATACCTACAGTAATATCAATTCGATTTTGCTCACGCCCTATAAACCCATGAACACAGCTGTTATTCACAAGATTTAAGAATATTTGGCTAAGGGCTCCCGGAACGGTAATGAGCGAAAAATCATCAACGCAGTCAATGTTCACTTCAACATTATTACTGCGGGTTAGTGGCATTAGACTGTGTAAAATGTTTTCAAAATAGTCTTTAATATTCGTTTCGAGTAAATTGAGTGATGATTGATCAACCGCCGTTTGCTTAAAATCACTAATGAGCTTTGCAGCTCGCTCAAGATTCGCAAAGGAAATTTTGATGCACTCGTTTAAATGATTCATACCCTCAAGTAAGGCCGCTTTTGTTAGCGTATTTGCCTCTATAAGTTGATTAAGGCTATTTAGCTTATCCTTAGCCGAGCTATTTGCTGTTACAGCGATGCCAATAGGCGTATTTACCTCATGAGCAATGCCCGCCACGAGATTACCAAGTGACGCCATTTTTTCGGCTTCAATTAGTTTTTCTTGCATTGCAGTAAGCTCAGATAAGGTTTTTTCAAGGGTACGAGTACGCTCTGCAACACGTTGCTCTAAATGCAGATTAGCTCGTTCAAGCTCAGCATTCATGCGTTCATTCTCTTGTGCTGAGAGTGCTCTGCCATATAAGTCAGCTAATGCACCAATAAAGGAGCATTCATCTTCTGTCCATTGCCGTGGTCCACCTATATGCTCACAGCAAAATATCCCGATCATTTTACCTTTATAGCGAATTGGTGCATCTAACATAGCGCCAATATTAAGTGGTTTTAAGTAGCTTTCACTAAACTCAAAGGTGGCAGGGTCAGTATGAGCATCCTCTGCGGTGATAGTACGCTGGGTATCAAGTGCTTTGAAATAAGCTGGATATGCATCACGAGGCAATACTAACATTTGAATTTCTTTGCCGTTTTCTCTATCAAGTAGTAATCGGCACTCAATCGCGGTATTTTCGGCATTTAACAACCATATCCCTGCTCTGCCAATTTCAAGGCCATCTAGTACCGCATTCAGAATTAAGCGTTCAGCTAATTCAACATTGCCACTGTCAAGATCGGAAGAAATTGATACTCCATACAGCAGTTGGACTAGTTGTTGGCGCATACTCTCACCTTTTAGTTTTACGACACTTTAAGTCTAGACGAACATTATAAATCTGACAGAATGATTATAATTTTTTAAAAACTCATTTAGTATTAAGTAGTTGTTCAGATAAATAAGAGTATATTGTACCCAACTCCTGTTAATACCCTTTACGACTTTATGTTGTTTAAGCAGTTTGGCCAGCTCTCCCCCGAGCTGGTTTTTTTTTGCCTAGTCCACAGTGCTAACGCATGTTACAGTTACCTTAGAAATCATCAAAAATTAATATCTCATGCGTTATACCTTAATTTTAATCACATTTTTAATGAGCTTTAGCACTTTTGCAGTTGCTCAAAATGAACCTGAAAACCGCCCTGCGTTAACCGATGTTGAGCAGCAACAAGCTCTCGATAAGCTTCAAGAACCAATGTATAAGCCACTGTTAGAGCGATATATTCTTGATGAATTAAAAGCAGTGCGCCAAGACCAGCAAAAATTACGCGAAGACGTAACTAAGCAAGTAGCTCATACACAACTTGATACCGCAGATCGTGCGATTACTTATACAACAGACACCATTAATAATGTGTTTTTCATTATTACTATTACAGCTTCAATTTTGGTGTTAGTTGGTTGGAATTCCCTGCGTGACGTAAAAAACAAAGTAGAAGACATTGTAAACACACGTGTTAGTGCGATTACACAAGAATACGAAGATCGCTTGAAAGTACTTGAAGAAAAGTTACGTGAGCGATCTGAAGAGATCTTATTAAACCAACAAAAGATCTCGATCACTAACGAAGTTCATTCTTTATGGATGCGTGCCAACTTAGAAAGCGATGTTGCGAATAAGATCGAGATTTTTGACGAAATATTAAAGCGTAAACCTGAAGACGTTGAAGCAATTGCCTATAAAGCGGATGCGCTATTAGAAATTAACGAAACAGGTGAAGCCATTGAACTTTGTAATCAAGCGCTAGAAATTGATAGCGACTACGGCTATGCATACTGGCAACGTGCTTGTGCGTATGCATTACTGCATAAACATGCTGATGCAATGGCAGACATTCGCATGGCACTTGAGTATTCTCCAAACCTTCGTAACGAGCTATTACACGAAAGCGCTTTTGCCAGCCTGCACGACAACGACAGCTTTAATTCGTTGTTAAACGAAATGGCTTAGCCGAAACCCATGTAGCAGCGGGTTTATCCCGCGTCATAGGCGCTAGGGTTTAGGTTCTAGGCTCTAGGTCCTAGGCGCTAGGACGCGATGTAAAATCGCTGCTACCTAGTACCTCGTAACTTTCACCTTTCCCCTTGTAACTTGAATTCAACTAACTTTCACCCATAAAAAAGAGCAGCTAAGCTGCTCTTTTTTCTAACGGAAGAATAACACTTTGGTTATTTTGCCATTCTCTATTTTGTAGCTGGTGACAAACTCAGAACGCTTGTCGACGACTTTGGGGTCTTGTGAACATGTTTCAGAGAGTTCATGATCAATCACGATGTTGCCAAGCACAATGCGTTTAATTGGTGATGACTTAATGCACTTTAGCTTTTTAAACATGATGCCATATCGAGCAATAAGCTTTTCTTTACCTTTAAACATCAACTCATTCGGGAATGTATAAAACTCTACGTTTTCGTCATACATCTTAATGAATGCATCGATGTTTCGTGCATTATAAGCTGCAATCAGCTGTTCAATCACCGCCATCGATTCACGTGACTGACGCGCTTTTTCTTGCTGCTTAGCTGTAAGGGCTTCTTTAGCTTGGTTAACGGCTTTTTCAGCTTCTGCAACTGCTTGCTGTTTTTCAGCAACTGTTTTTGGTTGCTCTGCAGGTGCGGGAGTTTGTGTGCCTAGCACTTTGCTGTCATCAACTTCTGCAACCGCTTTTAAAGCTTCTGCAGTGGCTTTTTGCTCATCGCTGCTTTGAGTTTTTTCGGCTGTTGCTTTCGCTGTTTCAGTTTCAGACGCTGATTTTTGTTCTGTTGCAGGCTTTTCTTCAATAAACTCTAAGCTAGGTAAGTCCTTCTTTTCGGCTTTTTGTTCATTGCTAGTTTGAGGTTGGACTTGCTCTACTGTTTCGTCACTTGCAATTGACTGCCAAGAGAATAATAAACTGATTGCAAAAAATAACGGTTTCATAGTTTTCCTAAATGCATCATGCCTGATTGAGGCGCTAAGGTAGCAAATTATGACTGCTTGGCATAGTTTTTTACCAATATTGCTCTACTGTTATCTGCCCAGGTTCGCGGCGTCTGTTGCGGCTAAAACCCAGCTCTAATAAAATAGCTGTGGTGTCTTTTACCATTTTTGGATTACCGCAAATCATAAACTGTGCGGTATCAGGTACAGTAGGATGCCCTATTACATCAAACAAACGATGGTCTTTAATTACATCTGTGATCCGACCATTAAAACCTACTTCGGCTGACTCTCGGCTGACTACGGGTGAATAGTAAAGGTTCGGGTACTGTTGCTGAAGCGCTTTAATACGCTCTTGATAGCTTAAGTCCTCGTTAAAACGAACACCATGCACTAGGTGAACATGCTCAAATTTTTGCCACACTTCACCCTGCTCTAATATTGAAATAAAAGGTCCAAGCGCTGTACCAGTACTCAGCATATAAAGTTGTTCGCTGCCAGGTACTTCATCAAGGGTAAAAAAACCTGTGGCGCGACGTTCAATTGTAACTGAGTCACCTGATTTTAATTGTGCTAGCTGCTGAGAAAGTTGGCCGTCTTTGACGTTAATAAGATAAAACTCAAGATCGGGATTATTAGGCGCATTCACATAAGAATATGCGCGTGCAACACGTTTATCACCCACTTGCATAGCTAACTTAGTAAACTGCCCTGCCGTAAATGGCTCAACATCGGCATTAACGATTAAGCTAAATAATGACTCAGTCCACCATTTAACGTCTTTAACCTTAGCTTCAACCCAATTAGACATACACATCCTCAATTGTTGTTCCTCTATTAAAAGTGGCAACAATTAGTTGAATTTTCAAGTTTTAAGGGGCGGTTGCAAGTTGCGAGCAGGATTTTACGCGAGGTAAACAGGCAGCTATAAAAAAAGCCGCATAAATGCGGCTTTGAGGTTAGTCTCACTTCACTTTGGGCGTGTTTCCAAATTTCAGTGAATACGTTACCAAGGAACTTATTTAAATTGATTCTAAAGCAATTTTAACCATTTCGTTAAACGTGCTTTGACGCTCTTCACTTGGTGTTGCTTCACCAGTGATTACGTGGTCACTTACAGTAAATAGTGCCATCGCTTTTGCGCCGTATTCAGCGGCTACGCCGTACATGCCAGCTGTTTCCATATCAACAGCAAGTACGCCTAGCTTGTCTAATTCTTGATAAAAAGTGTTATCTGCTTGATAGAATGTATCTGTTGTAAATACATTACCTACCTTCGCTTCAATACCTAATTCTTTTGCTGCGTTTACACCATTTAGTAATAAACCAAAATCAGCAATTGCGGCAAAGTCGTAACCACGAACGCGCGCACGGTTTACGTTTGAATCAGTACTTGCACCTTGTGCAAAGATAACGTCACGGATTTTGATATCGCTACCAATACCACCACAGGTACCAATACGAATTAGATTTTTAACGCCGTAACTAACGATCAATTCACGGGCATAAATTGACATTGATGGAATACCCATCCCAGAGCCCATAATACTTACTGGTTTACCTTTGTAGGTACCGGTAAAACCATACATATTACGAACGCCTGTTACTTGTTTTGCGTCATCTAAAAAGTTTTCAGCAATGTATTGAGCGCGAAGCGGATCACCCGGCATTAATACCGTTTCTGCAAATTCGCCTACATCGGCGCTGATATGAGGAGTACTCATTATTGGTTTCCTTTTTTGTTCGCTAATAGCTTGTCGTTAAAGCTATCACCGTATTCAAGTGCAGGAAGATTAAACCACTGGGCAAGGGTTTGACCTATGTCTGCAAAACTAGCTCGTTCTCCAAGCGGGGTGTTTGTCATTCCCGGTTGGTAGGCAAGTACTGGCACGTATTCACGTGTATGGTCAGTGCCTGCTGCTGTTGGATCACATCCGTGATCGGCGGTAATGATTAACACATCATCGCTATTTAGCTGATTTAAAATGGTCGGCAGATAATCATCAAACTCTTTTAATGCTTTAGCGTAGCCAACTGCATTACGGCGATGACCGTACTTTTCATCAAAATCAACTAAATTTGTAAAAATCAAACTATGATCAGGTGCACTTGCGATAACTTCTGAGGTTTTCTCAAGTAAGTTCATCAGCCCTGGCGCTTTGTGTTTTTGGGTGATGCCTTGGTGCGCATAAATATCAGAAATTTTACCGATACTGATCACTTCACCACCGTCTTGCGATAATTTATCTAGCAAAGTTGGCGACGGTGGAAGCACCGAGTAGTCACGACGATTACCTGTACGGGCAAAATCATCGCTGCTCGAACCCAAAAATGGCCGCGCAATCACTCTTCCTATGTTCATTTCATCAAGCAGCGCCCGTGCGATTTCGCAAACCTGATAAAGTTTCTCCAGTCCAAATGATTCTTCGTGCGCGGCTATTTGAAACACGCTATCAACTGAGGTGTAGCAAATTGGCATGCCAGTTTGCATGTGCTCTTCACCTAGTTGTTCTAAAATGGTCGTTCCTGAGGCATAGCAGTTACCTAAGATGCCAGGAATACCTGCGCGAGCAATAAGCTCATCAACAAATTCTTGTGGAAAACACGGCTGTGTATTTGGAAAATAACCCCAATCAAACAACACAGGTACACCGGCCATTTCCCAATGTCCAGAAGGTGTGTCTTTACCACTTGATAACTCTTTAGCGTAACCCCACGCGCCAGTAGGTGCTTGTCGGTCACTTACTAAACAAGGTTCTTTACCTGCGGCTTCGCATGCATCAGCTAAACCTAGACGGGTAAGATTGGGTAGCGATAAATGCTCACCAGTTTCTTCTGCATAGGCTTTAAGTAAATGAGCAAAAGTATTTGCGCCTACATCACCAAACTTCTCTGCGTCAGGTGCTGCGCCTATTCCTAGGCTATCTGCCATTAAGATGAGTGCTCTTGCCATGGGTACCTCGTTATCAATATGTGAATACTTTATATGCTCTTCGAATTTTTGGTACAGGACATAAGTCCTGTTTCATAAAACAGAAACATTATAAATTTGCATCCCTAAGCGAAGCAAAAGAGATTAATCGTGTCTTTTTTGCTATTGTGATCTACCTAACAATGTTTCCTTCTGTGTGGGCGAGAACTTTAGTGACACGAACAATTATAGCTATTGCTGGCGCATCTGCGTCGGGCAAGTCTCTTTTTAGCAAGACAATTTATAACGAATTAGTCAATGAGCTTGAACCGGGCGCGATCGCAGTGATCGAAGAAGATGCTTATTACAAAGACCAGTCGCATTTGCCGTTTGACCATCGAACGCAAACCAATTACGACCATCCTGATGCTTTCGAGCATGAGCTTTTGCATGAGCACTTACTTCAATTGCGCGCTGGAAAATCGGTAGACGTACCAACTTATGACTATGCAATGCATACCCGTAGCGATGAAACGCGCCGAGTTGCATCTGCAAAAGTACTTATCGTTGAAGGTATTTTGCTACTGAGTGATCCGGCACTTCGAAAAGAATTTGATATTAAGGTGTTTATTGATACACCTTTAGATATCTGCCTTATGCGCCGTATGCAACGAGATATGGAGCAGCGTGGCAGAACATTACAGTCCGTTGTTGATCAATATCAAGCGACAGTGCGACCTATGTTTTATCAGTTTATTGAGCCATCAAAACACAAAGCTGATCTCGTAGTCACTCGCGGCGGTATGAATCGCGTTGCCATTGATATAATTAAAAGTAAAATAAAATATTTACTGCAACAATAACAACGGGAAATAGTCAGTATGACAACATTTATGAGCTTAGTAGGCATTGTTGTGCTACTAGGCATTGCTTTTGCGGCTTCAACTAACCGTAAAGCGATTAATTTAAGAACAGTAGGCATCGCCTTTTTACTACAAGTGTTAATTGGTGGCTTTGTCTTGTTCTTCGAAGTGGGCAAAAACGTACTAGCAAGTATGTCACGAGGAGTTTCATCGGTTATTGGATATGCTAATGACGGTATAAGCTTCTTATTTGGCTCACTGGCATCGCAAGATACTTTAGGGTTTATTTTTGCGATACAAGTATTGCCCGTTATCGTGTTCTTCTCAGCATTAGTTGCTGTGTTGTATCACATCGGAGTAATGGATTGGATAATCAAGATTCTCGGCGGTGGCTTACAAAAGCTATTGAAAACCTCTCGCCCTGAATCGCTTTCTGCAACCGCCAATATTTTCGTTGGCCAAACAGAAGCACCATTGATTGTTAAGCCATTTATTGCCAGCATGACTAAGTCAGAGCTGTTTGCGGTAATGGTAGGTGGCCTTGCTACCGTAGCAGGTTCTGTTATGGCGGGTTACGTAACAATTGGTGTAGAGCTTAAATACTTAATCGCAGCCAGCTTTATGGCGGCACCAGGTGGTTTCTTAATGGCAAAAATGATTGTGCCAGAGACCGAAACACCAAAAGAAGATTTAGCTGATTTAGACGTACAAGAAGAAAAACCGGTTAACGTAATTGATGCAGCTGCATCAGGTGCCGCAAACGGTATGCATCTAGCACTGAATGTAGGTGCTATGTTACTTGCTTTCGTAGCACTTATTGCACTTTTAAATGGGCTATTAGGCGGTATTGGTGGTTGGTTTGATCATCCAACATTAACGCTACAAGAAATTTTAGGTTACGTATTCGCGCCAGTTGCATGGTTATTAGGTGTACCTTGGAACGAAGCAGTAATCGCAGGCAGTTTTATAGGTCAGAAGGTTGTAGTAAACGAATTTGTTGCTTACCTCGACTTTATTAATTATCGCGATACGTTAAGTGCGCACACACAAGCGATTGTCACATTCGCGTTATGTGGGTTTGCTAACTTATCATCGATAGCAATTTTACTAGGTGGATTAGGCGGTATGGCGCCTAGTCGGCGAAAGGATATCGCACGCTTAGGGCTCAGAGCAGTGTTAGCAGGATCTATGGCTAACCTCATGAGTGCAGCAATTGCAGGTTTTTTCCTCTCGCTAGCTTAGAAACTTAATGAGATGAGCCGTAGTTGCAAAACAATAGGATAGGACTTTAAGGGGTTAAAGGTCTATCTGACTTGAACGATACTTCACCAAGGGCCGCAAGGCCCTTTTATCGTTTTATGTGCTAAGATTTAATTACTAAGTCTATTTAAGTACATAAATGAAATTTTTACGAGTTTATATACTAATCCTTTTCTTTAGTTGGCCAGCACTTTGCGAACCGACCCTGACCGTTGTGACTGAGCTGTCGCCACCAAACCAAACTTTAATCAATAACCAAGTTTCCGGTGAAAGCACCGAATTAGTTAAAGCTATTTTTGCCAAAGCAAACATAAACCCAAATATAGAGCTTTATCCTTGGGCCCGTGCCTACAATATGGCACTTAAGAGACCTAATATCTTTATTTATAGTATGGCGAAGACCCCTGAGCGCGAAAAACACTTTCATTGGATTGGTGAAGTAGCTACCTATCAAATGGGCTTTGTTAAATTAAGCTCTCGCACAGATATAAACATCACCTCAAACGAGCAAGCAAAAGATTACAAAATAGCCGTACAACGTAATGATTTAGCGGCACAGCGCCTAACAGACCGTGGTTACACTGTAGTCTATACTTCGGATATCAATAAATCATATCAACTGTTGATGTCGGGCAAGGTTGATTTAATTATCGATGATAAAAATTATATTGCAGCTATGGCTGAGCAGCTGGCATTAGATGAGCGTCGCTTTAGCTTTACGCATGGTATCGACTTTTTAACCATGAAAGGCTACCTCGCGGCAAATATTAATACCGAACAACGCTATGTGGATGCGTTAAAAAAAGCATTTAATGAAGTGATGGTGACGCCAAAATACAATACCGTGATGTTACTACAGCGACCTTAATTCGCCTTATATTGCTCAATATACTTTTCTAGTAGTCCTTGTTTACTCAGCTTGTTATAACTTGCTTGAAATCGAGCAACTAACTCATCAGGTAATGCTTTATTTAGCGCTAGAAAGTTACCCACGGCGCCATTCAGAGGCAATTCAACTAACTTAACCACTTCTCTGCCTTGGTGACCATACTGCATTAATTGATATTTAAACGATAGCTCTGAGCCTATGATCAGCTCGATTTTATTTTTAAAAAATAGGTTAATACATTCGTAATAGTGACTCACTTTTAGAAGATTTTTATCACCTTCATAGCCAATGCTTTCTACGAATTTTTCGTAAATGCTGTCTCTGACAACACATAAACTATGATCTTTTACTTGAGATAAGTCGATAGGATTAATGCGATCATTTGATTGTAAGCGATAAAAAAAGTTACGTGATGAAGCCAGTGGACCAACCCACTTGAATAACTCTTCTCGATCAGGAACTCGTGCCGTAGAGACTAGGCCTGATTGTGGTTTTTTCTGTGCAAAGTGATATGCCCTAGACCAAGGTAAAAGCTCGAAGTGACATTCAATGTCTGCATCAACACACATTGCTTTGACAAATTTAAGATTAATGCCTTCTAGGTGCCCTTTGTTTGAAAAATTATATGGCGGGAATTGCTCGGTGTAGATGGTGACACTATCCTTTGCCATTACTACGGGTGCAAAACTTAGGCATGCTAACAACAATAATTTTAAGATAATTAATACACCCTAATTAAATAGCTGCATTAAATATAGAAATTTTCATTAGCTCAGTCAATTTTTAAGCACAAAAAAAGCAAGCCGTAGCTTGCTTCTTCTTAATTTTTACTAAAAGTAAAAATTATAACGGAGTGATGTTATCCGCTTGTGGGCCTTTTTGACCTTGTGAAAGAGTGAACTCTACACGTTGGCCTTCAGCTAAAGTTTTGAAACCGTCGCTTTTAATAGCGCTGAAGTGTGCGAACACGTCTGGGCCATTTTCTTGCTCGATGAAACCAAAACCTTTAGATTCGTTAAACCACTTAACTGTACCTGATACGATGTTAGACATAGTATTATTCCTGATATAAAAAATTAAAAATGCCCTAATGGGCGGGTGTAGCAAAAAATGAGATGGTACTTAAAAACTTCAGGACGGTACTACAAGTATTACTTATACAACAACGAAATAAAGATTTATTAATTACACGCTTTCTTTCTAGCTGGTGCCCACTATATAGAGTTACTAAGATAAGTCAAACACTATCGTCATTAAAACTCAAATTCCAATGCTAAGCGAAAGCTATGATCTTTACCGGATTGACTCAGTTCGCTGATAAAACCAGCTTCCCATTTTAACTGACGTTTTGGACTAAACCTATGTAAACCAATAAAGCCGGGACCAACCCCAACAAAATCCTCACCAGCGTAAATTTCTATTGATGGTTGAAACGCTGATCGATAGCGATAACGATACTGCAAACGAAACTCGCTTTCCCACTCATTCTCGATATCTGCGCCCCATTCATACACTAAAAATGCATTCATAGTCAGGCTTGTACGGCCAAACTCTTTTTCCCATAAAAAGCCTGTCGTTGCTTCGTAAGCATCCACTGTATTTTGTTTTTCAAGCTCAAATAGTGCCCCCCAGTCAGCCCATAATCGTCCCTGTTCAACAAGCTGCCAACGTAACTCTACCTCGTATGAAGATAACCCAAAATCGCCGTTATCGTCTCGTTCGCCAACCAAATAACCTTCAAGACTCATGGTGTCATTAATTGCCCCACCAAAACCTGCGCGCTGCGCTAACACATTGCCGCTATCAGTTTGTCTCGACACTAAACGCCACTCTACTTCGCGCTCAAAAGGCATTACATAAGGGTGATATACTTTATCGACCACCATGCCATCAGCATGTGCGACTTGACTAATAGTTGCTAACAGCAAACAGCTTAAGCTAATCATTAAGAACCGCATACTGGCTCCTCTGTCTTTTTAATTTTTAAAACACGCGCTAAGGCGATAAATACCAACGCTGCAACTACATACACCCAAAGCGCTGTTTTACTTGGTGTGGCTTCGTAACCCAATAAGGCTTTTAATACCCGCCCTAGTTCTGAGTTTTCAACTAGAAACCCACGCCAATCTAAATAATTTGAAGTCACATCGAGTAGGTCTACCTGACTTGCTAAATCAAGAAGTATCAATAACTTTGCTGTTGCATTTAAGGCAAGCAACACAACTAAAGGCTGCACGCCTGCGCGTTTAACAACACTTTCAAGTAAAAAGAACAGTAACACACCAAAGCTAATACAAATACCAACCCCTAATAAGGTACCAAGTATCAGAGGCTCAGCAGTATCTTTGCTGTGCCAGAAACTGACTAAATAAATCATGTAGTGACTTAAATACAACGTCATGGTAGCAACCAATGCGACAGCTGCGGCCTGACTTCGTTGCTGACAACTAATTAATGCAGCTGCAAAAATCACAATACACAGCAACATTTGCATGAACTCTAAGCCTCTATGATCAAATAACTGGCTCACCCATGCAGCGCCTTGTACAAACACTAAGCTCATCACAATACCAATAACGGCATAAATACATAGCTGACGCTGATTTAAAGGCACAATCAAACCCAGAAGCACAGCTAAAATAACCACAGGCAGAAGCTGATTTATACTCATCAGCAGACTAGTTATCAGCATCATCCACCTCCGTAGCCACAACAGTCCCTCGAGCAGTGTTAGGCGAAAATTCACCAAAAAAATCATAACGCCCAGGGCTTAATGGGCCGATATAAATCACACTGGTTCGGCCTGGGTAGAGCACTTTTTCGCGGTTTAAGTCAAAGCTATCGAACTCTTCAGGAGTGTCATCTTGATTTTCGATTAAAAGTCGCAGCTTTTTATTGGCAGGTACTTTAATTTCAGCGGGGTAAAATAGATGATCTCTTAAGATCAGTTTGTACTCTTTGGCATAAGCAAGCCAAGACGACATACATAGTAGCAGCATAGAGAATGCCAAAATCCATTTATTCACTAATCTCTCCTTGCATAAAAGAGACGCTTACTCGCAAGCCACCGAGGTGACTATCTGCAAGCGCAATATCAGCGTTATAAATCGATACTATGTGTTCAACAATAGCCATACCAAGCCCGGCTCCTTGCTCACCGGATGGATGTTTATCGCCACCCACGCGGTAAAAACGGTTAAAAATGCGCTGCTTTTGAGCTTCATCAATACCTGGACCGGAGTCATCAATTTGCCAGATAAAACGATTACCTTCGGCTTTAAGAGTAATACAAATCTCTCCCACAGCTGGTGTATATTTTATGGCGTTACTCAGTAAATTGCCAAATAAAGTGATCAAAGTGAATTCATCACCAGCAATAATAAAATCATCACCATCTATGCTAATTGTATGCTCTTTTTCATCGATACGGTCATAAAGTTGTGCTACAACTTGCTGGCTAACCTCTAATACCGATACAGGGCTAAATTGCGCCTGCCACTGCTCTGGGTATGTTCGCCCTAAAATCAACATCTGCTCAACGATATTACTCAGTTTATCAACGCCTTTTTCCATCGCATCAAGTTCTACACTATCGACACCTTGGGCAAGTAAATTATGTACATTTATTTTTAAGCTACTAAGCGGTGTGCGCAGCTCATGGGCCGCATCTGAGGCAAAAAATCGTTCTCGTAAATAGGCACTTTCAACACGCTTAAATAGATCATTTAAGCGGCTGATTACGGGTTTAATTTCTTGTTCTGGGGTCTGCCAAGGGATCGCAGTAAAGTCATTTGCTTGTCTATGTTTAAGTTGATTAGATAACCGAGTGAGTGGCGCAAGCCCTTGTTTTACAAAAACACTAATAAGCAGTGCTAAGATTGGTACGCTCCATAACAATGGCGTCATAGCCGATAAAATCACTGTTTCTGTTAGTGCCACACGTTTACTCAATGGCTCAGCAATAAGCACCCGCTTATCTCCTTCGCTTAAACGGTATACTTTGACTCGTTGCCCTGCCAAATTCTCAACACTAAACCCGGTTTGCCAGTGACTTTGATTGATTGGGTTATTTTGTAATGACTTTGAGCTTGAGACCAAACTGTCATCCACCCAAACCTGAAATAATAACTGCGGTAAATTACTCGTATAGGCAGGAGTTTCTTTATTTAACGGCTGTTCAATCAACACATGCGCAAGCGTTACAAGCTCATTATCAAGCAGTGCTTCAGCCTGATTCATACTTTCTCGATAACCTTTAGTAAAAGCCAAAAAGCAGGTTAAGATCACCATAGACAAGATAAGTAAGGTGAGTCGCTTACGAATTGACACTAGCGTTTACCTACCACATAACCAATGCCGCGTAAGGTTTTTATGAACTCTTTCGGAAATTTTTTACGTAAGTGATGAATATGCACTTCGATGGTATTTGATCCCACCTCTTCGCCCCACTCATAGAGTTTACTCTCTAGCTGCTGTTTTGATTGCACGCGGCCCTGATTTTCTAACAAAGCTTTAAGGAGCATGAACTCTTTACGCGGAAGATTAACGGGCTCTCCTTGATAACTCACGGTAAATGCCGCGGTATCCATTTCAACATCACCGACTTTTAAGGTGCTGGTTTGTGCTTGTGTCAGGCGCCTGCTTGCAACCCGAAGACGTGCAAATAATTCAGCGGGATCAAACGGTTTTGCAAGATAATCATCAGCCCCTAAATCTAAACCCATAACTTTATCGTCGATACTACCCCTAGCAGTTAAAATCACCACAGGAATGTTTTTACGATGTTTTTTTATATGCTTTAAAATGTCGATGCCATCACCGTCAGGTAGCCCTAAATCAAGGACTACCAGCTCAATTTCATCGTTGTGCAGCCATTGCATCGCTGACTTAACGGTCGAACTATGTTCAACACTATATCCTTGTTGACGCAAAGAGCGACACAGGCCTTCAGCCACTAAATGGTCGTCTTCAACGAGCAATAAATGCATAGTTTATCTCTTTATTTTTTTCTCTACCTTAGCCAATAGTTTAGTAATTTCTTGTTGGCGGTAAAGATCTGCTTTTGGTCTATCAGGGCGCGCTGGCGCTTGCTGAGCAACCAATAAAAATTCTTTAGCTGATTTATACTTACGCTCGTCATATAGGAATGAAGCATATAAATAGTTACTATCGATACCACGAGGATTTAGCTCAAGCGCTTGCTGAAACAGCTTTTTCGCTTCATCATCATCACCAAAACCAATTGGCCAACCCGGCACTTTACCGTACAAGGTAGCAAGGCTGGTGTATGCTGAACCGTCGAGCGCTTTTGGATCTAAGCTTAGCGCTTTTTCAAATTGCGCTTTAGCATCTTTTGCAAGACCAAGAGCACCTAAGCCCCCTTTCGCTCCCGCATAACTCGATAGCACAATACCGTACCAAATATGACTTGCAGCCTGCTGGTCATTCGCTTTTGTAAATTCAGCCGTTTCGTTGGCTAGTTTTTCAAAGGCATCTAATTGCGCATCATCAACTAATTCGTAATTAACCACTGCCCACTTTTTTTGCACCGAACTTAAATCACTATTAAAGTCGGCTTTTGCAGGCGCGGCCATGATAACACCTAACATCATTAGGGCTTTAAAATTTAGTTTAGTCATAATCATTCACCTTAATCAATTTAGTTCGCAAAAAAACTTTTAATTTTAGGAAGTTGTTTTGCTATTGCGTTATCAACTAGTGATGGAAATGCGCCGTTAATACGGGCAAATAATGTTTCAGGGAAGCCGATAAAACGGCGACGTTTTTTTGATTTAATTAAATCTATTAATGCATCTGCCACTTTTTCAGGCGGATCCATCGTGTTACCAAGCTCTTTGTTCATCGCGCGCACTTGTGGCGAATTGATCGCGGTATCAGTCGCGCGAGGTGCTAAATACAATATTTTCACATCGCTGTGGCTGAGCTCTCTGGCAAGGGCTTCTGTCATACCTCTAAGTCCAAACTTGCTGGCGCAGTACAAGGTTTGATATGGATATCCGATGCTACCAAACGATGAACCTATATTCACAATCGTGCCTTTGTTGCGTGTAATTTGTGGTAAAAATAGCTGGCATAATTTAATTGGCACATGCAGGTTGATATTTAACAGGTGATCTATTTGCTGCTCACTGATTTCACTAAAGCCCTGCATCACATTGACGCCTGCATTATTGATAAGTAATGTTGCACCACCAATTTGCTGAGCAAACTTGGCAAGATCATCACGGGATTCACTGTTACTTAGATCAGCCTGAAAATACTCTGCGTCATTACCACACTCCAACTTAAGTGCAGCAAGTTGCTTAACATTTCTGCCTACCAGCAATAAACGCCACCCTTCTTTCACAAGGCTAAGAGCAATAGCACGGCCAATGCCCCCAGTTGCGCCGGTTAGCACACAAACTGGGCTACTCATGCGCTTTGCTCCATGTCCGCCTCTGTAAAGAAAGGTTCTGAGTCGAGGTCACGAAAAATATTGCCGTATAGTTTGTAAAAACATTTAGCGGCGTGAATAATGGCTTGTTGGTCGTCCTCGTTGTCTATTTTATTCATTAGTGATTCGAAGAACTTAACGTGTTCAATATCAAGTGCACCGTGCGAAGTAAGGTATGAAAAAGCCTTTTTAGGTAGCCCAACAACCTCACGGATTTGTCCTGCAGCATTATCTGCTAATGCAATAGAAGTACCTTCAAGCACATGAACCATACCAAAGAAAGCTAAAGGATTACCGCGATTAATTGCATCATAGGCATACGACACCATTAATTCGGTCGAAAACTGTGGACGAGAATTACGTACCAACTCTTTATCAAAACCGCATGCAGCAATATCATTTAATACCCATTCTTGATGGCCTAACTCTTCTTCAATGTATTCTGCAACAGCTTCACGCAGCCACTCTTGTTTATCGGTAAGCTTTGCACCCACAGCCATTAGTAGTGGCACTGTGTGCTTAACATGGTGATATGCTTGAGTTAAAAACGATGCATATTCACTAAGGCTTACTTCACCTTTAAAAACTCGGCCAATAATCGGCGCTGCTAAAAGATAGTCGCGCTCATTTTGTGTTTCGGCTTGTAATGTATTGAAAAATTGACTCATGCTCGTCGCCTCTTTGTAAAATGCTGAAATTTCTCTAGCAAAAAATTGGTTAATAACATCGCGTTTTGGGCGATTATTGCTAGTTAATAAACCTTGGGTGTGGCTCATTGGCTCTGCCAGACGATGCCATTTTTTTATCTGTGCGTATTCGGGTAACTGCGCGTTTTGTTTAGCAATGTGTGCTGCAAGCTCATTGTCACTCATCGCTTGGTTTGCAAAGATAAGCGCAGCTAAAAACGCTTGGCCTTCGCCAATAACGACAGCTTGCTGTACCTGACTGTGGCTGAGCAATAATGACTCCGGCCACTCAGCACTGATATTGCGTCCAAAGCTTGTGATAAGCTGATTTTTCAAGCGGCCTTGGATAACCAAACGGCCTTCTTGCTCAGTAACTAAGTCTCCAGTGGCATACCAATCGTCGGTATTTTGTGCAGCTTGACCTAAATAACCTAAAAATAATGAACCTTTGATATGAAGTTGGCCATTTTCAATTTTATATTGAATATGTTTAAGTACTCGGCCTGCAGTTTCGATGTCATCATCATTACTAGTGTTTAAACTCACCACCGATGAAGACTCAGACAAACCATAACCTTGATACACAGGTAAGCCACATTCACGGGCTTGCTTAATAAGCTGCTGACTTACAACCGCGCCACCTACAGCAATAAACTTTAAGCTTTTAGGCGCTTGCCAGCCTTGCTTTGCAAAAGCCACCAAACAGGTAAGAAGTTCTGGCACTAAAATAAGAGTATTTGGCTCAGTACGTTCAATTGCAGCAATCAATTTGTGAGGTTCAAGTAACTGCGCACCAGAAAAACCAAGTTCAGCTAAAGGGACCAAATTAACCGTACCACCAGCTAATAGCGGCGCATAAACACCTGCTAAGTTCTCAAGCAAAACCGGTAACGGCAATAAACACAAATGGTTTGGTTTTTCTAAACCAATGCTTTGATAGAGTGATGTAGCTACCTGCATTTGACTTTCAAGAGATAAACACACGCCTTTTGGTGTACCCGTTGAGCCCGATGTAAAGGTAATCTTTTGCGTGTTAGCAAAATAAGGCACAGGCTGTGTATTACTCAGTTGATAAACATATAAAGGGTAATGCTTACACACGTCAACTAACGCAACTAACTTAGCATGCTCACCTTCGTATGCGCGGTCACATACAAATAGCCCTGCCCCACTGTTTTGCAAACCAAATGCAATTTGCTGAGCAGTAAAAAACGTTGGTAGCGGAATCGCGACTCTTTTAAGATCGCTAATCGCGGCTTCCAATACACACCATGCTGGCGTGTTATCTAATTGATAAGCGATGCCTTGGGCATCAAATTCAGCTAAGGTTGGCAGTAAACGAGTTACTTGCTCAGTAAACTCTTGTTTAGTTAGTGAGCGTACACCATCACTTTGATGGCAAACCATCAATGTGTCGCTATCCTTATGCGGTAATTGTGTTAACCAGCTCATAACGCCTCCAAAAATACAGCAAGCTCAAGTGATGACTGCAAACACTGCTGTTTGATATTGAATAAAACTGGGGTGTTTAATACACGTTGATGTGCTTCGTTTAGGTCAACCACACAAATGGTTGGTTGATTGTCGTAATAGCTACCCCAGCTGGCTGGATCTTGAAGTGCTTGTGCATTGGCAACACCGATTTCTTTGCAATTCACACCAAGCATTTTTAATAACGCTCTCACTTTACGGGTTGCGCAAAACACTAAATATTTTGCTCCTGCCTGATAAAGTGCTTCGTTCATTAAAACAAAATGTGCCAAGGTGGCTTTTCGATGCGTTGAGCATAAATTACCTAGCTCAAAAATGTGCTCACGCTTGGCACTGACAAAGTGCTCAATAGACGCAGGGAGGTATTGTTCAATAAACAAAGGCTGTGATGCAGAGCGAAGACCTAAAGTACATACTTCATCATCAACATTAAGCTCGCAAAGTAGCGGCATGAATTGCGAAATTTTCGCGTCATACGCAGCAGCAAAGCCTTGCTTGATATTGCTCTCAAGGCGGTCACGGAATTGACCTCCTTCACGAGTGCAAACAAAGGCTGGCTCTTGAACTTGAGTTTGTTGTAATTGTTGAACTGAAAGCATAATTGTTCGCTCCACTTAGGTTATGTGTAAAATTTATCGAGCGAAACTTAAATAAAACTTAAGAAAAATTAATTTTTATAAATATTTTTCAAACTAATGAAATTTAATGATTTTATTTTTATTAAAAACAAAAATGCCAGTCTGTTAGACTGGCATTTTAATGCTTAAATTAACGTTAAACTTAGATTACTTAACGATAGTCATCTCTTTCAGTAGATTTTGCGCATTATCAACTTTATCCATCACCCATAACATGTATCGTGAATCAACGTGAATTGAGCGATTTAAGTTTTCATCGTAATCCCAATCACCAATAATGCTTTCGTAAACACCATCAAATAATAAACCAACCAGTTCAGCATTACCGTTTAACGTTGGTGAGCCTGAGTTACCACCTGTGGTATCTACATTTGATAAAAAGTTAACCGGAACAGTATTCATACCGCCGGTGTAATCACCATAAAGCTTTTGCTTAATTAACTCATTTTGCTTTTCTGGTGAGTTGAATGGTTCAACACCGGTGTTTTTAGCAAGCAGTCCCTCTAAAGTTGTAAAGGGGGTTGCCACTAAGCCATCTTGCGGTGAATAGCCGCCTACCGTGCCGTAAGTTACACGTAGGGTGCTGTTCGCATCAGCATAAACAGGTTTATTAAGTGCCTTGTTATAAGCGATAATTGCTTCCATTAATGCAGGGCGAGCGGCTTGCTGTTTACCGGCCAGCTCTTTTTTCGCATCTTCTATATCTTTAGTGGCAGCAAAAATAGCCTGAGCGTACTGAATGAAAGGATCGCTACTTTGTTTTAACTGTGCAAGGTCAAGGCCTGCCATCCATAAGCGTTTACTCTCATCAGCAAGAACAGATTTAGCATACATTTCATCAAGTAAAGCTTGTTGTTTTTGCTTGTCAAAACCGTTTGTTAAACCAAGCGCTTTATCAACTTCTGCAACACGTTGGTCCTTTGGTAATGCCGCATACTGCTCAATAAAGTACAGCAATATTGCTTTATCAACAGCTTCATCATAACGACGGCTCATGCTTTTTAAACGTGACTCGATACGTGGCATATCACGCTCTTGATAACCGCTTTCGCGCTCAGCATCTGGCTTTTGTTTTTCATAAGCTAAACGATATAAACGTCGAGCAGTTGAAATCATTTGTGAACGGTGTACATACCCTAACATACGGTCGCGCTGGTTATGCTCTTGTGACTGTGCAACTAGCGCTGATAAATCAGCAAGTACATGTCCGTATTTAGCTTTGCGTTTGCTATCTTGATTGATCCACGCTGTGAGATCTTTTTCGAATTGTTGCTTACGGCTATACATTGAACCTTTGTTAAAGCTCTCAATCATTGAGCCATAGTTTTTAATGTAATTGTTGTAACCCGCAATCGTGCTTTCGTAAGCGATACGTGCCTCTGAACCCTCTGGAGCATTTTCTTCAATTAACGAAACATATTTAGAATTATATTTACGCGCTAATGGGTAGGCTGTATTAAACACGTAGTCAACTTCAGGCGATATACGGTAACGGTTTGTGCTACCCGGATAACCGGTAACCATCACAAAATCGCCTTCTTGTACGCCTTTAGCACTTACTTTTAAAAACGCATCACTTTGGTACGGCACGTTGTCTTCCGAATATTCAGCAGGCTTGCCATCTTTGCCAACATACGCGCGATAGAACGAGAAATCACCCGTATGGCGCGGCCACATCCAGTTATCGATATCACCGCCGTATTTACCCACACCCATAGCGGGTGCATACGCTAAACGTACATCTTTAATTTCTAGTGATTTAATGAGGTAATACTCAAGACCACCATGGAAAGTGTACACATTACAGCGATAGCTTGGATCTTGCTCACATTCACTAACAAGTGCTTTTTCATTTGCTTCAATAGCATCAAAACGTGCTTTACCTGTTAGCTGGTCAGTACCTTGGTTAACTTTATCAGTGACTTCGGTTACTTGTTCTGTCACATAAACACGAGACCCCGGCGCAGCAGGTACTTCTTCACCTGTTGACTTAGCTAAAAAGCCATTTTCTAAAATATTATTGTCGGTAGTTGAGTTATATTGAATCGAACCATAAGCACAGTGATGATTAGTTACCACTAAACCTTTTGGAGAAACAAACGAAGCTGTACAGCCACCAAGGCTAATTACCGCGTTCATCGGAAACTCAGTCAGTTTTGAAATTGATTGTACATCAATGCTCAAACCTTTCGCTTTTAATATAGATTCAAGTTCCGGTAGCTGGTGAGGTTGCCACATGCCTTCGTCGGCAACAGCAACATTTGCTACAGCAAGACCTACTGCAGCAGCAATAAATTTAAAACGCATAGTCATCCTTTTTGTTATGTTTATCATTTTTAGCGCTCATATAATTATCATGGTGCTAGTGAATAGCAATAATTTGCGACCGCTAATGTCAAAATTTGTAAACCACTCAGGTTTCATGAGCCTAATATTTAGACTCATGAACCACTGCATTATGGCCATGTAAGCTTTCTTGATGCTCAACTTTAAACTGATAATCAGTAATTACATCCATTGTTTCGAAGCACTGCTTTAATCGCCTTGCTGCATCTTCGCAAAACAGTAAATTTTTTGCGTTAAGAGCAGCAAATGCTTGTTCATCTTCACGCTTCACGGCGGTTTGTACTGGGGTGCCTATAGCTTGCTCACATACTGTGATAAAGCCGCCAATATCAGGTAGCTTTTCACTAATAAAAGTGACATCGACATACGCATAAGAGCGCTGGCTATGAGGGGTTGCAATTGAGCCCTGTTCACTTGCAAGCCAGTTAAGGAATGATGCTTTATCAATCGCTGCATCGTTAAATTGTTTATCAACCGCCTCGCTCAAAAGCTGCCTCGACAATGCCGCTGAGCACGGGCAAGTGCTGCTATAGGTAATATCTACTTTTAAGTTAATAATCAGCGATTGCTGCTTAGTAATCGTTAAAATAACAGGGTAAGCATTATAACCAGCGTTGTCGCTAAGTAATGCTGGTTTTAACTGAGGTAAATCAAAATGCAGCACCAGTTTTGCGCCTTTACTTAAGCCTTTTTGTGATGCTAAAACGGCCTCCATAAACTCGTTAACACGCTGAGTCGTTAAGCTTTGTTTAGCCAATAGCTGATTAAGTAGTAAATAAAGACGCGACATATGAATGCCTTTAGCATCGCTATCAAGGCTAACGAACACATCGGCTTTGGCATTAAGGTGCACATCAACATGAGTTTGTGCAAGCTTCAAAGGCAATGCTATTTTTTCCATACCGACCCATTTTAAAGGCGACTGAAAATCTACATTAGAGTGCGAGGTAATATCGGGTAATTGCATATCAACTTCTTTTAACGATTAAATGTTAAGGCCATAGCAGCCTGTTTGTGCGGGTATACGTGCTGCCCATCAAAAACACACTCCCCATTTACAAAGGTATGTGTAATTCGGTTTGAAAAAGTAGTGCCATTGAATGGCGTCCATTGGCATAAGTAATGAGTGTTTGTGTGCTCAACGTGCTTTTCTGCATTTGGGTCAACCAGTACTAAATCAGCAAAATAACCCTCTCGTATAAAGCCACGGCCTTCAATAGCAAATCGCTTTGCCACGTTATGCGCTGTTTTTTCAACGATTTGCTCAAGGCTCAACGTACCGCGTTTTACCTGTTCAAGTAACATTAATAAGGCATGCTCGACGAGCGGAAGCCCTGCTGGTGCAGCGTTGTATTGTTGCTGTTTTTCTTGCCAAGTATGAGGTGCATGGTCGGTGGCAATAATATCAATGCGACCATCACGCACTGCTGCGAGCAGCGCTATGCGGTCTTGCTCTGATTTTATGGCGGGGTTACATTTAATTTGATTGCCATAGTGTGCGTAATCGTCTTGGTTAAACCATAAATGATGCACGCATGCTTCTGCGGTTATGTGCTTTTGCTCTATCGGGGCATTACTAAATAGTTCGAGCTCTTTTGCCGTTGTTAAGTGTAAAACATGTAGCTGTGAACCATAACGTTTTGCCAGTGATACCGCATACGATGATGATGCATAACAGGCTAACTCATCACGAATTAATGGATGATGTTCGATACATAGTTCGCCAAAACGTTTTGCTAAACGGCGCTGATTTTGCTGAATAACCTCGCCTTGCTCGCAATGGGTTGCAATAAGTACAGGGCTTTCACGAAAAATGGCTTCTAGTGCATGCGGATGCTCAACGAGTAAATCGCCTGTTGATGCCCCCATAAATACTTTCACGCCGCAAACTTTTTTTGTATCAAGGGCTTTAATTTCTTCAAGATTGTCAGGGGTTGCACCAAAGTAAAACGCATAATTCGCAGCGCTAGTCTGAGCTGCTATCGCGTATTTATCTGCAAGAGCTTTTGCCGAGGTGGTCGACGGTGAAACATTGGGCATTTCCATAAAACTTGTAATGCCACCCGCAACTGCGGCGGCGGACTCTCTGGCAATAGTGCCTTTATGCGTCAGGCCTGGCTCTCTGAAGTGAACTTGATCGTCAATCATGCCAGGTAATAGCAACAGGCCGCTTGCATCAATCACCTGATCATTGGCCTTTGCAGTGATATCAGAATCGATTAGAACAATTCGTTTATCGACTATTTTTATATCGTTTGTTTTCCGCTGTCCTTCATTAACTACGCTCGCATGTTTGATTATGATAGCCATACTGCTCCTTGCTTATTCAGCAACATTTGCAACTTATCGTAAAAAAATTCACTCCATGGCAAGATTGGTTGCAGATTGATATGTTACAATATAACATACCATAAAGTTTTTATTTGGTAACTGTTATGAGTCAAAAAGATCATTTTATCGGGCTATTTAAGCTGCTAAGTAATAAGCCGCTTTCCGATCTTAGAGAATTTTAACAGCTTATCGCAGCCAATAATCACCTTATCGCAACGTATGAGGTCAATTGTAATAAGACACAGTATGCTGGGCTCATTGATCACATGCTGATACCTACCCCATATGAGTGCATTTTTGTAATTCGTTTTAACCGCTTTTCAAATCAAGAGCTTATAAAGCGTATGTGCAAGGGTATATCGACACAATTTAATTTTAAAAATGACAAGAGAAATACTATGAAACACCTAATCGCAACCGCGATCAGTTCAGCGCTGTTACTCACAGCCTGTTCAGAACCACAAACGACAACATCAACGCCTAAATCAGAACAATCAGCACCAGCTGCTGCCGCAGAGCAAGCTAACCCACTGTTTGTAAAAAGCGTATTACAATACGAAACGCCTGATTTCAGTGCGATTAAAGATGAGCACTTTATGCCTGCTTTTAATAAAGGTATGGCTGAGCAAATGGCTGAAGTACAAGCTATCATCAATAACCCAGCAAAGCCTGATTTCGCTAACACCATTGTTGCTCTTGAGAAAAGTGGTGAGCTACTGACTCGCACACGCAGTATTTTTTATAACCTAGCAGGTACTGACTCAAACCCGGCTCGTCGTGAATTACAAAAGAATTAGCGCCAAAACTAGCTGCTCATAGCGACAATATTTTCTTAAATAAAGCACTCTTTGAAAAAGTAGCCGCTATTCACAGCGAAGCTGACAACCTTGCCTTAACTGCTGAAGAAAAACGTTTATTAGACGTTTACTACAAACGTTTTGTGCGTGCAGGTGCAAAATTAAGTGCAGAGCAAAAACAACAAATTCGTGATATCAATACGAAGCACTCAAGCTTAACAACTCAGTTCTCACAAAACTTATTAGCACTGACTAAAACAAATGTTGTTTTAGTGGATGACAAAGCAGAGCTTGAAGGCTTACCAGCAGGTCAAATTGAACAACTCGCCAATGCCGCAGCAGAAGCAGGCCACCCAGGTCAATACCTAATTAAAATCACAAACACCACGCGTCAGCCAATTTTGGCAACACTGAAAAACCGTGATTTACGTGAAAAAGTATGGCGTGCATCGGCTGAGCGCGCATTATCGGGCGAAAATAGTAACCGTGAGATCGTGGCACAGCTTGCTCAGTTACGTGCTCAAAAAGCGAAGCTATTAGGTTACGACAGCTGGGCTGACTTTGGTTTAGAGTCACAAATGGCGAAAAAACCACAAGCTGTATTTGATATGTTTGCGAGCATGATCCCTGCATTAATGCAAAACGTAAACGCTGAGGCCGCTGCAATTCAAGCTAAGATTGATGAATCAGGCGAGCAATTCAAATTACAGCCATGGGATTGGTTATTCTACGCAGAGCAAGTTCGTAAAGATAAATACAACCTTGACGAAAATGCAGTGAAAGAATACTTCGAGTTCAACCGCGTTCTAGAAGACGGCGTATTCTTCACCATGAACCGTTTATACGGCATCACCTTTAAACCACGTAACGATATTCCGGTATATCACCCAGATCTAAAAGCCTATGAGTTATTTGATGAAAATGGTAAGAGCTTGGCCATTTTCTTTGCTGACTACTTCGCTCGTGAAGGCAAGCGTGGCGGTGCATGGATGAGCTCATTCGTTAAACAATCTGGCCTTAAAGAACAAAAGCCTGTTGTTGTAAACGTTATGAACATTCAAAAAGGCGCGAATGGCGAACCTACGCTTATCAGCTATGATGAAGCAACAACGATTTTCCACGAGCTAGGTCATGGCTTACACGGCATGTTCTCAAACGTGAAGTACCCTACTCTATCTGGCACCTCAGTATCACGCGACTTCGTTGAGTTCCCATCAACATTTGAAGAAGATTGGGCAATGTACCCTGAAGTTATCGCTAACTATGCAAAACACCATAAAACCGGCGAGCCAATTCCTGATGAGCTACTGAAAAAAGTAATTCAATCGCGTAGCTTTAACCAAGGTTTTGATACCCTAGAGTACGTTGCAGCTGCACTACTTGATATGGAATGGCATTCACTTTCTGCTGATGCACCATTACAAGACATTGAAAAGTTTGAGCAACAAGCGCTTGCTAAACATGGTGTTGATGTACCATTTGTACCACCACGTTATAAGTCAGCCTTCTTCTCGCACTCAATGGGCGGCGGTTACTCAGCGGGTTACTACGCTTACATGTGGAGTGAAATCTTAGCGGCAGACGCCTTTGCTTATGTTCAAGAACAAGGTGGTTTAACTCGCGAAATGGGTGAAAAATACCGTAAAGAAATTTTAGAAGTCGGTAACTCACGTGACCTGATGGAATCGTTCAAAGCGTTCCGTGGTCAAGAGCCAGACACTTCAGCGTTATTAAAACGCCGCGGCCTAAAAGCAACGGTTCAATAGCTTACCTTGAGCTTTAAGCTCTAAGCTCTAAGCTGTAAGTCAGAAATGTGGGGTTATCGAGTATTGATAACCCCACAACGATAGCAAAAGGAGCGGTCAGCCTTCAGCTATCAGCGGTCAGACGCGCGAAACAAGTTTCACGCCTACAAAAAGGCGCTAGGCTCTAAGACGCGATGTAAAATCGCTGCTACGTCGTATCTCGTACCTTTCCCCTCGTACCTCGGAACTCGGAACTCGGAACTCGGAACTCGGAACTCGCTAACTTAAAAACAAAAAAGCCCTTACAGTAAGCTGTAAGGGCTTTGTTATCACTATTTAACGTTATTATTTACGTTTACGGCGACGGCCGATAAGCGCTAATGGTGCAAGTAGTAGTGTTAAGAAACCAAAGCTACCATTGCTAGATTTAGTCACTTTCTTCTCTTCTACTGGCTCAGCTTCGTTAGTTACAGCAACAGTGAATTGCTCTGATACAGAGTCTGTACCATCATTAACTGTTACTTCAAATACCAACTCGTCATCGCTTGAGATAGCGCCTGGCGTGAAGCCTAAAGTAGCTGTATCAGCACCAGTTAATGTAGCAGTTGTACCGCTTAGTTGCGTCCACGTGTAGCTTAGTGCGTCATCATTACGGTCTGTAGCTGTTGCAGTTAATGTGCCTGAAGCAGACTCAGAAACTGACTCATCACCCGATACAGAAAGTAATGGTAATGCGTTATCACATGCTAATGCATCACCAGCAACCACGTTTGAGAAGATTGGTGAAGTCACGTTGCTTACCGTAACGTTATCAATCCACCAGCCGAACTCACGTACTGCGCTGTCTGATGACATACGGAAACGTAATTTTGCACGGTTACCGTTTAGTTCAGTACCGAAACGAATTGTTTCGTAGTTACCATAAACACCGTTACCATCAACATTGTTACCTGTGAAGGTATCGCGATCTTGTAGTGCTTGCGCGTCGTTTTCGATTAGTGGGCCATCGTAACCTACATCAAAAGTACCGCCCATCTCAGTAACATCTACCCAGTTACCGCCGTTTACGCTGATTTCTACAACACCACCATCCCATTCGTTTTCGATTAGGTAGAAGTGCCAGAATGAAACTTCAAAGTCACCAGCAAAACCGATATCAAACTCTCTTGATTCAACCGCAACATCAGACTGGAAGTCATTGTTGTTTAGGTACATTGTTTGCTCGCCAAGACCGAAGCCAAAGCTGTTGAAGAAGTTAACATTACCACCAGTTGCCATGCTTTGCGTGCCAACAGCTAAGTCATCACCTGTCATTACGTTTTCTTTCCAATCACGTAATGATGCACCTGCTACTTCCATATCGTCTGCCGTTTGTGAGCTAACTGGTGCTTTATCTTCAAAGTCCATATTCACAAGGTAAGATACTGTATCGCTTGCTGCTTCAACAATTTCGTCATCAGCAGAAAGCTCAGGGAATGACACTTCGATTTTAAGTGTATCCGCAGTGTCAGCATCATTTAACGTGAAAGTAATCGGCGCGCTTGTTTGTGAAGCATATGGGTTTGTATCGTCGAATGTGATTAAACCATCATTTTCGAAAGTTACATCGTGGCCACTTACAACCGTTAACTGAGCTTGTGTGCCAGTCAGTACTTCACTACCTGTGTTCATGATGCTAACAGTTAATGTACCTGTTTCACCTTTATCTAGCACGTTATCGTTTGAACAATAACCTAACTCAGCACCGTTGTAGTTTGCATTCATTGCCACATCTTTAAATGTGAAGCTAGCAAGTTTCATTTTGTCTGATTCAACAACACCTGTTAAATCTTCACTGAAACGCTCTGGTGCTTTAGCTCCTAAGCCCATACCACGCTTAGCAAATGCACCTAAGATTAGTTTGTAATCTTCTGGGTCTACAGCATACGCTGCAGCTAAGATAGCATCACGTGCTTCTGTGTATAACGGTGCAACAGGAGTCAGCTTGTAACCAGCAACTAAGTAGTTAGCCATACGGTTTTGAGCATCTTCAAAGCCGTGCTCGTTGATAAGCGCTACATAGCTTTCCCAAAGCATAGTTGCCCAAATTTCACCTGCTGCGTGTGGTGAAGCAACACTTGTTGGTGAAATACCTACATCATCACCAGCATTTTCAGTAATGTGACGGAAAGACAATGGGTTTACTTCCATATTGGTAGAATATGGAACACGACGAATACCGTAGTAGAAGTCTTCTACGAAAGTACCGCTACCGTATGCTTTTTGGAACTTGTCGTTACCAGGGATGTTAATGTCACCTGCTTTAGCAATGAACATTAGAGAGTGGAAATCACCCCAACCTTCACCCATCGCGCGGCCCTGGAAGTTGATAAGGCCTGATGAGTTACCCACTAAGCGGTTACTGATATAGTGACCCCATTCGTGAGCAATAATACCGTTATCTAAAGTACCGTCTTTTAACGTTGCTTTATTGAACATGTTAACAGTGACAGTTTCGCCTGCAGCGATACCATCGTAAAGCGCATGACCGTCAGCATAGTTCAGACCCATGTTAGGAATGATAACGGCATCGTCTTCACCGCCCATTGGCGCTGGCTCATCCGTATCTGGGTTGTTGTTTACAACGATTGCACCAATTGCACCGGCTTCTTGTGCGTGTAGTACTTTTGCTGTGAAGTTACAAGAACCACGATCTACAAGCGCAATTTTGCCAGCGAGTTCTGCTGCATTTGTTGCAGGTTCACAACCATCGTTTACGCTACCAGAATCTACGTTATTACCGTCAACTAGACGAACAACTTCCCCTGCGATATCAGCAAATTGCATTTGACCAAAGCCAGATACTTTAGAAGATTCTAGAAGACCAATCGTTGCATCAGATGTTACAACCACACCGTAGTCAACGCCTACTTTTGCGTCTTTTGAGTTGTATAGATACATTTGCATGCGTGGGCTTGCACCGTCAGCAGGCGTAGACATGTTCGCGTTGTTTAAACCGCTATTATCTTGTGCTTGCGCTTCGATTGGATCGCCTTCAACACCACCACGACCGTAGTTAGATACTTGCGCAACATTTGATGTTTCGTCAAAACCATGATCATAGAAAAAATCGTGTAAGAAGTTGTTCATGTAGAACAAGTTAACGATCGCCGCTTTACGGTTGTCGTAGCTGTTTGCTACTTGATCAACTCGGTAAGGGTAATCGAATGTGTAATCTGATGTTGTTTCTGCAGTGAAGTCACCTTCTGTGTAACCTTGAGGTGCGATAACATCAGCATAAGCAAATACGTTGTTACCTGATGTTGTTGTAGCATCATCAGCAAGCCACGGATCCATCGTGCTTAATTTTTTGTAATAAGATAAGCTTACAAGTGGTGCATCAAGGATTTCTGTTTCATCAACTTGATCAGGGCCATCAGCTGGGATTACGTCACCGTGTGGACCTTCCCACGGGTAACCATCTTCATCAGCCCAAACACGGTAGTTAAAATCTGCCGCGTGAGCTTTTAAGTCTTTCTTGAAGTAAACTTTGTTGTTTTGCGCGCCAATAACATAACTGAAGTAATCGCTTTCTAGGCTATTTTTGTCAGCTACTTCTACTTCAACATAGTATGCAGATTGCAACTCACCCGCTACTTCAAAGAATACTTTCTTAGCACGTGGCTGACCTAATACAACTTTGTCACCATTTTGGTTAGACACATTGTATTTAACATAGTCGCCTTGCTCAGTTGACTTAGTTAGCGATACATTGATATCTGCAAGCTCTTTAATAGCACGCTTGATACTTTGCTCAGCGCCTACAAAGTCAGCTAAAGGTGCAAATGATTGTGTTGCGTTTGAGCTTGTATTAGCGAAGTAACCAGAACCTGCAACTAGGTTGTACTCTTTGTCCATGATCAGGTTGTATTCACGGTTGAATACTTCAATGTCATGTACTTTTTGCTTGTATTTAGCAGTGATTGAACCAAGCTTTTGTTCAGATAAATCTGTTAATACAGCGCTTGATACACCTTTTTTAGCTGTGCTAACGCCAGTTAAGGCATTTAAATAAAAATCTGCGGCATAGGCATTGCGTTGCTCAGGAAGCACCATAGCCATATCTGGCTTAGCTTGACCAACTGCATTCCATAGGAACGTGGCTTTACCTAATTGCGCATCGAAAATAGATTTATGACCCGATACTGTGCGACGCTCAGCTAATGCACGTTGCTGAGATACTTGAGGATTAAATTGTACTTGCGAGCTAACACTTGAGGCATTATAGAAGCGAGTTTGTTCACTTGCCTGTAATTGAGATGATGCCAAGATAGCCGTTACCATGGTAGCAACAGCTGTTACTTTAAATTGAGACATTCCTTACGTTCCCTATTGTTATATTTTTATTTTCGGTTAACAATCATAACCGAGGCCAATGTACCCAATATGGCAATTAAAAAACAGAATTAATTGTAAAAAAAAGTAACAAACAAGCAGGAACATAATGAATCAAACAATTAAGATACAAGCACTTACACTAGCATTAGTACTAGTATCAGGCTGTCAAAAAAATGAAATAAGCGAGCAAAATACAGCACAACAGCCAACGACCAGTTCACAAAAAGAACAAGTTTTAGTTAAAGATGTTAAAAAAGCAGTCGAAATCAACAAACAAAAATCTACTAACGCTTTTAGTAATAATGGCGAAAAAATTACCTTTGATGCGCCTAATTTAGTCAAAGGCACAGAAGTCTTTAATCATGCAATGCAAGAGCGCGGCATCGCTACTGGGGCAATTTATTTAACTCTAAAAGAAAACAGTTTACCAATAGAGCTTAGCAGCCAATACAAACTGAAAAAAATGACCAACAAAAATTATCGATACATTGCAGATAAAAACACTGATTTATTAAAAGTACAAAACGCTTTTAAACAAAATGCCAACGTAGATGTTGTTGAAATTAAAATTGATTATTCACCGATTAAAGAAGTGATGTAGGACAGGAGCTCTCAGCCTTCTGCTATCAGCCGTCAGACGCGCGAAACAAGTTTCACGCCTACTTGTAGCAGCGGGTTTATCCCGCGCCATCATGCGCTAGGTTCTAGGCCCTAGGCTCTAGGACGCGATGTAAAATCGCTGCTACCTCGAAACTCGCTAACTTTACTCTTTCCCCTCGTAACTCGCTAACTTACTACTCCACCACAAAGTCAAAATAGGTGGCTGGGTATGCTTGAGGTTGATAAGTGAAGTGCCACCACTCCATTGAATATGGGGCGAACCCGGCATCTGTCATAAGGGTTTTTAGTTTATACCTATTTGCTTTTTGCTCTGCATTAATACGCGGATCGTCGGTGTTAGAAAGGGTATCGAACATATCAAACGGTGAGCCCATATCAAGCTCTTTGCCTTTTGTATCGACTAACGTTAAATCAATCGTTGAGCCACGACTATGGCCCGATTTAGCAGCGATGTAATCACCAAGCAGCTTATCTTTGCCTAAGTTTGGATAAAACTCAGCTTTAGTACCTGTATCCTCTAAATCGTTAACCCAACGCACAAAGTGGTCAACGGCGCGCTGTGGGCGGTAACAATCAAAGATTTTTAAATTAAGGCCTTGTGTTTGAGCTGCTGTTTGCACATTTTTAAGAGCGGCAGCAGCGCTATTATGCAATAAGCATTTAGGCGCGTTGTAGCCATCAACAGGTTTGCCTACAAAGTTATGATGACCAAAATAACGAATATCTAACACGGCATTAGGAAGTAAAGCACCTACATCCACAAATTCACTTCGCTTATCATCGCTTGGGTTTGCATAAGCAGTGCTTGTGCTAATAAGCGCTATACTTAGCAAAGAAGAGGGGATAGTTAAACGTGCCAACATAGTGAATGCCATTTTAATTTCTCGTAAATAACTTAATACCACTCACTATTGCACATTAAATAACTTATTCCAAGATTAAAGACTCAGAAACAGGAGTAATATTTTGGCTATATAATGCATCTACAACTGATCGGTTGCGACCCGTCTTTTTAGCCTGGTATAAAGCTTGGTCGGCAAGTTTAAATACTTCATCAATGTTTAATTGCTCGATTGGCCAGCCTGAAATACCAATCGATACATTAATGCAGCCAACAGGGTCAATGTAGCTTTCGGACACCCGCATACGCAAACGTTCAGCGAGTTGATACGCTCGTTTTGCTTCGACTCTTGGCATGATCACAATGAACTCTTCACCGCCTGTACGGGCAACCACATCACTATCACGAGTGACATCTAACAAAATTTTAGCTAACGACTGTAGTACCACATCACCAATGTCATGACCAAACTCATCGTTCACTCGTTTAAAATGGTCGATATCGATAGCCAACACAGCAAAAGGACAACGCTGAGCTATAAAATGATTAATTTGTATATCAAGGCTACGGCGATTGTGCAGGCTAGTTAATGGGTCTGTTTGCGCTTCTTGGCGCAATAAACCGATTTTACTTTGTAGTAGCCCCACTCCTTTTAACATGGCTTTTCTTAACTCATTACTTTCAAAATACCATGAGCGGATTTGTGTCAACTCTAGTGACGTTGAAGGGCGATCTAAGGTATTTGCAGTCTCAGCTAATTGCCTTAACGGCTGTGAAATTAAACGTGCTAATACCCAAATAAACACAAATGTAAGTAAACCAATTGGGGCTGTCTTTACAAACACTTGCCACATTAAGTCATCAAGCGGTGCAAGGGTGTTTTCAAGCGGTCGCTGAGTGACTACCCCCCAAGAGGCAACTGTCATTGGCGCGTAACCGGCAAGCATTCCAACGCCTTTGCTGTTGGTAACAATCTGTGTGCCTGAGTTACCTTTTAATACCTCATCAATTACTTGGTTATCATATACTTGCTCACCAATTCGGCTTTTATCAGGGTGATAAAGTAAGCGATGATTTTCATCAACCACATACAGATAGGAACCGTCTTGATAGTAATGAACTTGCAGCAATTCATTTAAAATACTGGTCCGCTTTAAGTAAAGGGTGCCGCCAACATAACCAATAAAATTGCTATTTTTGTCAAATAATGGCTGCGAAATAAAGATCAGTAAATTACCTGCCATCGAAATATACGGCTCACTGATCATTGGAATCCGATACGACAAAGCTGCCTTAGTACCAAAACTATCTACTTTTCGGTTTTGTAGTTTCAGTGACTTGGGCGAAACACCTAGAATATCGCCTTGTGCATTTACAATAATTGTCGAATTAAAACTATTGGTTTGTAGTCTTAACCTGTCTACCTCAGAATTAATTAACCCTTGATTATTAAAATCATCCTCAAGAATTTTACCGACATAAGCAAGTTGTTGCTGAGCAGCCAGTAAAAAGTTATCGGTCGCCGACACCAACTTAGCGGCATAGGCCTTATGATTATTAAGGGTTTTATCTATTAGTTGTTGCTTTTGAACTTGGTAGCTCGAGTAATAACTATTTAGAAAGGTAATAAGCGTTGCAGAAAACGCTAACAATAAAATTAAGCGACGTAGGTTTAAACCTTTACTTAGACTCTTAAGCACGATACTTCTCACATATGGGGCCCAAAGTCCATATCGGGTACATCTAATACCTTTATACTAGCAAGATGTTTTGTATACCTCTATAAAACTTTTGTCATAATTTGATTTAGCGCAAATAAATGAGTGCAATTACTCTAATTAATTAAAGTAACTTTGTTTAATAACTTCAGCTACCAAGCACTCGTTGAACATGAACGGCATCAAAGCCTCTTACCAGCAACCTTCGTTATTTAACATGTTGAATTTAATAAACTATAAACTTAAGACAGTTAAAAGAATGGCTAATACATGCGATTTATATTGTTCAAAAGCAGCTTGCTTTGACGTAATAATTTATTACACTATAAAAACAAAATAACAATAAAGTTTTCCTATGCGTCAACACTGTGCTGAAATCATCAATAAACTCCCTTCACATCGACTTATGGCGTTAGATGTAATGCGGGGCTTGACTATTACTGCCATGATCTTAGTGAACAACCCGGGCAGCTGGAGCGCTATGTATTGGCCGTTGAAACATGCAGACTGGCATGGTTGGACACCTACCGACTTAATTTTTCCCTTTTTTATTTTTATTGTCGGCATGTCTATTACGCTATCTGTAAATAACCTGCGTGGTAAAGGGGTAAGTGATCAACAAATATTAAAAGCAGGTGTTATTCGCACCATTAAACTTATTGTGCTGGGTTGGTTTTTAGCCTTGTTTTATTACAATTTTCAAGACCCTTCTTTTAGCTGGGTTGATGACAAATTATTGCAACTGCGAGTTTTGGGTGTGCTACAACGCATCGGTTTGGTGTATTTAGCAGCCCTGTGTTGTTACCTCTATTTATCGCCGAAAAAAATAGCCATTACTTGCATCGCTCTTTTATTATTTTATGGCGCCGCCATGCTTTATATCCCGTATACCTTGCCAAACGGCGAGGTAGTGAGTGGCTTATGGTTACATGGCAATAACTTAAGTGCTTTCATAGACAACACCGTACTTGGTAGTCATCACCTGTATTATGCCAATGCTAAGCCACTGCCATTTGATCCTGAAGGGCTGTTCTCAACTCTTCCTGCGATTGCGAGTGCGCTCAGCGGCATTTTGACTGCAGTTTACTTAACCAAACAACTCGACCTTAAAAAGCAAGCACGTACACTAATCTTAGCAGGCATATTAAGCGTTATTGCCGGCTATGCTATTTCGCCAATAACGCCTATCAATAAAGCATTATGGACTCCTAGCTATGTGTTACTCAGCTCAGGGCTTGCTGCGATTTTTTATGCTTTATGCAGTACTATTTTAGATATTTATAAGCTGCGCAGCTGGAGTGCTCCATTTATTGTTTTTGGTGCTAATGCGATATTATTTTTTATGTTTGCAGGCGTGTTCGCACGCCTATTAATTATGGTTTCGTTAGGCGATAGCAGTTTAAAAGGCAATGTTTATGGTCTTATACAATTAGCGATCAGTGATCATTATTTGGCATCTTTTATATTTTCGCTGTTGTTTTTAGCAGTGTCTTATATTGTGATGTTCAGCTGCTACCGCAAAGGCATTTTTTGGAAGGTTTAGTCTTTGAAAAAATGAGCCAGTCAGCAACTGGCTCATCTGTTCAGCAATTATGCCTGTGGTATTGCATGGCTTTGCTTATCGAGTAGATACAAAATTGACTGATAACTAATGCCACTGTGCTCAGTTAAACCAATTTCACAGCTACGGCTATTAGATACGCCGCGACTACAATTTTTTGGCACTTGTTGTTTAAGGGTTTTTAGCGCGTTGCTATTTAGTTCTGGCAAGTTAAAACCCTTATCACCAGCAAAACCACAACACTCAATATCGGCTGGAATAATCACCTCATTACTACATGCCTTGGCAAGTGATACTAGGCTTTGCTCTTTACCTAATCGCTTTGAGCTACAGGTAACATGGAGCATCACAGGCTCATTCACGGGCGTTACTTGCAAATTAGGCAGTAAGTACTGAGCTGCAAAGTCGGCACTTTCGTAAATTTTGAGTGCAGTATTTTGCGCAGCATTAAGGGTGGTGAGCGCACAGGGGCTGGCATCAAAAACGATTGGATACAGGCCATTATTTGAAAGCGCCTCGAGCTTAGTAAGTAATTGCTCACTTTTATTTTTAGACTCTTGATTAAAACCTTTACTAGCAAATGGCATACCGCAGCATAGTGAATCAGCTTGTTTAGGTATCACCACTTCATAGCCTGCTTTTGCAGCTAATGAAAAGATTACATCAAGCAGTGGACGCTTATCATCGGCAAGTTTATCGGCCGCAAAAACCCGGCTTGCGCAGCTTGGCATATAAACTAACTTTTTCGCTTGTTGGGGTTGTTGACGTTTTCTATTAATTGGCTGCTCGGCCCTTGGCCATGCCGAATAATATAGCGGTGTACCAAGCAACTTATTAGCAGGTTTACTCAGGTTTCTTAAGTTACTGCTGCCAATTGCTTTTTCTAGCACCTGGATGACGGATAAGCCAAACCGAGCACCAGAGGCGACAACCGCAAAATGCTTGCTGGCAAAGCGTGATAATGACCGCGCTACTTTGCTTGAGGAAACTTGCTCAGCCCTAAGTGATTTTATAAATTCACCAGTGTTTATCCCCACTGGGCATTTAAGTCCGCAAAGACCGGTTGCTGCGCACGAATCAATACCAAGGTATTTAAAGTCGGCCTCGATAACACTGAGCTTTTGATTTAACTTCTGCTTACTCGCTAAATCATCGGTTGTTAGCAATTGATTGTGTAATTCGGTGCGGTGCCGCCATAAAGTAATACGCTGCCTAGGTGTTAAGGTAAGCCCTTTTGATGGGCAAACCACTTCGCAAAAGCCACACTCAATACAGGTGTCAATAATATCATCACTTTTTGGCATGACTTTTAAATGCTGAGTGTGAGCATTTTTGTCGTGATTAATAATAACCCCAGGGTTAAGAATATTCTGCTTATCGAATAATGCTTTAAGCGCAACCATCACCGAGAAGCCATCATCTCCCCATTCGGTGGCAACAAACGGAGCCATGTTACGACCTGTGCCATGCTCTGCTTTTAATGACCCTTTTAGTTCAACTGCCACTAAGTTCGCCACATCAGCCATAAATTGCTCGTAACGGCTTACTTGCTCGTGTGTGTCGAAGGCTTGAGTAAATACAAAATGCAGGTTTCCGGCCAGTGCATGACCAAAAATAATGGCTTCGTCATAGCCATATTTAATAAATAACTGATGCAGCGCATTTACGCCCTCAGCTAATTTATCAAGAGCAAAGGCGACATCTTCAATAATCACTGTAGTGCCAGTTTCACGCACCGCGCCAACCGCAGGAAACGTTCCTTTGCGGATATTCCAAAGTGCTGCATTACGGGCACTGTCAGCAGAAAACTCAATCGCTGCCAGCTGGCTTTGCTTAAACTGAGCAAGAAGTTGCTCGGTGATCTTAGTAAGTGCATCAAGAGCCTCTGCATTTTCAGCTCTTAACTCAATTAAAAGTGCCGCTGCTTGCTCTGGATAGTTGGTCACTTCTTTTGGCATTATGGCATGTTCAGACACCGACATCAGGGCACGTTTATCAAGTAGCTCAACCGCTGCAACATCAAGTTCACTCAGTCTTTGTACCAGCTCACAAACCTTACTGATATCGTCAAAGATAAAAAAACCTGTGTGTTTATACTTATGCTCGACCACTGTGTGGTAGGTAATATCTGCGATAAAAGCTAACGTACCCTCAGAGCCAATAATTAAATGTTTAATGATTTCGATTGGATCAGAAAAATCCAGTAACGCATTTAAGCCATAACCTGTGGTATTTTTTAAACGATATTTATGGGCGATGCGTTCACTCAAATCTGGGTTCTGCTTTACGCTATCAACAAGGTTCATTAGCTCATCAACCCAGCTACTATGGCTTTGCAAAAAGGCGTTACAGCTTTGGTTATCAGCCGTATTAAGCACAGTGCCATCGGCAAAAATTAGGGTCATATCTTTTACTGTATGGTAGCTGTTTTGCGCCACCCCACAACACATACCCGATGAATTATTTGCCGCCATCCCCGCTATTTTGCAACTATTAATTGAAGCGGGATCAGGGCCAATTTTTTTACCAAACGGGGCTAATACTTGATTCACTCTAGCGCCGATGATCGCCGGTTGTAAGCGTATTGCATCGGCATCATCAATAATCTCAAACTTGCTCCAACTATCGCACAATAAAACCAATACCGAATCTGTAATTGCTTGCCCAGATAAACTCGTCCCTGCAGCTCGAAATGTGATAGGTATTTGTTGCTCGTTTGCAGCAATGATCACTTGTCGTGCTTGATTTTGATTGCTAACTAATACAATTAACTCAGGAATTAATCGATAAAAGCTTGCATCTGTTCCATACGCATAACGGCGCGAGTAATCTTCTATTAATGCAGACTCTGGTAAAAAAGGTGCAATTTGCTGTTTGAATGCGTGCAATCTTGTTAAAGCCATCTCGCCCCCAGGCTTGTCATAGTTACGCTGATGATTATGGAATATATTATTACTTTAAATTGTACTAAAAAGCGACCCATTAAATTGATAAATTATCATCTTCAAGCATTTTCATCAGCATAAAGGTTTGGTTATTTAAGCATATCAGCCCTATTTGGTGATCTAACTTAGCTTTTTGCAGTCATGCAGAAAAACCGCTAGGGTAGCAAAAAAAGACTGTATTTATATTTAAAAACCCATTAACATCAAGAATAATTTATTCTAAAAACTAAATAAGCGTTTTGCTTTGGAGCTTGCTGTGTTAAATAAGTTTGCACTATCGTCACTGGTTATCGGATTAGGATGTTTCATGCCATTACAATCATCATTTGCTGAGTCTGCATTAACTTTAAAACAACAGTTAGGGCAAAAGCTCATGCTCGACCTGCGCTATTACTGTGAGCAAGACCCTGGCGAGCAAAAATGCCGTACACCGGTCACTCAGCTGCCAGCCGATTTAGCCAATATCATCACTAAACATAACATTGGTGGTGTGATTTTATTTGCTGAAAATATCGATACCGTGCCACAGGTGATCAAACTTAATAATGATCTACAAAAAGCTGCTGCTAAGTCTGAGTTAGGCTTACCGCTGTTTATTTCGATAGATCAAGAAGGTGGCCGAGTAGCCCGAATTCCTCGTGATGTAGGCACTTCATTCACAGGTAATATGTCGATTGGCGCAACCTACAAAGAACATGGCACATACTTCGCGACTGAGTCTGCGCGCATTATCGCCGACGAGCTTTTAGCACTGGGTGTTAATGTTAACTATGCACCCACGGTCGATGTAAACATGAACCCTGATAACCCTGTTATTAACGTACGTTCTTACGGCGAAGACCCGCAACTGGTTGCGAAACTAGGTGGTGCACAAGTCGCAGGGTTCGAAAATAACGGCGTTATTTCATCGTTAAAGCACTTTCCGGGGCATGGCGATACTAACGTAGATAGCCACACAGGCTTGCCAAAGGTAATGCATGATAAAGAAACCATTTGGCAGCAAGACCTACCACCATTTAAAGAAATTATTAAGAATCAACAGCCGGGTATGATCATGACTGCACATATCCAATATCCAGCCCTCGATGACACTACGTTTGTCAGTAAAGAAGGCAAAACCATGATCAAACCTGCAACAATGTCGCGCAAAATCATCACCGACTTATTGCGTGATGAACTCGGTTATCAAGGTGTTGTGATCACCGATGCACTTGATATGGCAGGTATTAGCCACTTCTTTGAACCAATTGAAGCAGTGATAAATACCTTTGCAGCGGGTGTTGATATTGCGCTTATGCCAATTGAAATAAGAAGCCCTAAAGACTTGGCGGTACTTGAAGCCCTAATTGACAGATTAGAGCAAGAAGTACAGCGTGGCACTTTAAATGCTGACGAAATGAGTGCTTCAGCAACGCGTATTTTAAGACTTAAAGAGAAGTTTAAACTCACCTCTTCACTTGACGACGAAGCAGCTATCAAAAAAGCGCAGCTTTTACTTGGTGATCAAGGTCACAGAAAAGTAGAAGCCGAATTAGCATTAGCCGCTATCACCGAAGTTAAAAACGAAAAAAATACCCTACCACTCGACATTAAATCAGGCAGCAAAGTGCATATTATTATGCCAGATACCCGCAAGTGCTATGCCCTACAGCAGGCGTTAGTTGATAACACTGATAAGTTAATCAGCTTTAGCTGCACTAGTTTGCAAGGCTATGAGAAGCTTGCCACGTTAAAAGAAATTAACGAAGCCGATATAATCATTGCCGCAAATGCGTCACCAAAACAAAGTGCTGTTGAAGTAGGTGGAATGGACGATTTAGCTGATAACCCAGAGTTTGCAATTGCTAAAGCAGATCAATCTGCGGCATTAGAATCATTGCTAAAACAAGCAAAATTAGCCCATAAGAAGACCGTATTTGTAAGCTTACGTGCCCCTTATGATATTGCTCAATTTGGAAAATTTGGTGATGCTGTACTTGCCACCTATGCTTACAATATAGATGTAGATACAGATGAAAAGATTGCTGGTCCTGCATTCACAGCGCTAGCAAAAGTTTTACTAGGGAAGGCCCCTGCTAAAGGACAGCTGCCCGTTACTATTAATGACCTGAACTGAGTGTTATTGTAGCAACTATGGGCAAGTGTTTACTTCAAGGAGAGTCACATGCAAAAAAATGCATCTTTAACCACTCCTGCGGCTATTCGTAAAATGGTACGTGAGGGTGACTACAGTGGAAATACATCGGGTTTTGCACCGGGTTTTGTGCAAGCAAATTTAGTGATTTTACCTAAACAATATGCGTTTGATTTTTTGCAGTTTAGCCAAGCAAACCCGAAAGCTTGCCCGATTATTGCTACTAGCCGTTTACCGGGCGTTACCGATATGCCAACCGTTGGTGAAGATATAGATATTCGTAGCGACTTCCCTCGTTACCGCATCTTTAAAAATGGCCAAATGGTTGAAGAAGTAACTGATATTACAAGCCATTGGCGCGATGATTTAGTCACCTTTCTAATTGGTTGCTCGTTCTCGTTTGAAGAAGCGCTTATTGCCGCGGGTCTTGAGATCAGAAATATCAGCGAGCAAAAAAATGTGCCTATGTATGTAACCAATATGGCCTGCCAGAGTGCGGGGATTTTCCACGCCAATATGGTCGTTAGCATGCGCCCAATGAAACCTGCAGATGCTATTCGGGCAATCCAAATTTGCAGCCGTTTTCCAAGTGTACATGGTGCGCCAGTGCATTTTGGTGACCCTGTAGCAATTGGCATAAAAGATATTAACAAGCCTGAATTTGGCGATGCGGTTACCATCAAAGCAGGTGAAGTACCGGTGTTTTGGGCCTGTGGTGTTACTCCACAAGTTGCGATTGCCAACGCAGCACCTGATTTTTGTATCACGCATAGCCCAGGACACATGCTGATCACTGATATTCCAAATAGTAAAATGGCAGCGTTATAAATGACGATGAAACTAAATTGCGACCTTGGCGAAAGCTTTGGGATGTGGAAAATGGGCTTAGACGAGCAAGTTATGCCACATATTGATATGGCAAATATTGCTTGTGGTTTTCATGCTGGCGATGCCGATGTGATGGCAAACACCCTAGCCCTTGCCAAGCAATACAAGGTAATGGTTGGCGCACACCCAAGTTACCCAGATAAGCAAGGCTTTGGTCGCCGTTCTATGGCTATGAGTGAAAAAGAGCTTACCAATTGCCTGCATTATCAAATTGCTGCAATTGATGGTATGGCTGCGGTACATGGCTTAACGCTCGAATACGTAAAACCACATGGCGCCTTATATAACGATATGATGAGTGACGAGCAAACCTTGAATATCGTTATGCGTGCTGTGGCTAGTTATGCAAAGCCACTAAAATTAATGATTTTAGCCACCAACCAAGCAGCCGAACACAAAGTACAAGCAAAAAATCTTCAACTAGAACTCATTCTAGAGGCGTTTGCCGACCGTCAATACACAGACGAAGGTAAACTAGTCACGCGCTCTTTAGCTGGCAGTGTACACGATAAACCAGCGCTAATGGCGCAGGTTAAACAGTTAGTTGAACATGGCACAGTCACAACGCGAAGCGGTCAGCAGCTTGCGCTTGATGCCGATAGCCTGTGTGTGCACGGCGATAATGATGCGGGTATTGCGCTCATTCAAGAGATCAAAGCACTATGTCAGCAAGCCTAAGTGACGCTGCGCTCAGCCAACAAATTGAAACCATGATGGTTGAACAAAACCCGCGTGGTATGCAGCATTTATATGCAAAACAACTAACGGGTACGTATTTACGCGCAGCGAAATACCTTCATCAAGCACAAGGTACTGTATTGATTGGTACAGGCTTTGCAGTCAACAATACCTTCGAAACCGACGGCCCAGTTGGAGCGATTGCACTTTACAAAGTACTCAAAAAACTTGGTAAACAGCCCCTTTTGGTTACTGGCAACCCCCTTTACAGTGCCCTTAAAAAAGACTTCAACTGCTTTGAGCTGCCAATTAATAGCATTGATAATGCCCACACTTTTAGCATTAAAGCCCTTGCACAGCTGAAACCTGATTGTGTTTTATCAATAGAACGCCCGGGGCTGAATCAGCATCAGCGTTATTACAATATGCGCGGTATTGATATTTCTGAGCATTGCGGCTGCTTTGATTTTTTTGTAACAGAAGCACGTTGCCCCACCATAGCGATTGGTGATGGCGGTAACGAAATAGGCATGGGTAACCTTGCACAGCACATGCAAGCGCTAAACATTACTCCTTGTTTAACTCCTTGCGATGAGCTTTTACTCGCCGATGTATCTAACTGGGCGGCGTACGGGCTGATAGCCTTTTTAAGTCGCTGGCATAACACCGATTTGCTGGCTGAAATTGAGCCACTCAATATTTTACATTATCTAAGTGAGCGCGGTAGTGTCGATGGTGTCACCCATAAAAACGAGCTCACCGAAGACGGTCTGCATGCAATGCATGGTCAACAATTAATAACTCGGCTTCGCCAACTTGGCGGCTTTACGACAGAGAATGAGGTTTAACAATGGGCACGGTATACCTAAATGGTGAATACCTTGGCGCTGATGAAGCAAAGATTTCACCAATGGATCGCGGCTTCTTATTTGGCGATGGCATTTATGAAGTGATCCCATCATACCAAGGCAAAATGCTAGGCTTTGGCGCACATATTGAGCGTATGAATAACGGTTTAAACGAGCTTGAAATTAAGCTCGATTACAATGCCGATACGTGGCGTAAAATCTGTAATGATTTATGCGAAAAAAACCAAGGTGACAACCTAGGGATTTATTTGCATGTGAGCCGCGGCGCTGATACAAAACGTGCCCACGGCTACCCAAGCAATATTACTCCGACCGTATTTGCGTTTGCTTTTGAAATTCCGGCAGAGCCAAAAAGCGACATCGATAGCGCAACAACTTACACCGTATCACTTGAGCAAGATCGTCGCTGGCAACGTTGCCATATAAAATCAACGGCACTGCTTGGCAACGTGATCCATTACCAACACGGTGCAGCAGCGGGTAATAAAGAAACCATTCTATTTAATCGTTTAGAAGAAATTACCGAAGCCAGTTCAAGTAATGTGTTTATCGTAAAAGATGGTGTGATCAGCACGCCACCACTTGATAACCAAATTTTACCGGGGATCACCCGCTGGTTAATCCTCAATATTCTTCACAGTTACAGTGATTTTAAAGTGCAAGAGCGCATTATTAGTAAAGAAGAGTTACTTGATGCCGACGAGGTATGGATCACCAGCGCCACTAAAGAAGTTGGCCCAGTCGTAAAAGTAAATGGCAAGTTAGTTGGCGATGGCAAACCAGGTGCAATTTGGCAACAAGTGCAAAGCCTGTTTACCAAGCATAAGTTTGATTACTAATTTAATCGCACTTTAAAAAAACGCCTACTTAAAGTAGGCGTTTTTTTTAGCTATTATTTAATTGCTTATTATATCAAATGGCCAAGCTTGCAGTAGGCCGTCACTGGTTTCTGAATATAGCAGGTTACCATCGTATGCCACACTCAGTACTGACGTACGCTGGCGCTGTTGTTTAGCTTCGTATTCAGCGATTAGTTCACCATCTGCAACGCGATATAAACGCATCTTCATTTTTGGCGAACCCGTTAATAGCCATTTATCTTGATTAATAAATTGCGATGCGGTGAACTCAATAAAGTTAGCGTATGAGGCCACTTCTGATAGTTCTTTTTTATTGGCTAAATCAAAAAATACTCGATCATCAACCGAATCAATTGCAAAAGCCAAGCTCGCTGTTTTATTTAAAGTAACGTGATTTACTCTAGTAGCTAAACGCTCTTCAAAGCGAGTGCTGCCATCGCTCGTTGACCAAAGCTTTACGTATTTGTCGCTCGAGCCGGTAAACGCCCACTGACCATCAGCCGATAACGCCACGCTATTAATATCTAAGCGATGAATATCAAAACGCTTAGTATCACCTGTGCGGGTATTTATCACCTCAGCCTTACCGCTACGATAGGCTATAACCAAAGTATCGCCTACAGCTGAAATAGCGATGTCTCTGGCGATTTCTTGCCCAGTGAGCCAAGTGCCAATACTACGCCCGGTGCGAGTATCGTATAAAGTTACTGATAACCGATTTGAAATGAAAAAACGAGATTTGTTGGCGCTAAAGCCCGCAAGCTCAACATGTTCAGCGCCCAGCCCTGTTATACAATCGTATAGACGCGCTTTTAACTGATTATCCCAAACGCACACCTCAGATTGGGTTGCCACTAACGCGTGACTAGCATCTTCACTAAGCGCCGTGGCACTTAATAGCTCATTGCCATGCGCAAATTCACTACTAGCAGAGGCAGTAAACACCTCACCTCCACCACAGCCCACAAGGCTTAGTGCAAATACACAGCAAAGAGATTTAAGCAGTTTCGACGTCATGATCACTCTCATTTTTTATAATTATATTGTATAGGAGCAGTGTAATGAAAATAAGCGGAAGTTGGTAGGAAATCTCGCTGCCAGCTTTCAGCCGTCAGCCATCAGTTTTTGTAGGCGTGAAATTTATTTCGCGCGAAGTGCCGGCTGTTCGGCGATGCAGCGGCGCGCCATGCAAGCATGGCGCCTACATGAAACGATTATTGGTCTGTTCTGCTAACGATTTCGTAGCCTTCAGCTTCATAATCATTGATGCATTTTTGAAATTTATTTTGAAGTTTTATTTCATCGAAATAGCCAAGTGAGTATACATCACACTTTACTTTCATATGTTCACTGTTTTCCAAAACCGCATTAAGTTTAAGCTCAGCAAAACCAAATTTATAGGCTAATTCTGTGAACTGTGAATACAGAACCAAAAGCAGTACAGCAAGAAGGGTAAGCGTTAGTGTATTTTTCATTTTTATTTCCTTTAAAAGTGTTGGTAAAAAGTCTGGAGCAATTATCGAACCAACAATATAACTTCATATAAATCAATACAATGAGAGATTAAAGCAAAAACATAGTTGATATTTTCACCAATAAATAGTGAAAAAGACAACTTTTCCCTACAATAAACACAATATGGTGATAATGCTTGTTTTAAAGTACTAGAAATGAGCTTCGAGGTGTGTGAAAGATAGGCGAGAAGCGAGATAGGAGGTGCTTTAGCGCCGAACAAAAGCCTCCTGATTCTCTGCTTAAGGTAATCCCACGGTTTTCTTGTAAACGTGAAATTTATTTCGCGCGAGGGTTCTAACTTTCCCCTTGCTAACTCCCCTCACCCATGCGTAAAACAAAACACATTAAGTTTGTTACCGTCTAGGTCTCTAAAGTATCCCGCATAAAAGCCCGGCATTTCACGTGGGCCGGGAGCGCCTTCGTCAGTGCCACCTAGTTCTATGGCTTTTTTATAAAAGGCATCTACTTGGGCTGGAGTTTCGACTGCCAGAGCGATCATAGTACCGTTACCAACTGTGGCTTTTTCATCATTATGGGGTTTAGTAACCGCAAAACCGGGCTTATCTTGACCTGTACTCCATGCGACAAAGCGATCAGTTTCTAAAAAGCGCTCGGCGTTTAGAGTGGCGAACAATTCATCGTAATACTTTACTGCTTTAGCTAGGTTGTTAGTGCCTAACATGATGTAACCTATCATTGTGTGCTCCTTACATTTAAAAGTGTCTTTACTCAACATAAAAGGGAAATGACCATCTGTCTATTGATTTCTTCATTCATCGCAATGGACTATATTTCTTATGGTTGTTACTTTATAACAGGTCAACGATGAAATGGTCTCCTCCCTTTCGGCATCGCAATGTGCCAAACTTGGAATTGAACGATTCAAGTAATAAAGCGAGGAGACCGAGATGAATATTACAACAGTTGGATTAGATTTAGCAAAGAATGTGAGTCATGTGGTTTGCTGTAATCAAGTAGGTAAAATTGTTAAGAAAAAAATCCTGAGAAGAAAAGAAATACTGAATTATTTTGCTCAACTAGATGATTGCCTAGTTGGAGTCGAGTCATGTGCCAGTGCACATTACTGGGCAAGAGAACTCGAAAAACTGGGGCATCGGGTAAAACAAATAGCGCCTCAACACGTAAAGGCTTATGTCAGAGGTAACAAAACAGATTTTAATGATGCATTAGCCATAGCCGAAGCTGTTGTGCGACCAGAAATGCGTTTTGTTAGAACAAAAACCCAAACCCAACAAGATATTCAATCGCTGCATGTACTACGCAAGAAATGTGAGCGAGACAGAACAGCGAATAGTAATGAAATACGAGGCTTATTGTATGAGTATGGGATTGTCATTCCATTGGGAGTACATAATGTTTATAAGGCCTTGCCTGAGTTATACGATAGAGAAGCAAATAATGGGTTGAGTGAGTTGTTCAAGGAATTATTGGAACAACACTATAAAAAGTTGTCAGAGCTTAAAGCGCACCTGGATGTTTATACTCAAAAAATCCATGACTTAAGTAAAGATGATGCCTGTGTTCGATTACAGAGTATTCCGGGTATTGGCCCATTGATTGCCAGTGCGTTTTATCAACATGTGGGCAATGGCAGTGAATTTAACAATGGACGAGCGGTATCAGCTTCCATAGGTTTAGTTCCGAGGCAACATAGTTCCGGCGGTAAACAAAATTTACTGGGTATCAGTAAACGGGGCGATGGGTATTTAAGAACCTTATTGATACACGGTGCCAGAGCCGTTATGCGAGTCAGTGCGAACAAAGATACGCCACTGGCAAAATGGATAAAGCGAATAGAGCAAACGCGAGGCAGGAACAAAGCTGCGGTTGCGCTTGCCAATAAGTTAGCTCGCGTTGGTTGGGCGATATTAAAACACGGCGGTCGTTACAACGATGATTTGGTAACGGCTTAACAATGAATAACGAGTTCACTTCAGAGGATTGCTGAATAAACATCAAGTGATGACAAACAGGTAAAACCGACATATCGAAAACCTGATAGGGCGTGTGAGTTTGATAAACTCGTGTCAACGATAAGGACGATATGTGCGAAGTTCATCGAGGCTCGAAACCAAAGTGTTTCAATTAAGAAGCCGGATATACGAACGCAAACCTATCCCTGTCAAAACTCATTGTTTATTCTTGCAATGTTGGAGGAGACCATATACACGCCCTAATCTCTGCTCACTAACAAGGAAATAAAATGAAGTTTAAAACATCTTTAGCACTGCTTGCTGCAGCTAGCTTTTACAGCCACGCAGAAGCTAGCAATACCTTTGACCTCGAAAATGTTTTTGATCTTGAATACGCCAACCAAATAGAAATGACAAAAAATGGCGATACAATTTACTTTGTGCGTAATCGCATGGATATCAAAAGCGACCGTAAAGTCAGCAATATTTGGTCAGTAAACCCAGATGGTAAAACCATGCTACCGCTAACGTCTGGCGTGCATATGGATTACTCTCCGGTGCTGTCACCGGATGAAACTCGCTTAGCGTTTATTTCTACCCGTGATGGTAGCAGCCAAATCTATGTAAAATGGTTAAAAACCGGTAACGTAGCGAAAATTAGTAACCTAACGCAAAGCCCTGGTGGATTAACTTGGACACCAGATGGCAAGCAATTGGTGTTTAGCCAGTTTGTACCAGCAAAATCAGCAAGCCCTGTGTCATTACCGGGTAAGCCTGAGGGCGCTAAGTGGGCAGAGCCAGCTAAATATATTGACGATACTTATTACCGTGCCGATGGCGGTGGCTACTCTGAAAAAGGCTATCGTCACTTTTTTATCATCAGTGCAACTGGCGGCAATGCACGTCAATTAAGCTCAGGTGATTTTGATCACGGCGGAGCAATCAGCTTTAACGAGCAAGGCGATGCGTTCTATTTTTCGGCTAATCGTTATGAAAACAACGAACTACACCCAACTGAATCTGAAATCTATAAACTTAGTTTAGCGGATCGTTCAATTACCCAAATAACAAACCGTAAAGGCCCAGATTCACGCCCTAAAGTCTCACCAAATGGTCGTTACCTTGCATACACAGGCTATGACGACAAAAAGACTAACTATGAAAATAACGACATTTATTTACTTGATTTAAATTCAGGTAAAACCTCAGTGCTCACTGCTGATTTAGACCGTAGCGTCGAAAGCATAAAATGGGATGATAGTGGCAGAGGTCTTTATTTTAGCTACGATAGCGAAGGTAAAACACACCTAGCTTACCAACCTCGTAGTGGTAAACATAAAGTGATTACCTCAGAGATTGGTAGTGTCGCCTTTGGCCGTCCGTATTCGGGTGGTGACTTTGACGTGAGCGAAGATGGTGAAGTTGCATTCACACTTGCAGATACCCAACGCCCAGCTGATGTAGCACTAATTAAGCGCGGTAAAACAGCGCGTTTAACGCAATTAAACGAAGATGCGTTGGGCGACAAAGAACTCGCTAAGGTTGAAGAAATTTGGGTTAAGTCAAGCCACGATGGCTTGGCTATTCAAGGTTGGGTTGCTTACCCACCAGGTTTTGATAAAAGCAAAAAGTACCCACTTATTTTAGAAATCCACGGTGGTCCTGTTGCAAACTATGGCCCTCATTTTAGCCCTGAAGTGCAATTATATGCAGCCAAAGGTAACGTTGTGCTTTATATGAACCCACGCGGCAGTGATTCATACGGTAAAGAATTTGCGCAAACAATTCATCATAACTACCCAAGTAATGACTTTGATGACTTGATGACAGGTGTTGATGCTGTCATCAATAAGGGCTTTATTGATGAGAGCAAATTGTTTGTTACCGGCGGTTCAGGCGGAGGTGTTTTAACAGCATGGATTGTGGGCCATACAGACCGCTTTGCAGCAGCGGTAGTTGCTAAACCTGTCATCAATTGGATCAGTTTTGTACTAACTGCTGACTTCTACCCTTTCTTTGCTGATTATTGGTTCCCTGGTAAGCCATGGGACAACATTGAGCATTACATGAAGCGCTCACCAATAAGCTATGTTGGCAATGTTAAAACACCAACCATGCTGTTAACCGGTGAATCAGACTATCGCACCCCAATTTCTGAAACCGAACAATTTTACCAAGCCTTAAAGCTACAAGGTGTTGATACAGCGATGGTGCGTATTCCTAATGCCTCACATGGTATTACCGCTCGCCCATCAAACCTGATGACTAAAGTAGCCTATATTCAATGGTGGTTTGATAAAAACAGTGGAAATAATTAACGACATCGAGCGAAGCGAGAACATTTCGTTTGCACAAGGTGAACGAATTTCGTGACGCAGTTTCGTTTAACTTATCTCAAATTGCATTAAGCGCGGCTTTATGCCGCGCCATACACAAAACATAAAATAGTTTCACACTTACCTGTAGCAGCGGCTTTATGCCACGTCATTTAATAAAACTATAACGCGGGGTAAACCCGCTGCTACTTTCTCCTTTCTAACTTTTGAATTTCAATCTGATAGCTGACAGCTTTCTTTTCTCTGTAAACCCCCTTTACACTTAAAATGTGATTAACTCCTTACATACTTTTCTCAAATATCGGACATTACCCAAAAAGCAGTTAGTAAAAAATCGGTTTATAGCCAAAATCAGTAACTTGAGTTAGTAAAAAATCGGTTTGTGCCGCTAAAAACCTAGCTTCAGTTAGTAAAATTTTGGTTTGTAAGTGTATGGAGTTGGTAAAAAATCGGTTTATGGCTTGGGTGAGTTAATAAAAAATCGGTTTATAAATCGCTAGATTCTACAAAACAACATTAAATTGCCGTTTATATTACCCATTTTTAACCATTCTAGAGGCTGTACTCAGGCAATAAGCCCTAAATTAAAGCTCATAAGACGGAGGTAGTTAAATCCTGATCTAAAATTATGAGGCTGGTAAATGCGTGATCTGTATTTTTATAAAGCTAGTAAATGGCTGATCCAAGACTTGGTTAAAGAGTGATCCGAACCTACGAGATGCGAGTCTGAAAGCTGATAGCTACAAATGAAAAAGGGCCCGAAGGCCCCTAACAACATTATTGAATAGCTATAAAGGAAATTACAACTTGGTTAGAACTGGTTCATGGTATTTGCTTCACCACCGGCTTTAAGCGCATTTTCACCAGAGAAGTACTCTTTATGAGTATCACCAATGTTAGAACCTGCTAGGTCTTGGTGTTTCACTGATGCTTGCTCACGGCGGATTTCTTGACGTTGTACGTCACGAACATACGCTAGCATCCCTAGGTCGCCGAAATAGCCTTCTGATAGAATATCAGTGCTTAGCGCCGCTGTATGGTAAGTTGGTAGCGTGATTAGGTGATGGAAGATACCCGCTTCACGTGCACCATCTTTTTGGAAGTTTTGCACAAGTACGTCTGCTGCCGCTGCAAGCTCTGTGTCATCCATTTCTGGTGCCATTAATGCCTTATTATCATCGATACTTGGGTAAGCAGATAAGTCTTTACCTTGCGCTTGCCACTCAGCATATACTTGCTCACGGAATTTAAGTGTCCAGTTGAACGACGGTGAGTTGTTGTATACCAGCTTAGCATTTGGTACTTGCTCTTTAACGCGGTTAACAAGCTCAGCGATTTGTTTAACGTTAGGCTTTTCTGTTTCAATCCACAGTAAGTCTGCGCCTGATTGTAAGCTAGTTACACAGTCTAGAACTACGCGGTCTTTCTCTGTGCCTTCACGGAACTGGTATAAACCATTATCTAAACGTGTTGGTTTGCAAAGTTGACCATTAAGCTTCATTGCTGTGTCGCCTTCGTTTAAGTCATCCACACTGTTTACTGGTGTTGTTTCAAGGAACGACGTGTATTGGCTAGCAAGGTCGCCAGGTGTTTTAGATACAGGCACTTTTTGAGTAAGGCTTGCACCTAGTGAGTCTGTACGAGCAACGATGATACCGTTATCAATACCAAGCTCTAAGAATGCGTAACGAACTGCGTTAATTTTTGCTAAGAAATCTTCATGCGGTACTGTTACTTTACCTGCTTGGTGACCACATTGTTTTGCGTCAGATACTTGGTTCTCGATTTGGATAGCACATGCACCTGCTTCAATCATCTTTTTAGCCAGTAGGTAAGTTGCTTCTTCGTTACCGAAACCCGCATCGATATCAGCAATAATTGGCACAACATGGCTTTCGAAGTTATCGATTTTATTTAGCACAGCTTGAACGTCACCGCCGTTTGCTTTCGCTTCGTCTAGGTCTTTATAAAGGTGGTCAAGTTCACGTGCATCAGCTTGCTTTAAGAAGGTGTAGATTTCTTCGATTAGCGCTGGAACAGATGTTTTTTCATGCATACTTTGGTCAGGTAATGGACCGAACTCAGAGCGAAGTGCCGCAACCATCCAGCCACTTAGGTAAACGTAGCTGCGTTTAGTTGTTTTGTTATGACGTTTAATTGCCATCATCATTTGTTGTGCAGTGAAACCATGCCAACAACCTAATGATTGTGTGTATTGGCTGTGGTCAGCATCGTATGAAGCCATGTCTGCACGCATAATGTCTGCAGTGTATTGTGCGATGTCTAGACCCGTACGAAAACGGTTTTGTAAGCGCATACGGCTTGCGTATTCTGGGTTGATTGACTGCCACGTTTTGCCTTGTGTTTGACATAAAGTAGCTAGGTTATCTGTTTCGCGTTGATATGTTGTCATAATAAAATCCTTCGAACGGGTTATCTATTTTTGTTAGTGAGAGTGGCTACTTGGCGTTTGCTTCGTAGCGCTTAATTCAACATTAGGCGGATTTTAAGGATTTAGTAAATTTATAGTTGTTATTGCCACTATATATCTAGTGAATGACAAATAGCCTGCTTATTAGCCTTTTTTACGATATGGTTTAGCCATGAATGATCAATTTAAGCTCGTTTAAAGGACATTATTATGACCACTCTCTCACTTAACGGTTTAAGCGTTGCTCAACAACTAGCACAGTTTGTTGAGCAGCAACTTTTACCAGGAACAGGCATTAGCACAGACACCTTTTGGCAAGGTTTTGCTGAAATCGTCAATGAATTAACGCCAATCAATCGTGCGCTTTTAGAAAAACGCGAACAACTGCAAGCTAAGATTGATGACTATCACAAGCAGCAACCGGTATGGGATGCAGCTAACTATCAAGCATTCCTTGAGGACATTGGCTACCTAGTTCCCGAGCCAGCTAGCTTCAGCATAGAAACAGAACAGGTCGAGCCTGAAATCGCTAGCACTGCGGGGCCGCAGCTTGTTGTGCCTGTGAGCAACGCACGCTTTGCCTTAAACGCAGCGAATGCCCGCTGGGGCTCTTTGTATGATGCGCTGTATGGCACCGATGTATTAAGTGAAGATGACGGCGCAGAGAAAGGCTCTACATACAACCCTGTACGTGGCTTTAAAGTAATGGCTTATGCCCGCCAGTTCCTTGATAAAGCATTACCTTTAGCAAATGGCTCGCATATCGAAAGTACTAGCTATTCAGTGGTTAACAATGAACTTTTAATAACATTACGTGACAGCAGCCAGGTTCGCCTAGCAAACCCTGATCAACTTATCGGTTACCAAGGTGAAGCGCAAAACCCAACCGCTATCTTACTGAAAAATAATGGCTTACATATTGAACTGCAAATCGACCATCATCACCCAATAGGTCAAGCTGATAAAGCAGGCCTTAAAGATGTGCTACTTGAAGCAGCCTTAACAACGATTATGGATTGTGAAGATTCAGTTGCCGCTGTCGATGCCGAAGACAAAGTAAACGTATATCAAAACTGGCTTGGTTTAATGCAAGGTAACCTAGTAGAAGCATTTAACAAAGGCGGTAAAACCATTGAGCGTCGTTTAGCACAAGACCGCCAATATCAAGGTGTGAATGGTGAAACACTTACGCTAAAAGGCCGTAGCATGATGTTTGTGCGTAACGTTGGCCACTTAATGACAACCCCTGCAATCCAAGATAGTGAAGGCAATGACGTGTTTGAAGGCATTATGGATGCCATTATCACCAGCACAGCAGCTCTTCATGACTTAAAAGGTACAAGTAGCCTAAAAAATTCAACGGCTAATAGCATTAATATTGTTAAACCAAAAATGCACGGTCCAGAAGAAGTGGCATTCACTAATACATTATTTACCCGCGTTGAGCAGCTATTAGGCTTGCCTGAAAACACAATTAAAATGGGTATTATGGATGAAGAACGCCGCACTTCAGCTAACTTAAAAGCCTGTATTTTCGAAGCTAAAAAACGTGTTGTGTTCATTAATACTGGCTTCTTAGACCGTACCGGTGACGAAATTCATACTTCGATGCAAGCTGGTGTTGTACTGCCAAAAGGCGCTATCAAACTTGAGCCTTGGATCAGCGCATATGAAGATCGCAATGTTGATATTGGGCTTGCTACAGGACTAAGTGGTAAAGCACAGATTGGTAAAGGTATGTGGCCAATGCCAGATAAGATGGCATTAATGATGGAACAAAAAAGTGGTCACCCGAAAAGTGGTGCAAATACCGCATGGGTGCCCTCTCCGACAGCTGCAACCCTACATGCAATGCATTATCACGATATAGATGTGTTTGCCTGTCAAAAATCGCTTATGGACCGCAAAGAAGCAAGCCTTACCAGCTTACTCACTCCACCGCTTATGAAAGATGCAAGCAGCTTAAGCAAAGAAGATATTCAAGCCGAACTTGATAACAATGCACAGGGTATTCTAGGTTATGTTGTACGTTGGATTGACCAAGGTATTGGCTGCTCTAAAGTACCAGACATCAATCATGTTGGTTTAATGGAAGATCGTGCCACACTGCGGATTTCAAGCCAACACATGGCTAATTGGTTGTATCATGGCGTTTGCTCTGAAGAGCAAATTAGAAAAACTATGGCGCGTATGGCAAAAGTTGTTGATGGTCAAAATGAAGGTGATCCAGCCTACAAGAATATGGCAGATTCTGCCGAAACGTTAGCACAAAGTGTGGCTTATCAAGCAGCGCTAGCCCTTGTACTAGAGGGAGTTAAACAACCTAGTGGCTATACTGAACCATTATTACATGCGTTCCGTATAAAGTATAAGTCGTTAAATTAGCCACTACACAACTCCCCTTCGAGTTTCATGTGTCGTTCCTAGCAGCCTAAGGGCTGCTTTTTTTTGACTAATATCAATTGATACCAATCCGCAATAATACTTAATTATTTTGAGGGATTAAACCTGTCGCTACCTGCGTTAAAAATTTCTGATTTAGAACAACTAAATAACGAAATTTTTGCCTTGTTATCAACAAGGTTTTATTGCCTCAAAATAGACCATTAAATTAAGCGTATTGGTATAAACTCATAACGACAGTGAATACTCATCATTCACGGCATAATAAAAATCTATTAAAAAAGGGGGATTTGTTACCAAATCCCCCTTTTTTACATGCTAATTTCTTAAAAATTAGTTTTTGACAATCGCATTGTGATAAACGTTTTGAACGTCATCACAGTCATCAAGCATAGAAATAAACTTTTCAAAGTTTGCGATATCATCTGGATCAGTGATGTCAGTATGAACTTGTGGAACAAACGTAATCTCGTCTACTTCAAAGTTAATACCTTCAAATGCTTCTTCCAGTGCTGTTTTTGCTTTGTAGTACTCTGTATGAGGAGCGAATACTGATACTTTGCCGTCTTCTACTTCTACATCTGTTACGTCTACATCCGCCATCATCAGCGCTTCTAGCACGACTTCGTCGTCATCACCTTCAAAGCCTAAAACAGCTAAGTGATCGAACATATGGGCTACACAACCAGGTGTGCCAATTTTTGAATCTGTTTTTGTGAACGGTAAACGTACATCTTTGATAGTACGGTTAGGGTTATCAGTTAAACAGTCAACAATAACCATACAATTACCAGGACCGTAACCTTCATAACGTGCTGGTGAATAGTCTTCCCCTGCCCCACCGGCTGCTTTTTTGATCGCGTTATCGATTACATGTGCTGGAACTTGGTCTTTCTTGGCACGCTCAATAATACGCTTTAGCGCTTGGTTAACTTCTGGATCTGGTTCGCCATTTTTAGCAACTACGTAGATTTCTTTTCCGTATTTAGAATTTACTTTTGTTTTTGCATTGGCTGTTTTAGCCATGGCGTTTTTGCGGACTTCAAATGCTCTGCCCATCTTATGCCTCTATGAATACATTTGATAATTGCCGATATTTTAGCAACTCATGACCGCTTGGGCTAGTACTAGGACATTTTGAAAAATAAAAAACTAACAATTAATCTCGGGAAAAATAAAAAACAAGGCTATTTAACATAACACCTTATTTTCTTGGAATGAGTCAACCAAAATAGGTAGTTCTGAAAAGTGATGCATTACATAATCAGCTTGATTTGCGTATTCGGGAATTTCGTCTGGTGCATATAAACAAGCTCGCATATTAGCATTATGGGCTGCTTGTATATCAAATAAATAATCACCAACATAGAGTAACTCTGACTGGTCAAGTTCCCATAATGTAGCAATGGCATTTAAAGCACTTGGGTCAGGCTTAGCTGGCGCATCAGAGCGAGTTAACACTGTTTCTATAGGTAAGGGGTTATTCTTTAATTTAATGGCAGCAGCCCGATCGTAATTACGGGTAACAATAGCCATTGGGATATTATTTTCTTTTAGCCTGGTAATAGCTTCAGCAACACCAGGCAATAAATGAGCGTGCTGAGCATCAATAAGTTCATGTTGATGGACAATATTCATTGCTTCTTCACGCATGTAAGGCGAAGGTAATGATGCAATATAAGCGAGTAAGTCATTCTCGATAGGACAACCTACCTGTGCTTTAATTAACGAAAAATCTAACTCCGATGAAACCAAAGTACCATCTAAATCAAAAATTACGCCACGGATTTTATTGTCATGGATAGTCATATAAATCCCTGTATATGAGAATTGGGAAAATTTTGAAGCCCACTAATAAGATAGTTTACGAAAGAAGTTAATTAAAGGATCAAAGGATTAAAAAAGTAACTTTTTTAATCCTTTAGGATTGCTATTACTCTGGATTTACCGATTCAAACCTTGCTTCAAGCCAGGTATCATCTTGGCTAAAGGTCAGTGTTTTTACCTTACCTTTACCTTCAATATTAACCATATTCACTTGTGCCGGCCAAAGATCGCGAAGTGCACCGTTGCTCATGCGTATGCCATGAATCCCTTCTGGTATCGTGACTTCTTGATAAACCCAAAAGAATTTACCATCAACTTGCGCACCTACATCTTTTAGCTCAAGTGGCTTGCCATCTAAAGTTTGCAGAGCAATATGTGACTCAACGTAGTCAGCAAAACGCTTCTGATCTTCTTTATTAGATAGGATATCAGCATTGCCATCAAATAAATGTTCAACGGCGTGCTCTGTATCGTGTAAATAAAAACGATGCATCAGCTCTATGTTGTTAGTGCGTTTATTAAATAGCACAGTTGTCACAGACGCTTTTAACTGGTGCGCCATGCTTGGCGCACTCAGTATTAAAGCAAAAATAATGGCCGCGAAGCGCATTATTGTTGCTCCTGGGCATCTTTTTCGTCGTCCTTTTTCAGCTCAGTTTTAATATCTTGCATGATATCGCGGCTAACTTTCGCTTTACTCTTTTCACGTTTGTACACTTCAATGCGTGATGGAATAATACGACGCGGGTAGTTATTGTTTTCTACATCAACGTCCGCTGTTTCCCAGCGCGGATCGACTGTAACAGACACTAGGTTTTTACCTTTATCGGTTACAATTAGCTTTTGTACATGCTTGTGGTTACGACGCCAGATTTCAGCCGGAATGTACTTTTCTTCTTTCGTACCATCTTCATAAGTAAGCTCTAATAAGATAGGCATTACTAAGCCACCTAAGTTTGAGAACTCAAGTACGTAGTAGTTTTTATCTTCTTTGATTGCACGCTCAAACGTTTTACGTTCCCAAGGCTCTAAACCTTTAAGGAATTTGTTATAAGCGTTACGCTCTTTGTTAGTTACTGTGAAGCGGTCGTTTTCGTCGTAGAAGTCAGTCACATCAGGATTTTCTTCAACCCATAGTTTTTTACCTTCTTCTTTATTACGTTTTACGAATAACGGCATTGGCTTGTCTGCTTCGATATCACGTAAACGATTAAAGTCGATATCAGGGTTTTTCGTATCTAAACGCAGTTGGTAAACCTTGTCTAGCGAGATATCAACGTGATCTGTGGTGTAGAACCAACCACGCCAGAACCAATCTAGGTCAACACCTGACGCTTCTTCCATTGTACGGAAGAAATCAGCAGGAGTAGGGCGCTTGTACTTCCAACGCTGTGCATATTCTTTAAATGCAAAGTCAAATAGCTCTCGACCAAGGATCACTTCACGTAAAATGTTAAGTGCGGCAGCAGGCTTAGTGTAGGCATTAGGACCTAAACGTAATACGCTGTCAGACTGGGTCATAACTGGTACTTGGTTTTCAGACTTCATGTATGCAACAACATCGCGAGGCTCAACACCCCAAGGAATTGTGTGGTCCCACTCACGACCAGCAACACCATCTAAGAAACTGTTAAGACCTTCATCCATCCACGTCCACTGACGTTCGTCTGAGTTAACTACCATTGGGAAGTAGATGTGACCTACTTCGTGGATAACAACGCCGATTAAGAAACGTTTTTCTGCTTGTGAGTAAGTACGAGTACCGTCGTCTTGTAAATCAGTTCGCGGACCATTGAAGGTGATCATAGGATATTCCATACCACCTACAGGGCCATTGACTGACTGAGCCACTGGATAAGGGTAGTCAAACGAGAAGCGCGAATACACTTCCATTGTATGAACTACAGCTTCAGTAGAGTACTTCTTCCAAAGGTCGCCACCTTCTTTCGGGTAGAAAGACATCGCCATAACTAATGGCTGATCTTTACCACCTTGATGATAGCCTTTGGCATCCCACATAAATTTACGCGAAGACGCCCACGCAAAGTCACGTACGTTCTCAGCTTTAAAATGCCATGTTTTAGTTTTATCGGTGCCTTCTTTCTCGTTTTCTAACGCTTCTTCTTCAGTCACGATGAAAACAGGGCGCTTAGCATCTTCAGCTTGCTCAAGGCGCTTACGCTGCGTGCTAGTTAGAACACGGCTTGGGTTATCAAGTTTACCAGTTGCAGATACAATGTGATCAGCAGGAACGGTTAACTCAACGTCATAGTTACCAAATTCAAGAGTAAACTCACCACTACCTAAGAAGGCTTTATTCGTCCATGCTTCATAATCAGTGTAAGCAGCAAGACGAGGGAACCATTGCGCTAATAAAAAGATATCATTGCCATCTTCTTCAAAATGTTCATAACCCGAACGTGCACCAACGGCATCTTCTTCAACAATGTTAAAGGCGAAGTCCATGCTGAACTCAACGTCTTTACCCGGTTTAAGCGGTTCGTTTAAGTCGATACGCATTAATGTATCTACTACAGTAACTTTAAGCTCTTTTCCGTCTTCGTCTTTAACATTGGCGATTTGATAACCCAGCTCGTTGTCGGCCATAAATTGCTGACGACGTAGCTGTCCTAAACTCAATTTAGTTGATTTTGGCTGAGGGTCACCTTGCAATGTTTTACCATTAAAAGTTGATGTCATTTCAGCAATTGAGTCAGATTTAAAGATATTTTGGTCTAGTTGTAACCAAAGATACTTTAAAGTGTGCGGCGAGTTATTTTTATACTCGATAGTTTGGCTTGCTGTTAAGCGGCGTTTCTTTTCATCAAGCTTTGCATCAATTTCGTAGTTTACTTGCTGTTGCCAGTAATGCTCAGCAGGTTCACCTGCTGCACTACGGTAAACGTTTGGAGTTGGAAGTGCTTCATCTAGCTGACGGAACTTGTCAACGAATGAGCCTTTAGTTTGCTCAACAGATGACGCCATGACAGCTGAAGATACTGCTAAAGGCAATACCAAAGCACTCAACTTGAGAACTGCTTTTTTCATTGTTAATCCTGTAATTAATTTGCAAGCATACCATCGCAAACTGCTAACAAAGTTGCAATAAAATAACGATAAAGCGCGGTATTTTTCGGGTAGTATTCGATGTTTTACTGAGGTCCTATTTTTCACAAAAAAAATAGCTTCGATTAACTTCCTGTAAACCCCCTTTACAAAACACTGGTTAATTTTAGTTCAGCACTAATTCATCCCAAAGTATTACAGTTAAGAAGTAAATACTCTGCTTAAATTCTAGTTAATGATGAAAGGGTGATTAGATGAAGTTTTATATTGTAAAAAAAGACTCTCGTTTAGCAGCCATTCCTGCTCAAGAATCGATTCTAAACGAGTACAAAGAACGCGGATTTGAATTTGTTGAAGTCATTGCTGCATGCGATGAGTCAGATGCATTGTCTCGAACCACTCCAAGTGTAACTGGGTCTAAAAAATGGTTAATTTACCCTACTGCACTAGTAATTTTATCCTTAATTGCCATTATTTTTGCAATAAATTAAATTTTGCGACATTTGCTATTGAAATTCACTGCCATTTGTATTTAAAATCGCCCACTTTTTTGATTTTGGGGTCTGTTGTGCGTTTGTTCAAACCCCAAATGTTTTGGTAATCAGCATAGAATTCGGTGAGCTTATGGATTTCTATATCCTAAAAAAACAACAAGAACTAATTGCAATTCCAGCGGACGAACAAAATTGTAAACAGTACCTAGATTCAGGGTATTTTTATATCGACAAAGTAGCGGCATGTAATGAAACAAATGCCCTTAAAATATTGCAAGCTAAGCAAACAAAAGCACTTAAAGTACCTTTGATAATGGCATTATTAGCTCTGCCTATGGTGATTTTTGCTTGGTATAGCTTAAGTTAACAAACCAGGCTGGGCATCTTGCCTCAGCTTAGGTATATTGGCGCTCTTACTAAATAATAAGAGCGTTTAATGAAAGTCCTTCATACATCTGATTGGCATTTAGGCCAACAATTCTACGAGCACTCCCGATTCGATGAACATCAAGCATTTTTTGCTTGGTTAACCGATACGCTTGTGTCAGAACAGATCGACTTACTACTGGTTGCGGGTGACATTTATCATACGGCAACGCCACCTGCCAGCGCAGAAAACCAACTCTACCAATTTATTAAAACCACTAAGCAGCATTGCCCAGACTTACACATAGTGATTATTGCTGGTAACCATGATTCAGCAAATCGAATTATGGCGGCAAAGCCCTTATTAGCTCAGTTTGATACCCATGTTGTTGGCCGCTTTGATAGCAACGCTCCTCATGAAGTAGTACTGCCAATCAGCACAAAAAACGGCGATGCGAATGTTGTTGCCATGCCATTTTTACGTAGCAGTGATTTAAGCAGCTATAACCGCCAACAAGAGCAACCATTAAGTTATAACCAAGCCGTTGCCCTTGCCTACAAAGATGCATTACAAGCAACAAGCGAATTACCAAACGCGCCATTAATTGCCATGGGTCATTTACATGCAAAAGGCGGAGACATCTCATCTGACTCTGAACGTAACTTAGTCATTGGTGGTGAAGATGCGATATCGGCAAGCATATTTACTGAACAACCTGATTATGTCGCGCTAGGGCACCTTCATAAAGCTCAAACCGTCGCGAAGAAAGAGACTATTCGCTACAGTGGCACGCCATTGCCAATGTCATTTTCTGAAAGGCGTTATCAACATCAAGTTGTAATTGTTGAGCTTAGTGACTCAGGAACTTCTGTAAACCCCCTTTACATTCCTAGCTTTTGTAAAGTCATGTTGCTACCAGAAAAAGACTGTGTGCCACTGAACGAATTATGTGAGCTTATAAAACAGCTCGATTTAACGGATGAAGATTTAGCGCCGTATCTTAGGGTTAAATTGAGCGCCCATGACACTGACACCACTTTTAGAGAACAAATAGAACAAGCCCTTGAAGGTAAGCAGGTTAAGTTTTGTGGCATTGAAAGGGTGCGACAGCAAAGCAGCCAGCAAGACGATGAACAAACCTTATTTGAAGATGTCTCGCAAATTGAAGCGCTGAACCCACATTCACTTTTAGAGCAAGCATTTGCAAATAATAAAGATATGGCAGGGCAGGCTGTGCCAAAAGAACTAGAAAGCTTATTAAGCCAAGTGATCGATGAATTGAATGCGGAGGATCTACTATGAAAATTTTAGCGATTCGTGTTCATCAACTCGCCTCTATCTTAGACGCCGAAGTCGACTTTAGCACTTCGCCTTTAAAAGAGGCGGGGTTGTTTGCCATCACAGGTGATACAGGCGCGGGGAAAAGTACTTTGCTTGATGCTATTTGCTTAGCGCTTTATAACAAAACAGCAAGATTACGCGGCGATACAGGCAATAAAATTGACTTTAACGGCGACAATATCAAACTCAATGACTCGCGAAATTTATTACGCCGTGGGGCAGGGCAGGGCTTTGCCGAAGTCGACTTTATAGGCCAAGATAAACAGCAGTATCGAGCAAGATTAAGCTTTAGCCGAGCGCGTAATAAAGCTGATGGCAAGTTACAGCCCGCACAACATAGCTTGCACTCACTACCTGATAAAATCCTGATCGCTGACAGAAGCGCAGCAGGTAAAGAGATCGAGCGTATTATTGGTTTGAGCTTTGAGCAGTTCTCTCGAGCAGTGCTGCTTGCGCAACATGAATTTGCAGCGTTTTTAAAAGCAACCGGTGATGAGCGTGCGCAATTACTTGAATGTTTAACAGGCACAGATAAATTCAGCCGTATTGGTCAGCGTATTTTTGAGCGCCACCGTGAGCAGCAGCAATCGTTAGAGCAGTTAAAGTTAAGTTTAAGTAATTATCAGGTTTTAAGCCCTGAAGAGGTCGAAACTAAACAAGCTGAGCAAACGGCGCTTGAGGCAAAACTTGCTGAGTCACAAAAACAAATAAAGCAATTCGAACAGTACCAAACCTGGTATAAGCAAGCATCTCAGCAGCAACAACAGCTAAACCAAGCTGAGCAAGCAAAACAAGAGTTACAACAGCAATTAGAAGCCCTTGCTGAAAAAGCCACTGAAGCGAAACAAGCTCAGCAATGCCTTGAAATAAAAGATAACCGCGAACGCGCCGCTACAATTACAGCCCAACAAGGTCAGCTAACCCAAAATCGTGAGCAGTTATTAAACGTTGACCATAAAGCACAGATCAAAGATGCTGAGCAAACGCTTGAAAAGCAAACCGTGCAACTAAACCAAGCAAAGCAAGCACAAAAAGACGCGCAACCTCTTATTAGCCAGGCCCGAGAGTTAGATAAGCAACTTGCCGTATTAAACCAGCAAGCAGCGACGCAAAAAGTACAAGCGGATAAAGCAAAGCACCATCATAAAGAGCTGACTAATACACTAAATAGCCATAAAGCAGAGCAGCAAAAACAGCTTGAGCAACAAGCACACATTAATAGCTACTTAGAAACACACGCACAGTGGCAGCCTTTAGCGAAAGACTGGTCATTCTTTAAAAGTGAGCTAAGCCGCTTTAGTCAGAAACAGCACACAATTAACCAAACACAGCAAAACGTAAAAGCTCTTCAACCTAAAATTGATGAGCAGCAAGCAGCCGCGCAGCAGTGCAAAACCCAGTTTCAAACCCTTGAGCAAGAAATTAAGCGCTTAAATGAACAAGATGCCGCCTTTAAATCGAGTTTAAATACCCAATCAATGGCGGATATTGATGCGGGGCTTGAGGCGATTAAGCACCTGATTGAAAAGCGCCAAGTGTGGCAAACTAATCAGCAGCAGTTAAAAAACTGGCAAGCCCAGCTAAACACATTAAGCCAAACTGAGCAGCAACTACAAACGGCATTAAAAGATGCACAGCAAGGGGCAGAGCAAGCACAGCAACAGGTTTCGCTTTGTGAGAAAAATTTACAGCAAGTGCAGCTAAGAGCCAGTGAGGGAGTCAGCCAGTTACGTGCCACTTTAAAAGCAGGGGAGCCTTGCGCGGTATGCGGCTCAAAAGAACACCCCTTTATGCATGAAGAAATGGTTAGCGAGCAATTTAGCCAGCTTATTAACGACTTTACCAGGGAGCTAACTAACGCCAAACAGCATTTAAAAGCTCAGCAAGCATTACAGCAAACTAAAAGTAATGAGCTGGCGGCATGTAGCCAACAGATAAGCTCGTTAAGCGGGCAAATCTCAGAACTGAGCGCTCAACAACAGAGCCTCAAAGAAACCATGGCAGCTAGCCGTACTGAGCTAAATGATTTAACCGAAGATCAGTTAAGTGAGCGTCAGCAACAGCTCAGCCTGCAAAAACAGCAATACTACAAAACCCTCGAGCTGCAACAGCAGCTGCAAAACACACTTACGGCTAAGCAAACTGAATATAATCAGCAAGGGCAAGCGCTACATAGCAAAGAGCAGCAATTAAACGAACTGCAACAACAGCTAAATAATCTGCAAACACGTTTAAATGAGCTCAATGATGAGCATCAGCAGCTCTATACGACACTAAATCAACAGTTCACCAGTGCACCTTGGTGGCACGCATTAAATGAACAAAGTATTTCTCTAGAGAACATCGCTGAACATGTTAAGGCCTATCAAGCTTCGCTACAAACTGCAGATGAGCTTAAAGCTAGCTTAAAAACGATTGAGCAGCACCTTGCTCATTTAACGCCGCAGCTTAACGAAGCAAATGCCTCTTTAACTCATTGCAACGAGCAACTAAGCCAAACTCAAAACGAACTAACGCAGATACAATCAAAGCGCGAGGGCTTATTGAGTAACGCTGCAATTTCGGTAGATGAGTTTATTGCAGAGCTAGAAAAGGCGATAGATTCAGCGCAGCAAGCACTGCAACTTGCCCAGACAACCCATAGTCATGCGGTAAAGGCGCGTGACGAACAAGCCATTCAAATCGCCAATATTGACGAGCGTGAGAAAGAACTAAACGCTGAACAAGCAGCGCTTAATGAACGCTTTTGCGTTTGGTTTAACGATTTTAAAGCGCAGCATCCAAACTTGGATGAGCAAGCAATTAGTCAGCTATTAACGATAAGCCCTACTGAAATCAAGCAAACTCTGGCTGAATATCACTCCGCCGAAAGCGGCTTAAAAGACGCTGAAGCTCTTTTAAAACAACGACAACAGGCTCTGGCTCAACATCAAAAAGATAAGCCAGCTCTGGGAGAAGGTGAGCTGCAAATACAACTTAATCAGGCCACAGAGCAACAAGTGCAAACGAATAACGCATTATTGCAAGTTGCGACGGAGCTTAAAACCCATCAACAAAATAGCCAAGCGCTGGCTGATAAACAAAAGCTATTAGTGGAACAACAAAGAAGCTATGAGCACTGGTATCTACTCAATAAGGTGCTAGGAGATGCAAGCGGTAAAACCATGCGTAATCTAGCGCAAACACAAACCTTAAAAATACTTCTGCACTACGCGAATAGTCACTTACAGACACTAAACAAACGCTACAAATTAACAGCCATAGGACAAACACTCGATATCGCAATTATCGATAAAGACATGGCCGATGAGCAGCGCTCTGTAAATACGTTATCTGGCGGCGAGTCATTTTTAGTGTCGTTAGCACTGGCATTAGGTCTTGCATCGTTGTCGTCAAATAAAGTGCAAATAAACTCTTTGTTTATCGACGAAGGGTTTGGTACTTTGGATAGTGAAACGTTAAGCATCGCGATGGATGCTCTTGATTCTCTGCAAGCACAAGGTCGCAAAGTGGGCGTTATTTCTCACGTATCGGAAATGACCGAACGCGTTGCCACGCAAGTGCATGTGGCGAAAAAACCAGGTGGTTATTCGACCATCTCAGTTATTTAAAGGATTAGCATGCCAACTTTTAATCACGAAGAAGCAAGTCACTACGACGAACGTATTTTGCGCCTAGTTCCAGGTTATGAGCTATTACATCAAGCAACCGCCGCCCAACTGGCAACAACGCTGAGCGATGATGCGTGCATTTTAGTTGTTGGAGCCGGAACAGGTAAGGAAATCATCGAATTAGCAGCATTAAACCCTAGCTGGCAGTTTATTGCTCAAGATATTTCACAAGACATGCTCGATATTGCCGAGCAGCAGTTTGGTCAGCATAACATCAGCGACCGCGTGACTGTACACTGCGGTGATATCAACGACATCGACAGCCAATGTGACGCAGCATTGTGTTTATTGGTAATGCATTTTGTTGAAGATAACGGCGACAAAAAAGCGCTATTAAAAGCGATTCACAGCAAACTTAAAAAATCGAGCAACTTATACATTGCCGATTTAATGCGCCCAGAATCTGCTTTTGAACGTGAATCACAGCTACAGCTTTGTACGCAGTTAGGTTTAACCGAAGCCGGCGTAGAGCACACGCGCCACAATCTAGAGCACGAGTTTTATCCATTAGACCGAATTCGTTTTTCAGAGTTAATGAATGAAACCCGATTCAGCACCCCAAAACAGTATTTTAAAGTGCTGGGTTTTACAGGGTATGTGGTTGGGAGTTAGCTACTTTACGGAGCTGACGGCTGATAGCTGACAGCTCTTTTAAATTCCGAGAACCTAATACCCCGCGGCCTGTCCGTCTTTACGGGTTTCAGATGCGCCGTAATAAACGCCGGTTTTCGGGTCTTTCAATATTGCTTGATAACCACCGTATGGGCCAACGGCGTCTTGTAAGGTGTGGCCTTTTTTCATTAACTCGCGGCGGGTTTCCATCGAAAAGCCTGACTCTAAACTAACAAAACCACCGTCTTCCATAATCTCACCGGTTGGTTGCGATGAACCAGTGTGCAGAATACGCGGTGCATCACCGGCTTCTTGGAGGTTCATGCCAAAATCAATCATGTTGATCAGTATTTGAGCATGCATTTGTGGCTGTGTGGCACCGCCCATTACGCCATAACTCATATATGGCTTGCCATCTTTGGTGACAAACGCAGGAATGATTGTATGAAATGGTCGTTTGCCTGGCTCATATTGGTTCATGTGGCCTTTTTTAAGCGCGAACATTTCGCCACGGTTTTGCAATACAAAGCCTAATTTTGCCGGTGTCATACCTGAGCCCATGCCACGGTAATTACTTTGAATAAGTGAAACCATGTTGCCGTCTTTATCGGCGGTCGTCATATAGATGGTATCGCCTTCTACTGGGCCTGCATGGTCGCGTTTTGCGGCTTTGTTAGGGTCTATCAGTTTACGTCTTTGGTCAGCATATTGCTGCGAAATAAGTGTTTGTACGGGAATGGTGTTAAACGCTGGATCGGCGTAGTACTTTGCACGATCAGCAAACGCGAGCTTTTTCGCTTCAACAAAGGTGTGTACGTATTCTGGGCTATCAAAACCCATTGCTTTGATATCGTAACCTTCAAGAATATTCAAAATTTGCTGTGCAGCAATACCTTGACCATTTGGTGGCAATTCCCAAAGCGTATACCCCCTATAATCGGCGCTCACAGGCTTAACCCATTCACTATGGTGCGCAGCTAAATCTTCATAGGATAAGTAGCCGCCGTTTTCTTTCATGTAGCGACCAATTTCTTTAGCTATATCGCCTTTGTAAAAGGCATCGCGGCCGCCTTTGGCAATTTTGCGATAGGTATTTGCAAGGGCAGGGTTCTTAAATATATCGCCTTTTTCAGGCATTGCTCCATCAGGCATGTAAACATCTTTAAAACCCGGGTATTTACCACGCGCAGCTACACTTTTTTGCATGTAATAGGCAATCAGTTCCGACACAGGGAAGCCATTTTCGGCATAGTCGATAGCAGGTTGTAATAGCGTTTTCATTGGCGTTTTGCCGAACTTTTTGTGCAATTCAAACCAACCATCAACAGCACCAGGTACCGACACTGGCAAGGGCCCATAAGCAGGAATATAGTCCCCCTGTGCTTTTAAAGTATCAAAAGACAAGCCTTGTGGTGAACGACCAGAGGCATTTAAACCGTAAAGTTGCTTAGTTTTGTTATCCCAAACAATGGCAAACAAGTCGCCACCAATTCCACATCCTGTTGGCTCAACAAGGCCAAGCACTGCGTTTGCTGCAATCGCCGCATCAATGGCATTTCCACCATCTTTTAATACTTGTAAGCCCACTTGCGTAGCTAACGGCTGTGATGTTGCAACCATACCTGATTGTGCGATGACTTCAGAACGACTTGCAAAGTTATGTCCTGTGATGCGATCGTAAGCTTGAGTAGCGCCTGTTGTACCTAAGCATATAGCGAGCACTAAGCTTTTAATGAGTGGAGTTGGTTTCATAGTTTTTGCCCTTTTTATTGTATTAATCACTATAAAAAGCATTTAAAAATGAGGCAATGGCTTTGCGTTCGAGTGCGAAAAATCGCGATTGACTTCAAAAATAAGAGAAGTGGCGGACATTTTACCTAAAAACAATCCAAATTAGTAAATAGCAGAGCCATTTAAGCACGGCTGCGCAACTGTCGATACTTCGCCGTGAGAATGCATCTCCTCTGCTACAAACTCATCAACAATTCGGTCTATTTGACCTTCTTGCTTCATGGTATCAAGCGCTTTTTGCAGTGCAGTGATCACCTCTAGCGACGTATTTTTGTTAAGCGCTAAGTAATTACCCACTAAAGCAGGGTGCTTAAGCTCAAATACCGGTGTTACTTGTTCTGGATTCATACCCACATTCATCAATTGTGATGAAAGAGTAAGAGACGAGCCAATTAGCAAGTCATGCTTACCTTGCTTAAACATTTTTAGCTCTTCAAACTTTTTTGAGTAAGTTAAAAATTGCTGGCCTTCAGTTAGGTTAAAATCAGCTAGAACGGTTTGATATACATCACCACGAGATACGCCAATGGTGTAGTTTTGCAACGACTGATTACTCGTTACTTTAATGTCGTTGCGGTTATTTAAACGGTATAAACAAGAATGCCCAGATACCAAAGGGCCAACCCAATAAAATTGAGTTTCTCGCTTTGCGGTACGCGAAGTAGAGTAAATTCCTGCATTCGGTTGGGCGAGCGTTTGTGACATTGCGCGCTTCCAAGGCAATACACTAAACGTACAGCTCAACTTGGCTCTTTCGCACAAAGATTCCATGATTTTGGTGTTAATACCGGTGAGTTGATTGTGCTGCAAAAAGTTATAGGGTGGAAACACTTCGGTGTATAAAGTCAATTGTTCAGCACTTGCCACTGCTGTGCTTGCTGTGAATAAACTCACTATTGTTAAATGCTTAAACATCGCTCTTAACTCCAGTTTTTGCTGGTTATTCTGGTTTAACAATTCGACTTAACTGCTTTTGCAGCGTATTTAAACAAAATGGTTTGATAATAAAGCCGTTTACTCTTGCTGTAATCATCTCGTTGACCGTTTGCTTACTATCTTCGCACGTCACCATAAGTACGGGTAAATCTCTAAGTTCAGAGGATTCACGAATATGATTAAGCAAGCATTTACCATCCATTTTCGGCATGTGTAAATCAGTTATTATCAGGTCAAAGCTTTGCTTTTCTAGTAAATCTAACGCTTGCGCGCCATCAGTCGCCTCTGTTATATCCTTATAGTTTAACCTACGCAACATGTTTATAAGCACATGGCGCATCAAGGGCATGTCATCGACGACCAGTATTTTCATCTGAAGTACTATTAATTTTTGCGGTATTCTAAGCTTAGTTTGCTAACTCAATAACGCAATAAACTAGAAACTAAGAGAAAATATCTGCGACTAACTGACTAAGACGTGCGATTTTAATATTGCTTAACTGACGGTAATCAAAATAAGGGCAGACAATCACTTTATCTGATTTACTAATAGCAAACTCATCATCAAGCCAAGTTAGCTGACTACTGAGAAGCCCATCATTGATAAGCTTTTTGGCATAAGTTCGCCCTGCAATAATATGTAATTGCTTTGGTTTGTCTAATAACGGCGGGCTAAACAGTAATGCCGTTTGACTATGTGCTTGTAGCAGTTGTTCATCGCGAAAAGTCTGCCAGTCAGGTGCGCATTTAGCAAAATCATAATATTCACTTGGTAGTGCAAACAGCACTTTGCCATACACGTTAAAAACTTTACGCCAACCATTTCCGCATGCTTGGTTTATTTCGTTAATTTGGCCGGTTTGCATTACATGTAAATGGTCAAGCTGTTGCCAAGCAGGCATTGGCGGGCGTTTTTCTATATAAACAGCGACTTTAAACGCCTCATCACCAAAACCGATTAGCGCTCTGCTATTAGCGACACTCATGACTTTTTAGCTAGAATTCGGTCTAGGTTATTAGCAAAGTTCTGGCGATCAGCTTGGCTTAACGGCGGTGGGCCGCCGGCCATTTCAACGCCACTAGAGCGCATTGTATCCATAAAGTCACGAACGTTTAAACGTGAGCGAATATTTTCAGTTGTATATAACTCACCGCGAGGGTTGAGCGCTTGGGCACCTTTTTCGATAACTTCTGCAGCCAAAGGGATATCACCGGTGATCACCAAATCACTCGGCTCAATGCGCTTAACGATTTCGTTGTCAGCAATATCAAAACCCGAAGATACCTGCAAACGGCTAATATACTTTGAAGGGGGCACTCGCATCGCATGGTTCGCCACTAATGTGGTGAAGGTTTGTGTGCGCTCTGCGGCACGAAATAATATTTCTTTAATAACGACGGGGCAGGCGTCTGCATCAACCCAAATCTTCATACTGTTCTCACTTTAATTTTTGACTTTAATAGTTTACCGTAATTGAACTAAATTAGTGCCATTAACGTATTAATTTGTTTGATTTTTAAAAGGGAGTAAAAGCGTGCAAACATCATTAAAGCTAATCGGAATTTTATGTATCACAGCTATTTTATCTGCGTGTACAGGAGTGCCAGACGATATCAAACCCGTCGATAACTTTGAGTTAAACAAATACACAGGAACTTGGTACGAAATTGCACGTTTAGATCATTCATTTGAGCGCGGCCTAGAGGGTATTACTGCCGAATACTCGATTAACCCAGATGGCAGTGTGAAAGTTATCAATAAGGGATATAGCGCTGAAGATCAAGAATGGCAGCAAGCTGAAGGTAAAGCGAAATTTGTCAAGCAACAAGACATAGGCCACTTAGAAGTATCATTCTTTGGGCCATTTTATAGCTCTTATGTAGTGTTCGAATTAGATAAGCAAGATTATCAATACGCTTATATCACTGGCTATAACAAAGAGTATTTATGGTTTTTGTCACGCACCCCTAACGTTACAGAACAGCAAATGCAGGACTTTATAAACACAGCAAAAAAATATGGTTTTAAAACAGACGAGCTTATTTATGTTGACCATAAGAGCTTGTAAAGGGGCTTTACAACTTTCTTTAAACTATCACGAATGTGCAACACAACTGTAATGGAGGGTGAGCATAATACTCACCATTAAATTGTAGCAACATGTGATCCCCAATTTAATCCCCTGCTTGGGTAGGCATTGCCTACCCATTTTTTTATATCAATTCCTGAATTAGGTATTATTTCGAATTGGTATCAGATCAGTTTTTTACTAACTAAACTAGAAAATCATCACTGAAAAGCCACTTAACAGCAAGACAGACATAGTTAATAAACTGACATGCTTAACCCAAGAAACAGTAAAACTGAATAAAATCATTAATATAAGTACACTTAATGCCATATAGCCGCAAAACAGCAATGCGCCATATCCAGCATCTGACAGCACACAAAGTACTAAACTTAGTAAAATATTGATCCAGCCACTTAATAAAAAGCTATTTCTTTGTTTTTCAGTCAATTTCTTTTTAAACACATCACGAAAATGATTAAATTTTGCAAGTGCAAAACAATTAAATCCTAAAAAGCAGAGACTAAATTGTAGTAATTCCATCATCCTTGTTGCTCCTTTAAAATCCTGTTTTTATTTGATCTACCTTTATTTGTAGTGGTTTTATGGCTTGGTATTTTTTTGCTTTGTAGTAAAAACAGCCCCCCAGCACAAATAAACGCACTATCAATACCAAATAAAGCCCACTGTTTAGTTAGTAAATACGTGATCCAATTACCATCTGTTGTCAGCGCATTTACAATAGGCACTAATAAGCAAGTAGCAGCGTTTAACCATGCACTATAGCGCCAATGATGTTTTTCTCGGCCGATCACAGCAACAACTAGCGTCGCAAGCCAAGCTAAGAAAAACACGAGTATTTCTTTATCGGCACGCCCAGCTAACTCTAAAGGTAATAGTCGATTAGCAATGAAGAATGCTGCGGTTGCAAGGGGTAAACCCATCAGTGTGGCTAAATTTAGTGTCTCAACGAACTTAAGTCCAAAGCTTGGTTTTTGCTCTGCTTTAAGTCTCTCGCGTAAGCGCTTTGCCCACATGATGCAGCCTGTAGCTATCATGGCACAGCCTGCTACGCCACAGAAAAAATACAACCAACGCAGTAATGGCTCGGCTAAACGGCCGCTATGTAATGCTGTCATTGAGTCATAAAACTGCGCCGAAGCGCTCCAATCTTCACCTGAGCTCGCTTCGAGCTCACCTGTTACACCATTAAATAAATAGCGTGGTCCGTTATCTACAAGCTCTTTGTCGGTTGCCAAATAAACCACTATTTGTGAGGTCGCTGTATTCGCATTTCTCACAAACACGTGGCTAATGTCGGCATTCGGTGACTTAGTATAAATCTGATCTAATACCTCTTTGATTGCCACCATAGGGCGCTGCTCTTCACTGGGCTTAGCACGCTTGTTAATGGGCAATGCCTCTTCAAACATTTGTCTTAAGCCATTTTCATATACGGTTTCAGCGGGGTAGGGGAACAGCATAAATATCAGAGTAATAATACCCGTATAGGTGATCATAATATGAAACGGCAACGCTAATACCGACGAAACATTATGTGCATCTAGCCAACTTCGGCTGCCTTTGTTAGCTCTAAAGCTAAACATATCTTTAAAAATGCGCTTATGGATCACAATGCCAGTGTTCAATGCTACAAGCATAAATAATGAGGCTAAACAAACAATTATCCTTGCAGTAAAAACGTCTATGTAATGCAAATCAAAGTGTAAGCGATAGAAAAAATTCCCCCCTTTAGTATCTCGAGGCGCTGGCAATTGCTCTAAATTATTAGGGTTCAAATAGGTATAATTGAAAGGCGCACGACGCTGCCCTGGCTGTTTAGGCTCAGCAAATCCATAGCTTAAAACTGGATTTCGAGATTCAGGTAAGTTTATTCGCCACGATAATGAGTTAGGTGCCTGCAACTGTAATTGCGCAAACACATATTTAATTTGATCGGCTTGAGACTGAATACGCTTAGGCTGATGCTGCACATGATGCGTTTCGGGCTTAGCCCAAATAGTAATTTCATCCTTAAAAAAGCTGATAGTACCAGCAAAAAATATCAAGAATAATAACCAACATACCAGTAAACCGACCCAGGTGTGCAGCCAAGTCATTGAGCGGAAAAAACTCTCTTTCATAACCACCCCTTAATCAATGAAAGGGCCAGTAATTGCCCACCAGTAGTTAGTAAAATTGTGATCCATACAGTCTTTAAAGACTTAACTGCAAACACCCAAATAAATACACAACAGTAAAAAAATACCGATAGAGTCGTAGTTAAAAGAACACTGTCGAGTTTATTAAGTGGTAATAACACAGCTAATAACGAAATAAGTACACTGGTAAAAGCGTAACCACCAATGATGGCTGCAACAAAACGCAAAAATACAGCGACACGATAAGATAGGCTCACAGAACCCTTTTTAGCTGTAATTTTAGGGTGATTGTTTGTCACTGCATCTAATGATTGAGAGTGCATGATAATCCCTTAAAAAAATAACACGAGAAGAAAACCACATATTATATCGCCGCCAAACAGAAAAGATAGTAATTATCATTTGCGTAAGCGTATTTAATAATGAAACAAATTCATCCTGTATTTTTGTTAGTAAAATAATGATCTGCTAGCTTTGTTCTGAGCATTGTCATATGGTGTTATGAAACTAAAAAGAGGTTGTAATGAAAACAATAGGCTTAATTGGTGGTATGAGCTGGGAGTCAACGCAAAGTTACTATCAACTTTTAAATCAAGGCATTAAAAATGAACTTGGGGGGCTACATAGCGCCAGAATAGTACTTGTCAGTCTCGATTTTGCCGAAATAGCAGAACTACAACAGCAACAGGATTGGCCACAGATGGCCGAAATACTGATAAAAGCAGCCAAACAGGTTGAAGCTGCTGGCGCCGATTATTTATTGATTTGTACTAACACGATGCACAAATTAGCAGAGCAAGTACAAGCATGTGTTTCTATTCCTTTGTTACATATTGCTGATGCAGTTGGTGAAAAGCTAATACAATGTAACCATAAAAAAGTGGCTTTGCTGGGTACTCAATTCACTATGGAGCAAGGCTTTTATAAACAACGCTTAGCAGATAAATTCTCTGTAGACGTTTTAATTCCTGATGCTCAGGAGCGTGAAATAGTGCATCGTGTGATTTATGATGAACTATGCAAAGGCATAATCAATCCAGAATCCAAAGCCGAGTACCTAACAATTATTGATAATCTAACTAAGCAGGGTGCAGAGTCCATTATTCTTGGTTGCACTGAAATAGCATTGCTAGTTCAGCAATCCGATGCCTCAATTCCATTACTTGATAGTACAGCACTGCATTGCGCCATGGCGCTCAAGAATAGTTTAAAATAGGAACAAATTATGTCGAACCACCATAGCTTAAATTATGTTGAGTTTGCAGCAAAAGATTTAGCTGCAACAAAAGCGTTTTTTCATCAAGTTTTTAAATGGCAATTTACCGATTACGGGCCTGAATACAGCGCATTTAGCGTTGAATCAGCGGGCCTTGACGGTGGTTTTTACCAAGCACCTCTAAGTAGCTCAACCTCTAATGGCGGTGCGCTAGTAGTGCTTTATTCAAATAATATTAAAGAGACTCAAGCACAGGTAGAAAAACACGGCGGCACAATTATTAAGCCTTTGTTTGATTTTCCTGGAGGCTGTCGTTTTCACTTCACAGAACCAAGTGGTAACGAGTTAGCTGTTTGGTCAAAACAAGCATAGATCATATTTTTACTAACTCATGACTACTCAATCATTATTAGAACAAGTTAGTAAATGCGTGATCTGCGAGACTCATTTACCACTTGGCGCTCGGCCCGTTATTCAATTTAATTCACGGGCTCGTATTTTAATTGCTGGTCAAGCGCCAGGGATAAAAGTACATGAAAGTGGCAAACCATTTGATGATGCTAGCGGTGAAAGGCTTCGCTCTTGGCTTGGCGTAAGCAATGAAGAGTTTTACGATAATAGTAATTTTGCTATTCTGCCAATGGGCTTTTGTTACCCAGGAAAAGGTAAGTCGGGCGATTTACCACCGAGAAAAGAGTGCGCGATTACATGGCGTGAAAAACTTTTAGCACAGTTAACTAATATTGAACTCACCATTATCTTAGGTAAGTACGCGCAGGCATATCATTTACCCCACACTAAGCAGTTACCCTTAACTGAGTTAGTAAAATCGTGGCGTGAATATTGGCCAAGTTACCTGCCATTACCTCACCCAAGCCCTCGTAATAATATCTGGCTGAAGAAAAACCCATGGTTTGAGCAACAAGTATTGCCTGAGCTTAGTAGTAAAATACGTGCAATTTTAGCAAGGTAAAAAATGGAAAATAACTTTTTTGCTGAAAACGGCTATTGCCATGTAAAGGGGCTTTACACAGCGAATGAACTTGGCAAGATAAGGCCCATTCTCGATAAGTTTCATTATAACTGGCTGCTAGAAAACCAACGTTTTTACCAATCCAGAGGGATTAATAGCTCAGGGTTGACTGGCGCTGCATGTTTAAGTACTGAAGAAAAGTTTACCCTTTTTGAATTTATCTGTGCCGATACTCTATTGAATCAGGTTAAAGGCGTTGTTGCTGAACCTCAGTTTATGAATACTCAATTATTTTTTAATCCTTACAATCCCAAACAAGCAAACTATTGGCATCGCGATATGCAATATCACTTAGAGCTTGATGCACAAAAGGCCGCACTTTATGGCCCTGAAGTTTTACATTGCCGAGTAGCTTTTGAAGATGAGCCGGGAATTGAGCTAATACCGGGCAGTCACAAAAACTGGGATTCAGACGAAGAACTAGCTGTAAGATTGGGGCAGCAAGGAGCTAAAAATAATGATTCGCTGAGACGCGGAAAACAAGTTGCATTGAAGAAGGGTGACTTACTCATATTTTCGGCAAATATGATCCATCGGGGCTTGTACGGCATGAATCGATTTGCCCTAGATATTTTGTACTTTGAACGTCACCCGAGCCTGAATGAATTTGTACAAACTGGATTTTTACCAACTGCAGAACAAAAGCAGCATCTAAAAAACGCAATGGTATTCGAGTAAGTAGAAAAAGCGGCTCACTAGCCCAATGCCAGTCAGTTAAGCTGACTGGCATTTCTTTTTTTATGTGGGTACTTTGATGGCTTAGGCTTAATCGCTCTTGGATACCGCCTATCTTCTCTTCTAGGTGGCAGCTTAAATAGTCTTAGCGTACCTAACAGGTGCTCCCAGTGAATTGGGATATTACCGGGGCTCATAATTGATATTGATGAGAAGTATTGAATAACTGCCATCGAGCAGCTTGAGAAACTGAGTTGGTTAGGCCATATTCCTTCAGCTTTTGCTGCTAGGGTCATCAACCTTCGAATTAAATTGTATGCTAGGAGGATCCCCCATAGCTCCTGTCTGACCATATCAGGGCGCTTGCTTCGAAGATGATATGTGCTATCTAGCATTGTTTGCTTTATTTCTCGATACCCTAATTCTATTTCCCAGCGATGGCTGTATAAATCAACAATTTCGCTACTTGGAAAACGAAGCCTATCTACCATCGAGGTTAATATTCGGTAATTTTTACCTTTTATGGTTTTACTAACCAATCTTGCTTTAATAACTTCTGGAACATCGGGGAAATTCTTTTGCGCATGCTTAGTGGTTTTAAGCTCAATTATCAGGTCATTGTTACCAACCTTAGAAACGACTTCGTATTGTAAATCAGGTCTTGCAGGTATTAGCCAATGCCTTTCTTCTCCAGTGCTGTGCCATCGATTTAACAAGCCCAGTGAATAGTATCCTTTATCAAACATGGTCAATGAGTGGTTAGGTGTACGCTCAATCAGTCGTTCAGCAAGCTTCATTTCATTCGTCTTATAGTTATCAAACTCACTGCTTATCAGTTGGTGGCTGGTGAGTTCCATATGACAAACCATACGAATTTGTGGGAATCCTGTATCACCATATTGGTTGCTAGCCGATGAGAATGCTTCACGATTTTCATCTGAATCGGCCGTACGCCAAACAACGCCATCAACCGCTAATAAATTTAACCCAGCCCACGTGTCAAACTCTTCTGTATGGTACATATTATCAGCAGCTTTATTAAAGACTTGCTTAACGGGGTCATCACCTAATCGCTGGCGAGCTTGAACCATGGCACTTGGGGCGACTAACTGATTTTTGCCAGGCAGCATAATGTCTAGTTTATTCGCAATATTCCAGACAGACTCTTTACGGAATAATGCCATGCCAATAACAGACCAAAGCACAGCTTCTAGAGGCAACCTGCGTTTTCTAACTGTGGCTACTCCTGCTTGTTGAAAGCCTTGTTCAATAAGGTCAGAAGATAAAATTTCAGATAATTTTTCAAACGTGTGGTAACGAGTGCTTTCTTCGAAAGCAGAATGAAGAGCTTGTTCTATATTCACAAAAAAATCCGTAGTTAGTTGCCTAACTACGGATTGTGCATGATCATTCTGATCGGTCAACTGATCAACTTCTTAACTGATCAGCATTAGGCTCACTAGCCGCTTTCTTTATTTTATTGTACTGTTACTGCAACATCGCGAATAACTCTTTTAACTGCGGCATGTATTGCTTAACTAAGTTAATATTACTTTCGCTAACATCTGCTGTTGCAGTACTGGCTTTAACACCTTCTAAAGCACCCGCCATTGAGCGAGCCCCCGCATTAGATGATGATGCCGTTAGGCTTTGTAAACCACTCATCGCTTGGTTTACACGTTGCTTGTTCTCTTCAGACATACCTGCTTTAAGGTTTTCTAAATAGGCAAGAGATACTTCTGAGCCAACTGTAACTAACTGCTCAGGAGTGAAACCGTATTGTTTGGTTAACGCTGCAAACTCAGTGTAAAGCTCATGCCTTTTAATGTGGCCTAATGCATCCATAACAGAGGAACTATCTGCACCATTAGAGCTTCCTAACATACTATCGAGATTCAAACTTTCAAGCTCTGGTTGGTTTTGCGACCAATTTACCACTGCTGGCAAAGCCCTGATATAACGCTGTAGCTGGCTTTCAGTAATATCTTCTGCGAAGCTAGAAAAACTCATCGCCAGTAGGCTTATTGAAATAAATAGTGCTTTCATTGTGATCTCCTTTCTTTCAAATTGGTTAGCAATCGGCTCACATAGTCGAGTAATTATGTTTGACCAATTACAAATGTTATAATCCTTTTTTTACCATAGCTAAATGAACCTGATGTTAACTATTTCTAATACTGTCACGATTGCTGAATGGGAGCTCGACTTTAGTGCGATCCGTTCTCAAGGTGCTGGCGGACAGAACGTCAATAAAGTGGCTACAGCAATTCACCTACGCTTTGATATTAACCGATCAAAATTACCTGACTTTTACAAACAACGTTTGCTTAATTTAAATGACTCTCGAATCACCAAAGAGGGCGTAATTGTCATTAAGTCGCAAAGTCATCGTACACAAGAGATGAACAAAGAAGATGCGCTTAGCCGTTTAAAAGAAATAATCGTAAACGCTACACAAGTACAAAAGAAACGTAGAGCAACTAAACCCAGCAAAAGCTCTCAGAGAAAACGTATGGACAGCAAAACCAAAAGAGGACAAACAAAAGCATTACGAAAAAACATAAAACCCTAACCTTAGCACCAGAAAACCGTGTCAAAAATGAGCGAAACTGTAAAGAAGTGTAACTTGTTAACAAAGTTAATTGATGGTTAATCCTGCCGCGTCTATAATAGTAATACAATTTCACAATAATAAAGGAGGGGCGTATGGGCCAAAAATCACGTTTTTTTGCAGCTGCAATGATAACGCTGTCAACGATGCCTATTTCAAGCTTTGCTGTAGATTCTTGGCAAGCTGGAAGCGCGTATCCGCAAGGTAGTGAAACCTGTTATAACGAAATTCTTTATAAAGCCAGATGGTGGGCAACACCTGGAGAAGAACCAGGCAGTTCTCAATGGGGCGCTTGGGTTGCAGATGTTGCTTCAAAAACTTGCGTACAAAGTGTTGTAAAAAAGCAAGAGGATTTATTAAAGTCTTTACCCACAATTTTCGAACCAAATAATAAAAAAGGGAGTACTGAATAACTCCCTTTTTTGTGCATATTAGATTTTACTCGAATGTGTGATGCCTTGTCATTTCAAAGCGATTTAAAATGTGATGCATAATGTACACTGCACATAAGCTCAGCAGTATTGCCACTGATACTGACGAAAAGCGATAAAGTGCGCTGTATACTAGATCTTGCCCCGGCCCCAATGACTGGCCAAACAAAATGCCAAATGTAGTAATAATACCAAAACCGACACCTGGAATACCCCCACCAATTATATGATAACGACTAAAGATAAAAGTTAAGATCCATAGAATTAACGCCGGAAATATCAAAATATCAGTATGGTTGTACAAGAATAACTGTGAAACTAAGGCCAAATTACAGCCAATTAAAGTGCCTATAGCACGTTGCCATGCAGCCATACCAGCCGCTTTCCAGCATAACGAAAATAAGATCAGAACAAATGCTGCTTGAGCAGAAATTGAATCTTGTAAATCAAAAACCTGAAAAACCACAAATGACAAGGTTGCCACCGTTGAGCAAAGTAATACCTCATGGCGTACACTTTCTTTTGCTTTTTCTGGCATCTGACGGCCTTGGCGCGGTGAAACATCTGGGAATAAACCATGCATTAGCATCGAAAACACCACAGTAACCACAACTGCAACGGCATTACTAATAATCAGCGGATAAATACTTACCCCTCCACCTGTGTAGGTCGAAAAATGCAATTGAATAGACAAGCTGACCACTGTTGTAGCGCCAAATAAAAAGTTAGCGCCACGACTCATTTGATAGAATAAAAAGGCAAATGCCACAAAGCAGATCATCGTCATAACAACAGGCAAGTGAGAGAACAGCCCTTGCACTACAAGTACAAATAATGCACTGAATACAGCGCCTGCGTAAAACTGTCGAATGATATGCATGTTTAACACAGGCACTAAGCCGAGCAATAGCATAGGGTAAACAGTAAAAAAGATGCCATTAGGCCAGTTCATCAATTTTGCCAGTGCAAACCCTAATGCTGAGCCCGTAGCAATGCGAAGCGCCTGGCGCAAGCCATTGCCATCGAGTTGCAATACAGACATAGCTCACCCAGCCTTAGTAAATGAAGTGCAGAACACTGATAAAACGGATTTGCATGCTCGCAAACCAGCTACCGATGCTAGAGTCAGGCAAAAGCTGTACGGTTGCACGAGCACCACTTGGGAACTTAGCTAGCATCTGGTGTTCATCAAGTTGAATATGAATACGTTGACGCTGTGCATCTCGTACCCAACGATTGCTGCTTTCTGTGGCACTGAGTAAACCGTTTGCATTGAGCTGACCGTCACTTACACCGGCTTCAAAACTAATAATTTTGCCAGTAAACACTTTTCCCGGTAGCGCATCAAAGCTTACTTTTGCAGTACTACCAATTTGTACGTGAACTAAAGACTTTTCACGAAAATCAGCCACTAAATCAGCCTTATTGGCAACAATCGCCATTAACGGCTGGCCCTTATTAGCATAAGTACCCGGTGTTACTTGTAAATTTGCTGTTTTACCGTCGGTATCGGCAGTCACTGTGGTGTACGACAAATTTAGTTTCGCTTGCTCAAGCTGATTTAGGGCATGGCGAAGCGCTAAATTGTCATCACCCTTTTTACCACGCGCTAATTTAGCCTCGCTAAGCTGCGCTTCAATTGCAGCTACATTCGCTTTGCTTGATTGGTAGTTTGCATTGATTGTTTCGTACTCTTGCTCTGAAATAGAGCGCTTTTTCAATAACGACTCACCGCGCTCGAACAGCAACGTTTGCTCATGCAGCTTAGCTTGAGCAGCAGCTAACTGCGCTTCTATTGCCTTGACACTACTATCTAAACGTTGGTTTTGTTGTTTCGCATCATCATAAGCAAGTTCAGCTTGTTGAACGGCAAGCTCAAAAGGCTCATCGTTAATCTTAAACAAGGCTTGCTGTTTTTCGACGGCTTGATTATTGGTCACTAATACGTCAGTCACACGCCCACTTACTTGTGGCGTCACTTGCACAACAGGGTGATACACACGGGCCTGTGGTGTGACAGGCATGTATAGATCAGCAATCACAAAATATAAAAATAAAACAATGAAACCCGCCAAAGAGATTTTTACGTAACGGGCAAATTTTTGATCTGGCGTCATAAAGTTACTTATCTCCTGAATAATGACGGATACACTGGCGAGCGTTTTGCTCCATCTGAATTAAACCATGTGCCATAGTATCGAGTTGTTCTGTGGTCAAATCGGCATAAAGATGCTCTTTCACATCAGCGATAATCACTTGTAATGTGTCTAACAATTGTAGACCCTGCTCAGTGAAGTACAGACGTTTACTGCGTTTATCTTCAGCATCAGCTTTGCGAGCAATAATCTCTTGTTGCTCAAGCTTCTTAATAGTGCGAGTCAACGATGGCATTTCAATACCTAAGCTGCTTGCCAACTCTTGCTGCGTACAACCTTGGTTTAAATGAGACAGGTGCATCATTGCAGTCCAACGAGATTGAGTGAGTCCAAGAGGCTCGACCGCCAAAGTTACTGCATCGCGACATAATCGATGCACACGGCCCATACTGCCGCATAATGTTAAATCAAGAGTTTCGTGAAAAGGGGGAGTAGAGGACATGATGCGCTCCATTTACTTAGCATGCTAACTATTTTAATGTAGTTAGCATGCTAAGTAAATATTAGTGCAATTAATAAAATAGATAGCAATGTTCGACAAAAACGAATAACAGCAAAAGTTATCTGCTTAATAATACTAATTAGCAATTAACTCTTTGATATGGCTTTCATAGAGGTCTAATTTATCAGCTAAAAATCCAGTGTGTTGATATCGAACTATACCTTCTTTATCGATTAAAAAGCTGCTCGGCATCCCTTTCAGTTGGTATTGCCTACCAATAACAGCATCAGGGTCGTAAATAATATTAAAGTTCACAGCAAACTCAGTTAAAAACGCATCAGCATCACTGCGCTCAACATCAATGTTTACAGCTATCACTTTAAGTCCTTGCTCTTGATACTTACTTTGCATGGCAATAAACCAAGGAAATGACCGCCTACAAGGGCTACACCAAGATGCCCAAAAATCGAGTAACACGATTTTCCCTTTATATTGATTCAAAAGTTTAGACAATTGTTGCTGGCTTGCCGCTAAAGGAGCGGTAGAAGGGTGCTCTGCCGTAGCAGCAGAGCAAGCAAATAAAAGAAATGCAATTAAGCCGTATTTGATCATTGATAATTTAATAAGTTCGCTGGTGAATATTGGTCAGTGAGTACTTTAGTATCAGCAGGCCAATCTTGATTACCCTTAGTATAAAACAAATGCTCGCTGAGTAACTGCAAATCAACATCGTAAGGTGTTAACTTATTTGCGAGTTTGTTGGCTCGTTCAGCTAACTGTTGCTGGCTAGGCATAGTATCGAAGCCAGCTAAAATAATGCGATTAGAGTTTTCATCGGTCACAACATTGACAAAGTCACCAAACACATCGAAGTAAGTTGCCGACTCATGCTGGTAAAGTTTACTCGATGAAAAAGTATTTGCAGCGATAATTCCGCCATCAGCCAAAACACTTTTTACTTCCGTAAAAAACTCCTTAGTAAGCAGGTGCTCTGGGATATAGTCGCCATTAAAGGCATCAAGAATTATCCAATCGTACTTTTGTTTTTTAAGTGCGGCACGTTTAATAAAAATACGACCATCTTGCACTTTTGACGTTACTTTATCAGTTTCTACAAAACTAAAAAAATCACGGGCAACTTTGATTACCGCAGGATCAATTTCAACATTTTCGATATGAGCGCTAGGGTAAAGCTCATGAATGGTATTAGAAAGCGAACCGCCCCCTAACCCAATGATCAATACATTCTGAGGGTCATCAATAAATAGTAAGCTTGCAAACGTCATTTTGGTGTAATTAAACACCAGCTTTTTAGGCTTACTTTTATACATACAACTTTGCGTACTTTTACGGGTTTTTTCGTTAAATTTTAAACACAATAAATCGCCAGACTTCTCCACTAAAATATTGCGATAAAGCGAGCGTTCTTTATGAATTACTTCGGCAAAGCCATTAAAGGGTAGTGTCATGATCAAACAAACCATTAAGACTCTAAACATACAGTACGCTCCTTCGTTTTTATTTGACTAACAACAATTGCAAGCAACCCAAGCAAGCCTAAAACCGCGGCAAAGGTTTTAATGATGTCGTTAACATCAAATGCTAGCACCATATAAAAAGAGGTAATAATCGTGCCAAGGGCGCTTCCTAGAGTGCTCACAAAATACAAACCACCGGCAACCTGACCACTTTTTTCATGATCGGTAACCAATAATCGCACTGAGTAAGGTGAGATCATGCCGAGTATTGTTGTTGGGATAAAAAACAATGCCGTTGAAGCCAGTAACGAGCCGTAACGACTGTCTTCAATATAGGTGAAAATAAAGGTCATAATTGGCTCAGCAAACAATACAATTGGCACAACCATAATGCTAGCCACAAAGAAGATTAGGCCATATTTAGTTAATGACGGGTTGCGGATTGAAAGCTTGCCACCAAGCAAATAGCCGATCGATAAGCTCAACATAAATACAGTGATGATACTGCCCCATATATGCACACTACTGCCAAAGTACGGCGCTAAAATTCGTCCGCCTAAAAGCTCAATTCCCATAATACAAAAGCCGCTACTAAAGGCTAAAAAGTAGATAAGCGCATTGATCTTATTCATTAAACACCCGCTGATTTTATTGTTATTTTGCCCATCTTAACCTGATGCTGATAAGGATGCTATGACTGTTTTTTAAGCTGTAAAGGCCGTTGACAAAATGAGGGGTAATAAAATAAATAATGAAAAAGGCTAGGTTAAAGCACATATGCTCTGGTATTTTAACGGGAACAAAAAACAAGGATAAATGCAATGGATCAGCAAGTAACGAAAATCAATATCGACAACCCAACGACTTTATTTGGCCTCAAGGTTCGCACCAGTAATATGAACGAAATGAGTGGTAAAGGTGCCAAAATTGCAGGCTTATGGCAGCAATTTTACACAGACATAGCGCCAAATTTAACGCCATCTAGCAAAGTATATGGCGTATACACTCACTATGAGTCAGATGTCACAGGGGAGTTTGATGTATTTGCTTGTACTGACCAGCAAGTCACTTCACCAGAGACAGAACAAACTACACTTGCCACAGGTAACTACCTTCGCTTTAGCGCCAAAGGAGCCATGCCACAAACCGTTATAGATGTTTGGGGTCAAGTTTGGCAGTACTTTAGTAATGAACAATGCCCACACATCCGAGCATATAAAACTGACTATGAGTTTTATAAAAGCAGTGAAGAAGTTGAGGTGTTCATTTCGGTAGAATAACGTTAAATCGAATTTATAATGTAAAGCCCCATTACACAACAAAGCCGCTTATTGCGGCTTTGTTTTGTAATCTTAATTGATGTATCTCAGTGCTAACTGTTCAGCCTTAGCATAGGCATTAGTCAAAGAACGTTGATGCCTGCTGTCGTTAAATTCTTGATACTCACAAGCAATTTCATCAATATGCTGAACACCTAAATACTTACTCAACGTTTTAATGTGCGGCACTAAATGACTCATACTCTCTCGTATACCACCTGCCTCAAAGCCAAACTCACCCGTTGAGGTTATAACCAGCAAACGCTTACCACTTAATAATGGTTGCAAAGGGAAATCCCCCCGCTGCAAATCAAAGTCAAATGTTTTATTGATCCTAACGATTTGATCAAACCATGCTTTTAGTTGTGCGGGCATGCCATAGTTATACATAGGCGTTGATATCACTATGGTATGAGCGTTAACCAATTCATTTATCAATTCATCTGATTCGGCCAGTACTTCTTTTTGCTCTAGCGTTAACTTGTTGGCAGGCGTAAACACAGCACCAATCCAAGATTGATTAATAAATGAAGGTGGATTCATTCCAACATCACGGTAAATATACTCAGCTATAGCATTGTTTTGCTGTAAATGATTTACAAATTGCTTAGCAATATTTTTAGAGATTGAGTCGTGATTAGGGTTTGCGTTTTTAGCTGAACGCACACTAGCATCAATGTGTAGCAGAGTAGTCATAGTAAATACCTCATTAGTTAATGTGTTGGTATCATCATTAAATGTGCGCCATTTAACAAACGAGTTATAATTCACTATAAGTAAGTTATACTCATCTATAAATTTAGGTGGGTTCAACTATGCATATATCATTACAAGCTTTAAAAGCCTTTGAATCAGCTGCACGATTAGGTAGCTTTAAAGCAGCCGCCGCTGAGCTTGCGATTACGCCTACAGCGGTATCGCACCACATTGCTAATCTAGAAAGCCGCTTGAATACTGATTTATTTCATCGCGAAGTGAGAAAGATAACCTTAACTCCATCAGGCGAGTACCTAAGCCAAAACACAACTAGCGGCTTTAAGCTTATTTTTGCGGCAATTGAACAGGTGAGCCAAGCACATAACCAAGTACGTATCACCACAACATCTTCTCTAGCAGCCCTAAGATTAATACCCGCTTTAGAAGAGCTAAATAACAAAAAACCACATTTACAGCTTGATATATCAACCAGTGAAACTTTAGATAAGCAGCTTCATACCTTGCCTGTTCGGCTAGGAAATAGTGAGGAAGTAAACAAATCAGATATCATCAAGTATGAGCGCTTTGATGTGTTTGCAGCAAGCTCAGATAAAAGCCCCCCTTGGCTTGATGAACAGGTCACTTTATACACAAGCCAGTGGAAAAATAATGCGCTACCTGCTCCACCATTAGCGCAGTGGCTCAAAGTAAATAACCTAAATGACTCATGTTTCGAGATAAAAACATTTGATCAAGAGCTATTTAGTATAAATCAGGTGCTCGCCAATAAAGGCGTGGTGTTTTGCTCAAAAACCTTGGTTCAACCTTATTTAAATTCAGGGTTACTAACACCATTTAATAGCCAAGATGTTGAATCAAAACTATGTTACTACATCCCCGAAAAAAATCGCTTTGAAACATCTATACAAAAAGTTGTGATTGAGTGGCTTGAGCGTTTACTAAATTAGTGTTGTACAAATAACCTTCATTTAAGTTACTGTGGTTTAGTAAATTTTAGCCACCAAAAAGGATGTTGTTGTGTATAAATTACTACTCTTTGCCAGCCTATCTCTTGCTGTTTTTTCTACCAGCGCAGCGAAAATTATCGATGATGAACACGTAACAAAAGAAACAGACTGCTTCACAGGCATCTTTGCTGACTATGATTCGTGGCACCAATTTATAGCGCAAAAGAATAAACGCAAAGCTAAAACCGAGACTGAGTACTTAAAGCGTATTAAAGCCTTTGAAGAAACCTTTTCACAAGATATGTTCGATAACTTTAAAACAAATTTAACCTGCCATAACTTTAAATATAAGGTTGATGATGTTGAAGTGCTTGGTTATATCATCAAACCTAAAGTCATCAAGAATAAGCTACCAGTATTAATTTATAACCGCGGCGGTAACGGTAATTTTGGCAGTGTTTATTTTGCAGCAATGATGCGAAATTTATTTCCTTTAGCAGAGCAAGGCTTTGTGGTTATCGGCAGTCAGTACCGCGGTACATTAACAAAAAATGATGATTTAGATGAGTTTGGTGGCAAAGATGTTAATGACGTACTTGCGCTTATTGATTTTATTCCTCACATAGCAAGTGCAGATGAAAACCGTATTGGCATGTTAGGAGTAAGTAGAGGCGGCATGCAAACCCACGTTGCGATGCAACACACAAACAAGATTAAAGCCATTGCAACCATTGCAGGGGCGACCGATTTAGTTAAAGAGCTTACGTTTAGACCTAACATGGAAAATAACGTGTATGTACGTCGTATCCCCAATTATAAAGAAAACAAACAAGCAGAGCTTAAAGCACGCTCTGTAATGAACTGGGTTGATAAGCTCTCGCGTAAAGTGCCCATATTACTTATTCATGGCAGTGACGATAAACGAGTATCGGTCGATAACTCAATTCAATTTGCCAAAGCGCTAGATAAGCATCATATCCCCCATAAGCTTGTGGTGTATGAAGGTGACAACCACTTTTTAATGAACCATAAAAAGCAACTAGAAACAGAGCTAGTGAATTGGTTTAACACTTATTTGTAACTTTTTTGAAAGTAAAAAGGGCCAAAAAGGCCCTATTTAATCATTACTTAGCAATATCAAAATGATTAAACGCCCCATCTAGCGCACTGCGAACGGATTGCTCTGCGTTTTGTTCATGGTCAGCTCCTTTGTTGATGTGGTGCTGCCAGGTAAGGTCGTTTGGTGCATGCTTTTGAAGAGCATTCACTAAGCCATTAAATGCACCGGTTATGATTGGATTCTCATCACCACCTAATGTGACATAAAAATAGTGAGTGCTGCCTGCTGTATTAGGTAAACTTTTACTGAACTGTTTTACGACAACATTATCGTCATACCAAGCCGCAGGGCTAAAAGCAAAGTATGCATTAAATAACTCTGGTTTAGTAACCATGGTATATAACACAAAGCTACCTCCCGCCGAAAAACCTGTTAGTGTGCGCTCCCCGCTAATACGGTACTCTCCCTCTAAATAGGGTATTAGCTCTGTTTCAATAAACTTTAAAAACACATCAGCTTTACCAAATATTTCTCGTTGATTTTGATTAATTGGGCGAGCTTCTATCGCCACATCCTTACGGGCGTAAGGTGGCACTAAATCACGATTTCGTGTGTCATGCCAAAACAGGTTCGGGATGGCCACGAGAATAACCTCATGCTTGTCATCGGTGCTTTCAAGAAAACTTAAAGCGTCATCCCAAGTATCAAGGTTAAAATTGCCGTCAGTTTTAATTATGAGCGGATAAGCTTTGTTAGGGTTGTAGTTTTTGGGCAAGCGAATGAAAACTCGGCGCATTTCTGAAAGCGCATTCGACTTTATATCTATATCAATAAAGCGTGAACTATAGTGCTGTTGGTATTTCATCGCGATATACAAGCCTGTAGCTAACAAAACAAATGTAATAAGCCAAGCTAGATACTGAAATCTAAATTTTAGTAATGCCATTTTATATCCTTAATCAATAACTTAATGACACTACTTCAATTATAAATATTAGTTAATAAGACAATTGTAACAGGGTATTAGTTAGCCTCTTTCACCGACTTAACTGTGATACAAGATATTCATTATACGCTTGCTCGATAATCCAATAGCTCGCAGCCGCCATTGCCAGCACTGAAAATTTACATCGAACATTTGATAGCTTTCATCTAAACGCTTTCTTTGTGTAACGGGGGTTTACAGTTTGCATAAAAATACCGCAGCTTAACGTTGAAGCTGCAGTATTTTTTATAAAGCATATTTACTTGTTATACCAATCCGCTTAATTAAGTAGTCTATTTTGAGGCAATTAAACCTCGTTGATAACAAGGCAAAAATTTCGTTATTTAGTTGTTCTAAATGAGAAACTTTTAACGCAGTTAGCGACAGGTTTAATCCCTCAAAATGATTAAGTATTATTGCGGGTTGGTATTAAGTAAATGCTTTTCGAAGAAGTTAGCCATCATAGTGTGGTAGTGCAGGGTAGTGCCTTTACCTTCTCGTAGGCTGTGAGAACGGTTCGGGTAAGAGAAAAACTCGAACTGTTTATTGTGCTTAACTAATTCGTTAATTAAACGCTCTGAACCTTGGTAGTGTACGTTATCATCTCCGGTGCCGTGGATCAGTAGCAACTTACCTTGCAGATCTTTTGCAAAAGTAATCGGCGACGTGTTGTCGTAACTTTCAGGATCGGTATTTGGGTTACCCGCATAGCGTTCTTGGTAGATAGTATCGTACAAGCGAATATCTGGCACTGGGGCTGAGGCAATACCAACTTTATATTTATCACCATGGCGGAATAACAAATTAAGTGTTGAACTACCGCCACCAGAGTGACCCCATACACCGACACGGTCGGTATCAATGACATCCCAACGTTTTGCCATTGCATCAAGGGCGTCAACTTGGTCTCGTACGGTAATAGAGCCTATTTTTTTGTAGATAGACTTACGCCAATCTCTGCCTTTTGGTGCGCGCGTGCCGCGGTTATCAACTGAGGCAACAATAAAGCCTTGCTGAGTTAGATACGACTTGTATAAGTAACTGTTACCTTCCCAGCGGTCTTGTACTGTTGAGCCCCATGGCTCACCGTAAACATAGAATACAATTGGGTATTTTTTACTTTTATCCATATTCGCTGGGAACATGATGTAGCCATCAAGCTCAACACCATCACGGGCATTAACTGTAAAGAACTCGTGAGTCGGTAATTGCTCAGTCGCTAATTTCTCTTTTAATGCTTTGTTCTCAACTAAGGTTTTCACATTGCTATGATCGCTTACTTTGATGATCTCTTTCATTGGTGGAGTGCCAAATTTAGAAAATGTGTGCATCGCCCAAGAGGTATCTTTAGACATATAATAGCTGTTTGAGCCATCAAATGACGCTGGCGTTACGCGCATAGGTTTAGAGCTGCCATCTAACGACGTACGGAATAAATACCGCTGGCTAGGATCATCCGGTGATGCAGTAAAGTACATAACGTTTTTATCTTCGTTAAGCGCTAACATATCAATGATGTCATAGTCGCCCGGCGTTAAATCAACAACCGTTTTGCCATCGCGAGATACACGGTATAGATGACGCCAGCCATCACGCTCACTGTGCCAAATAAAGAACTTACCGTCTTTTGACCAGTTTGCTTTATAAAACCACTCAATAAAGGCATCGTCTTTATCTTCAAGGATTTTAGTTAGCTGTTGTTTTTGCCAGTCGAATAACCAAACCTTGTTGTGGCTTTGCGGGCGGTTAAGATCTTGGATCATCAAAGATTCACCAGTGCCTGCCCAGCTAATACGTGGAATATAACGATCACGATTATCGCCACCAAGTTCAGCCCAGCGAGTTTTCTTGTCGCTAAGACTGACCACACCCACTTTAACCGCAGAGTTCATCTCGCCGGCTTTTGGATATGGGAATTCTTTAAGGGTAGGGTAGAGATCATCGGTGTTATTGATCATGGTGAAGTATTTCACGCCACTGGTATCAAGCTGCCAATAGGCAATTGATTTATTGTCTGGGCTCCAGCGAAAACCATCACGAATAGTAAATTCTTCTTCGTATACCCAGTCAAAATTACCATTAACAATGGTGTCGTTACCATCAGTGGTTAAAGCAGTCACAGCCTTGCTACCGACTTTTTCCATGTAGATGTTGTTATCACGCACGTAAGCTACTTTTGAGCTATCTGGTGAGAACTTAGCAAACATTAGCTTTTTCGCTTCGATGTTTTCGCCACCTAACTGATATAGCGAATCTGTTTCAAGGTTTAATAGCCAAAAATCACCACGGCTACGTGAGCGCCACACTTGCTCGCCATTGGTAAAAACCATCAGCCATTTACCATCTTTAGACCATTGATAGCTTTCAACGGTGAGTGGCTCTTTATCACCTTTGGGAATTAATTTTTCGTAGCTAACAAGCACCTTACGACCCGTCCCATCGGCGTTATAAAACACAATATCATTGCCTTTTACGCCGTGTTCATCGTCTTTAGCTTTGTCGTCTTGAGTATTTTTATCGCTTTCGCGCTCTTCAAGTACTGTGTAGCCAGTACCATCATCGAGCCACGTAAAATAGGTGCTACGCTCAGCTTTAAAGTCTTTTTCTTTATAAATTTGTGCAAGCGAGAGTGGATTAGCCGTTGCGTTCACTGTTGCTGATGGGGTGCTAGCTTGCTCTGCAGTTGAGCATGCCTGCAAACCTAAACCCGCAACCACAGCAAACGCAAGGGTTGATGTTTTTATTAAATTCATTTTGTTGTTCCTAGGTTTTAACTTACCTAGCGTACCAAATTAGATGAATAAAATCTGAGCTTTTATCGTGTTATCAGGGGGGTTGAACTTAAACTCAATCGTCCCACAAAAACATACTGGCTTGCTTGTTGGCAATACGTAGCTCGTAAATATCATTACAAGGGCGCATCGCCGCACCATAGCAAACATGTAACGGCAATAAGTGCTCTTCACGAGGATGACTAAAACGCGCCGCAGGGGCCATTTGCCATTCTAATAGCTTAGCTTGTCGCTGCTGCTCACTCAGCTCAGTATTGCCACATACATCAACTAACCATTGCTCAAAAGCCATATTTTGCGCTTTAATTTCAGCGGTTTCAGGGGTGAAAAATGCGCGCATATTATGAAAAGTAAAGCCAGACCCAATGATCAATAAATTATCGTAATCAAGTTGTTGTAAAGCCTCACCTATCGCTAGGTGTAAGCTTGGCTCAAGGCTTGGGTGTAACGACAATTGCACACAAGGTATATCTGCTTCTGGATACATAATTTTCAAAGGCACATACATACCGTGGTCAAAGCCACGAGATGGGTTTAATGCGCTATCGATATTAGCTTTTGCCAATGCCTGATGTACTTTTTCGGCAAGGGCTGGTTCACCTGGGCTTGGGTACTCAATACTGTAAGCAGGCTCAGGAAAACCATAGTAATCATAAATTAGCTCAGGAGCAGCACTCGAAGTAATACTAGTAGGGTTCGCTTCCCAGTGCGCACTCACCATCAAAATAGCAGATGGCTTTTTAATTTTAGCAGCAACGGACTGCAAACAAGTGACCATATCGGCATGACTTGGATCGCCAAGTAAAGGCATAGGACCGCCGCCATGTGAAACAAAGAAAACGCGTGGCTTTTGCATAAATGTACTCCTTAAATACGCTTTTCATACCAATTCGCTTAATTAAGTAGTCTATTGTGAGGCGAAGAAACCTCGTTGATAGCAAGGCAAAAATTTCGTTATTTAGTTGTTCTAACTCAGAAATTTTTAACGCAGGTAGCGACAGGTTTAATCCCTCAAAATGATTAAGTATTATTGCGGATTGGTATCTCTATAGTGCACGCACAGAGGTACAATAACTAGCCACAAAAACGCACAACTAGGGTGTGAATTTACACACCAATAGTTTGTAAGTACTAACTTAAATGCCAAGCTACGTTCATGGCAGGGACTTGCCCTTTTAAGCCACCTTCGAGAGGTTCTTTGCACAGTAATGTTAGTTGATAAAAAGCATCGTAGTGCTGATGTAGTTCATCGGCGACTACACTAAACGGCGGACCCGAAAACTCACTTTGCTGATACTCAAAGACCACCACTAACTGTTTAGCTCTATTAGTTAATTCAAGTAAATGCTGGGTATAGCGAATGCGCACTGGCTTTGGTAGCGCAACTAAAGCGGCACGGTCATAAACTGCGTTGATAGGGCCAAGATCAGCTGCAGTAAGTGCAAAAATATCACCCACCCAAACGGTTAGATTTGCGCCTTGGTAACGTAATAGTTCGCCGTGTTGGCTAATTTCGGGTTCTAGCTTTAACTCATCAAATAACTGCTTAATGGCTATCTCACTAAGTTCTGCCCCAACAACACGCATACCTTGCGCTAGCAAATAATGAATGTCGTGAGTTTTTCCGCACAGTGGTACAAAAACAGTATCGCCTTGCTGCAAATTTAAGTTAGTAAAATACTGATCTAGATAACGGTTAACGTCTCCTTCATGAAAACCAATTTCGTTATTTTCCCAACGTTGATGCCAATGCTTTGCGTCCATTACATACTCCTAAATAAATTGAATGAATTGAGCTGATAAATATATTCCGACACCAAAAAGTAGGTGAGTTACAGCACTTTTTAAGCGGGCTTGAAGTGGGTTTGCTGTTTTCGTAGCCATTATCCCCATCCCTAAAGCGGGCTGCATAACAAAAAATGGCATAGATACGCTAGCTAATCCATATATACATGCAGCGATTAAGGTGGGCTGTTCAAGCCAAGCAATACCGACCAATAATATAAATAGAAACGAAAATAAAACACCAATAAAGTAGTGTAAACACCAGCCAAACACGCACTCAAACTGCTTAACTGGACTAGTTGCTATATTCAGGTGCTTAAACTTTCCATCTAATAAACCCAAGCCCCAACGGCCAACTAAACAAAAGTTTAATGACGGTATCTTAAACACTTTAGCCAGCAGAAAAGCATAAAGATCAATGAACAAAGTCGCCGCTATGCCTACAAAAGTTATCACATAAATATCATTAACACTCATAATTAGATGCTCTTAAATGATTTAATAAAAAACATGATATCTAATTGCAAAAATGCTAAAAATAGCAAGATAAACAAACTATGATTGCAAAAATGAGAACATGATTGACGATATTGCCCTATTCATACAGATTGTTAAACAAGGCGGCCTAAGTAATGCGGCTGAGAGCTTGTCGTTGCCTACCGCAACTGTATCGAGACGCTTGCAACGACTTGAGCAACGCCTAGGCGAGCAGCTTTTAAATCGCTCAGCAAGGCAATGCACGTTAACGCAAGCAGGAGAGGTATATTTTCAAAGTTATGTTGAATTAGTTGAGCAGTTTGAACAAACTCACCGCCAGCTTAATGATCAAAAAGCACAATTATCAGGAAAGCTTAAAGTTTTAGCACCTCTGAATATTAGTCATGGTTTCTTAAAGCCAATGTGGCTCGCATTTACTAAACAGTACCCTGATATTCAACTTGAGCTATTGCTTAATAATAAACTTGAAGATCTGAGTAAAAGCCAAGCTGATCTAGCAATAAGAGTCGGGCCGCAGGTTGATTCTATGCTCCATCAAAAAAAGTTAGGCAGTGTTGATACCTTATTTGTAAGCACAAAAGCATACCTTGATTCGGCACCTTCCATAGAAGAGCCAACTGATTTAAAACAGCATAGGTTAATTGGTACCACGTTGAGAAATAAGTGGCAGCTAACCAATACACAAACGAATGCAACTTATACGCACATGTGCCGATTTGCTACTACTTTTAACGATACCGGATTTGTAAAATACTTAGTTTGTGATGAGCAAGGTATTGCTTTGTTACCTCGGTTTGAGGTTATAGATGAATTAAAATCTCAGCAGTTAGTTCAAGTACTGCCACACTGGCGAGGGGAAAACCGCGACATTTATGCTATCTGGCCAAGCGCACGTTTACTGAGTAAAAAGGCTGTCTGTTTAAAACAGTTTATAACCGACTATATTGCTGAACAATTATAAAGTCTGCCATTGATATTCCATCTGTTTAGCAGTCAATAAGGCATGTTCGTAGCTAATAAGCTCAGCGACTAACACTAAACTCATATCAATGCCGGCAGAAATTCCACCTGAGCAGGTAAACTTATCGTCGGTGATCCAACGAGTATCGGCAATCACATTAAGATCTTTAAACATAGCAGCCAAATGGGTTTGATCTTGCCAGTGGGTCGTGACGTTTTTACCGTTTAAAAGCCCCGTTTTAGCAAGCAAAAATGCTCCTGTACAAACGCTGGCAACACGTTTGGTTTTAGTAGCAGTATTTTTTAACCACGCAATAACCTCTGCTTTTTCAAGTTCTAGAGTATGATCACCACCAACCACAATAAGTAAATCAAGCGAAGGACAGTCAGCGAAACTGTAATGGGGGTTTACACTATAACCACCACGGGCAAGAACAGGACCAGTAGTTTCGGCAATTAAACTCACTTGCCAGTCATTATCCGCTAGGCGCTTAGCGGTACTGAACACCTCAAATGGACCTGAGAAATCGAGCACTTCGGCATCATCATAAATGTAAATTCCAATATTCATACAATTGTTCCTGTTATGTTGATTTATTTCTCAAGCAAAAAAACGTACTATGCCATTTTTGCAGTTCGTTAATAACATATTATTAAATTGCGCACTGTATACAAACAAAACTTCAAGGCATTGTTAATGCGTTTTTTATTATTATTGAGCGTGCTGCTGGTTGGTTGTAAAACAACACAGCAAAACGTTGCTGAAATCAGTGAAGTATCGCCGAGCACTATTTATTTTCAGGGCGAAACATCAAAGCAAAATGTTGAAAAGTTCGAACAATTATTAGTAAGTAGCGATCAACAAATCAATACCTTGGTTATTAATAGCCAAGGGGGTGATGTGATGGCGGGTCTACATTTAGGTGGCTTAGTGCATGAGTATCAACTCAATGTTGTAGTACACGAGCTTTGTGCATCGTCTTGCGCCAACTACGTACTTACCGCAAGTCCACATGTTCTCGTTGAAGAACAAGCCGTTATAGGCTGGCATGGGGGCTCATTACAGCCATTATACGTGCCGATGGAGCAACCTCCCGAGGTCGCTAGCTATATTACAAAATGGCAAACAGCAGAACGACAGTTTTTTAAAATCATCAATGTTGAACAAGCGGTTACTATCATAGGTATGATGCCAGGCATTACCGAAAAACGTGATTCAGCAATTTATAGTTACGATGTCCAAACTCTGAAGCGTTTAGGGTTACATATCGAGTTTGCAGGAACGCAAACAGGGATGTCAGCAAGTGGCGAAAAAGTAGCGCAAGTATTCGAGCTTGAGGAGTCTGTACTTAACCACTTTTTGATGCTCAACGATATCGTGTCAGCAGAACTAATTAACTAATAAAAAGCCAACATGACGTTGGCTTTTTTGTATCGCATTTAATCTAACTCTAATTGGGCTTTTTCAACACTTTCCGCGGGTAACTCTTTTTGAACAGAAACCCCCAGCTCTTTGAACTCAGAGGCCTGCTTAATCAAGTTCCCTTTACCACGATACAGCTGAGAAAACGCTTTATCATAGCTTTCTTTGGCGCGGTCTAATTGCTTACCAACCCCTTCCATACTAGTAAGAAAACCATTTAACTTGTTATAAAAGCGCTCTGCACGGGCAGCAAGCTCTTTTGAGTATTTAGTTTGCTCTTCAAAACGCCACAATTGTTTAACGATATTCAAACTAGTCAATAAGGTAGTCGGCGTTGCAACTAAGATATTTTTTTCGATTGCTTGCTGATAAATATCACTCTGGTACTTAAGCGCTTCAACAAATGCAGACTCTATCGGTACGAACATGATCACCACCTCCGGCGAGTTAATACCTGGTAGTCTATCGTAGGCTTTACTTGCTAACTCATTAATACGTGATTGCACTGCCGTGACATGCTCTTTGAGCGCTTGCTGTGCCTCAAGCTCTGAATCGGCATTTACGTAGCGTGTGTAAGCGTTTAACGAGGTTTTAGCATCGATAACTAAATGACGCTGTTGTGGTAAATACACCACCACATCAGGGCGAAGGCGTCCCTGTTCCGTGTTGAATGACACTTCACGTTGATAATCTACTCCGGCACGCAGTCCTGCGCTGTCTAATACATTTTCGAGCATTAACTCACCCCAATTCCCTTGGGTTTTCTTTTGACCTTGTAACGCAGTGCTAAGTCTATCAGCTTGTTCAGTAATAGCTTGGCTTTTAGCTTGCAAATGCAATAACTCGGTTTTAAGTGCAGCACGCTGTTTGAGATCTTCAACATGGATCAATTCCATTTTATCGCGAAAGCCTTTTAGCTCACCCTGAACAGGTTTTAATAATTGCTCAATGCTTTCTTGATTTAAGGTTTTAAAACGCTGAGATTTCTCTTCAAGGATTTGGTTAGCAAGATTTTCAAACTCTTTCTTAAGTTGCTCTTTGCTTTCTTTAATTTGACTGAGCTGTTCTTTAAAGTGCAGCTCTTTTTGCTCTACCGTGCTGCGTAAAGTACTTAAATCAATATCACGTTGATTGAGAGTCGCTTTGGTAGCAGCAAGCTCAGCCTCGACTTGACGCCAAAATTGGTTGTATTGCTGTGCTTGTTTTTCTTGTTCTACAAAACGGGTTTTAAAGTGTTGAGATTCATCACGTTGTTCAGCGTAATCTTGTTGCAATTGAGAAAACGAGAGTTGGCTTTCTTGTAATTGCAACTGCGTTTGCTCTAAATGGCTTTGCTGAATTTGATGACTATTTTGCAGTTCAGCTAACTGTTCTTTTAAGCGGCTTTTTTGCAGAGCAAAAATAACACCACTTGCGAGTGCACCTGTAGCAGCACCAAGCACCACACTTTGCCAATTAATCTGTGCAATTAGCTCTGTAATCATATCGAAAACTCAATAACTTAAAGACACATCATCATAACGAAATAGTTCTCAACAGAGTAGGGGGATCAGGCATAAAAAAAGCCAGCTCAAGAAGAGCTGGCTCTAACATTACTAAAATTTAGTAACCAAATGGGAAATCAACATAATGCTTATGTAAACTGCAATTTAACAACAAGCATAATAATAGACGCCCTAAAATTTGATTAGTTCAAAAAAACTTTAAAAAAATTTAATTTTTTATCAGCGCAAGCATTTGCTCTTCATCAAACTGAGTAAAACTCATTGATTTTTCAGTAAATAATGCATCAACAAGCGCTTGCTTATGCTGCTGCATTTTAAATACTTTTTGTTCAATTGAGTTAGCCATAATCAATTTATAAACAAACACAGGATTAGTTTGGCCAATTCGATAAGCACGATCTGTCGCTTGTTTCTCAACAGCAGGGTTCCACCAAGGGTCAAAATGAATCACGGTATCTGCTTGAGTCAGGTTTAACCCTGTACCACCGGCTTTTAAACTAATTAAGAACACAGATGTATCACCTTGAGTAAACTCTTCGATAACACGATCGCGTTGTCTTGTTTGCCCTGTTAGCATACTAAAGCTGATGCCAAGCTCATTTAATCGCTCCGCAATCACATCAAGTGCCATGGTGAATTGACTAAATATAATCACCTTTCGGCCTTCACTAAGCATGATAGGTAAATGTTTAGAAAGCCATTCAAGCTTAGCGCTGCCTGCTTGAGATGTTGGATCTATCAATTTGGGGTGACAACAAATTTGTCTTAATTTTAATAATGCATCCAGAAAAGCCAGCTTACTTTTTTGCACACCCTGCTGAGCAAATAAATCGACCAATTTCTGCTCTAATGATTCAGTTATACCGGTATAAATTTCTTTTTGTTTAGTTTCAAATTCAAATTCTTTTACTAGCTCTGTCTTCTCTGGTAACTCTTGAGTAACTTGCGCTTTAGTTCGGCGTAAGATAAATGGCATGATCAATGACTTCAATTCGTCAGCGCGTTGTACATCGTTATCACGCTCAATAGGCGTTTGAAAGTAGCTTTTAAAATGTGTTTGCGAACCAAGTAAAGACGGCATAGCAAAGTCGAGCAAGGATTTAAGCTCAAATAGATTATTTTCAATAGGGGTGCCGCTTAAACACAATTTAAAGTCAGCATTAAGGCGCTTAACCAAACGTGAAACTTGAGCTGCATCATTTTTAATATATTGGGCTTCATCTAAAATGATATTTTCAAAATAAAGCGGCGAATAAAAAGCGATGTCGCGCTTAAGCAGTGGGTAAGTCGTTAAAATACAATCAGCTTGCGACAGCTGTTGTAATTGGTCGCTGCGAGCAGCACCGAATACTGTGGTGATTTTTAAGTTGCTAGCAAACTTATTAATTTCGCTTTGCCAATTACCAACAAGGCTTGTTGGGCAAACAATTAATGTAGGACCCGATTGAGGTGATTGTTTTGCGTTAGCTAAAAAGGCGATAACTTGTAAGGTTTTACCTAGTCCCATGTCGTCAGCCAAAATACCACCGAGCTGGTGACGTTTTAAAAAGTTGAGCCAGTCGACGCCAAGTTGCTGATACTCTCTTAGCTGCACACCTTTGTTTAAGCCTTGAATATCGGACTTTTTAATTAACTGTTGTGAGTCACTTAACTCAGCTAAGTAAGCATCTAGCACATCGTCAACAATATTCACCTTAATCGCTTTTTGCTCAATAAGCTTTGGCAAAAACGATAGCGGCATTAAGATTTCGTCACGCGTTTTGATATGCTCAAAACGTTCACGATAATCGTTAAGTTGCATCATCGCGACCTTTTCAACTACCGCAAAGCGTTTACCTACAGTAAAATAATAGAAACGCTCACTTTGTCTATTAAGTGACTGATAAATATTATTATCAGTGATAAATAGTTGTTGCGTTTTGACTCCAGAGATCACGATTTTACTAACTATCTGATGTCCTTTACCACGCTCAACTTGCAGTGAAAGCTGTTTTAGAGCTTTGCCGACCTCTAACTCATCATTAATTTTCCAACCACGCTTTAATAAGTTAGGAATAATTTCAAACTTTAGCCAGTGCTCATGAATAACTGATTGTTTATTAAAGATAAACTCAGTTTGTAAAGCCCCTTTACATAATTCAAAACCGAGATTGGTTAATTCATTTACAACGGTATTTTCTAATGACTGGTTGAGTATATCCGCTGGAGCTTGGCTTAAATCATACAAGGAGTTTTGATAATTAAACTGCAATGATAAGCGGATTGTACCCTCGTCATTATTAATACTGATGACTGGGAATACAGTTCGAGCTAGGCTTTTTTTACTTTGCTTAAAAGCATGCGGAATAACCCCTTCACCGAAGTTATCATTGAGTTGCTGATAAACACGGTCAAAGTTCTCAGTGTGAATTGCAGGCATATTTGCGAGTAAAGCTATTTCATCAGCTGTTAATGGAGTACGAATACGACCTACTTTTAGTTTTTCTGGATCAAGGTAGGTCGGAGGTGTTGTTTTTAATAATAACCAATTATCTTGGCCTGCTAGCGTCATACTCAATGAGGTTAAGTCTTTATTTTGTTTCCAATCAAACTCTAGAGCTTGCATGCTATCAGCTTTAATAGCTTGGCGTGAACGACCTAAGAACAAACGTTGCGTGGCGATTAATTGCTGTAGTGCAGCAAACCCCCATTGACCTTTGAGCTCTAATTTACCGAGTGCATTTTGTGAGCGTATCCAACTATATAAACGAAAGTCTGACTCTAGTAAATCAGTAGGAGTTACAAAGCTGTTTAATTGCTGCTCTGTAAGATTTCGACCTAGGGTATAATTATGTTCAGGGTCATAATTAGCAATCTTCGGGGTGATAGTTACTATAGATTTCTCTACATCAAGAACAAATAATAAAACCTGTTTGGCATCTTCGTTGGCAATCTGCTTAAGCGTCTTAAGTTCACTAAACCAATCGTTAATGATGTAGTCTTCACCGTAGTCGCCTGAATGTTCAATTTTGAGCTTAAGTAACACGGCGGCAATATGACGACATTTGGTTTTAGATCCGCAAGTGCAGTGTGAATCGACCGAAAATCCACTTGGTAATTTACTGATCTCAATATGCTGAGTGAAGGTATTTCCTTCGTTACCAAACATCGATGCATCAATAACACTAAAGTCACTGTTATGTTCTAACCAGTTTATTTGACCGTTCTGATGATACTCTTTTGCTTTACTTAACACATGTGGCTTAAACAGCTGTTTAATGAAGCGCTCAGACAGGGGAAACTGAGTTTCTTGCTCTTGTTTTATTTCTTCAAAGATAGCTAATAAGTCATTTTTGGATAAGTTAGCAGACATAACGCTTATGGCAGTAAAAACAAAAAATAATTCTGCCAGTATATGATCTATCGACCCAGAGCTAAAGCACTATTGAGCAATATTGGACTGGTTGGAGCTGATAACTTAGTAAAAAACTGCTTTAAAAGAAAATGAAAGTTGAAAATTGACATTCTGAGCATTTAACAAACAACAATCGCACAAGATATAAACAGCTTAATAACAAGGCAGGGGCTTTACAGATCGCTTTTTTACTAAGTAAACAAATTTATGGAGTAAAAAGCCTGTAAAGGGGTTATTAGTTGGTAAAAAACTGATCTGAGAGGCTAATAAGTAGCTATTTTTACATTATTAGATCATTATTTTACTAACAAATGGGAGGTTGGGATCACGCTTTTACTAACAGTAAAAGCGCGATAGATCATTATTTTACTAACTAATTAAAGCTATTTAAAAGTTTAGTTAACTGCTCTAAACGTTTGTCTGTCATCACTTTATTATCGATTTTGACAGATAAATCGCCGCTTTTGATATTGCGCTGTACGCTAACAAACTCACTGTCGATGAGCGCTTCTCGGCGACTTGGCGTTGCAGGCTCAGCAGTTAATAATTTTGTAATTGCCAGAGCACGTTTATCATCACTACTAATTTGCGCTATTTCAGCATCACTACTCACATCATTTACTAACTTAGTGAATAACTGCTCATCACGTTCTTTGGCACTAATTAGCTTTTTGGCCACTTCACGGCCAACATGGTTAGCTGTAGGATAAAGGCTCAAAACTGTTGCAGGGAGATTCTCATAAGCTTTGATAGCATCAGCAATCGCAGTGTGAGATACCCCCTCAATTGCCGCAATCTCACGATAAGAGCCCTTTTTACCCTCAGCAATAAGTTCATCACGGGTTTGTTGATAAGCTTGACCAAGCTCCCACAGACTTGGGGCAATGTATTGGTCTGATGATACTGCAAGGATTTTAGCATCTTGATCTGTAAAATCTTCAGAGCTTAAAACTAAGTAATCAGAGTTACTCAAAATACATGCTTTACGACGACGAGAGCCTGCTAACACAAGCATTTCGTCACCTTTATCCCAACATAGTGCAGGGTGCTGATTGCGGCCGTCTTCGGCAATTGCGGGAAGGATATCTGCAACTGACTTTTCATTTAGTAATGATTGTACGCGGCGGTTTTTACCATAGACCTTTGTTCTTGCTTCAATTTCTGAGCTAGGAATAACCTTACACACCAGGGTAATTTGACGAGTAGGATCGCTAGGTGCTGGCATACTAATAACATCGCCAGCCGATGCCTGTTCAAGCAAAGCATCTAAGCTACTACTTTCAATTGAGGTTGAAAAAGGGTCTAAGCTGGTATCATTTTTACGTTTTTTAGCCATTTTTATTCTTTACCTTACTTAGCTGAATTTAGAGACGACTGAGTTGATTGCCAATTCGAGCGGATCAGCATTTCAAGCTCATCTACTACATCTTTGATATTTTCCTGAGCACGAAGTAAAGACTCACGACTAGCTAAGCTGTCAGAGGTTTTTTGATCAAAAATGGTGTTAAAAGATGATGAACTAGCTGTGATAGCAGAACTATGATTAATTGGATAGCTCATTACTTGGCGACCAAATGCACTACGAACATCTTTAACAATATCTCGTTGTGAGTGGTTACCCTTAACATAGTTAGTTACCAAGAATTGCATAAAATCCCAACCTTGGTGACCAAGTGCTGCAACTGTATGGTAAATCTCACCTAATCGTTTTAAGTATTTATTGTTTGCATCAAAGTCGACAGCTTCAGGATGAACCGGAATAAGCATCGCAGTTGAAGCCATTAATGCATTATAAAACATGAAGTTAAGAGATGGAGCTGTATCAATTAGAATAATGTCAAATTGGTCTTTTACTGGCTCGATAACTTTTTCTAGCAGCTTATGATAATGACGTGTTTTATCGTAACTAGAGCTATCTTTTAATAAAGTTGCTGTTTCATGCTCAAAGTAAAAGTCATCCATACCTGAAGGTAAAATACGAATATTAGGAATGTGGGTAGGTAAAAAAGAATTACCTACTAGCTCATGCCAAGTTTCATTTTCTTCAAGCTCGATACAATCACGCATCAAGTCACCCACAGTGATCGGGTCTGGCTCACTTGGTGGGAAAAAACTTGAAGAAGAGCCTTGTGGATCAAGATCAATAATACCGATTCGATAGCGTTTAATGTTGGTAGTAGCAAGTGCAGCGGCAATATTTACCATGCTTGTTGTTTTACCACAGCCACCTTTTAATGAATTGATAACGATAACTTGTAATTTATCGTCCTCTGTACGGTGATCAGGCTTAATATCCATGATATCGGCCATAGCAAAAATATTTACTAAGGTATATGCATAGTGACCATTTGCACCACGTTTAATGTTAAGTTTATCAAAGTCACCATTATCATGGCGTCGTTTTAAGGTACGATTATTACAGCCTAATAAATCAGCTGCTGCTTTTTGGGTATAAGTTCGAAGTTCTTTTTCTTCAGACTTTAGATGAGCACGATAATGTTGAATACGTCCTTCTAGCGATTTTTCAGCAACTTCTGCTGTCGCTTTTAGTAACCTATAAGTGGCTAGCGCATTATTATTGATAGACATACTTTCTTCCTCAAAGTTATGCTTTAAGTATAATGTCCATTCAAATTGCTGTAAACAAGTATTTAAGACGACATGCCTTTTATTTATAAGACATTTAATAAAAAATTGTAACTTTATTGAAGCTAAGTATAAATAAATAAGATTAATATCGGTTAAATATATAGGTATATAAGGTTAAGATGCTAAAATATAGAAATATCTGACTGATTTTATTGAATATTTAGTAAAAAGCCAGATCATACTTTTACTTGGTAAAGATCAGATCTCTTATTACTCACAGATCAGCCTAATACTAAGCAAAAAATGAGCATTTGAGTTATGCACAGCTTAGTCACGAGTTTATTCACAAAATCATCGGTATAGATCAATTTTTTACTAACTAAATTATAAAGTTATGCACTGACAAGCTAATCAAATCAAGCAATAAGTTAGTATGGATCTGATCTATAGTTGGTACAGATCAGATCTATGCTAACTTGAAGTCGCTTTATCCACATGGTGTTTTGAAAATGGGATTTATGTCGTGTTAATTTGCTATAAAAAGGCGTTTTGCAGGACATAATTTGAACTGAGTTAGTAAAATCACGACCTATGAACTATAACTTAGTAAAAATCTGATCTGAAAATTAGCAAGTAAGAATTAGTTGGTATAAATCTGATCCAAAGAAATAAATTATGATCGGATCAAGTTTATACTAACTTAAACATTTAACTTTTGAAGTTTTATGTGTTGTTATTAACTGTCGAAGAAAAATTGGAAATAAGAACAATGAGCCAAAAGGTCAACATCTCGGTAGATAACTTACCCGATACTTTACGCGGGCAGATCCACGGGGTGGAAAGTGCGATTGATAATGAAAGTCTTGCACTATTTACAGACAATAAAGATGTGCGCGTTTCAATTGAAAATGCAGCACATGGTTTGAGAGCTTACTCGAATACTTTTAATCATTATGATTTATGGGGACGTTTTGTTCGTTCTGGTCATAAGAAGCTTCCTGTTGAAGAAGCACCAAAGAAAACAATTGTTACTCGAAAAATTTCTGAAAAAGTAGATGGCATTCTTTATGATGGCGAAATTAAAATAACACCTGCAGTGGTAAGTACACGTAAAGATGGTGAAGATGTAGAATACCTTGTTTGGCCATCTGATCGTGAAGAAAAGGTGGAACGAGCCTTAATTCGATTAGCCTCAAAAGGTAAGATTGTAAAAATTAATTTTAAATCGGGAATTCAATACGCGGTTGTTTTTTCGATGAATGAATTAGCGCAAGAATTAAAAGCGGTTGGTCAATCGATGCCGTATCCACAAATTAAAGAATCATTAGAGGCATTACAAGGTTCTAAACTTTCTTTTAAATATTCAGCGACAGATACCCGTAACTCAGATATTGATGATTCATTTTACGAATCGAATATGAACTTTTTGTCATCACTTCATTTTAGTGGCAAAAAAGGTCAGGGTGGTAACGTGAAATGTGTGGCATGTTTGAACGCATTTGTTCATAACATGATCGACAACCTTGAATATAAAGGCTACTACTTCAATAGTGCTCAAGAATTAAAACGTGGTTTATCTCGTTGGATGATGCTTCGTTTATATCATTTATGGCGCTACGCTGCTCCGGGTAAAACTTACCATTTCCGCCTTTTATCTATCATGGAAAAGTACGGCTCAATTTATTCAACCGACGAAATTACCGAGAATAAATTAAAAGCATTACGTCGTGATATGACAACTACAATGAAAGACTTAATTGAGAAAGGTGCAATTTCTGAATATAACATTACCAATGTTAAAGATGACAAAACCGGTAATATTATTGATTACACTTACGAGATGCATCCGTCTGATCAATTTTGCGATGAGATTCTTACGCTTAATAAGCATAATAAACGAATCGAAATTCAAGGTGGTAAACGTATTGTCGAGAATGCAGTTTTAATCGATGAAGATAAAATTGAAGAAATAGTAGAAGATTAATTTCATTAATAATACATACTATGAAAAAAGGCCACGCATGTGGCCTTTTTAACATAATCAATCTGTTACTTGTTCTAAGTAAAGTCTATCTACTAAGAAATCATATTCTCTTTTCCGAGGATGACTCTCCGGTTTTTGGTAATCTGATAATGTACCAAGTTTTACATCTGGTTCTGGGTTTATCAAAATAAATGGGAGAGCTGCACTAACATGATATCGGTTTTGCGCTGTGTATCTTACATTTACTTGTGGACTTACTCTTGTAGGCCTGCGAATTCGTAATTTTTCTTTATCACCCAAACTTGCAACACGACTTTGTTCTTGTGCTACAAGTGTTTGCCAAGAATGTTGGTCGATCATTCTTGGATTTGAATAACCTGCCGACTTTTCTAACATAGCTAACGCCATTTTTTTTGTAAGCGTTTTTGTTGCATGTTTGTGCATCCAGGTAAAACGAACAGAGTAGGGGGACTCAGTTTCAAAATGAATTTTACGATAAGCAGCTAAAGTAATAAGGTTTGGCACTGCGTTGTGAACAGCTTCAAAGCGTGCATCATTATTATCAATTGCTAACACACAGTTTTTAAAATCGGATTTAGCTTTATTTAACTGATTTATTCGTGCGGTAATAAACTGCTTATCGACATCTTTTAGTACTAACAACCCAGGATGCCTTTTTAATACACGGCTACTTAACCCCGTTTTCTTGTAAAAGTCCCCAAAAGAATTAAGAATTTGCTTTTGAGCTTCCTCTCCCTCAAATTTATTAACAGGGATATTAGAAGGAACTTGTTTTTCATCGTTAATATTTATATCTGGCAACTGATAATATGACGCTTTATAAAACCCCATCTGTTTTAATTCTTCACAAAATAAATGGGTTAGCTCACTGACCAAATCAAACTGACTGCGAATTTCTAGCTTTGTACTCATAAGAACACATCTTACATACTCATGTTTCAAGTTTAACCTTTTCTTTTGATAATTTGAAGTTTCCATTTTCATTATTGCTGACCTAACTTCAAACATAAATAAGTATGATGTGTTCTTTACAGTATTCCATAGCATGCTTTTATTATTTTTCAATATAGTGCTAGAAAAGTGTATTTATCTAGCGTAAAGCTGAGGTTACATAGATAGTAACTTATGGTAAGATGTGTTCTCCCTTTATTGTAAAGAGTAAACGCATAAGAATAGTGATAACTATCTGTTTTAAATGGTTTAAACTCTTCGGTTTTAATCATTAATACTTAAAGAATTTATTAAATAACTAAATAATTACAAATACCTGAATATTGTCCTTGAACTTACTACGTGCAATAAGTTAGTTTTCGTTAACGGTCTATGTTAGGAATGAGGAAAGAACATGCAATCGTGGAACCCAGACAGCTGGAGAAAACTGCCGATACTTCAGCAGCCAGAGTACCCAGATCAAGAAGCCCTTAAATCAGTTGAGGGACAATTAAAAAGCGCACCACCTTTAGTATTTGCTGAAGAGACGCGTAGCTTATACAAACAACTAGAAGCTGTATGTGAAGGCAGAGCTTTCTTATTACAAGGTGGTGATTGTGCAGAGTCATTTAGTGACTTTAATGCTGCAAACATTCGCGATACATTTAAAACACTTTTACAGATGGCCGTTGTTTTAACTTATGGTGGTAAGTGCCCTGTAGTTAAGATCGCCCGTATGGCTGGTCAGTATGCTAAACCACGTTCGTCAGATTACGAGACAATTGATGGTGTGTCATTACCTTCGTACCGTGGTGATATCATCAATAATTTTGAATTCACAGAGCAAGCTCGAGTACCAGATCCACAGCGTTTAATGACGGCATATCATCACAGTGCAGCAACGTTAAATCTATTACGCGCATTTGCTCAAGGTGGCTTAGCGGATTTACACCAAGTAAACCGTTGGAACATGGGTTTTGTTGCAGCAAACCCACTTAAAGAGAAGTACCAACAGTTAGCGGATAGAATTCAAGATGCACTTGAGTTTATGGAAGTGTGTGGTATTGACTCAACTGTTGCTCCAAGCCTAAAAGAAACAGACTTATTTACATCACACGAAGCCTTATTACTAGGTTACGAAGAGGCACTTACACGCCGTGACCACTTATCAGGTGACTGGTACGATTGTTCTGCACACTTTGTTTGGATTGGTGAGCGTACTCGACAATTAGACCACGCGCATATCGAATTCTTTAAAGGTATTAAAAACCCAATAGGCGTAAAAGTTGGCCCGGGTATGGACCCAGATGAACTTATCAAGCTTATTGATGCAGTTAACCCAGATAACATCCCTGGTCGCTTAACTTTAATCACACGAATGGGTGCTGATGTTCTTCCAGAAAAGTTACCGGCTCTCGTCCGTAAAGTACAACAAGAAGGCCGTAAAGTTATTTGGAGTTCCGATCCAATGCATGGCAATACAGAAAAAGCGAGTTCAGGTTATAAGACACGTAGCTTTAATAATATTCTTCGTGAAATCAGCCAGTTCTTTGCAGTTCACAAGGCCGAAGGTTCTTACCCAGGTGGTGTTCACCTTGAGATGACAGGCCAACATGTAACAGAGTGTACTGGTGGTGCGTATGGATTATCAGATGAAGATTTAGCTCAACGTTACCGTACACAGTGCGACCCACGTTTAAATGCGGATCAAGTATTAGAACTTGGTTTCTTAGTTGCTGATTTATTAAAAGACGCACGTAAGTAACATCCTAAGTTAACCAAAAAGGCTGCAACATGCAGCCTTTTTAATGTCCGATACTAAATTAAGTTAGTACTTACGTCTTTCAAGACCTGTATCAGATATAATTTTCGCAGATATTTCTTCAACTGAATGATGTGTTGAATTGAGATATTGAATCTTCTGTTTTTTATAAAGCATTTCTACTTCACGTACTTCAATACGACACTGTTTTAAAGACGCATATTTTGAATTCGCCATACGACGCTGTCGAATATCCGCAAGGCGAACAGGGTCAATAGTTAAACCAAATAGTTTATGTTTGTAAGCCTTTAAACATTCAGGCAAAGTGCCTCTTTCTAAATCATCTTCTGTAAGAGGGTAGTTAGCCGCTTTAATACCATATTGCAATGCTAGGTATAAGCTAGTCGGTGTTTTACCACTTCTGCTTACACCTACTAAAATAATATCTGCTTCTGAGTAGTTTTTAATATTAGCACCATCATCATTAGTCAACGCATAGTTAACTGCGTCAATGCGAAAATCATAACTTTTCTCGTGCATTGAATGAGTTCTATGTACTTTTGGTACAGGTGCAACTTCTAATTCTTGAGAAATTTTATCGCTATATTGTGATAAAAAGTCATAGCAAACCGCACAAGAAGATTTAATTATCTCACTTAGCTCATGATTAACAAAAGTAAAAAATACTAATGGCTGTTCGCCATCACGCTGTGCGGTTGAATTGATCAAGTTCTTAACTTCATTCGCTTTTTTTTCAGTTTCAACGAAAGGAATTGTTTTGTGATTAAAATCCACAGGAAACAATGATAAGGTCGCATGACCAAATACTTCAGAAGTGATTGCTGTTCCATCAGAAATATAAAATGCAGTTCTCATATTTAACCTTTTTATTACCTTTATCTGCAAAATAGGGGCTTCACGGTTTACGTGAGGTCTGTTGCCAGTGTAGAATGACTACGACCTTTTTAGAAGGTTTTCTTTCTTAACTCTCACAGTTAGTACTACAATTTGTTTATGGAGAAAGATCCGTGCAAGAATACGTTCTCTGGTATCAAGAGCTTGGTATGCAAGATGTTCCACGTGTTGGCGGTAAAAACGCTTCACTGGGTGAAATGATCTCAAACCTAGCTAACGCTGGTGTTCAAGTGCCTGGTGGTTTCGCTACAACCGCTGATGCATTCAACGAGTTTCTAGAGCAATCTGGGTTAAACTCAAAAATCCACGACATTTTAGACACATTGGATGTGGATGATGTAAATACACTCGCTAAAGTCGGTGCCGAAATCCGCCAATGGATTATTGATACACCATTCCAACCTAACCTAGACCAAGCCATCCGCGACGCATATAGCCAATTACATGGCGACGCATCACAAGATGTTTCATTTGCAGTTCGCTCATCTGCTACAGCAGAAGACATGCCAGACGCTTCATTCGCAGGACAACAAGAAACGTTTTTAAACGTACGTGGTATTGATGCAGTAATGACTGCCATCAAACACGTGTTTGCCTCACTATTTAATGACCGCGCTATTTCTTACCGTGTACACCAAGGTTATGATCACCGTGGTGTTGCATTATCAGCGGGTATCCAACGCATGGTTCGTTCAGATAAAGCAGCTTCAGGTGTTATGTTCAGTATTGATACTGAATCTGGCTTTGAAGATGTTGTATTTGTAACTTCAAGCTATGGTCTTGGTGAAATGGTTGTACAGGGTGCTGTAAACCCAGATGAATTTTATGTTCACAAACCAACACTTGCTAACGGTAAACCTGCTGTAGTTCGCCGTAATATTGGTTCAAAAGCAATCCAAATGATTTACTCTGCGGATGAATCACACGGTAAGCAAGTTGAAATTGTTGATGTAGATTCTTCGCTTTCAAACAAATTCTCAATCACAGATGCTGAAGTTCAAGAACTTGCAAAGCAAGCTGTGATCATTGAAAAACACTACGGTCGTCCAATGGACATCGAGTGGGCAAAAGACGGTAATGACGGTAAACTTTACATCGTTCAAGCGCGTCCAGAAACAGTTCGTTCAAACGAAGACGCTAACGTAATGGAGCGTTTCCAATTAAATGGTACAAGCACAGTTGTTGCTGAAGGCCGTGCAATTGGCCATAAAATTGGTTCAGGTACAGTTCGCGTACTTGATTCAATTGATGAAATGGACAAAGTACAACAAGGTGACATTCTAGTTACTGACATGACTGACCCAGACTGGGAGCCAATCATGAAACGTGCCGCTGCGATTGTTACAAACCGTGGTGGCCGTACTTGTCACGCAGCGATCATTGCTCGTGAATTAGGTATTCCTGCTGTTGTTGGTTGTGGTAATGCAACTGATTTAATTAAAGCAGGCCAAGATGTAACAGTATCGTGTGCCGAAGGTGATACAGGTTACATCTACGAAGGTATTTTAGATTACGAAGTACTTACTTCACGCGTTGATGAAATGCCAGAATTACCAATGAAAGTTATGATGAACGTGGGTAACCCTGATCGTGCATTTGACTTTGCACGTTTACCGCATGCTGGTGTTGGTCTTGCTCGTGTTGAATTCGTAATCAACCGTATGATTGGTGTTCACCCTAAAGCGCTTCTTAATTTTGATGCGCAATCTGATGAGCTTAAAGCTGAAATTTCAGAAATGATGGCTGGTTATGAATCGCCTGTTGAATTCTATATTTCTAAGCTTGTTGAAGGTATTGCAACACTAGGTTGTGCGTTTGCACCAGAGCGTGTAATTGTTCGTATGTCTGACTTCAAGTCGAACGAATATGCAAACCTTGTTGGCGGCCAGCAATATGAGCCGGAAGAAGAAAACCCAATGATTGGTTTCCGTGGTGCAGCACGTTATATCTCTGAAGATTTCCGTGACTGTTTCGCGCTAGAGTGTGAAGCGATTAAACGTGTTCGTAACGAAATGGGTATGACTAATATCGAAATCATGATCCCATTTGTTCGTACACTTGAAGAAGGTAAACGCGTTATTGAACTACTTGAAGAACATGGCCTTAAACGTGGCGAAAATGGTCTTAAAGTAATCATGATGTGTGAATTACCATCAAACGCTTTACTAGCAGATGAGTTCTTAGAGTATTTCGATGGTTTCTCTATCGGTTCAAACGATTTAACTCAGTTAACATTAGGTCTTGACCGTGATTCTGGTTTAATTGCACATCTATTTGATGAGCGTAACCCTGCAATCAAGAAACTATTATCAATGGCAATTCAAACTGCTAAAGCAAAAGGCAAATACGTAGGTATATGTGGTCAAGGTCCTTCAGATCATGAAGATTTTGCAGCTTGGTTAGTAGAGCAGGGTATTGATTCTGTTTCTCTAAACCCTGATACAGTATTAGAAACTTGGTTATATCTTGCTAAGAAATTAGCAGACTAAGTACTTTATTTATCTAAAATAAAGATTCTAATATAAAAAATGCCAGCATTTAGCTGGCATTTTTGTTACTCAATTAGAAATCAGCGAGCAAGTTTTTTATCTATATAGGCACATGACTTAGTAAGTGCCTTTTGGCACAAGGCTAAATAATCACGCGCTTTAGGATAATAAAAAGATAAACAGAAAAGTCCTGCAATAAAAAAGATCAGCGACGGTCCGGGAATAATAACAAAAACTAATCCCAATAACATGCATAAGGCACCTAAACTGATTAATGCAATCTTTTTCATCTGTCTATCTCATCTGCTGCTTTATTACACAGTATAAAAGCATTACTCCAGAAATCGATAAAAAGAGTGTTACAAACTGTAAAATCTTCAATTTATCTTAGCTATTAGCATGATATAATTTGCAAAATGCCTTAATTTATCACTGTCATGATAGCAACAATAAGCCAACAACAAGCTGCCACAGAACTCGTATCTAATTACTTAGAAACAATTAAAAAACAAGGTTTTAGTGGTGATACCGATGCAAGCTTTTCTACACGTTTAAGTTTATCGACCGATAACAGCGTTTATCAACAAGTACCTCAAGGTGTCATCTTTCCAAAGTCAGCAAAAGATATACAACTTGCTATGCAAATTGCGTCACGTGATCCGTTTTTATCACTGACTTTTGGTCCACGTGGTGGTGGCACGGGTACTAATGGCCAATCGCTAACGCCAGGAATAGTTGTTGATTTATCTCGCTATATGCGTGAAATCTTAGAAATCAATGTCGAAGAAAACTGGGTGCGCGTTCAAACTGGTGTAATAAAAGACCAATTAAATGACTTTTTACGTCCTTACGGTTTTTTCTTTGCACCTGATCTGTCAACTAGTAACCGAGCAACAATTGGTGGAATGATAAATACAGACGCCTCAGGTCAAGGCTCTTTAGTTTATGGCAAAACAAGTGATCATGTTTTAGGCCTTACTACTTATCTTGTTGATGGAACAGAAATGTCTACAACACCTATGAGCGTTGAAAAAGCAAAAATAATTGCTGAACAAAACACAACCATAGGTAAATTGTATAAAACAGTTATCGATATTGGCCTTGAGAACCGTGATGCTATTTTAGAAAAGTTCCCGCGTTTAAACCGCTTTCTTACCGGCTACGATTTAGAACATATTTTTTCTGATGATTTACAAACCTTTGATATGAGCCGATTAATTACTGGCTCTGAAGGATCATTAGGTATTGTAACTGAAGCAAAACTAAACATTACACCAATTGCAGAATTTAAGACTTTAATTAACATTAAATATGATAGCTTTGACTCTGCTCTGCGTCATTCACCATTCTTAGTTGCAGCAAATGCAACTTCTGTAGAAACTGTCGACAGTAAAGTACTTAACCTTGCTCGTGAAGATATTATTTGGCACTCAGTATCGGACTTAATAACCGATGTTGAAAACAGAGAAATGCAAGGACTCAACATGGTTGAGTTTAATGCTGTTTCACCTGAAGATATTAAAGATAAAGTAGATACTCTTTGCAAGTTACTTGATGAATGTGTTGAAAAACAAACTAATGGGGTGATCGGTTATCAGTTAACGAATGACAAAGCTGATATTTTAAAAATTTATGCAATGCGTAAAAAATCAGTAGGCCTTTTAGGTAATGTAAAAGGCAGTCAAAAACCGTTAGCTTTTGCTGAAGATACTGCGGTTCCACCAGAAAACTTAGCAGATTTTATAGTCGAGTTTCGTGAACTTCTCGATAAACACAACCTACAATATGGGATGTTCGGCCATGTTGATGCTGGCGTATTACATGTTCGACCAGCTCTTGATATGTGCGACCCTGAACAAGAAAAATTACTTCGACAGATTTCAGATGAAGTCGTTAAACTTACTGCCAAATATGGCGGCTTAATGTGGGGTGAGCATGGCAAAGGGTATCGTAGTGAATATGGCCCTGAATTTTTTGGCGAACATTTATTTACACAATTAAGAAAAATTAAAGCGGCATTTGATCCAAATAATAGAGTAAATCCAGGTAAAATCTGTACTCCACTTGAAAGTAAAGACTCACTAGTTTCAGTTGATGATCAAAAGCGAGCTTGGTTCGACAAAGAAATTTCTATCGATGTTAAAACAGAATTTAATAACGCTATGACCTGTAACGGTAATGGTCTGTGTTTTAACTATGACGAAAAATCACCAATGTGCCCATCTTATAAAGTTACTGGTGACCGCCGTTATTCACCAAAAGGGCGCGCAAGTTTAATGCGTGAATGGCTACGACTTCAAGAGTCAGAAAATATTGATTTGCTCAATGTTGAAAAAGAATTGATCAATGGCGAAGTCATCACTTGGTGGGAGCGCTATCAACATAGTCGTGATAAGAAAAAGGGCGTTTATGATTTCTCTCACGAGGTGAAAGAATCTATGGACGAATGTTTAGCTTGTAAAGCATGTACCACTGCATGCCCAATCAAAGTGGATGTTCCAACATTTCGTTCAAGGTTTTTAAATTTCTATCACAGTTATTATGCACGACCAGCTAAGGATTACTTAGTTGCGGGTATCGAGCAAACTGCACCTGTTATGGCAAAATTTGCTAAAGTTGTTAACCCAATAGTAAACACTAAACTTGTTTCTGGGTTAATCAAAAATACGATTGGTTATGTTGATACGCCCAGTTTAAGCGTCCCGCAACTTTCAAAACGTATTTCAAAAGAGCAGCATTTCAATTTTGAATTACTTAATTCGCTTTCAAAAGAAGAGCAAGCCGAATATGTACTGATAGTACAAGATCCATTTACTAGTTTTTATGAAGCCGAATTAGTCGAAAGCTTTATTAAAGTAATTAAAGCGTTAGGCAAAAAACCAATGCTATTACCTTTTAAACCAAATGGTAAAGCACAGCATGTGAAAGGGTTTTTAAATGAATTTAGAACAACAGCAAAAAATGCTGCTGAGTTTTTAAATTCACTGAGTGAAATCAATGCACCATTAGTTGGACTCGATGCTTCTTTGGTTATGTGTTACCGAGATGAATATGTATCAATCTTAAAAGAAGACCGTGGTGATTTTAAAGTTGAACTTGCCCATGAATGGCTTCAAACGCAAAACTTCAAACAAGTTTCACTTTCCACTAATAAGACTTCACCATTTAAGCTGTTAAGTCATTGTACTGAAACAACAGCAATGCCAAATGCGTCTAAAGTTTGGCAAACTATTTTTGCTGACCTGAATTTACAATTAGACACAACAAGTACTGGTTGTTGCGGAATGGCAGGAACCTATGGCCACGAAAAACAGAACCAAGAAAATTCACGCGCACTTTATGAAATGAGTTGGCAACCAATTGTTGCCGACAATGAACCTGAAACAATTTTAGCAACAGGGTTCTCATGTCGCAGCCAAGTAAAGCGCTATGAAAAATTCAAACCAAAACATCCATTACAATTAATTGCTGAGCTACTTTAAAAATTAAAGTGCTATTAAATTCATTAAAAAAATAAAGGCGCTTAACGCGCCTTTATTTTTGGTAACTTTTTGCAATTGGCTTGGTACTCATGCCATGAATAAATACACTAAATAAAATTGTCGTTAATGTCACTGTAGCAATTTGTTCTTTGTTCACAATTGCTGTGTCCATAACCATTAAAGTAAAAACAATAGACGCTAAACCTCGAGGACCAAACCAAGCAAAAGTAAATTTGTCTTTGAAATTTAAATTAGTGAATATAAGCGAAATTAAAACTGGCACAATTCTAAAAATCGTTACGCTTAGTAAGGCATAAAATACAATTGGCCATGTAATATCATTCACAATTAAGTGCCCACAAACAAAACCGAATAAACACCAAATAAGTAGTGCAACAAATTCAGCGATATGTTCAGAGTCTTTAACTAATGTTGAACGAATTTTTTTAGGTGCTAAGTAATCAAATAATAGTCCCGCTACAAAAACGGCAATAAAACCACTACCATGAAAATTTTGTGTTAAAGAGAAAATAGCCATTACCAAGCCAATTAATAAAAATGGGCTGCTGTTATTTGCAAAATAATGACGTGCTAATGCAATTTTTAAAAGAGGTATAAACACAGCCATAGACACGCTGGCAATAACGAGTGCGACTCCTAATTCTCGACCAAAAACGAGTAGGGTATCAATCGTTGTTACTGCACTCTCTGGATTTTGTGCTAATAAAAGTAGAACTAAAAATATTGGTACGCAAAGTCCATCGTTCAAACCACTCTCAGTATTTATACCTTCGCGAACATTTTCAGGTACAGATGTGGATTCTAAAATGCCTTTACTAAGAGCTGCATCAGTCGGCGTTAAAATAATAGCAATCAAAGCAGATTGAAAAAGTGATAGCTCAGAAAAGAAAAACAACGCACCTGCAACACCTAATAGTAATGTCATTGGCAAAGCTACAAAAAGTAAAAGACTAGGATATTGATAACTATGTTTTAATACTGCCAGTTTTGATTTTGCTGCATCGGTAAATAAAAAAATACTAAGAGTTAATTCAACTAAAGGTAATATTTCACTGAGTCCCGCTTCACCTAACTTGAACTCACTAGGCAAAAAGTAAGACATAGCGATGCCAACTAGAACAAAAAACATTGGCCCGGTTATTTCTGTTCGTTCTAACTGACGAATTGTCAGTGAGTAAAATAACAAAGCTAAACCAACTAATGCGAGTATGGTATATTCCATTAAACTTTCCTTTTAATTCCAGACTTTGCGCGTTCTTTTATATTTGTTTGAATATAAATTTGATCAGTCGTAGCAATTTTTGCATGACCTAAATCTTCCGATAAGTGTTTAAGCGGTCTTGTCTGAGCATCATGGGTTGCACCTGTATGCCTTAACCAGTGAGCCGTTGCCGCTTCAAGTTGTTCCGCATCGTCTTTAAAACCATCATCTAATAATGATTGTTTTGCTAAATCAAAACTTTGCTGTACTAACCGACGAATTTGTCGAACAGTCATACCACCTTTACCACGAATTTTGTGTACTAATGGTTCGGCTTCATCAACACGGGGGAGGGCAGGTAAGCCTCGGTATAATCTGTAACGTTTTAGGTAAGTGATAAAATCTTCACTTAAAGTGACATCACGTAATTTATTACCTTTACCCATAATTCTTAAAAACCAAAAGCCATCATTGTCTTGCCAAAAATGTGACATCACCGGCGACCACTGTGGTCTTTCAGATAACTCAGAAATACGTAAATACAAACCTTTCAAACAAGCTAGTGTAAATAAATTTCTTTCTAAATCAGGCTGTTGCTCACATAGGTCACGTGTTACACCAAACACATACTCCCATTGAATGTCACTCAGTGTATCTGGAATCTTAATTTGTGATTGCACTACTAAATATGGACTATTCTTTTTAACTACCGGTACAAAATTAGCAAACGTTTTTTCTTCTAAAATCGCAAATTTATAAAATACATTTAGCGCAGTAAACATAGCTGCTAGTGTTTGTTGGCTTGCTATATTTTCTTTATTAATGAAAGGGCGCCAATTTTTATTAAGCTTTCTTATACCTTGTTCATCTTTATAACGCCATTGCACTGAGTTTGATAACCAAGCTGAATCTGGCTCAACCATAAAATCAACATATGCTTCTATGTCTTCGCGTTTTAGTTCAAAAACCGATTTTTCAGCAATCAACCATGACCATAAACAAAATCGCTCAAGTTCATTTCGAAAGCGATTAAAAGTTGCTTCTGATTTTCGACCATACACATATAAAAATTGATAAACAAAAGATAAGTCACTTTTTGATTCAGCAACTGTCAATCCAACTTGTTGTATAAAGTTATCAAGTTCAGGATATTCTATTGCAAGAGTATCATCTTCTAGATGGGCAATTTGGTATCGCAGTTGTTTAAGTGTATCAACGAGAGCAACGAGCATAATAATGAAAAATCTTGTAAAATAACTAGTTATAAGACTACCATAAAGTCCGATACTGTCTAGTATTGGACTTAAGATATCTTAAATATTTGCAACAGTTAATCATTAATTAGATTGCCATACTAATATTCAAGGAATATGTATGAAAAAGTATATCGTTATTAGTTTAGTTTTAATGACCACAATTTTAACCGGTTGCGCCACTACAGGTAGTGCGTCCCCTAATGAAAAACGTGCTTTAGTGCAAAGTATGAAAAATAACACATTGAGTGAATTGTACGCACAAAAGCCAGATGTTAAACAACAAATTGCTAACTCTGCTGGTTATGCCGTTTTTGATAATGCCAATGTTAACGTTGTTTTAGCCAGTTTTGGTGGCGGTTATGGTGTCGTTAAAAATAACCTAACTGGTAAATCAACTTATATGAATATGGGTGAAGCTGGTTTGGGGCTCGGTTTAGGTGTAAAAGACTTTAATGTAGTAATGGTTTTTCATAACCAAGCAGCAGTAAATCGCTTTATTGAACATGGTTGGGCATTCGGTGGAAATGCTGATGCAGCAGCAAAATATGAAGAAAAAGGTGGTGCTTTAGTTGCCGAAGCAATTGCAGACCAAGTTACGGTTTATTCTTTAACCGAAAATGGACTTGCTCTTCAAGCAGTACTCAAAGGCACTAAGTTTTGGGTGGATTCTGAGCTAAATTAACCTTTCAAAAACCCTTCTAAAAGTGGGCTAGTTAGCAACTTAACTCCCACTTTTAATTATTTTAACCTATTTAACATAACGTAATTTATGGGTAGTATTTAATAGGTTTACCTGTAAGCCCTAACATTTCATATCTTAAGAAGATACCTTCAGTTTGTTTTACAAAGACAGTATTTCTAATAATTAAATACTCGGAACATCTATTAAGTTCAAACTTTAGATTTATCTAACCTATCAGAAATTTCACATTTAACTTATAAGCCTCTAATTTTACTTAGTATTATCTCTTCACCTTATTATAGTACGGCTACTGTATTGTACATATGGCTTACTGCCTCAAAGCCTATTCGCTCTTCACTTTAGTCTAAACAATAATAACAAGGATTTATAATGAGGAAATTTTTTCTAATTATCATCATTGGCTATTTTGCATGGGATCATTATGCGGTGAATTATGGTGGTATCTCACCGAAGGAAGCGATAAAAATAAAAATTATTGATCCTGTAAAATCAAAGTACAGCCATAATCGTGATATCACAATTTCTGATTACGAGAAGACAAAATATGAGTGTGATGGCCGACAATACTGCAGCCAAATGAACTCACTAGGAGAAGCGCTATTTTTTACTAAAAACTGCCCTAATACAAAGTTAGATCAAAGCCCAGGTGAAGCGCCCTGCCAGAGTAACTTCCTTTTGCGTGATTAATGTAATTTTAAAAATCAAGTTTGCTAAAAGTTTACAGTTTTAGCCAACTTTTAACCCATCTTCCTAACTTTTCTTAGTTAAATAATATTAACTTTTGTAACATAAAACCGGAATTTTTCTAGTTTTTTTTCATGAATTTATCGCTAAATTGTTTATAAACATTAGTAGCTAATTTAGCACTAACTTTCTTTTTGATTTTAGGTTGTTTTGTTAAAAGCTAATTTAACTTTCTGAAACCAAAGCTGTACTTGGATGATTTTGACGTGAAACATAGAATTAAAACCGATACCGAAGTTAAATTTTCTGAATCTGACATCCTCTTATCGACTACAGATTTACAAAGCTTTATTACTTATGCCAATGATGAATTTTGTAAAATAGCTGGCTATACACTTGATGAAATGGAGGGTAAGCCTCATAACCTCGTTCGCCACTCAGACATGCCAAAACTTGCTTTTGCTGATTTATGGACACACCTTAAAAATGGTCAATCTTGGATGGGGCCCGTTAAAAATCGTTGTAAAAATGGTAATTACTATTGGGTGAATGCCTTTGTAACACCAATTAAAGATAAAAGTGGTCGTACTGTTGAGTTTCAATCTGTAAGAACCAAGCAAAGCGATGATGTTGTACAAAGAGCAACAGCGGAATACGCTAAAATAAACGATAATCAAAAATCCCATGCTACTGCGGCAAAGTTCGATGCCACTCTTTACATAAGTGCCCTATTACTCATTAGTTTTTTAGGTTCGTTGGCTGGCGTATTTAGTTCTAGATTCGATATTTTTAACTGTTTACTTGTACTGCTCTTAGCATCAGCTAATGGGCTCATGTATTTTTGGCGTCAAAAATACTTATCGCTGATCAGTAAAGCAAAACAAGTATACGATAATCCTTTAATGGCTTACCTCTATTCTGGTACCAATGATCTTTCTGGTTTTTTAAATCTTGCTTTAGAGATGCAACAAGCTAAATTAAAGGCTGTCGTTGGCCGTGTTAATGATGTGACCATGGGCGTTAATCAAAATGCTCAGCAGTGTGCAGAGTCCGGCCATAATGTTACTGAGCTTTTAAATAAACAAACGGATGAAGTTTCTCAAATTGTTGTCGCAACAGAACAAATGACCGCGTCTATTAATGAACTATCTTCAAGTACTAAAAAATCTAATCAAGCTGCCGAAAAGTCTAATCAAGCAACCGAAGAAGGCTCACTTGCGGTCAAGCAAACCATAAACTCAATCAGCGAACTTGATAAAAAGCTTAAGACAGCTAGTAGCCAATTAGAAAACTTAATAGAAGGTAATCAACATATTGTGGCAATTTTATCTGAGATAAACGCTATTGCTGATCAAACTAATTTACTTGCCTTAAATGCGGCTATTGAAGCTGCCAGAGCGGGTGATCATGGCCGAGGTTTTGCGGTTGTTGCAGGTGAAGTACGTGCACTGGCCTCACGAACTCAACAATCAACAGAAGAGATAAACAATGTATTGAATCAACTTACTCATGCTTCAAAGGAAGCCCAAGTTGCCATGAAAGACGGGCTAAACTTGTCAGCTAAAAGTGTAGAGCTTGCACATCAAAGCGGTGATAGTTTGGACCACATAAAAGCACAATCAATAAAATTAAGTGAGCTCAATAGTATTATAGCTCATGCTATGAATGAGCAACTAACTGCGAGTCAGGTTATTGCTACAAACCTAACCGCAGCACAAGATTTTGCTCACAAATGTACTGAGCTTGGCCATACTTCGCAGCAGTTATGCGAAGCGTTACTCAGTAAAGTTACTGAGCAGACTGCGCTGATTAATCAGTTTAAATAACGGCTATCAATGTTTTATTTTAATTGATAAGGTTTACTTTCGGTGTGTGCGTTTTAGTACACACTGCATCAAAAACATCTGCTAGCCGTTCGGTTTCTTTGAATACCTGCTGCCAATATTTTATCCGTGTATCTGCATCAAGCTCGGTAAAATCGTTACGATCAGGGATTTTGCCATAGGGTAATGAAGCAACAAAGTCAGCTGATGGGGTGATCATCACCACCTTATCATAGTTACTTGAGGTAATACCGCGCTTTAAGCTTTTGTCAAACCACCCAGCTTTAGGGCTGTTATTAAAATGTGGATATAGAATAAGCCCATCATTATGTATATTTAAGTCAAAGTGATAATCGATGATACCGCCATCGCGATACATACCAGGCGGTGTTCCTGTTATATTTTTAATGCCTTGCATTACTAATGGAATAGAGCCCGAAGCAAGTAAAGCATCCGGCAAATTATCTTCGTTTAACTCTATAGTATGGGTATTAAAAGTATTGTTATCTGAAAATGATAACTTACTATCAGCAGGCTGAAACACATAACGCTCGTATTGCTTACTTAAAAAACGTCTATTCATTCTGTTTAGTAAGTAGCTTTTTGATAAACCCATTAATTGCATTACTTTGTTTTCTGATGCTGTAAATCCATTCGATTTTGCAACTATAAAGTGGGCTTTAAAAATTGGGTTATTAATAATTTCTTGAATGCCTTTTTCGGCAAACACATAGCGTAACAACTCTCGGGCTTTTGTTGTTATTTCTTCAGGCTTTGCTTTATTGGATGAATAACGTGTTTCAGAATATGACTTTGCTAATCTTGATATAGCAGCAACAGGATCGTTTTGTGCAAAACAGGCAGATCTAAACGCGCCAGCGCTTGACCCTAATAAGTTTAAAGGTGTGCTACGGTCTTTAAAAAATTCACCAAATAGATATTTATCCAGACCAAATAAAGTAAACCACTTTGGCCCGCCGCTTGCCCCTAAAAAGGTATTAAACAAATCGGCAGACAGGCCTTGCTCTTGAATAACTTTTGCAGCACTTGGCCCTGCGTAAATATCTATCATGGTTACTTTGCTCGTTATTGTTTTAGATTATTTGCGCCAAATTCCTTGCTCTGTTTGACCTTGAACCTGAACTTTTTCAGAATCAAAGCTCGGTTCTTGCCCTGTTTCACGTTGACTATGATAGTCTTTTGTCACAGATAAGATAGTTGGCGTTAAGCGTATAATAGCGATTACATTCACCACTGTCATTAAACCTAAAGCAATGTCTGCCAGATCCCACACTTGTTTAATAGTCGCTGAAGCTCCCCAAATCATCATTGATAAATATAAACAGGTGTAAATGCCACGGCCAAGTTTATTATCAAGCTTAAATAAATGTAGGTTACTTTCTGCATAGGCATAATTTGCAACCACAGAAGTAAACGCAAATAAACAAATCGCAGCCGCTACAAAGTAAATGCCACCAGCAGCCATATGCGCCGTCATTGCAGATTGAGTTAAGCGTATTCCTTCCATTTCGCCGCTTATATCAATATCAGCCAGTAGAATAATTACCGCAGTACAACTACACAATACAATGGTGTCAAAAAACACCCCAAGCATTTGAATATAGCCTTGAGTGACTGGATGATTCGGAACTGGCGATGCGCAGCCTGATGCATGCGGTACACTACCAGCGCCAGCTTCATTAGAGTATAGTCCACGCTGAATGCCATTTTTTATTGCTGCGCCCATAGCCCCGGCTCCAGCTTCTTGTAAGCCAAAGGCTGAAAGTAAGATATCTTCAATCATCTCGGGCACTTTACCAATATTAAGCAAGGTGATAATGATAGCGGCTAGCACAAATAAAATGCCCATTACTGGCACAATTCGCTCAGCAAAGCGGGCGATCGCTTTAAAACCACCTAAAATAATTGAGCCTGCTAGTATTGTGATCACAATACCTGAATACAATGTTGGAATTTCAAATGCGTAATTGAGAGCATCTGTAATTGTATTAGTCTGCATAGCACTGAACGTAAAGCCATACCCAAGAAACAAGCAAAAGGCAAAACTCACCGCAAGCGCCCTACTACCTAACCCTTGTTGAATATAATAAGCTGGCCCGCCCCTAAATTCTCCATTAGCATCTCTTACTTTGTACACTTGCCCAAGTACGCTTTCGGCAAAGCCTGTGGCCATGCCCAAAATGGCAATCACCCACATCCAAAATATTGCTCCGCTGCCACCTAATGAAATAGCAACGGCAACCCCAGCAAGGTTACCAGTACCAACACGGGCTGAAAGACCAGTACATAAGGCTTGAAACGAGCTGATTGAGTTTTTATCTGTGCTGCTACTCGTCTTTAATAGGCTAAACATATGGCTAAATTTAACCAATTGAATCGCTTTAAGTCGCACCGAAAACCAGATTCCGGCAAACAGAAGAATATAGATAAGAATTTGGCCTTCTCCCCAGAGAAGACCATTGATTGTCGATACCAAAGTGTTAAACATGGCAAGCCTTTATTTTTCTTATAGAATAACAAATCACAAAAAGTGAATAGCTAACCACTTTAACTCTATTTACAAATATCTCAAGTAGGCAATGTGATTAATTAACCGAACTTACGCCCGACTAATTTAGCAGTTGTTGCTGTAAAAATTCACGACCCGCCGCTAATCCCAATTTGTGATCGTAGCGTAGATCATAGTCTGTACTACCAAGTAGCTTACTGCGTAGTTTATCGCCTGCAAAAATTTGCGTGATCCGCGCATCACTTGGAGGATTGGCAATAAAATCAAGTTCATCTTGATAAGCTTGTTCGTGCTGTACTAAATAATCGATTGTTTTAGGACAATAACCCGATACACGTACTATCGATTTTATCTTATTCATCCACTCTGACTGAACTTGAAAGTTTTCATCCACAGTGCGGATAACCACAATATCTCGGGCTCCCCGATTATAGGCTTCTTTTACTGGTAATGGAGCTGCTAAACCACCATCTAGATACATATCATGAACTAAATCAGTATTAGAGCTCTGAATAATTGCATCGTTCGCAGCTTTAGTTGTCAGCCAAGGAGTTAAGTTAACCCCATCTTTATATAAAAACGGTAATGCGCTTGATGCTTTTAACAGTGCTAACCATTGCATATCTTCACCATTTGGGCTCAAGTAATAAGGTTTACGGTCAGCCGCATTAGTAGTTGTGATCAATAGTTCGCGATTGCCTAGGCTTTGCGTTGCTGTTTTAAAATCAAGGGCACGGTTTACTTCTTTGGTTTTATCAAAATACCAATCAAGATCGACAATGCTTTTACCAAACAGCCCACGGCCAAGTTGGAAAAAACGTTTATGACGAGAAAGCCCTCTGATCAAACGTTTTGCATAGCCTTTTTGACGCGCTAAATAACTCGTTAAATTTTGTGAGCCTGCCGATGTGCCAATGAATAAATCAAACGGATCGTAATTGTTTTCTAACCATGCATCGAGCACACCTGCTGTAAAAATCCCTCGTTGCCCACCACCCTCAGCGATTAATGCTGTTTTTGATTGGGGTTCTACTGCGGCAATTGTTTGAGATTTCACGGTGCACCTTCCTAGGGTAATAGTTTATAAATGTATTGTATAAAGTTAATTTCAATCCTTAAAACGGAATAATTAAATTGTTTCAATCTATAAAACCGTTTATTGCATGAGTGTCAGAGTCCAATTTATGCGTATAATAAATCGTTATACGCATCATGTTTTCATCATTCGTTTGACTGTATTAGTTCATGATGTCTGCTAATATTTCTAGCGCATGTTGTCTGTCACTCAAATCATACAGGTCATTAGTAAAAATAAACTCATCAACCTGTAGCGTCTGTTTAATCATACTCAGCTTATGCTTAACGCTCGCTTGATCACCAACGACAGAAAGTCCTAAAAAGTTTTCTACTTGCATTTTTTCTTGCGCTGTCCATAAACCATCCATGCTTTTTACAGGTTCTTTAAGCCAAAGCGGCTTACCACGCATAAGTGCTAAAATGCGCTGTTTCGCGGTTGTTGATAAAAATCGTGCTTGTTGATCTGTGTCAGCGGCTACAACAGGTAAGCCCAGCATTACGTATGGCTTATCTAACACTTCGGATGGTTGAAACTCTCTGCGATATAATGCAATAGCATCTTCAACAAAACGCGGGGCAAAATGTCCTGCAAATGCATATGGTAAGCCTTTTTTAGCAGCTAATTGTGCACTATAAAGGCTTGAGCCAAGTAACCAGATAGGCACATTCGTGTCTTCACCTGGGATTGCACGTACTGCTGAATCACCTTTGTATGGGCCAAGCAAACCTTGAAGCTCAGTTACTTCATCATTAAAGTGTTTAGCGCGTTGCTCGTCTCGGCGCAAGGCACGGCTGGTAATTGGATCGCTGCCTGGAGCACGGCCAAGCCCTAAATCAATTCGACCGGGATATAAACTTTCAAGAGTACCAAATTGTTCAGCAACCACCAGCGGTGGATGATTAGGTAACATCACCCCACCCGCACCTACGCGAATATTCTGGGTTTTACCTGCTATGTGACCAATCAGTACTGAGGTTGCAGCGCAAACAATACCGCGCATATTGTGGTGCTCTGCCATCCAAAACCGATTAAAGCCAAGTCTGTCAGCTGTTTGTGCATAAGTAACGCTATTAGCTAATGTTTGCGAAACTGTTTCGTGCTCTTTCATTGGGCTCAACTCAAGCAATGAAAAAGGCGTGTTGGTAAGGTCAGACATTCGCTCTCCAAAATTAAACTCATTATATTTAGTAAATGAGAGCGAATGACTATTTTTCAAATGCTAATTAAGCACGACTTTGTTGCTGTTTTTCCACCTTTAGGCCATCGGCATCAATACCTCGCTTCCAATATGCTGATGCAACAATATGCTCATGATCAACAGCAAAGCGGTTTGTTATTAAGCGGCGCACAGATTTTACTAAGCTTGCTTCCAATGCCATAAATACCATAGGTTGTGTGTTATATCCTGCACAAAATCGTATTACTTGATCGAGTAGTTCTGTTTCAGGCTTTTTTGTAACTAGCCATTTAATGCTGTGCTGAGTGTTAGCTTTAATTTGCTCAAGCTCGATGATATCGGCTTTATCTGCAACGTGAATAATGACATCAACAATTGCGTCTTTCGGTAATACTTGTAAATAGCCATTTATTGCATTCACTGAAGTTAAATCAGCCAACATTAGATAATGTGTTTGAGTTAAGTCGGTGAGTTTTTTAGGCCCAGGTCCTGCAATACCTACCTCGTCGCCTACTACCGCATTTTGTGCCCAGTTGCTTGCCACGCCTATGTGCTGGTTAACTACAAAGTCGAGGGTAATTGCACCGTTAACAGGATGAATATTGCGAATAGTATAAGAGCGCATTAATGCAGGACGCTTAGCTTGTAGATCAAGTTCAACCTTAGATTCACCCGAGTGAGGTAGCAGTACTTTTACGTACGCACCTTTTGCGTCTTGCGGGAAATCGGCAAACTCATCTGATCCAACGACAATTCTTTGTAGATGCGGGGAAATACGCGTAGTACTTAATACAGTTGCACGACGAACTTTTCTAGCCATGTTGGTCTCCTAGCTGGTTAAATTGCACAACGCCCCAATAGTTGATATAGTCAACTATACGCTTTTAGTTGATTATGTCAACTAATACCAACTAGCATAATTTAGGTAAGCCATGTCACAAACTTCTCTTTCTTCTGCTTTATTTACACTGGCACAAAGTTATCGTGTCACCGTACGAGAAGCAATTAACGCCAACGAGCTTGGTCTTAACGCATTGCATGTACGCTGCTTACATATTATTGCCCAAACACAGCACTGTACCGCGAATGATATTGTCGCCAAAACAGGCCGTGATAAAGCACAAATAGCACGCTTAGTAAAAGAGCTTATAAAGCTTGAACTGGTCTATAAATGTGCCGACGAAAATGACAAGCGCTGTTTAATTTTATCGTTTACTGATCAAGGTAACGCCCTGTTCTCGCGCTTAGAAGTTGCAGAGCAAGAGGTCGATGCTAAACTTTGCCAAGGTTTAACTGATGAACAAGTACGTAATTTTATCGCTATTGCCACAACCATGATCGAAAATATCAATAACAACACCCCGTGATCTTATTGGCAAGATAACCACAAACCACTATACTGTACAAACATACAGTATAGTGGTTTTGTTATGCGTGTTATTCCTATTTATATCGAAGCTGGCGTGTGTGGTTTTGAATCACCGGCAGCACAATACAAAGAGCTAGGCTTATCATTAGATCAACTATTGATTAAGCACCCTGATGCAACATTTATTGGTATTGCTTCTGGCGAATCAATGCAAGGTGTGGGGATTTTTGATGGCGACTTATTACTGGTTGATCGCGCCGAAGACGTTAAAAATGGCGATGTAATTGTGGCAAATCTAAATGGTTTATTTGTCTGTAAACTGTTAGATAAACACAATGCACAGTTATTATCAGCATCGCCCAAATACCCTGCAGTGCAACTACGTCAATCTGATGAATTTCAACTAGAAGGCGTGGTCACTCGCTCTATTCGCTTACATCGCAGTAGTAAAGAGTTATTATCATGTACGCCTTAGTCGATGCCGTAGCTTTTTATGCCAGCGCAGAAAAAGTGTTTGATCCAGCAATTCGCAGTAAACCTGTCGTTGTACTGACCAATAACGATGGCTGTATTTGTGCCGTGTGTCCAATCGCACGAAAGCTGGCTATTCCAAAGTTTCAGCCTTATTTTCAAGTAAAGAAAATACTCGAAGATAACCAAGTAGTGATCCGCTCATCTAACTATGAGCTGTACGCCGATTTAAGCGAGCGGATGATGAATGTAATTGGCCGCTTTTGCGATAACCAACATATATACTCTATAGATGAGTCATTTTTAAACTTTACAGGTTTCACCAGCTTTGTTCACGATTGGCATAGTTATGGCCATGATATTCGTCGTACCGTGTGGCGCGAAACAAAGCTGCCAGTCGGTGTTGGATTTGGCCCAACAGCAACCCTTGCTAAGGCGGCTAATCATGCAGCGAAAAAGCTACCCGGCTTTGATGGCGTTGCAGTGATTGATTCGGAACCTTCACGGTTAGCCATTTTAAAAGCGATGGATGTACAAGATGTATGGGGAGTTGGCAGACGCTTAGCTAAAAAGCTTAAAGCAATAAATATAAATACGGCTTTTGATTTAGCTGAGCAAGAGCCACGAAAAATGAAACGCTTGTTCAGTATAGTCGAAGAGCGAACAGTGAACGAGTTACGTGGTAAAAGTTGTTTAGCGTGGGATGAAGTGCGCCAAGACAAAAAAGAGATTTTCTCGACCCGCAGTTTTGGGGAACGTATCACTGATGCCACAGCGCTAAAAACTGCACTGATCAATCACGGCACTATTGTGGCAAGAAAGCTGCGTACGCAAGGCTCACAAACTAAACGCTTATTACTGTTTGTCGCCAGCTCGCCTCATCAAGACGACTATTATAAAAAATCTTATATTTATGAGTTCAGTGTCGCCACAGCTGATAGCTGCGTGTTTGCGAATGCCATCAGCGAGATATTTAAACACCTCTATAAGCCTGGTGTGCAATTTTACAAATGTGGTGTGGGTGCACTTGAGTTATCAAGTCAAATGTTTCAGCAACCAGATTTATTTCAAGCACCTATAGATAACCCTAAACTGATGCAGTGCCTTGATAACATCAATGCTCGTTATGGGGTTGGTACGCTTGCGATAGCCAGCCAAACACCCACAACTCGTTGGCATATGAAGCGTGAGTATCTATCGCCTCACTACACAACTCGGTGGCATAACCTGCCAAAAATACATTGCTAAAAATTAGCAAATTTAGCATTAAGTAAACTGCAAAGATCCTGCGGAGACAGGGCAATTTCTAAACCACGTTTACCAGCCGACACATACATAACATCAAATTCTTGTGCAGATTCATGAACATAGGTCACAAGACGTTTTTTCTGACCAAGTGGGCTTACACCACCTAAAATATAACCAGTCGTATTTTCGACTTTCTGTTGTGGAGCCATTTGCACTTTTTTAACGCACGCAGCCTTTGCCAACATTTTCAAATTAACTTGCTGACTAACAGGGACAATAGCAACTAAGAGTTGATGTTCTGTATCTTCGAGTACTAAGGTTTTAAATACTTGCTCAGCAGGAAGATTCAATTTTTCAACCGCTTCAAGGCCAAACTGTTGTTGTGAAGGCTCATGCTGATAGCTGAGCACATCAAAACTAATGCCTTTCTTTTTTAATAAGTTTATAGCCGGCGTCATTGATTTTCCTATAACTGATTAATTTTCTGTAACTTATAAAACATATCGTGAAAAAGGAACATAAGGCAATAGAAAAACGACTTCAAAAAGCACTTAATGGCTCTAATTGAACTACACTTGAATAATGAATCTTGGGCAAGGTAACAAGTATGTCTAGACGCACAGGGCTGTATCTAGCCAAGCAATTATTCATCATACTCACCCTTTTGTATGCAGTTAATTTTGTGTGCAACGAATACCTCGCATGGAATGCCTACATGAATTGTCAAAGCAAATGCCATACGCTTGGCTTAGAAAAAGGTAAAATACAAAGCACAACATTTTCAGAAGATGTGACTTTATGTCGCTGTCTTGCCGATACAGACTACTACGTTGTGCTTAACTAAATCTGAAAATACCGACTAGGAATTAGATAAATTTCACGTATTATTAAATTGATTATAAGTTAAACAAAGGAAAGTACATGTTTTTAGACTACTTTGCGCTAGTCATGCTCGTGTTTGTGACGGTTGTAATATTTTATGGTGTAATCGCTATCCACGATATTCCCTACGAAATTGCGAAAAAACGTAATCACCCTCATCAAGATGCCATCCATTATGCAGGCTGGGTTAGCCTATTTACACTGCATGTATTGTGGCCATTTTTATGGGTTTGGGCCACATTATGGCGTGATGACCGCGGTTGGGGCTTCAACCAGATTCAAAAGGAACAAGAAGACTTAGCTGAGAAGGTGGCTAGTCTGACAGCAACAGTCGCAGCACTACAAGCACAGGTTAATGCTCAATCGAATAATAAAGAGAAATAAAATATGGATTTGTTATTAATACTCACATATACCGCATTGTGCATAGGCATATTTAAAGTTTTTAAGATCCCGCTTAATAAATGGACCGTACCCACAGCAGTACTCGGTGGTGTGGTGCTGATTGGTGCTTTAATTCTTTTAATGAACTATAACCACCCACATTCAAATATGGCTAGCAGTGCCTATGTCACAACGCCGATTGTGCCAAATGTACGTGGCACGGTAGAAGAAGTTGCAGTGAAGCCAAATCAGCCAGTTAAGAAAGGTGACTTACTATTTCGTCTAGACGACACCTTGTATCGAGCAAAACTAAATCAAGCAATTGCGGCTTTACAAGATGCAAAGCAGTCAGTTCTTGGTTTGGAAGCGGCCTATAAATCAGCGCAAGCAAGTGCTCTGATGGCTAAAGCTGAATATGACCGCAGCAAGAAAGAATACGAGCGCTATGAAAAAGGCGCAAAAAGCGGCGCCTACTCAAAAGGCCAAGTGGATAATAAATTAGGAGTCTACTTAGCAGCAAAGGCAAGTTATGAAGCAGCACAAGCAGAAGAATTACGTCAGAAGCTGGCATTTGAATCAGAAATAAACGGCGAACAAACCAAAATCGCTGCTGCTCGCGCTAATTTAGAGCAAGCACAATTTAACTTAGATAGCACCCGCGTACATGCACCAACCGATGGCTATGTTACACAACTTACATTACGTCCTGGGATGATTGCGGTCCCTATGCCACTACGTCCGGTAATGACTTTTGTGCACAAAGAAGACACTGTTTATGTGGCTGCGTTTAGACAAAATTCGCTATTAAGACTTGAACCAGGCTATAAAGCTGATTTTATCTTTAAAGCAATTCCTGGTAAAACATTTGCGGGCGAAGTAATCGATGTGTTACCCGCTATTGGTGAGGGACAAGTACAAGCACAAGGCACACTTATGGGCAGTGAGTTTTTTGCCCGTCAAGGCCGCGCTATTGTCACCTTAAAAATTACAGATGATATGAGCCAGTACCATCTTCCACAAGGAACAAGCACTGAGGTAGCTGTTTATTCTGAACACTTCGAACATGTCTCAGTGATGCGTAAAGTGTTGATCAGAATGAAAAGTTGGCAAAACTACCTATTCTTAGATCACTAAAGTAGGCAATTACCAATAAAAAAAGGCGCTAATTAGCGCCTTCTTACTATCTAACTAAAGTTACTTAGTTAGGTCATCGAAGAATTTCTTTACACCGTCAAAGAAACCTTTTTCTTTTGGACGGTTTTTAGAACCATCTTTACCCATGCTTTGCTCAAGCTCTTCAAGTAACTCACGTTGACGTTCGTTTAAATTCACCGGTGTTTCAATAACTACTTTACAGATCAAATCACCTTGTGCGCCACTGCGAACCGACTTCACACCTTTGCCACGCATACGGAACATTTTGCCCGTTTGGCTTTCTGATGGAATCTTCAGCTTTGCGCGACCATCTAGTGTTGGCACTTCAATTTCGCCACCAAGTGCAGCAGTTGTGAAGCCAATAGGTACTTCACAATACAGGTTATTACCGTCACGTTGGAAAATAGGGTGTTCGCGCACAGACACTTGTACGTATAAATCACCTGCAGGCGCACCATGCATACCCGCTTCACCTTCGCCAGATAAACGAATACGATCACCGGTATCAACACCAGCTGGAATTTTCACTGATAAGGTCTTAGTTTTTTCTACACGACCTTGACCATGACAGCTGTCACAAGGATCAGAAATAATTTGACCCGTACCTTGACACGTAGGACAGGTTTGCTGAACCGCGAAGAAACCTTGGCGCATTTGTACTTGCCCTGCACCATGACAAGTAGTACACGTTTTTGGTTTAGAACCTGCTTTTGCACCACTGCCATCACACGGCTTACAGCTTACCCATGTTGGAACTTTAATCTCAACGTCTTTACCACGAACCGCTTCTTCAAGACTTAAATCCATATTGTAACGTAAGTCTGAACCACGTTGTTGACGAGATTGACGACGACCACCGCCGCCACCAAAGATATCTCCAAACACATCACCGAAAATATCGCCAAAATCACCCTGACCGCCGCCGAAGCCACCGCCATGGCCGCCGCCACCTTGTTCAAAGGCTGCATGGCCGTATTGGTCATACATCTGACGTTTTTGCGGATCAGTCAGTACTTCGTAGGCATCTTTTACTTCCTTAAATTTAGTTTCAAGGTCTTTATCGCCTGCTGTACGGTCTGGATGATATTTCATCGCTAAGCGCTTATACGCTTTTTTTATGTCTCGTTCGCTGGCATCTTTGCTCACGCCGAGAACTTCATAATAATCGCTTTTTGACATATCTATCACACTACTCTTTTTACTGCAGCTACACTGCGTAAGATAAATCGATTCATACCAATCGTGTTAAGTTAAATCTAAGCAGATTGGTCTCTTATCAATTTACCGGTTATATACATGCAAAAGGCGCGTCAAGCGAAATCGCTGGCGCGCCTCAATCATTTCATCCTAACTTAATTGGCTAAAAAAAGCAGCCATTATTGCGTTAGGCAGAAGCGAAACAAGCAATTACTTGTCGTCTTTCACTTCTTCGAACTCTGCATCAACAACATCGTCGTCTTGTTTTGCAGAAGATTGCTGTGCACCAGCATCCGCACCGCCTTGTTGCTGCTGTGCTTTAGCTTGTGCAATTTCCATTAGCTTTTGTGATTTTTCAGCTAGAGCTTGAGTTTTCGCTTCAATCTCTTCTTTGTTATCACTCTTAATCGAAGCTTCTAGCTCAGTAAGCGCAGCTTCAATTGCTTCTTTATCTTCTGCTGGTAATGCATCACCCGCTTCTTCGATTTGCTTGCGTGTACCATGAACCATTGCATCTGCTTGGTTACGAGTCGCTACTAGCTCTTCGAATTTCTTATCTTCTTCAGCGTGCGCTTCAGCGTCACGAACCATTTTTTCTACTTCTTCATCGCTTAAACCTGAAGAAGCTTGGATTGTGATCTTCTGCTCTTTACCTGTATCTTTGTCTTTAGCCGATACATGTAAGATACCATCCGCATCTACGTCGAATGTTACTTCGATTTGAGGTGTACCACGTTGTGCTGGGCGAATACCTTCTAGGTTAAATTGACCTAGAGATTTATTGTCGCTTGCACGCTTACGCTCACCTTGTAGTACGTGAATCGTTACCGCTGATTGATTGTCTTCAGCTGTTGAGAAAACTTGTGATTTCTTAGTAGGAATCGTCGTGTTTTTCTCAATTAATGCTGTCATTACTTGACCCATAGTCTCGATACCTAGTGATAACGGAGATACGTCAAGTAGTAGTACGTCTTTAACGTCACCAGCTAGAACACCACCTTGAATCGCTGCACCTACTGCAACTGCTTCATCTGGGTTAACATCTTTACGAGGTTCTTTACCAAAGAACTCAGCAACTGTTTTTTGTACTAAAGGCATACGTGTTTGACCACCAACAAGGATGATGTCATTTACGTCGCTTACTGATAAATCAGCATCAGCTAGTGCACGCTTAAGTGGCTCAATTGACTTAGTTACTAAGTCTTCAACAAGTGACTCAAGTTTTGCACGAGTAACTTTAACATTCATGTGCTTAGGACCAGTTGCGTCAGCAGTCACGTACGGTAAGTTAACTTCTGTTTGCTGTGCAGAAGAAAGTTCAATCTTCGCTTTTTCAGCAGCTTCTTTAACACGTTGCATTGCAAGTGGGTCATTTTTAAGATCGATGCCTTGATCTTTCTTAAACTCTTCAACTAAGTAGTTGATAACACGGTTATCAAAGTCTTCACCACCTAAGTGAGTGTCACCATTAGTTGCAAGAACTTCAAACGTGTGCTCACCTTCAACTTCGTCGATTTCGATGATAGAGATATCGAAAGTACCACCACCTAAGTCATATACTGCAACAACGTTTTCACCTTTGTTTTTGTCCATACCGTATGCAAGTGCAGCGGCTGTTGGCTCATTGATGATACGTTTAACTTCAAGACCTGCGATACGACCAGCATCTTTAGTAGCTTGACGTTGTGAGTCATTGAAGTATGCAGGAACTGTGATTACTGCCTCAGTAACCGCTTCACCTAGGAAGTCTTCTGCTGTTTTCTTCATTTTTTTCAGCACTTCTGCTGAAATTTGTGGTGCAGCACGTTTTTCGCCACGTGCTTCAACCCATGCATCACCGTTATCAGCTTTTACAATTTTAAAAGGCATGATACCGATATCGCGTTGTACTTCTTCGTCTTCAAAACGACGACCAATTAGACGCTTGATTGCAAATAATGTGTTAGTTGGGTTCGTTACTGCTTGGCGTTTTGCAGGTTGACCAACTAATGTTTCACCGTCTTGCGTATAAGCAATGATCGATGGTGTTGTGCGATCGCCTTCCGCGTTTTCAATAACACGTGCTTTATCACCGTCTAGTACTGCTACACAAGAGTTAGTAGTACCTAAATCGATTCCAATAATTCTACCCATGAATCTTCTCCAACTTCAAAATTCGTTAAAACGTTCGATGACTAGTAAATAGGGGTGCAGGAAACTGAATTCAACTGTAAAAATGAAAAAAATATACTTTTTTTTGAAATATTTTCTAAATGGGCATTTTTCCTCAAAAAAATAAGTTTTCAGATACATTCTTAAAATCAAACAAACTGGTCTGATGAGCTTAGCTATGCTATAAGAAAATAAGTATGATAAATAACAAGGAAAATTATGCATTTTGAACAATTGCTCGCAATGGCAACAGAGCTTGGTAAAGACAACACAAAAGTGATGCAGTTTCCAGAAAATTGGTGCCAAGGTAGAACTGCCTTTGGTGGCTTATCTGCAGCACTACTCTACCAAGCAATTCGTCAACATATTGATAGTTCTCGTAGGCTACTTTCATTAAGCACTAATTTTGTTGGACCGCTTCTTGCCGAAACTGACTTTACTATTGATGTCGACGTATTACGTGAAGGAAAGAATAGCGCTCAAGTACTAGCAAAAGTGATTCAGGGTGGTGAAGTCTGTGTAATAACTCAAGCCTGTTTTGGCGCACAACGACAATCAGGAGTTAAGGTTGATGTTACAAAAACAATGCAACTAACTCCTGTTAATGAGCAATTTGTTCTTCCATATTTAGAAGGGCAGATGCCAGCTTTCTTCCAACATATTTCCCTTTGCTTACAACAAGGCAATATGCCATTTACTAACTCAGATACGTCTCACTTAGGCGGTTGGATGAAATTTAAGCACATACCAGAACAGATGCAAGAGGCACATATAATCGCGTTAGCAGATGCATGGCCACCCACCCTGTTGCAAATGTATAAGCAACCAGCACCGGCGAGTAGCATGTCATGGTACATTGAATTTGTAGAAGAACCTGCCATTGCCCATAACGGGTGGCTTGGCTATGAAGCAATTACACATCATAGTAAAGATGGCTACGGTCTAGAAGATGGCTGTATTTGGAGTGAAGATGGCAAACTTATCGCTCTCAGTCGCCAGACCGTTGCGTTATTCGCGTAACTTAGAATTTAAAAGCTGGGCATATTCAGTTCCATCAAGGCGAATAATAGCTTGATATTCGCCTGACTCAATGATCTCATCAAGACCTAAATTAAAGACATTCTTTAACGTTTTACTATGAAAATACGCAGGTCTTGGTGCTTCTTTAAATATTGCATGCACAACAAACGGTTTTACTTCACCGCTTTGTTTGTATTTTTCAAAATAATACAAAAACACTCGACGCTCTAAAATAATAACATCAACCCAGCCTTTCATAAGGTGATCAACTTGTGCTTCTTGATTAACGACTTCTTCGTATGAGCGTAAAATATTGGTAACCGATTTAAATGGTGCTTCAATAAAATTGGTTGCGTTTTGAAACGCCAAAACACTCTTTCCCGCTAAATCATAAATACTGTTAATTTTTAACTCTTTATTAGCAAGGCTGACCGCTACATTTTGGTAGCGCAGCAGTTCGTCACTTTTATAGACTCGTGTCGTAAGTGCATCAGGAAAGTTAAGTACAATATCAACCTTACCATGCATTAGCTGTTGCTCAGCACGCTTATTCGACATGTAATGGATATCGATATTAGAAATACCTTGAGATTTCAAAGCCGCTTTTAGTATTTCGAGTTGGATTCCGCTGTTCGTGTCTTCAATAACATAAGGAGGTAAAGAGGAGCTTGCAGCAACAATAATTGGCTTTTGCGTATTTGGCTCTGATAAACACTCGCCTTTAACACTAACAAACAACATTAAAAGGATAAATAATTGCTTCACTGCTCACCTTAAAAATTAACTGTATTAAAAAGCGTAATCACTTTGTACAAATATTAGCTTATATTGAACAAAGGTGCATTTGAATTTATACACTATTTGATGCAAACTAAACTAAGTTCTTGTTTAAGAGACCATAAGTTTGCAAACAGCCTGTCCTAGCTGCGATCTTGTTATAGAGATCCCACACTTAAGTGCAAAACAAGTGGCATTATGCCCACATTGCAATACAAAGCTTTCGGCGTCGCAAGCTAATCAAGATAGCATGGTTGTCGCACTGAGTTTAAGTGCTATCGTTATGCTCTTTAGTAGTATGTTTTATCCATTTCTATCTTTTACAAGTAGCGGTATTACCCAAACAATCACCTTACCCGATGCCGCACGAATACTCTTTAATTACGACAACGACTTTTTAGGTTTGTTCATTGACACAAGTATTATCGGTCTGCCCCTACTTTTATTGGTACTAATAATTCCTCTGCATTTAGGTTTACTAAAAGCGCTACCATACCAATGGGGAAAAAGAATATTAAAAATTACCTTTGCGTTAGAACCTTGGATCATGTCGGAAATTTTTTTAATAGGCGTAATGGTGAGCATGGTCAAAATTATGTCGATGGCCGATATCGAGTTTGGTGTGAGCTTTTGGGCTTACAGTGCTTTTGTAATTTGCTATGTAGCGGTTACAGCAAAATTAAATAAACACTCTTTGTGGCACCAACTAAAAGAGCCTGACTATATAGAACAAACACAACCGAATATGCGTGCAATTGATCAAGGTTTAAGAGCTTGTCATGTATGTGGACAGCTATGTGCAACAAAAACTTGTTCACGCTGCCACTCTAAAACATACAGCCGTAACCCATTTAGTGTGCAAAAAGCTGCAGCTTGGTTAATTACCTCAGTCGCCTGTTATATACCAGCCAATGTCTACCCAATTATGTATACAACGAGTCTTGGCGATGAGATGCCATCGACTATTATTGGTGGGGTTATGATTTTATGGAATAGTGGATCTTACCCTATCGCGATGATTATCTTTTTAGCGAGTGTAGTTGTCCCTCTAGCAAAAGCGCTTATTTTAAGTTTTTTGTGTTTTATGGTTATGAGGCCGGCAAACAGGCAAACAAAAAGTTATACACGCATATATCAATTGACTGAATTTATTGGCAAATGGTCAATGATCGATGTATTTGTTGTGGCGATTCTAGTAGCCTTAGTACAACTAGGAAACCTAATGTCGGTCACCCCTGGCATTGGCACAATCTTTTTTACTACCATGGTTATTTGCCAAATGTTGGCAGCCCATGCATTTGATCCACGTTTATTGTGGGATAACCCAGATAATTTAAGTACTGCGAAACAAGAGACCTTGGCATGAGCGAAACTGCTAAAATAAAAACAGCGCCAAATATATCAGCAATCTGGATCATACCAGTTATTGCCTTATTAATTGGCGCATGGATGTTGTACCAGTATCAAGCGAATAAAGGCACCACCATCTTTATAAAAATGCCACATGCAGAAGGGATTGTGGCTGGTAAGACAGAAATAAAAGTGCGTAGCGTGAAGATTGGCCAAATTGACCATGTACGTTTGTCTGATAAACAAAATAGTGTAATAGCACGTGCACAAATTGATAAACATTATGACAACCTACTCACAGATGATGCAAAAATTTGGGTTGTAAAACCACGTATTGATGATACCGGTATAAGCGGAATGAGTACCTTACTGTCAGGGGTGTATTTAGAATTTGCACCCGGAGAGAGTAAAAGACTTGCCGAAAGTTTTGAACTTCAGGATGAACCAGCATTAATTGGTAAAGATGTTAAAGGTGGACGCTTTACACTGCTTAGCTATAACGCAGAGGTGCTTGATGTCAGCACTGGCATTTACTTCAAAGATTATAAAATTGGTCAAATAGAAACAGCAACCTTTGATTGGAAAAACCAAGCGATGAAATATGGTATTTTCATCAAGGAGCCTTATCAAAATTTGATCACCTTAAATTCCATATTTTGGGTTAACTCAGGCATTGAAATAGACCTGTCGGCTGATGGTATTAATGTAAATACTGGCTCATTAAGCAAACTACTAAAAGGGGGAATTTCAGTTGGTATTCCTGAACAACAAGCACCCGGTGAAGTTGCCAGTAATGGCCATAGTTTTTCATTAAGTAATAGTTATAAAGCTGCTCTTGAGGAACGTTTTTATGATTTTGACTATTACTTAATAGACTTTGAACAATCAATTCGTGGCTTACGCCCAGGCGCCCCCGTTGAATACCGAGGTATGCGCATCGGTAGTGTGGTCGAAGCACCTGCAAGTGTAATCATAGATGGTAAACCTGCGCACTTTAGAACCGATAACACCGCAGTACCTGCCCTTGTGAAAATTGAATATGGTCGCCTATACCACGACAGCACTGCAGCGCGTGAGTTTTGGCATTCAAGTTTAGATGGCTGGATCAAGAGCGGCCTTCGTGCCTCGCTGAAACCAGGTAATTTATTGACCGGAGCTGTGTATGTCGACTTAGACATATATGATAACGCAGAACCCGCCGAATTAAAGACCATAGCTGAGTACACAGTATTCCCTAGTGTGTCGAGCGGCATAACAGTATTAGCCGACCAAGTATCTGATGTATTGAATAAAGTTAATAACCTTAAAATTGAAGATAGCTTAGCGCAAATGCAGACCACATTTGCCGAGTATCAAGCACTTGCTCAAGACATGAGAGAGCTACTAAATAAACAAGATACTCAAGACTTACCGGGTGATATTAATCGCAACTTTGCAGAAATGACAAAAAGCATGCAACAATTCGATAAAACCATGAAACAATTTGAAAAAACCATGGCAAGCTACGAGCAAGGTTCAACATTCCACCAGCAGTTGCAAACAACATTGTCTGAATTTAAACGTTTAAGTGAAGAGCTCCAACCGCTCACTCGTGGCTTAAACCAGCAACCTAATATGTTGATTTTTGATAAAGAGCTACCAGCAGATCCAACGCCGAGGAAACAATAATGAACTATAAACTCTGTGCTTCAATTGCATCAGTGCTATTACTATCGGCCTGCAGCCAAACTTCGTTTTCAACTATTGAGTATTATCAATTTTCGCAACCAATAGTTGCAATGCAACGCTTAGCTGAGAACACTCAAGCTCAACTAAGAATTAACACGGTACAATTACGCGGTGCGCTAAATAATCGTGGTATTGCTATGGTATTAGATAACAACAGAGTGAACGCTGCTAACTATCACCTATGGAGTGAATCACCTGATTTAATGTTAACTGCAAGTGCCCATCAACAACTTTACACTGAACTTAATAATTGGATGGTAATAAAAGGTTTACCTGTAATTACTGATTTAGATCAGCAAAGCTTTTATGAATTAGAATTTGAACTACATCACTTTAACGGTGATGAGAAAGGTAATGCCAACATTGCTGGGCTTTGGCGCTTGTACTATACAACGCCAGACACGGGCCGAAAATTAAAAGCTGTAAACTATTTTAATGAGCTTACGCCTTTAAAAGAGAGTGACTACGAAGGACTTGTTGCCACACTTGAATCTTCTTGGCTTAAAGTCAACAAACAAGTAGCAAGCGACATTTCAAAGCTTGCTCTTTAATAAAAGTTTTAGTGGCTGATTGTCTTCGTTAATGATGACATCACCGATATACTCAAAACCAAGTTTTTGTAAAACTTTCTGCGAACCAATATTTGTTTGCGAGGTGATTGCTGTAAGTATACCAAACTCTAATACATGCTTTTTAGCCAGCAATAACTTTGCAGCTGATGTTGTTATACCCTTGCCTTCATACTTGGCTAGCAGTGCAAATCCTAAATCAGGAATAGCTAACGCATCTCGCTGAAAGAGACCCACCATGCCAACAGGTGTACCATCAGATAAACATACTATGTAACTACCAAACCCAAATTGCTGGTGGCTGTTAACAAAGTTTTGTTGAATATAATGTTCAGCTTGTGCTGGAGTATTTATATTTTTATTGCCGATATGCTCTAAAAATGTTGCTTGATTTAATAGCTCAACAATAAAGGTGGCATCATCTGGATGCCCTGCCCTTAAATATATATCTAACACTTGTTAAAACACCTTACTGACGACTTCATGAGTAAAATTAAGGCAATCAAGCACTCGCTCTTTTTGAACTGTTGAAAGCTCATCAATAGGGAAATAACGATACTCAGTATGCTCATTGCTTAACATTATCTCAGCATCATCATCCATATAAGCACGAAAAATAAACACATGAGAGTTGAACACAGTGTGATAATAGACACCACTTAAATAACCTATTTCAACGTCGCAATTAAGTTCTTCTTGGCATTCGCGCAGTAGCGCTTGATGAATGGTTTCGCCTTTATCTAAAGCTCCGCCAGGTAGCCCCCAACTTTTTTGACCATAGTTAGCTTTTAGTAACAACACCTGACCTTGACTATTGGTGATAACTGCATGACTACTGAGCCTGTAAGTATCTGAAAAAGCCATAAACTCTTTGCTCAATTATAATAACTATGTGACATAATTGATGAGTGTAAAGTAATTATCCCCACAATAAAAATTCTTATTGACTAAAATTATATTCAGGATTATTTTCCATGCGATGTTTTGGGCAAAACAAAAGCAGTATACCCTCTATATTGTCTGGCGCCAGCCAACGCAGGCACTTCCCCTAACGGGTCCATAAAGTGTGTTCGCGTAAAGCAGTTACTTGAGTCTATAGACTTTTGATTTCTGTAAGCAATCTCGCATTGCTTAACTGTGTGAAAAATATAATGCAAGAACCTTCTGCGTTAAGTTTACTGCCACCAGTAGTTGTGGTTGTTTTGGCCGTATTTTTACGCCGCCCTATTTTATCTTTACTTATTGGTGCTTTGTTTGGTTTAGCCATGCTAGGGCCTGATGCTGTGCTATCTAATTTTGCTGATATATCATTAAAAGTAATGCAAGACGAAACCATTGCCTGGCTTATTCTTGTTTGTGGTGGCTTTGGCGCTTTAATTGCTTTACTGGTAAGAACTGGTGGAGCCAGTGCATTCGCCGAATTTGCGTTAAAGTTTGCCAAAGGTCAGCGTTCATCTTTGCTTATGACATTTGTGTTAGGCGTGATTATTTTTATCGATGATTACCTAAATGCATTAACAGTGGGTGAAACCATGAAGCGTATCACCGACAAGTTTAAAATAAGTCGCGAAATGCTCGCTTATGTTGTTGACTCAACAGCGGCACCTATCTGTGTGCTTATGCCACTATCAACATGGGCGGTATTTTTTGGTGGCCTATTAGTCGATAACAATGTCGCACCTGAAGGCCAAGGTATTGCCGTTTACATCCAAGCTATTCCTTATATGTTATATGCTTGGTTTGCAGTAATTATTGTATTACTGGTCAGCTTAAATGTAATACCGGCTTTTGGTCCGATGAAGAAAGCACAACTCTGTGCCATAAACAATCAAATCGAAATTTCAAATAACCAATACACAGATATTCAAACAGCTGATGAATATGCTGTAAAAGCAGCAGAAGAAAACTTTGAAACAGCAGCATCGAACGGCAAGCTATATAATTTTCTAGTTCCAATTATATTACTTGTCGCTTTTACCGTTTACTTCGACATTGATGTATACAAAGGATTACTCGCGACCTTTGCTGTGGTACTACCATTTTATATATTACAAAAGTTGATGACATTGTCAGAACTTATTGAGCGTATGTTGGATGGCTTTAAAAGTATGATCCCCGCTATAGGGACTGTAGTTGCAGCTTTTATATTTAAAGATGTGTGTGATCAATTAATGCTTCCGCAATATGTGATCAATACCTTAAGCCCTTACATGACCGCACAATACTTGCCTGCAGTGGTATTTTTAGCAATGGCAGTACTTGCCTTCGCAACGGGTTCTAGCTGGGGTATTTTCGCAGTAACGATCCCTATTGTGATGCCACTTTCTTACGCTATTGATGCCAATATTCCTTTAGTAATTGGCGCTTTATTGTCAGCATCGTCGTTTGGTAGTCAAGCGTGCTTCTATTCTGATTCCACAGTTCTTGCAGCACAAGGCTCTGGTTGTGATTTAGTCAGCCACGCTATTACGCAACTTCCTTACACCTTACTAGCAGCAACAGCTGCGTTTATTGGATTTTTACTTATTGCATAATAGAAAAGCCCAAGCAATTGCTTGGGCTTTTGTTTATCAACTATTAAGTTACTTTTGGAATTTAATTCCTTTGTAGTAAGTCTCTAAACTGTCGACTTTAGTTTGGTTTTTAAGATCTGCGAATGGTTTATCAGCAAACTTACTACCACGCATTTGAATGTTCAAACGCGGAGCTTGATCATTTAGCATGGTTTTCTTGTAGTAGTCTTTAAGATCTGCCAAGGTTACGTTTTCAACTTCGGCGATAAGCTTTTCCTTAGAATCAAACTTAAAGTTCTCACGGTACCAATCAGAAATCAGCGGTGACATTTCATCACTTAGGTTCTTAGGTTGCTCTTTTAAAGATACAAGAGTTGCATTTTTAAGTTGTGCAAATGTTTCTTCTGTCATGTTATCAAGCTCTACAGCATATTGCTTCTTAAACTCATCAAAACGCGCTTGCATTTCTTTAGGGCCTTTCACTGGTGTTTGGATATAAAGGCCTAAAGCAGAATAATCTTCAATAGGACGAGCTAAAGCACCAACTGCATAAGCAAGTTGTTCTTCTGTTCGTAACTTATCGAACGCAACGGTTCTAAAGTGACTTTGTAAGATTTGCGCTTGCGCTTTTTGTTTATAGCCAGGAGTTGGGTGAACAACCATATCAATGATAGCCACATCAGCTACATCGATATCTTTTTGCAGCACAATGCGCTCACCAGGTTGAGGTAACCATGCTTTGCTTCTGGCAAACTCCGTTGCTTTATGACCTTTAGGCAGAATAGCTGTTAGCTTACTAGCAATAGATTCAACGTCATTTTGGTTATAATTACCAAACGTGAATACGCGTAAATCATTTGCAGCAAGAGTTGATTGCTTGATAGCAGCAAAATCTGCAAGAGTTAGCGCATCTGCCGCTGCAATCAAGGTTTCAGTATCAAATTTACCGCTACGAGTAAGCTTCGAGTACTCACCAAATGCTTGATAGAAAGGGAACTGCTTTTGCTGATTTAGTAAATCACGCTTAAAACGATCGATAGCTTGTGCAAAGCCTTCTTTAGACACATCTAACGTTAGATTTTCAAGAGCCTGAGCTAGAAGCACATCTTGCTTATCTGTAAAGCCACTAAGCGATAGCACAAGGCCATTACTTGGTTGTAACCCTAAACTCATACCGGCAACTGCTGCTTCTGTACTTAATTTACTTTGTTGTAAGTTATAAAGATCAGCCCAAATTGAGTAAAGAACTTGCGATTTTACATTCACAAGGGCATCTGGCGTATTGATGTAAACTTCTACAAGGCCTTTTGGTTGCTCAGCAAACTGCTGACTAGCTTGACGCCAAACTTTAACACCTTGCTTATCAAATACCAGTTCAGGGTGCGCTTGTTGTTTAAATTCAGCAGTCTTAATTGAAAAGCTTTCTGGTAATAAGCGGTTTACTGTTGGTAATGCTAAAGCGTATTCGCTTGGTTTGTTCCAACTTGCAACTTCTGCATCACTGATGTCTTCTATACGATATTTACCATCATAGAAATGTAGCTGTGAATCTGTTTCTTCTTGCTTTGAAATATACCAAATACGTAAAGTATCTTCATTTAATTGCGAAAGTACATTTTGCACCGCATCTGCATCAAACTGAGCATAATAGTAAGGTGCGTTTATTGCGTTGTTCACAGGGAACTTTTGCATGCTATCAGTAAGGTTACTCACATAACCAAACTCATCACCTTTTTCGAGGAATTGAAATTCGTTATTTAGAGAGGTACGAATTTCATTAAAGTATTTGCTATCAACCCCCTGCTCTTTAATAAGCGCAATGTACTGCATAACCATAGCAACAATTTCTTCGCGGTTTTGCATGCCAGCATCAGTCAATTCAATATTAACAGTTAAGCTGCCGTAGTTACCATATTGTGTTGGTGCATCTGAAGCAGATAAACGTGATACCCAGCCTTTATCACGCAAAATTTGTGCAGGACTACCTTGCATTTCGTTACTTAAAAGGTAAGAAACAAAACGATTTGGTTTTACCGCAAATTGTGAACTGTTATCTGCAATTGTGAACTCTAACTGTAGCTGTTTTACATCTTCATTTGGTGAGTAGTAAACACGCTTTCCGCCAGCAACAGAAAAGTCTAACTTATCAGTCACAGTTGGTTTTTCGATGTTTTTATTTTCAATATCAGCAAAATACTGTTTAGCTTTTGCTTCCATTTCAGCCAGTGGACGATTTGAGATCATCGCCACTTTCATAATGTTCGATGAATAATATTTGTTATAGAAAGCAACGGTTTCTTTATGTAAATTGCTGCCTTCTTTATCTCCTAAGGTTTCTAGGTTACCAATCAAGAAGCGGTTTGCAGGATGTGAGCCCATCATTTGACGTGCCAGTTTAAACTGACCAAAAAAGTCCATTTCACGACGCATTGACCACTCAGCGTTTACCGCATTTTTTTCTTTGTCTGTGTATTCAGGGTAAAGCTTTGGTGATTTAAAGAAATCTGCAAAGCGGTCAAGTGCTTCGTCGTAGGCATCGTTATTAACTTTGAACATGTAGTTTGTGATATCTAACCAGGTGTAAGCATTATGTGCACCACCATTTTTAGTCATAAAATCACTGTAACCTTTAGTGTCTGGGTAACGATCTGTACCAAGGAACAACATGTGCTCTAGATAATGAGCCATACCTTGTTGCGACATAGGGTCGTGCAATAAACCAACACCAACACTAAGTGCAGCAGCTGACTTCTCAGCACTTGGATCTGAAATTAGAATTACATCAATTTCGTTATCGAGTTTTAATGTTTTATATTCGCGGGTGTCGTTTGGACTGATTACCAACGAATCAGGAATAAGGTTAGTATTAGCAGCAGGAGGCGTTGTGGTAGAAGTAGAAGAACAACCTGCTAGCACTGCAAATGCGATTGCACTAAGTCCTATTATTTTTTTCATTATTTTGTATCCATTAGAAATTGAATAAATTTTTATTTATCATGTGTTTTCGAGCGCCGCAATTCAATGCTTTTCAGCTAAGTTACAGCAAAACTTTGTAACACATTGTGAAAATGCAGTACTTACGGTTAAGATTAATAGCAATAACTATAACAAAGGATGAGCTATGGAAAAGTGGCTAATTGTAGCAATGTTCACTCAGGTCTTTCTGACTTTTACTGTGATGTACATTATGGGTAAACGTCGTTTTCGTGCAGCAAAACAAAAAACTATTGAAATGAAAGACTTCTTAACAATGGAACTTGAAAAGGCTGGGGATAACGTTCGCGTAGCAGATCGTAACTTTATTAATCAATTCGAAATGCCTGTGCTGTTTTTTATTGCGTGTTTAACAGCCCTGCAAGTAAATGCTGTGGGCACTGTTTTTGTTGCACTTGCTTGGGTTTATGTTGCATTAAGAATTATTCATAGCGTAATACACTTAACATCAAATACCTTAAAATCCCGCTATTATAGTTTCGTTGTCAGTAGCTTTATTATGCTAATAATGTGGGTTCTAATTTTAGTAAGAATCTTCTAATAATCAGGAACATCAAAAAATAAGGCGCTTTTTAGCGCCTTATATATACCCAAACCACCTCAAGATGCAGAATTCAGCGTTTCACAGGAGCTTAATATCAAGGCGTTACTTTGCAAGAATGGCATCCCCTTTTAAGAAGTAACAACGATGAGAGAAAGTGCCTGTGAAGCGCCCAAAGGGTTGGTTTAAAAGCGATTTATACTGCGTTATTGATTTTAACAATAGAACCACTATTACTTGCAATCAATGCCTTGCCTAAATCGCTTTTAATTCCAACTGAAACTCGCATCTTGAGGTGGTTTGGGTATACTTTGTTGGTTGGAATTATTTACGACGAGTAAAACCTGCTAGGGCCAATAAAGATAACATCCACGCAAGACTACCACCGGAACTACTTCCGCCGTTATCAGATGAATTATCTTGATCAATTAATGTATTTTCTTTTGGTGATAAAGAAGCAGAAGAATTAGGATCATCATCAACCACAGTGACGCTATTTATATAAAATAAGTTCTCACCATTAAAACCTGATGTTGTAGTTGGGCACTGATCTTCATTTAAATTTACGACAGGAATTTCGCCGCAGTGGACTAAAGATGTAATTTGTTCTAAAACATCTATGCTTGTTACAGTAACTTCACCAAACACTGTAAAGCCGCCGTTTTGCAGGTCTAGATTAGCACTGTTATCTTTTAAGTTAAAAAACCACTGACTTGTCGCACTATTAGCATTGCCACCAATTTTGGCCATTGCAATAGTACCTTTAACATTCGATAGTTCAGGCTCGTTCATAATAGAGTCTTTGGTTTCAATTTCTGTAAAATCAGTTTCAAATTTAAAGCCACCACCTTGTAAAACAAAATTATCAACTGAACGGTGGATTACCGTACCATCATAGCTACCGTCAGCCACATAATTTAAAAAGTTTTCAACGGTAACAGGCGTATGTTGGTCATAAAGGTGAACAGTAATACTGCCAAGATCAGTCTGCATTTCTACAATTGTAGCATTGGCAGAGAAACAGCTTGTTAATAGTGCTGTTGCAAGTAAGTGTTTTTTCATTGTTTATCTTTCCTGATAATTTTTATTATAAAACTGCTTGAAGCTTAAACAAAAATAATATGCGCTTAAATAGCAAACAAAATAGTTACACAAAACACGCCAAAGCAATTACAACTCAGTTACATTTATTCACACGATGTATTCATTTTGGTTATAAAAAGTTTGAACATTAAATCAAAATCGTCTTATCAAATAGACAGAGTTTGTTAGTATTTGCACGACAACAATGAACACACAGGAAATAACCATGGCGAATGAAGAGAACGCGATATGCGATTTTGGCCTACACCAAGGTGAGCCATACAGTAAGTTACCAGCTAGTTTTTTAAACTGGATGGTAGGCAATAATCATCAGAAATCACACTACGCAGAACAAGAACTACAACGCCGTCAACTTGCCGCAACAGGGCAACTGAATATAGAAAATGACAATAAAAGTTTATAAAAGACATTTAATTTAAACTTAAGTCGTTTAAACTATGCGCATAATTAACCTACTGCTTTAATCAGGCAAACAATTATGCGCTTTTTTTTACTAATATCGCTACTGGTTACCTTAACCGCGTGTAGCTCATCCTCTAACAATACAAATTCAGTACAATATTTAACTCTGCTTCATACTAATGATAACCATGGTCGCTTTTGGCACAATGAACAAGGCGAGTATGGCATGGCAGCTCGTAAAACGTTGATCGATCGACTAAGAGCCAATGCTAAAGCACAAGGACATGCCGTATTACTTCTTTCTGGAGGAGATATCAACACAGGCATTCCAGAGTCTGACTTACAACACGCAGAGCCAGATTTTAAGGGTATGTCTTTAATAGGTTATGATGCCATGGCAATTGGTAATCATGAGTTTGATAATCCATTAACTGTACTTGAACAACAGCAACAGTGGTCAAACTTTCCATTTTTATCTGCCAACATTATTGATAAGAAAACAGGTGAGCCACGCTACCAAGCTTACGAAATCTTTGAGAAAAACGGTCTTAAAATAGCAGTCATCGGCTTAACAACAACAGATACAGCTAAAATCGGTAACCCGCAATATATTGGTAGCCTTGACTTTAAAGGGCCTGTGACAGTAACAGCCAATCTAGTTCCTAAAATCAAAGCTAAATATAACCCTGATATTACGATTGCAGTGACACACATGGGTCACTATGTTGATGCAAACTTTGGTATTAATGCGCCGGGTGATGTAACAATGGCCCGTAACTTACCCGAAGGCATGCTTGATATTATTGTTGGCGGCCATTCACAAGAGCCTGTTTGTATGAAAGAGGCCAATGTGGCAGACGAGAGCTTCATGCCTGGGAAAGCTTGTAAGCCAGATCAACAAAATGGTACTTGGATTATGCAAGCTCATGAATGGGGTAAATATGTTGGTAAAGCCGAGTTTAAATTAGAAAATGATGAATTAACACTGCTTAATTACGAACTGATCCCAGTAAATCTTTATATCGATGATGAGAATGGTAATAAAAAACTTGCTGCTGATTACATCGAACCTAACAAAGGATTACAAGATGTACTCGCGGTTTATCAGAAAAAAGGCGCAGCTCAAATTGCAGGTAAGATAGGTTCTGTTGATGCAAAGCTAGAAGGTGATCGTAACAAAGTACGCTACGAGCAAGTAAACTTAGCTCGCGTAATTATTGCAGCACAAATGCAATCAGTCGGAGCTGACTTTGGCTTGATCAGCGGCGGCGGTATTCGTGATAGTATTCAGGCAGGCGATGTCAGTTATAAAGATATTTTAAAAGTACATCCTTTTAAAAACCGTATCACTTATATTGATATGACAGGCCAAGAGTTATTCGATTACTTGTCGGTTGTCACTTCTTTCCCACCTGATTCTGGTGCCTACTTACAATACTATAAATTAAGCTTTAAGCGCGATGACGACACATTATCTAATGTTAAAATTGCCGGCAAACCGCTTGATATGGCAAAAACATATCGTATGAGTATTAACAGCTATAACGCCTCGGGCGGTGATGGCTACCCTACTCTTACAAATAAAGAAGGCTATGTTAGCACTGATGATACGGATGCACAGGCACTAAAACGTTTCTTTGAACAAAATAGTCCTGTTAAAGCGGCTGATTACGCGCCTAAGTAACAATAAACATCTTGTAAATAATATCTCTATGTTAAAAGGGAAGTCAGTGACTTCCCTTTTTAGTTTACAATAAGATTAAATTACTTACCTATGACCTCGATGTCCGCAATCTCAATTGTTTTCAATCCATAATGATGTAACCGAGAACGCGAACCTTCACCATGGGCTTTTGGCGGATAATAGGTTTCTTTTATCTCAAGCTGATCTTGCCAAACTTCATCAAGGGCTGCTCGAATTTCACTTAAGGTTTTTTCTAAACTGTTAGTAAAGTTTGGTCTTTTTCTAATAGTATGCCCAAGTTCGACTAACCGGTAAAAATACTTGTTAGCAAGCGTCAGTAATTCTTCTGGAACATCTTTATTCTGATTGAGCACTACATCCGGGTGCTCTATACAAAACTCAACCAAAGCTAGATAGAAGCACAGTGGTTTATTAGCAAGTGCAACGGTTTTATCAATAGCACAACTTGCTGCCAAGGTTTTATTTTGCAGATCGACTATTAATCTTGGCTTTTCTTCAGCTTGAAGCTCAATTTCCGGTTCATGTTTTGCTATTTGAATCTTAGTACGCTCACTAATAAATAATAAGTAAGTTAAAGCCGCTGAAATTAAACATACAAGAATTAATACTGCGATATCGTTTTTAGAAAATAAAGAGGATGTCACAACAAAGCTAACCGATAAGGTTTTTTGTGGGGCATGTAATTGCTTGGTAATTAAGTCAGCACGCGCAGGGTAATCCGTTATACCCTCGATCGAATAGACCATCACTCCTGAGTCTGCCAGCTGTGCATTAAGTCGTGCTATATAATTAAGTACCATATCTTTACTACCTGAATGCTTTAAAAAATCATCAGGTAAATTTAAATGGTTCAAGTCAAGAGCAATACGGTTTTCAACTTTAGCTAGGGTCAATTCATCATTACTTGTTGTCTGGTAGGCTTTTGCAGCAATAAAAGCAGCAAAAAATACCATGCAACAGGTAAGAAACACTGCGCTATATGCAAGTTTAATTCTAGTTGGTAGCATTGCTATCCCCTAGTTTAGCTGTCTGCTGTGAATCACAGCTCCAAAATGACTCTACATGATTAAAATAATGAGAATTCTGATTGTGAGCCAACTGTGTAAGGCGTGCTTGAACTGCACATAAAAGATCCGTGTTCTCGTCTTGCATTTTTAAATACCAACGACTTCCGCTTATATTATCGCGTATTGGTGTGATGTAATTTTTAGAAAAGCGTTGTTGATCGCTGTCTTGCCAATAAGAAGAAATTAAATCGACTTTACCACTGGCAAGCAATTCTCTTAATTCCGTATGCGAACTAGCATAATTAATATTTAGGTTTTCTAAGTTTATATCCAGTTTTTTAAATAATTGTTTGGGCAAAATGTGGCCTGAACGGCTGGTTGGATAGTCAAGCAAACCTATGCGTTTATCTAAAAAGTAGCTTTTTTCAATTCTTGGCTTTTCTTTACTAGAAATTAAATACGCTGTGTAATCAGGAAACCCGACAACAGCTTGGTAGTTATAGGTTGACTCGGCCATAAAGGCGTTAATTAAGTTTTCTTTAGCAAGGATCAGATCTGCAATCCCTTTACCTAAAAACTCAATAGTGTCTGAGGTTTTATAGCCCCAATAAGATGTTACCTTACCATATTGTTTACTGATAGTATCGTCAGAACATAAGGTTTTAGCGACGTCCTCAGCCAGCACTTTGCCAGATGAGTACACAACTAACTCATTTAGATTAACATCTGATTTGGTATCACATTGGAAAGACGTTTCAATAAATGCATTGATATCAGAAACAGCCGGTTTACCCTGCAAAATTCCAATATAAAAAAACAAAATCAATGATAGAAACAAAAATGTAACAATCGACGATTTTTTTATTAGTATTGTTCTTAAATTCAATTTTAATAGCCAACAACGCTCCGTTGTCTCTATTTGAACAATTATTCTTACTCATTGCAATAGGTAACTTTACTTGAATAAATTAACCCATTGAAATATAAGATATATGAACAAGAAATTATGAATCTTATTGAGTCCTTTCTATTTGCTTTTAAATTCAGGAAAATACTCACCAAGAAATCGTGCTTCATGGCACATTCATTTTTGGACACTGAGTCAATGTTACAAAAAACAATAAAAATGTTGCTGTTATCGACACCTGTTATTTCAGCAGTGTTAAGTACCCCAGTTAATGCATGGGGTCAGAATGGTCACCGTATTGTTGGTGAAATTGCATCTAAGCATATTACTGATACGACTAAACAAGCATTAGTTCCATTACTTGATGGTGAATCATTACCTCAAATTGCGACTTGGGCTGATGAAATGCGATCTGCCCCAGAGAGTTTTTGGCAAAAGAAATCCTCGCGCTGGCATTACATTAATTTCAAAGAAGGCAATGCCAAACCTCATTACGACTCACACTCTCATCACAATAAAGAAACCGTGTCAGATATCCTAGAAGGCATGGAATATTCAATTTCTGTATTAAAAAATCAAAAAGCTTCATTAGCTGAAAAGCAATTTGCACTGCGCTTTTTGGTTCACCTAGTTGGTGACAGCCACCAACCTTTTCACGCAGGTCGCGCTGAAGATCGTGGTGGCAACAATATTTCTGTAACATTCTTCGGGCAAGATACCAATTTGCATAGTTTATGGGACTCAAAACTCATCGAGAATGAAAATTTGTCCTATACTGAGTTTGCGCAATTTATAAATACAACAAATCAAGCGTTAATAACGGACTACCTTGCCAGTTCACCTAGCGATTGGTTAATCGAATCAAATAATATTGCAAACTCTCTGTATAATGAAAATGAAACAAACGTAAGTTATAGTTATATCTATAAAAACTTACCGATTGTTAAAACTCGCCTACAACAAGGTGGCATAAGATTAGCTGGTTTATTAAATAATTTATTTGATAAATCGGCAAAACCGTTAGTAAAGGCGCTCAAGATGCCAACTGACAGCAAACTATAAATGAAACATAACCTCTAACACGGGAAATAACATAATGAAAATCCAACTCCGCAAAACAGCTCTATCACTTGCTATTGCAGCATGTGTTGGTGTGAGTGGTGCAGCGTTAGCAAATGAAACAACATCTGCTATCAAGGGTCAAATCAAAGGTCCTAGCGGCAACCCTGCTGCAGGCACTAAGATTACAATCGTTCACTTACCTTCAGGTTCAACTAAAGAAACTGAAACGAACGATGCGGGTTACTTCACAGCAAAAGGCCTACGTGTAGGTGGTCCTTACCGCGTTGTTGTAGATTCTGACGTTTTCGCAGATCAAACATTCAACAACATCAACCTACAAGTGGGTGCTGACTACCCAGTTAATGTTACGTTAGAGAGACAATCTGATGTAGAACAAATCGTAGTTACAGGTCGTCCTATCAGCCGTATGTCTGGTGGCACAGGTCCAGCTGCAACGTTCACACTTGAAGATTTAGAAAACCAACCAGCTATCAACCGTGACCTAAAAGATATCATTCGTATCGACCCACGTGTAACAATCGATGATAGCCGCGGTTCAATCAACTGTGGTGGTGGTAACCCACGCTTTAACAGCTTAACGCTAGACGGCGTTCGTATGAACGATAACTTCGGCTTAAGCTCAAACGGTTACCCAACTATCGGCGCTCCTTTCTCTTTTGATTCAATCGAGCAGGTTGCTGTTGAGCTTGCACCTTTTGATGTTCAATACGGTGGTTTCACATCATGTAACATCAACGCTGTTACTAAATCTGGTGGTAATGAAGTACACGGTGGTGTTTTCTTCGATTACACAAATGATTCAATGAAAGGCGACAAAATTGAAGGTGAAGACTACGACAACGGTGATTACACTGAAAAACGTTACGGCTTCAACGTTGGTTTACCACTAATTAAAGATAACCTTTTCTTATTCACATCTTATGAAAAAGTTGAAGGTGTTAAACAATACGAGTACGGCGGTTTAAATACAGGTAGTGTTTCAGCAGCAGATGTTGCACGTGTACAACAAATCGCTCAAGACGTTTACGGTTATGATGCAGGTGGCATGCCATCAAGCGCACCAGTTGAAGATGAAAAAATCTTTGTTAAACTTGACTGGAACATCAATGATGATCACCGTGCAAACTTAATCTATAACTACAATGACGCTTTCACGCTATCTCAATCAGATGCATACAGCGATACAGTAGCTCTAGATAATCACTTCTTCAAGCAAGGTGCTGAGTTCACATCACTTGTCGGTTCACTTTACTCAGATTGGTCAGATAGCTTCTCAACTGAAGTTCGTATTGGTAAATCTGAGCTAGATGCAACAGTACAATCTTTAGATGCAGCAAGTAGCTTCGGTGAAATGCAAATTGATGCTGCTGGTGGTGGTACTATCTACATTGGTCCAGATGACTCTCGTCAATCAAATGACCTAGATTACGAAACAACGACTGTAAAACTTGCGGGTACATACTACCTTGATCAACACACGATTACTGGTGGTTACGAGTACGAAAACCTAGACGTATTTAACCAGTTCGTTCAGCACACTCAAGGTGAGTGGCGTTTTGATTCTGTAGATGATTTTGAAGCGGGTCAAGCTGCTCGTATCTACTATAACAATGCTGCGGGTACAAATAATCCAACTGATGCTGCTGCAAGTTTCTCTTATGCTCAGCATACATTCTATGTGCAAGATGAGTACAGCTTCACAGATTTAGATGCTACATTAACGTTTGGTCTTCGTTACGACAAATACACAAGTGACGATAAACCTAACTACAATGAGAACTTTACAAACCGCTACGGTTTCAGCAACCAAGGTACATTCGACGGCATCGACTTAATTCAACCACGTGTTGGTTTTGAATGGTACGCAACGGATGCATTAGAAGTTCGTGCTGGTGTTGGCCTGTTCTCTGGTGGTAACCCGAACGTTTGGTTATCTAACTCATACTCAAACGACGGTATCACTAACATTGGTACTTACCGTGAAGATGTTGATTTATTTAATACACCAACAGTAAATGGTGGTACACCAGGTTACGAAGTTCCTCAAGAAATGTATGATGAAGTTGCTAATACAACAATTGGCGCAGGTGATTCTTCAGTAAATGCTGTTGACCCAGATTTCGAAATGCCATCAGAGTGGAAATACTCAGTAGGTGCAACATACACAACTGAAGATGAGTATGTATTCTCACTAGATTACTTATTCACTAAACGTAAAGATGCTGCAATTTTAAAAGATATCGCTTTACAAGATTCTGGCAACACAACATTTGACGGTCGTCCAATTCTTGAGTCTAAAGAAGGTCGTAGCGGTGATTTAGTACTTACTAATGTAAGTGGTAACAGCGGTGAGTCTCATATCATTTCTGCTGCAATGAGCAAACGTTTTGATAACGGTATCAGCGTACAACTTGCTTATGCTTACACTGATTCAACTGACGTAAACCCAATGACTAGCTCTGTAGCGAGCTCAAACTACGGTAACATGGCGACATACGATCCGACTAACCCAGGTGCGCACACATCTGATTACGAGATCCCACATCGCTTTACTATGACATTAGGTTACACAACTGAGCTGTTCGATGGTTACAACACACGTTTCAACCTATTCAGCGAAACATACAAAGGTCTTCCTTACAGCTATACATATAATGGTAGTGACAAAGTTTGGGGTGATAGCAACTCAAACCGCAGCCGTCAGTTAATGTATATCCCTGAAGTGAATGACCCTAATGTTGTTTACGACATGACTGCTGATGAGGTTAATGAGTTCAACGAGTGGATTTCTGCTCAAGGCCTTGAACGCGGTGAAATCGTTGGCCGTAACAGCCAAAATGCTGATTGGTTCACTAAAGTTAACTTCAAGATGACTCAAGAGTTACCTGGTTTCATGCCTGGTCACAAAGGTGAAGTGTTCTTCGTTATCGATAACTTAACAAACATGTTAAATGATGACTGGGGCGTACTTAAGAAAGGTAACTTCGTTGGTAACCGTATGATCAAAACATCAATCGATGACCAAGGTCGTTACGTATACTCTGACTTCAGCCCTAACAATGGTAAAACTGCAACTCAAAGCGGTGCATCAGTTTGGGAAATGCGTGTAGGTGTTCGTTACACATTCTAATAACGAGTTAACCTTGTTATAAAGCAAAAGCCCGCCCCTACTGGCGGGCTTTTTACGTTTTGGAGAAAGTTAGCTGTTGCAAGTTACGAGAGTAAAGCTACTAGGGGAAAGTTAACAAGAGTAAAGTTAGAAAGTTACTAGTAGCAGCGATTTTACATCGCGTCCTTGTATCTGAAACCTAATGCCAAAACCTAGAGCCTAATACCTGATAAAATTTCCGTAGGACGGGCTTTAGCCGGTAAAAATAGTAGTTACGAGCTTTAAGAGGAAAGTAAGCAAGTTGCTAGGTAGCTGATTTTACTCGCGTCTGATGGCTGAAAGCTTTCTAAAAAATGCAGGCCAGTGAGACCTGCACAGATACTTTTATTTAAGCTGCGTAAACCGCAAGTGGGTGTGTTGTATTGATAGAAACATGAACTGCATCACCTGGGCGCACCACCACCTCATGACTCACTCGGCTTGTCACTACTGTATCACACGCTAATTTAACAGCGCATAAGCGGCTGCCACCTTCGTAACGGACCCACGTCACTTTACCATTGCTAGTACTCGCATTTTGAATAAGGTGAACATCATCGGGGCGAAGTAATACATCAACCTTTGCTGCATCATGGTCTACTTTAATAGCTGGCGCATTACCTAAATCAGTTGTGGCGATATCACCTTCACAATGGCCAGAGATAAAACTTGCTTCACCTAAAAAGCGCGCAACAAAGCGATTGCTTGGTAAACTAAAACAACGCTCAGGGGTGTCAATTTGTTGAATAATACCTTCTTTAAGTACGCCGACACGGTCACCAACAGATAAAGCTTCTTCTTGGTCGTGGGTTACCCAAATTGCAGGTACACCAGCATCTTTTAATGCATTACGGATATCCCAACGAAGGGTATCTTTTAAAGCTGCATCAAGGTTAGATAAGGGTTCATCTAGTAATACAAACTCAGGATCATGGGCAAGCGTACGAGCAAGCGCTACGCGCTGTTTTTGACCGCCTGATAATGTAGCTGGCTTTTTATTTCGAAAAGCTTCAAGACCCAGTAGCTTAATCCAATGATCTGCTTTTGAGGTATCAGTCAATCTAAAGCAAATATTTTGCTGTACCGTTAAGTGCGGAAATAGCGCAAAGTCTTGAAATACCATACCTACTTTTCGCTTTTCAGGTGGTACTTTTAACTTTGGCGTTGCTCGCCATGAGCCTAAGTTAATTTCACCTTCGCTAATGGGAATTAGCCCAGCTAACGCTTGTAAAATTGTACTTTTACCACAGCCAGTTGGACCAACTAGCATGAGGATCTCACTTTCCCCAAGTGATAAGTTAAGTTCACTTACCACACGATTGCTACCATAATCGATAGACAGCTTACTAACTGATAGCATTAAACTGATCCTTAATGTTCTAATTGACTGCGTTTTTCACCTGAGAGCATTATAGCTAAGCCACATGCTGATATCACTACCAACAATAAGCCAGGTATTGCAGCACGACCAAAGTAACCGGCTTCATAAACACGCCATAAATAGGTTGATAGGGTTTCGAACCCTGTAGGACCAAGTAACAACGTAGCTTCAAGTTCTCGCATTGATTCTAAAAATACCAAGGCGGCACCGGCAATGATACCGCGCATTGTTAAAGGCAAGGTAATACGCATAAATGCTTCGCGAGGGCTTGCCCCCAGAACGCGTGCTGATTTGATTAAGCTGGAATCTAAATGTTCAGTACTGGTACGCACAGAACCAACCGCCAGCGGTAAAAAACGCAATACGTAGGCAATCACTAATAATGCTAGAGTTTGGTATAGAAGCGGCAATTGCAGGCCACCATACACAAGAGCAGTACCCATCACGATACCCGGAATACCAAAACCAAAATAAGTTACCCGTTCCATAATACGCCCTACTTTGCCGCTTAATGCAGCATGGGCTACAGGTACTGCAACAACAACAGCCACAGTAGCTGCAATACCAGACGCATAAGCCGAATTCCAAGCTATGCTAAAATCAAAATCAGCAACACCATCACGGGCAAGCCAAAGGGTAAAAATGGCTAACGGCAAACAAATCGCAAGTAACAAAACAGGCAAAAAAGTCACCAGCATTGCTAATTTTTGACCGTTAGATGGGAATAACATCAGCGGTCTGCCATGGCGCTCAGATGCTGTTTTAATTTGTGACTCAATGAACAGTAAAAAGCCAACTATCACCATTAATTGTAGCGACAACATAGCTGCGCGGCTTAAACCGAATGCGTTATATTCAACATAGATTACACGAGTAAAGGTATCTAAACGCATCATAGCTGGTGTACCAAAATCTGATAAAGTATAAAGTGCAACCAATAATGAACCCGCAGCTATCCCATTTATTACGCGTGGCAGTATTACTTTAAATACACTCATCGGCATCGACATACCTAATGTACGCGCGGCATTAACCATGCTCGCATCAAGGCTCAGTAAAGACGAACGCGTTGTAAGCATTACAAACGGAAACGTATATAGCGTCATTACAATGGCAGCACCAGTTAACCCATACATAGGGGGCGTTTCAAAGCCCAACAGCTGAGTTATCTCACCGCCGGGACCAAATGCAGCATATAAAGTAAACGCACCAATATAGCTTGGGATTGCAAGCGGAGCTGCAAACAGAACAAGCCAAAGCTTTTTAAATGGAAGTTGAACATAAGCACTAATAAACGCCAGAGGCACTCCAATTAAAATAGAGCCTATTACCGTTAACACCATAAGTGATAAGGTGTTACCAAGAATTTTTAAATTATGACTATCAAAAACAGCAGTCGCATCACTGGCCAAAGTGATTAAAATATATACTGGCACTAATGCCAAAAGCGCTGCAAGCAGCGCCATGGGATAAGAAGCAGGTATGCGCATTATAAAACACCGCTACTGCGCATAAGGTCAAGAGTTGGCCTTAAATCTGCCAATTGAGTTAAATCGATTTTCGGAGGTGAAATATCAGTTAACGCAGGTAGCCCAGCTGGCTGGTCAATACCTTGGATCAATGGGATTTCATATGCTTCACGAGCTAAGTAACTTTGTACTTCTGAACTTAGTAAGTAACGCATAAAATTCATTGCATTTGGATTATCTGTCAGCGATAAGACACCCGATGCATTAACTAAACAACCTGCATCTTGATTTGTAAAAGCAAGATCAAGGTTAGCATCCGGTTTACCTGCCTTAAGGCGTAATGTGTAATAATGGTTAGCAAAACCAATATCCACTTCGCCACGTTCAACAGCCATGACGACACCGAGTTCACCAGCATAATTTTTAGAGCGTTTTTGAACTTTTTTAAGCCATTTAGCTGTTTTATCATCCCCCTCAAGTATGCGCATTGCCGTCACGAATGATTGGAAAGATGCATAAGCAGGTGCCCAACCAATTGATAAATCACTGTCAGCAATTGCCATTATACTATCTGGGATCTGCTCTTTGCTTAGACGCTTAGTGTTATAAGGCAATGTACGAATACGGCCTGTCACTGGTGCCCAGCCAGGATAACGAAACTGCGGCTGTAACTGCGCTACTAAGTCAGATGGTAAAGGTTTAGCTAGACCCGCGTCTGTTACTAAGCCAATAGCACCTGAGTCAACCGCCCAAAATAAATCAGCACGTTTTACACCTGCTTTCGCTTCAGCCACAATCATGTTGGCTAATGCAGCAGTTGGCCCTCGTCGAATAGATAAGTTAAGTTTTGGGTTTTTCTTTTGAATTGATTGCAGTACGTTTTCGTACAAACCACCTTCACCACGGCCTAAATATAATGTTAGGTCACCCTCAAGGGCTGGTAAGTCTTTCACTGAAATTGGGCTTGCAGCAGAGGCTGCAAAGGCACGAGAAAGAGGTAGTGGCATTGCGCCCACTACCCCAAACGCAGCCAGGCCTTGAATAAAGGTCCTACGCTTCACTAAAATACATCCTTACGTGCTTTTTCGGCTTCTTCTAGTAACACCTTAGCGCGATCTAGTTTTTCTTGCATATCAACAACCACTGCACGTACTTGGTCAACAGACCCTTTATCAGAAATAGCTTTTGGCAGGGTTACATTAAAATCTTTTTCGAGAACTTCTACTAACTTCGCATCTTTTTCAATAAGTGTACCTTCAACACCCTCGAATAAATGAAGGTAAGTATCGTGTACGATTTGTGTTGCTTCATCGCTTAAACGTTCTGCATATTTTGCAACAACACGATCTAATTTGTGTTTAATCTCATCGATAGTAGCGCTTTGCGTCATTGTCTCAGAAGCAGTTGCTTTTACAGCTTTTAATAAGCCTTTTTGCTGAAAATCGGCAGCAAGTTTAACAGCTCCAAGACCCTGCCACAAGGCAGCATTTAAAGCCTTTTGGTGCTCACGAACTTCGCTTGCTGGCTTTTTGTCATCAATGGCCATTTTGATACCATAAATACCTTGCCAGATTGATGCATAAACCGGCACATAATTAGTTTCAATTGCACTGTGAAACTTAACTGACTCCCAGTATTCAATTAAATCATCGCTTTTAACCGCTTTTGCGCCTTTTGTTTCATAATCGGTAATCATGGTGTCAACTTTACCGATCATCCACTCAACGTCTTCTGAGTAATCTTTTAAATTTTCTTTTAGATGATTAACGTGCTCACCAATTGGACCATTTGCCAATACAGGTTGGGCAATAAAAGTAGATGCTAATACTAGGCTAAGACCTAGTGTTTTAACGGTGTTTAACGCTAATTTCATAGGGGGGACATCCAAGTTTCTAATTGTAAATGATAGCCATTATCATATACGTATCGATTGTCTAAATCAATTGCTATAAAGCCTTGATTACAGATTTACACATTTTTATTTAAGTGACTGGAAAGCTTACTAAGAGTGTTCATAAATTGTTTAATTTCTTGGCTATCTAAGCCACTGACTAAACTTGATTGCCACTCATTTGCTAGTGGAACAATTTGTTTATGCAAACCTACTCCTGCCTCTGATAACGATAACAGGTTTGCGCGTTTATCTGTTGGGTTCGCTTTTGCTGCAATAAGGTTTCTTGTTAATAAAGACTTTACTGCACGGGACACCGTTGATTTATCCATTTGTGCCATATCACACAACTGTTTAGCAGTGCATTCACCGTATTGAGCAAGATTCGCGACTACTCGCCATTGTGGCACGGTTAAATCAAACTGCTTTTGATATAGCTCACTAAATTGCTCACTCATCTGCATTGCAATATTGGTTAATGAGTAAGGTAAGAACTGCTGTAAATCGAGCGTTGGCTGTTTATCTATTGTCATGGTTACACTACTGTCAAAAAATATTTACACAAGCAAATTCAATGCGGTTTGAATTTAGTCTCACATGAGAGTATCTTACCTAAAACCTTTCAGGAGTCTAGTGATGAATAACGAATTACAATATATGACAGGCTTTGGTAATGAATTTGAAACCGAAGCATTACCCGGTGCATTACCTATCGGTCAATTCAGCCCACAAAAAGTAAAATACGATTTATATGCAGAGCAGTTCAGCACAACTGCATTTACAGCGCCTCGTGCAGATAACCGACGTACTTGGTTTTACCGCATTCGCCCATCAGTAGTACAAGGTGATTATACGCCAATCGACAATGGCCTTATTCGTACAGCACCTATAACAGAAGTGCCAACACCACCGACAATGCTACGTTGGGATCCAATTGAAATTCCAGCAGAGCCAACTGATTTTATTGATGGTTTAGTCACTATGGCTGCCAACGGCAGTGCCAATGCACAAACAGGTATTGGTATTCATATCTATGTCGCTAATAAATCAATGCAAAACCGTTACTTTTATAATGCTGATGGTGAAATGCTGTTTGTACCGCAACAAGGTGAACTGTTACTAAGAACAGAGTGCGGTAAACTAACCGTTCGTGCTGGTGAAATTGCTGTTATTCCTCGAGGGATTAAATTTGCTGTTGATTTGCTTACTGATACAGCCCGTGGCTATATTTGCGAAAACTACGGACATGCTTATATTTTACCTGAGCGCGGCCCTGTAGGTGCAAACGGTTATGCAAATGATCGTGACTTCCACTACCCTGTAGCAGCTTATGAAGATATTGAAGGTGATTTCGAACTGGTTGCTAAATTCAACGGCAATTTGTTTCGCTGTGATATTGGTCACTCTCCTTTAGATGTCGTAGCTTGGACAGGTAATAGCGCCCCTTATAAGTATGACCTTGCAAGATTCAATGTAATGAATACTGTAAGTTACGATCACCCTGATCCATCAATCTTCACCGTATTAACATCACCATCGGGAACAGAAGGGGTTGCTAATATCGACTTTGCTATCTTCCCTCCGCGTTGGATGGTTGCTGAGAATACCTTCCGCCCACCTTATTACCACCGTAATATTATGAGTGAATTTATGGGCTTAATTGAAGGCGTTTACGATGCTAAAGAGCATGGCTTTGTACCAGGCGGTTCTAGCTTACATAATTGCATGTCGCCACATGGTCCTGAAGCCGATGTATTTGAAAAGGCATCAAATGCTGAGCTTGAACCACAACGTTACGAAAACACCTTGGCATTTATGTTCGAATCACGTTACGTTATTTCACCAACTAAATATGCCCTTGAAGGCAAGGAGCGTCAGCCTAACTACACAGACTGTTGGCGCACGATTAAAAAATATTTCACTGGTAAACAGGACGCATAATGAAACTTTATAGCTATTTTCGTTCATCAGCTGCATACCGAGTACGCATTGCTCTTAATTTAAAGAACATTGATCACGAGTTGGTGACTGTAAATTTATTAAAATCAGAGCAGCAAAGCGACGAGTATCTAGCAAAAAACCCTCAAGGATTATTGCCAGCACTTGAAACTGAACAAGGTGTACTTGCGCAATCACTGGCTATTTTAGAATGGCTTGAAGAAGCCCACCCTGAAACACCTCTTTTAACTGGAGATGCGTGGCAAAAAGCTCAAATACGCAATTTATGTTATGCCGTAGCATGTGATATCCACCCTATCGATAATTTGCGCGTATTAAAGTACTTAGCTAACGATCTTGGTGTTGACGAAGAGGCAAAAACCACCTGGTATAAACATTGGGTAGAAGTTGGTTTTGAGAGTATCGAAAAACTTCTCAATGAAGCGAACACCTTTTGTGTGGGCAACAAACCAACGCTTGCTGATGTGTGCTTAGTGCCGCAAGTATTTAATGCTCTGCGCTTTAAGGTTGATATGAGTAAGTACCCTAAAATTGCCGCAGTTTATGAGCAATGTAATAAGCTTGATGCATTTATTGATGCTGCACCACAAAATCAGCCGGATGCAATTTAAGCTTTTCAATTATTCATGAAAAAGGCCCGAACACTTCGGGCCTGTATTTTTGTTATCTAAGCGCTGAGTTAATCACACTCACATGGTTAATTAAATCGAGTCCCAAATCAGTTAAGTAGCCTCCATCTGGGCTGTCAGTAATGCCCTTATCATAAAGACGTTGTGCTGCATCTCTAATTGAACTTTCGGCATCGGAGTGAATTTTAATTCCCTGCATTTGTGAATTACGAGGAAATTTTGCAAGTAGGGTTAGTTCGTCGATCATATTTTTATCAAATTGCATGTGTTCACCTTTTTATTATTTATTCCTTGTCATAAGCTTAGTGTAGTTATACAAATCTGCCCAACGGGAGAGGTATTTTGTTAAAGAAAATTTTACTGTTAAGCACTTTGTTTATTTTAGTATTTTTAAATAAAGCACTAGCAAAGGAAAATCCAGTGATTGTGCTCGACGGTCAAGAAGCATTGAACAACCAAAAAGTCTGTTGGTATGAAAATAAACGCTACACCGAAGGTGCTTATATTTCTGTTGGTGACATTACGTTAATATGCACCGCCAAACAGCCTAATTTTTCAAACAGTGATTTAGCTTGGCTAAGACTTAATGCTAATGGCGAGATTATTTATCCGAAACAAGCTAAAACGATTCATGTCAATTAGCTTAAAACCAGCATATAGGTTACTATTGCGCGGTTGCAAATAACCTAAGATTTATCATGGACAATCAACCAAACAATCCATTACATGGCGTTAAATTAGCTGACATAGTTACTAAACTGGTAGAAAAACTTGGTTGGGACGGGATGGCAGCGCACGTCGATGTACGCTGCTTTCAAAATGACCCAAGTGTAAAGTCGAGTCTTAAATTTTTACGAAAGACCCCTTGGGCACGTGAAAAAGTAGAACAGTTATATATTGATACCATTATCAATAGTGACCATGCCGATGATGGCTCTTTCCAGTGGAAAAGCATTAAAAAGTAATCATTGCTAATCTTCAGCAGCTACAATCACCGAAAGCGATTTCGGTGATATCTCAACATCTAGTTTATCCGCTGTTTTTACCTCACCATCAATAACGTAGCTCAAGCCATCTTCTGCGCTCACAGTCACTCGTTTAGCATTTGTGTGATGACTATTAATTGCGAAACTAGTTTGAGTTATACTTGAGAACACTAACTCTGCGATGCTTAAAGTACTCGCTTTAGAGTCGGCACTGGGTGTTAACCAGTTTACATCAAGTAAACCATCTTGATGATCTGGCTGCCCAGCAGATTGAGCAAGTAACGTGGTAAATGGCGCGGCATTGGCAATGATTAAACTTGTAGTATTAATGGTTTTCAGCTCGTTGTCGTCAATGGTAACATCGTAGTCTTGCGCTTCATGCTCGCCTAATGCTTGCCAAAAGCCCTGTAAATAAGCCAGTTGACCTGACTCATTTTTTGCATCTCGATGCGCTTTTTCGATCATCTTTTGTTCAAAACCGATGCCAACTAGTAACAACATACGCTCGCCATTACAAACTGCAGTATCAATACGACTATCTTGACCTTCAATAATGAGCTCACAAGCCTGCTCTACTGGTATAAGTTTAGACTTAATACCCATTAAAACATGGGCAAGCGCATTAGCAGTACCCAAAGGAATAATACCTAGTTTACAATCAGTATTAACAAGCACACTTGCAACTTCAGTTACTGTACCATCACCACCACAAGCAATAACCACATCAGGGCTTAACTCTAGGGCTTCTTTTGCTAGTTGAGTACCATCGACTTCTTCTGAAGTTGTATAAACGGTTAAATCGTAATACTCAGATAAGCGTGATGTTATTTGCTTACGTTTTGATTCCCAAAGCTTTGTGCCTGATACTGGGTTTGCAATAAGTACGGCTTTATTCTTTATTAATAAGTCACCAGAGCGATGTCGGCGAACAAGATGACGCAGCTGACGCTTATTTAGATTGGCTGTTTGTCGAGTCTCTTTAATTTGTGCGAGAATTTGATGTACATCTGCATCTTTATTTTGGCTAAGTAAGTAAGCTGCCATTACAAATACTGAGCGTCCTCGACCCAGTGCACAATGCACAACGACACGTCTATCTGCTTTTACTTGATGGTCAATCCAATTAATGGCTTGATGTAATTGGGCACGAGTAGGTACACTGTGATCAAGTACAGGAATATTTAAATAACGAATATTCTCTTGTGTTGAAGACCATTCAAGGCCATCAAATTCGCATGTTACATCTAAAATAGCCGTAATACCCATTTCTTTCATTGAGTCTATATCTGAAGGAAATAACCGACAGGCTAAAAATAAATGTTCATTAATTTGTTGTAGTGGCGGAACTTTGTCGTGCTTTCTCGACCATGCGTTATAAAGTTGTGCTCCCAACAAAAAGGGAATAAATGCCCAACGGATGTAGATGGGTATCACTCCGTTTTCTCGTTTTCTGAAAATACGTGCGATATTAAAAAAGTAAGCGCCGCTAACTAAAAGCAACGACAGAGCAGTCCAATAAAAGAACAGCGCAAAATACACAGTTTCAACCATAATAGCCGCAATTATAAATACAATCGCTAGTGCCAAGTAACTAAAAGCTGCCCACATAATCACTCCTTGTTATTCTAATTGAATAGAACAATGCAAATTTCACTCCAGTTAAATCTACTTGTTAAACACTATTGGCTTTTTAAAATCAATGACTTAGATTCAAACTGAAAACTTACCCTTTAAGTTTAGGACATTTTTTCACAACTTTTTGAATAACTTGCAATTATTTACATACGCAAAATATCATAAATTTTAAGGCTGGCTTTCTCTAATAGTCTAAAATTAAAGTTAAGCACACTAGACATTTATATTTAGTGAAGCTTATTTTAAAAACTTAAATCAATCCTGAGCCTAATTCGTTATGAAATACGATGACCACACGCTACTTAATTTTCTTGCAGCAGAATACGTTCTAGGCACATTACATGGCCATGCCCGAGATAGATTTAGCCGCTTAATGCGAACCTCACCAAGAGCTCGCTACGCAACCTCATTATGGCAAAGGTATATAAAAAATTTAGAAAACGCGATTGAATCTAACCCACCCGATCAACAAGTATGGGATAAAATATCAAAAAGAATTGACCCGATACTTTTACCGGCAGAAAAGAAAGCAAAAGGCTTTAACTTTGTAATTTTTAATGCTTGGGCTGCTATTGCCTCTGCGGCGTGCGTTGTATTGGTTTTGATTACTTGGCAACCGCAAGAGTCATTTAGCGATAAAATCAGTCATTCAGTTACATTTTATGATTCATCAAATAAGCCTCTTTGGAATTTAGATATAAGCGATCACAGTATTTTACTTAAAGCGGCTAGTGATATGAGTATACAAACTGATTATGACTACCAGTTATGGATCCGTTTAAAAGGCTACCCCAACGCTATTCCTATTGTTTTATTACCAAAAACAGATAGCAAAGAAATTGCCCGCAATGCATTATTTAAACCGCAAAATATTGCGTTGCTAGCAATAAGCCGCGAGCCGACTGGCGGTTCACAATCAGGCTCCCCAAGTGAAATTATTTATACAGCTAAACTTAACGTTAATTAACCATACACAGCCTAAAGATTCATTATTAAAACACGAGCAAAGCCACTATTTCTAAGACAGATGACCTAGCCGTTAAACCTTTGTACTTGCTATAGTAACAGCCCCTTTTTACTTATCTTAAATAAATGCGGTCATTCGAGCATAAGACTTGCCCGCCTGTATTATCTCAGGAATAAAAATGAAAAAGTCGTTGTTGTTTACGCTATTTCTATTGATTTTTAGTTTTACCAGTTATGCCCACCAGCAAAGCACCGCTTACCTTACTTTAGAACAACAAACGAGTCATACACTTTCATTAACTGGCTCTTGGCAAGCCTCTGTGACTGATCTCGATAAAGCAGTAAACTTCGATAAAAATCAGGATAATGTAATTGCATGGCATGAAATTACCTCTCAGCAGCAAGCAATTTTTAACTATCTAAATAGCCATTTGATTGTTTTACAGCAACAACTAAGCTGCAAGATCGCTTTTGAAGGTGAGCTCAGCGTGAATAACCACTTTAATCAATCGTACATTCATGTGCCACTACAAGTAGATTGCCCTTCTGATAGTTCAATAACGATTAATTACACTGCCTTGTTTGAATTAGATGAGCATCATCAAGCAATTGCTGCTATTGCTAACTCAAACCGCGTGTTTACAGAAAACACGCCAAAACAAGTTATCAACTTTAAAGAGCAAAGCTTTATCACAACATTTGTTGAATATGTACAGCAAGGCATATTACATATTTGGATGGGCACAGATCATATTTTGTTTTTAATCGCTCTATTGCTGGGCTGTGTATTGGTGCGTAAGCAAGGTGAGTGGCAACGTGTCGAGTCAAAAAAACAAATCCTTGTCGATACAGCGTGGATCATCACTGCGTTTACGCTTGCTCACTCAATGACCCTCACAGCAACTGCAATGAATATAATATCGCCAAACACACGTTGGGTAGAATTAGGTATCGCGCTTTCAGTTTTATTTGCTGCCGTTAATAACATCTGGCCGGTGATTGTACGTTTAGGTTGGATCACCTTCTGCTTTGGTCTATTGCATGGTATGGGATTTGCGAGTGTATTAGGTGAGCTTGGCTTATCGAATGAATACCAGCTAATGAGTATTTTAGCGTTTAATTTAGGGGTTGAGATAGGTCAACTCGTTATTTTAGCCATTTGTTTACCGCTACTAATGTTGCTTAGAAATAATCCCTGGTATAAAAAAGCCATTATGCCAGCAGGATCAGTGCTAATTGCAATTATGGCAATCCAATGGTCTATAGAGCGCTTTTAATGAGCGCTCTATTCAAATGGTAACAATAGAGTTTTCATTGCGGGGCGAAGAGCTTTTAGTAACTCATCAGTATCGAGGTCAGGGTTGAGCATTTTACGCAGTAAAAGGCCGCCCATCACAGAAAACATAACTTCAATACGAGCATTCACTTCATCAAGTGCCGTCCCTTGTAAAGGCCCTCTGTCACCAACTAATAAGTCACGCATAGAATCACGAGCATGGCTATCTGACTCACGTAATAAGTTAGCCACTTTTTCATTGCGTGCAGCTTCTGCGAGCATTTCTAAATCAAGAGCACCTTGATTTAAATCGGTATGACGTTCAACACCTCTACCCAGGCCATCAAGCAATACAGTGACACGATCGCCAGGTTTATCAGCAAACTCTTTAAAGATTGAAAACATTTCTTCCATGTCACGTTCGACAATTGATTCTATAATTGCCTCTTTGCTGGCGAAGTAATTATAGATATGGCCAGCGCTCATGCCTGCGGTTTTAGAAATTTCCGCCATTCCTGCGCCATGGTAGCCCTTACGTCGAAAACAATCAGCCGCGGCACAGAGCACTTGATTACGTCTTGCTTCGGCAAGAGCAGGGTCATTGTGTCTTTTCGTTTTTTGCGTCATGGTTTCTCCAAGCTTTACTGACTACAGTTAACTTTAATTTAAACAAGGTTTACAGGATCTTAATCTTTGCGGAGAGTCAAAACAACTAAGAACCTGCAAAACCTTAAATAAATTATGCTTTTGCAGATTTATTGCGCAGCTTTTTGTGCATTCCAGCCGCCACCGAGTGCTTTATACAAATGAATTTGGCTCGCCAGATACGCTTGCTTACCCAATATTAACTGTTGCCCAGCACTGTACCAATTTCGTTGTGCGTCCAATACTTGCAAGTAACTGTCTGCGCCCTTTTGAAAACGAGCATCCGATAAAGTAAAAGATAGCTCATTACTTTGATACAAGTCATTGAGGGCATCTAACTGATGCATATAACCTTCACGATCAGCAAGGGCATCAGAGACTTCTTTGAATGCTTGCTGTATGGTTTGCTCATAGCTGGTTAGTGCTATTTCTTGCTGAGATTGTGCAACATCAAGGTTGGCTTGGTTGCGGCCCATGTTAAAAATAGGCAAATTGATAGATGGTACAAAACTCCATGTGCCTGAACCTGAATCAAAAAGATTACTTAAGTCAGCAGAAGCCGTACCCGCATTCGCGGTTAAACTGATGCTTGGATAGAATGCCGCTTTTGCCACCCCAATATTTGCATTGGCTGCAAGTAAATCATGCTCAGCAGCCTTAATATCTGGTCGTTGAGTAAGCAGTTCTGACGGCAAACCAACCGGCACATCTGGTAAGCTCAGTACATCATCTATACTTTCAGTTGGTAATAAATCCGCAGTGACGGTTTTACCCACTAAAAAGTCGAGCGCATTTTTATCGCGCTTTAACAAGCGCTGATAATTCGCAATATCGACCTTAGCTGTTGCCACAGTACTCTCAAGTTGTGATAGCGTTAACTGAGAAGCAGCGCCAAGAGCAAATGTTTTACGAGTTAGCTCTAAAGACTCTTGCTGAGACTTTAAAGTCTCGTTGGCGAGCGCCAACAGCTCTTTGTCCGTCGCATAGTTAAGCCATGCATTCACTAATTCTGAAATCAAACTAATGCGCACACTGGTTAAACTATATTCAGCTGCATAGAGGTTTTGTAAAGCTTGTTCAGATTGGTTACGTACTTTACCCCAAAGGTCAATTTCATAAGCAGTTAAGCCAACTGTAGCTGAATAATTTTCAGAAATAGTTGCTTGGCCAGTACCAGATAAATCAGCAGGAAGACGCTGACGCGTACCCGACGCATTTAGATCAATGCTTGGGTATAACGCTGAATCTTCAATCTGGTACATTGCTCTTACCTGCTGCACATTTAGTGCAGCAGTTTTGATGTCTTTGTTGTTTTCAAGTGTTAGCTCAATCAACTGTTGAAGTTGCGTATTACTGAAAAATGACTGCCAATTTAGTGCATTTATATCACCTGCTGTACCTTGGATATCATAGTTTTGTGCAACGGGTAATTCACGTTGCTCCATATCTGGCGCCATATTACAGGCAGATAACATAAGTGCAGCAACAGACACTGAGATAAGTTTTACTTTCATTATGCCTGCTCCTCATTGTTTGACTTTGTTTTGCCTGGGAATACACGACGCACTAGTACAAAAAACAATGGCACAAACAACACAACTATGGTCGATGACGCGAGTGTACCGCCAATAACAGCAATACCTAGCGCATTTTGTGCACCTGAACCTGCACTTGATGCAATTGCAAGAGGTAGTACACCACACACAAATGCCATTGATGTCATAAAGATTGGACGTAAACGCAGGCGAATGGCTGCCACTGCTGCATCGACAAGCTTCATACCTTCATCCATTTTATGAATAGCAAACTCTACAATCAAGATGGCATTTTTTGATGCAAGACCAATAGTGGTTAATAGACCAACTTGTAGATAAATATCATTTGATAAGTTAAATACAAATGAGGCAATCGAAGCACCAAATACCCCTAGTGGTACAATCAGCATAACCGCCGCAGGGACTGACCAGCTCTCGTATAACGCCGCTAGACATAAGAATACAACCAGCAATGAAAGTGCATAAAGTAATGGTGCTTGACCACCACTTAAACGTTCTTCATATGAAATACCTGTCCATTCGAACGACACACCAGGCGGTAACTTCTTAACCATTTTTTCAACTTCGGTCATCGCTTGGCCAGTACTGTAACCCGGCGCTGCAGCACCTTGAATTTCCATCGCAGAGAAGCCATTATAGCGCTCAAGACGCGGTGAGCCATAAGTCCAATATGAATGAGCAAACGCAGTAAATGGTACCATGTCACCATTTGCATTACGTACATACCACTTGTCTAAGTCTTCTGGCACCATGCGCGATTCAGGTGTGCCTTGTAGGTACACTTTTTTCACGCGACCACGGTCAATAAAGTCATTTACATAGCTACTACCCCAGGCCGTCGATAACGTGTTATTAATGTCTGCTTGAGTAAGACCTAACGCTTCTGCTTTCGCTAAATCTATATCAAGCTCAAGCTCTGGTTTATCTTCTTGACCATTAGGACGTACACCTGATAGCACTGGGTTTTGCGCAGCCATACCTAAAAACATATTTCGTGCTTCAAGTAATTTCTCGTGACCTAAGCCAACTCGGTCTTGAAGGTATAATGTAAAACCATTTGCAGTGCCAAGCTCGACAACAGCTGGTGGTGGAAAAGCAAACACGAATGCTTCTTTAATCGTTGAGAAGTACCCCATGGCTTTACCAGCAACCGCCCCCACTGATAGATCTGGGCGCTGACGCTCATCCCAATGTTTTAAACCAACAAAACCGATTGCCGCGTTTTGACCCGAACCTGCAAAGCTAAAACCTGTTACCGTAAAGATAGATTTAACCGCTTCTGATTGATCTTCTAAGAAGTGGTGTTCCATCTTTTCAACAACTTTTAAGGTTTGCTCTGTTGTCGCACCTGCAGGTAAGCTTACTTGGTTAAACAAAATACCTTGGTCTTCATCTGGTAAGAATGCCGATGGTAATTGTGAGAAAACAAACACCATACCACCCACGATTAAACCGTAAATAAGTAAATAGCGTTTGCTGTGTTTGATCATGCGAGACACAAAACCTTGCGCACCCGAGTTTGTTTTATCAAAACCACGGTTAAAACCAAGGAAGAAACGACCAATAAATGATTTATTATTGTGAACATGGCTTGGTTTTAAGATGGTCGCACATAGCGCTGGCGTTAAAATCAATGCAACCAGTACTGATAAGCTCATCGCTGTGACCAAGGTAATTGAGAACTGACGATAAATAACACCGGTTGAGCCTGGGAAGAACGCCATAGGCACAAATACTGCTGAGAGCACCATCGCAATACCAACAAGCGCACCTTTGATTTCGTCCATTGATTTACGTGTTGCTTCAAGTGGAGACAAGTTCTCTTCGGTCATTACACGTTCAACGTTTTCAACGACGACGATTGCATCATCAACCAGTAGACCAATAGCAAGCACCATAGCAAACATAGTTAAGGTATTAATAGAGAAGCCAAAAACCTGTAAGATAGCAAACGTACCTAGCAATACCACAGGCACTGCAATAGTAGGAATAAGTGTTGCTCTGAAGTTCTGTAAGAATAAGTACATTACCAAGAACACCAGCACAACAGCTTCAATCAACGTACTGACTACTTTCTCAATTGAAAGTGATACGAATGGCGTTGTATCGTAGGGAACAACCGTTTTTAAGCCTTCAGGGAAGAAAGGCTCAAGCTCTGCAAGTGCTGCTTTTACGCCATCTGCTGTATCAAGTGCATTAGCACCGCTGGCAAGCTTAACACCTAAGCCTGATGCTGGTTTACCGTTAAAACGAGCTACAACACCGTAGTTTTCACCACCTAGTTCAACATCTGCAACGTCACTTAAACGAACAACTGAACCATCAGTATTAGTTTTTACAAAGATATTTCTAAATTGCTCAGGTGTTTGTAAACGGCTTTGTGCAGTCACTGTCGCATTAAGTTGCTGGCCACTCACTGCTGGCAAGGCACCCAGTTGACCAGCCGAAACCTGTGCATTTTGGGCACTGATTGCTGCACTAATATCAGCAGGAGTTAACGAGTACTTGAGTAATTTAGCTGGGTCTAACCAAATACGCATTGCATACTGAGAACCAAACAGCTGTACTTCCCCGACACCGTTAACCCGAGAGATAATATCAAGCACATTTGATGAAACATAATCACCGATATCGATGTTGTTCATACTACCGTCTTCAGAAACAAATCCTACAACCATTAGGAAGTTACGTGCTGATTTTGCAACCGAGACACCTTGACGTTGAACTTCTTCTGGTAATAACGGTGTTGCCAACGACAGCTTGTTTTGTACTTGAACCTGTGCGATATCTGGGTCTGTATCCGCAGTAAAGGTTAACGTTAGAGTAGCTGAGCCATTAGATTCTGACGTTGACGACATGTAGAGCAAGCCATCTAGCCCTTTCATTTTTTGTTCAATAACCTGTGTAACCGTATCTTCTAGAGTACGGGCCGACGCACCAGGGTATGAGGCTTGAATACTAATTGCAGGAGGTGCAATTGATGGATATTGCGCAACTGGCAAACTTCTAATTGCTAAGATACCTGCCAGCATAACTACGATAGCAAGTACCCATGCAAATATGGGCCGATCAATAAAAAATCGTGACATTAAGTTTCTCCGTTACTGGCTGTTAGCTGTTGATTCTGCAGGCATTGCATTGACTGGTGCACCTGGGCGGATTTTCTGTAAACCTTCAACAATCAACTTATCGCCATTGTTTAGGCCGTCTGTCACTAACCAGTTTGAACCAACAGTACGATCAGTTTTAAGCACGCGTGCTTCTACGGTGTTGTCTTTGCTTACAACCATGGCAGTAGGCTCACCTTTGGTGTTTCTGCTAACACCGCGCTGCGGTGCTAAAATGGCATCATTTTTGACACCTTCAACAATCACTGCGCGAACATACATACCAGGCAGAAGTAATTTTTCAGGATTAGGAAATTCAGCACGTAAGGTGACTGAACCAGTGCTTGGGTCAACCGTTACTTCTGAGAATTGTAACGTGCCTTTATGTTTATAAGTGCTGCCATCTTCCATCTTTAATTCAACTTTTGAATGTAAAGCAGCATCTTTATCAAGCTCACCGGCAGCGATCGCTTTTTTCAAACGTGTTAATTCACTGCTCGATTGAGTTAAATCAACATAAATAGGATCTAGCTGAGTAATTGTTGCTAACGCAGTTGCTTGATTAGCGCTAACTAGGGCACCTGCTGTTACATCTGATTTGCCAATTTGGCCGCTAATTGGTGCTAATACTTTGCTATAGTTCAAGTTAATTTCAGCTGTTTTAAGCTGCGCCTGAGCTGTTAGTAAGTCTGCTTTTGCACCTTTATATGCAGCATCTGCTTCATCATAATCTTGTTGGCTTACAGCTTTGATACTCAACAACTCTTTGTAACGTTCAGCTTTTGCTTTGGCATTAGCGATACTTGCTTGAGCTTTAGTAATAGCAGCTTTGCTGGTAGCTACTTCAGCTTCAAATGTAGACGGATCAATTTGATATAAGGCTTGGCCCTTTTCAACTTCAGCACCTTCAACGAACATACGCGACTGGATAATACCGTTAACCTGCGGACGAATTTGCGCGATACGTGAAGCAGCAACACGACCTGGTAATTCTTTAGTTAGCGTAAGAGGTTTGCTTTGCATCTCAATAACGCCAACAGGTACAGCTTGAGCTGCCTGCGTTTGCCCTTGAGCCGATTCTGATTGGCCGCAGCCTGATAATAAAACAGCACCAGCCAAAGCTGACACTGCAAAAAATGGAATGCGAGAGCGCTGCATGTGTATTTCCTTAGTTTAGAGTGAACGATCATTCTAAACTAAAAAAGGCACAGATCAACCATATTTAAATAACTTTACATTAAATAAATAACTTGCTGTAAAGCATGTTTTGTTCAAAAGAAATAAAACGAATAGAAGGTTTGATATTATAACTGATAGCTTGTTAAAAAAATCGTTTTAAAACTATCAGTTATAGTAAATTCGCTTGATTAACTGAGCTCTTAGCCTAAGCACATACCCATTGCTCGAGCGCTTGAAATTAACGAGTGTTCTAAAGGAATAACACGATATTCAGAGGTAGCTTCTTTTAAACTGATTGGTTTAATTTCTCCGTCTTTACTGACAGGAATAAAACCAAATCGGCCATGTTTTACAAGCTCGAATGCTTGCACACCAAATTCGGCTGCTAATACTCTATCGAACGCATTAGGTGTACCACCGCGTTGAATATGACCTAGTACTGTCACTCTCACATCTAGATCAAGTACGACTCGTATTTGTGAAGCCAAATGCTCTGCAATACCACCAAGAATTGGGTTTTCATAACCAAACTCATTTGATTGTTTACTCACTACACTGCCAGCAAGTGGTTTAGCCCCCTCTGAAATTACGATGTTGGCAAATCCATGCCCTTTATCAAAACGTGATTTAAGTTTTGCTTTAATCGCTTCAATATCGTAAGGAATTTCTGGAATAAGGGCTACTTCAGCGCCTGCTGCAATTGCTGAATGCAAACAAATCCAACCTGCATCGCGACCCATGACTTCAGTTACAATCACCCGGTTGTGACTTTGTGCTGTTGGTATTAATCGATCAATGGCTTCTGTGGCGGTGTCGACAGCAGTTTGAAAACCTATTGTGTAATCAGTGCCATATAAATCATTATCAATGGTTTTTGGCACGCCGACAATATTTAAGCCATGCTCAAATAGATGCTGAGATACTCTGTGTGAACCATCACCACCAATATTAATAACGGCATCAAAACCAAGTTGCTTAATAATACTGATTAACTCATCAGAGCGGTCAATAAACACTTGTTCACCTGCTATTTCAGCAGGAAATGCGGTTGGGTTCCCTTTATTAACTGTTTCTAGAATTGTTCCACCTCGAACATGAATACCAGCCACCACTTCACTAGTTAAGTGTATAATATCATTTGGTTTTTCAAGCACACCACAATATGCTCTTCGGCTACCATACACCTGCCAATTGCCATCATGTTCGGCTGCTTTAACCACCGCTCTGATCACTCCATTAAGCCCAGGGCAATCACCCCCACTTGTTAATAGCAGTAATTTTTTCATCGTGTTACCAACTTCGTTCACTGATTAATTACAGATTAGCTTATATATTGAACTTTCGCGTATGACTTACATAAACTAAAACGCGGTTTTTTATGTGTAGAAAACAGCGCCACAAAAAGCACTAGTAATACATACTTAGGCAAACTAGTCAGTAAAGTGGTGTTATCAATATTTGCAGAAAAGGTGTTAAGAGCAAAATATAAATGCAGCGCTAAAAATGGTGTCAGCAATATAAAATATGAATACGCTTTGTCTCTAAGATACAGCGACTTACTAATAAGTAAAAACACTAAAAGTAAAGCTAATAAAGGAAGGCCTAAAGTAACGATATCAACCATTGATAAAGCAAAGTTAGGTGACAAGTCATAAAGGGCTGAGAGTACTTCAGTTGGAATCGCAATAGCTGATCCATAACCAATAACGGGTATAGATAAATAGGCAAATAAACAGCCAAAAATAGATAAAAGTAGTACGTTATATTTCATAACTCCATTCCATGGTTTGTTCATTATTAGTCTTACGCTAACTAATAATTAACAAATAATCCACTACTTTTTCAGTATCTTATACTGTTAAAAGGTCTTAACTTTAAAGGCTAGGTTTTCTACCGCACAGCCTGTACTGCTTGTGTTTACACGGTAGTAATGAGTGTTTTCAGTAGCATTTAAATCCAATAAAAACTCATCATGCTGTGCTACTGCTTGTTGCTCTTGTGTTAAACACATAGCTTGTACAAGCGAGCGTAATTTAGCATCTGAAAATATGGTGCCGAAACGCTGCATCGGCAGTGGCGGAATTTTAATACTAGGGAGTGCATTATCAACAGTTCGTTTAGCTAAGTTAAAGCCATCCATTGTTACATCAATAACCGTACCTGCAGGCCAATAACTAATAGCTCCGCTATTTTTAGCGTCTGATTGAACATGCACAACACCGCTTTTACCAATCACTGTCATTAAGGAAGTTCCACCAGCTCGTATTGATACAAGCGCTGTAGTTTCATCAACCCCAAAGCCATGTTTTTGCCCTGTATCTGCCAATAATCTAGCTAAACGCATTGTTCTGTTGCGCTCGCTAAAGTGTGTATCAAGAACACCGTACGTAAAGCTACCTAGCCCACCTTGTTTTTCATAAGTTAGGCTATCGGACGAAAGCTTATTACTGCACTCATTTTCACAGCGCTCACTTGGAGGTGAAACAGCAAACGAGCCTTCTCTCATTGCCGCTAAACTTGTACCATTTGAAATCATCGGCACTGAACCATATTCATTTTTACCACCACTTTGCACAGCAGTGCCTGCACTTGTGCCAACAAGTAATGGTCTTTGTAAAATTGCGTGAGTCCAAGGATATTGCTTACCGTTATCATCAAACAGTACTTTTCTGGTTAAACTCTGATCGCCACCGTTAAACATCATCCCCGTCGCGTTTTCAATCAGTTTAACTAAATGATCTACCCCTTTATCACAAAGCGCTTTTTCGGCCTTAATTCGATCAGGGTAAATTGTCTCACGATTAAAAACACCCATAGAGTCAGTGCGTAAAGAATCCAAACTTTCACATTGCTTACTCGTAATCGCTTTTGCTAAGGCGGGGGTTAGAGGTAACCAGCTTGATTCTACCCCCTTAAAGTTTAATAGCCCTTCATAAAAGTCAGCTGATTCATATGGATCTCGGCTAGAGGCTGTAACAGCCAAAATTGTTGGTGATTTGGTGGTTGTTTTTAATGAAGCAGCAACAAAATCTAAAATATCTGAAGTAGAGGTTTCTGTAGTTAAGTCTTTATACACTCGCTCTGTAATTCTTTGTTTTTGTTTATTAAGAATAACAACTTCTAATATATCAAATACGTAATTAAATTCACTTTCAGATAGAGACGATAGCACCTGATTATCTAGATCTCGCCAAGCCCATAACAAAGTTGCTTTACTGACTTTTTGGAACTCTTTATGTGTTAATTTATTTAATACAGCAACAACATGGTCTCGGTGCTTTGTATTGTTGTTAGGCCAAAATTGGTCAATTTTTTTAATTGATTGTTTTGTTACGCTAAAAACATTCTCTTGCTTACCGATTATGCTTTCTTTTGTTGAGCAATTCTTTGGTTTGCTACTTGAACAGATTTCTAGGTCACTACCTACCATAACTAAGGTTTGATTTGCAGGCTCAGCAAAACATAATGACGGAAGTAACGCAGTACCTGCAAGTAATGCACTGCGAGAAAATAAGGATAACTTTTTAAAAATGCGCATGTATCGGTTTTTAGCTGTATAAAATTAACAAAAGTATACCGACTTTTTAGATTGCTGAAAATGAAAGATAAAGGCGCATTATGCGCCTTCATTGCTAGTGATTCTAGATACTAATAGTTGCTCGACTTTCACCCCTTCAACATCGACAACTTCAAACTTATAGCCACCATAATTAATAAACTCTGCACGTTTAGGCAGGCGTTTCATGGTGTAGATCAAAAATCCTGCGACTGTTTCGTAATGAGACTGTTCTGGGAATTCTTCAATTTCAAGTACCTTAGCAAGCTCTACCACAGGTGTTAAACCATCAACTAACCAGGATGAATTATCACGTTGAATAATTAACTCTTCACCTTGATGGCTAATTAAATCGCCCATGAACCCTTTCATTAAATCTTTAACAGTGACAATACCGACCATTAGCGCATATTCATTAACCACAACGGCAAACGGCTCTGCCGCTTTTTTAAAGGTATTTAACGCCTCTGAAAGACTCAATGTTTCTGGCAGGTAGAAAATGTCGCGGCTTATCAATTCATTATCTATTTCGGCAGTTTGTCCTTTTAGTACTTTGCGCAAAATATCTTTTGATTCAACCGAACCAATTAATTTATCTAAACTGCCATCACACACTAAAAAGTGATTATGAGGGTGCTCAATTATTTTGGTTGCTACTTCTTGAGCATCTGCTTTGACATCAAAAAACACAATTTGATCACGAGGCGTCATCACACTCGATAAAAAGCGGGCTTCTAAATCAAATACATTGCCAATTAACTCATATTCTTGTTGCTGCAAGCTGCCGTACTCTGCCCCTGCATCCATCATCGCGACGATGTCTTCTGTGGTAACAATATCTTCTCTCTCTGCAGGTACTTTAAACGCGCGTAAAACCAAATTAGTAATACCATTAAAGAAAACAACAAAAGGTGTTAGCGCAAAAGTAACCCAGCGCATAATAGATACCACATTAACAGCAACCGCCTCAGGCATAATCATCGCTAAGCGTTTTGGTAACAAGTCAGCAAATAAGATAAACAAAGAAGTAATACTAAAAAACGAAATCAAAAAGCTAACTTGGCTCAGTAACGGACCTTGATAAATCATCCCTAAAACTTGTTCGATATAAGGAGATAATGCTTGCTCACCAACAATCCCCCCCAAAATCGCAATCGCATTTAAGGCTATTTGTATCATCGCAAAAAATGCTCCAGGTTGCTCTTGTAAGCTAAGCACTGCTTGGGCTTTTTTATTTCCTTCGTCCACCATAACTCGTAATTTGATCTTACGAGATGCAGCAATCGCTATTTCGCTCATTGCAAACAATGCACTGATCAAAATTAAAATCATAATAATGAGTAAATCACTCATTGTAGCTCCTAATAATTAAGCGCATTCAGAGTGTTGAATGCAAACAACTTTTTGCTCGTTTAGGCTAGCTAGAGTTTGGCGAGAATGGACAAAAAGCAGCTGATTATAGCCACTTTGTAGCATTCAACAAGTGCTATTTTTAATCGTTAGCAGCAAAGCCTTTGTTTAATTTTTCAAGAGTCACAGGGTTGATGTTTTTATTGCAAGCGAAGTATAACTGAGGTGTTCCGACGGGCAGTTTTAATATCGGTTTTAAATCTTCAAGCGTGTTATCGCCATCACGTTCATATTTAAACTGTTCATCGCTGAGGATGACTAAATCTATACTTGAGCGTCTGCTTTTAAGCACATCATAAATGTTGTCAAAACTATCAAGTAAGATCAGCTGATTGCGCTCATCAAAGCCATTCTCTTTTAAGTATATGTGTGAATAGTTATTTTTTAAAACTGCAATTCGGTATTTTTTAGCTTCATCAATATTAGCTATTTTTACTTGTTCAGATTTAAAAGAATAAAATGACGCCGAAAAACCACCAATGCGGGCTATCCAAGTAAATTTGTCTTCACGTGAAGGAAGCCTTGCCATAGAAAAGATACAGGTATTGCTGTCACGTAATGCTGCGTTATACGAAATTGACCAAGTGTTTACAGAAAGCTCATAATCCAATCCACTTTTTTCTAGACCTGATTTAACTTGATCAACCACAGTTCCAGTTAATACGCCGTTTTCATTTAGGTATTGAAAATTAGGGAAATTTTCGGTCACCACTGTAATTGCTGCAAAACAAGGTTGCAGAAATAGCAGCAATGACAGGGTTAGAATTGTGCGCATAATGAGCGATACCAAACAAATTATAATTATTTTTTATAATAATATAGCTCGAAGTTGCAGATATTGAAATATTATTTAGTAAAAAGGAATGAGCGGAAACGGGGTGTTTCCGCCCTAGAGTCAATTACTTATTTATTGCATTAATCAAAAATGCTGAGATTTTAGCACCTTCTCTAAGTGTTGTTTCAGAACTTGTTTGACCGATTAATGAGCTGTCTGTGAATGGTGCAATTTCCATCATGTCAGCACCAGTAATTGGGAACTCGTCAGCCAACGCAACTAGAATATCTAAAGCATGTTGTGGTGTTAAGCCACCTGCTTCTGGTGTCCCTGTCGCTGAAGCAAAACTTTCATCAAGTGCATCAATATCAAAGCTTACATAAAGCTCATCTACATTATCAGCCTTAAGTTGTGCAATTACCTCTTCAGCAACTGCTTTAGCACCACGTTCGATGATTTCGTGGGCCCAATGTTGTTTAACACCAAAAGTGTCTTCCCAATGTTGCTTAGGCTTACCACTAGAGCGAATACCAAATTGAATTAAATTACGCGGCGCCGGTAAATACTCAAGGATATGTGTACACCATGAACCAAAACATAAATCGATACCTAAACGTTCAACTAATAAGTCAGTATGAGCATCAAAGTGAATGATTGCGGTGCGTTTACCTGCATCACGTTTTGCTTTTAAGTAAGCTTTAGTCAGCGGGTAGCTAATTGAATGGTCGCCACCGATACCAAAAATACCCTTATCAGGATAGTTTGCATAAAAGCCATCACAAACATCTTCGGTGATAGACAAAGGTGATACATGGTATTCACTGTTTTCATCTGCATATAACGCTTTTTGGCAGTTTGTGATAGTCGCATCGTTAAGGTATTTATCATGTAATAAATGTGGGATTACACGTACATCACCCAAATCAAAAGCGCGAGCTTGAGGTTGTTGATCAATCAAAGTAGAGCGCAAAAACAATGGTCCCCAATTAGCACCACGTAAGATACCACCGCCACAGTCAGAGCTAATACCTAAAATAACGGCTTTGTGTTCAGAGTCAGTCAGTGTTTCAAGTGACTCTTTCCAAAGCACATCAACATTGTCTGTTTGGCCGTATAATTTAGTACGCAGCGCATCTTTACGTTCTTTTGCTGTATTGACTGTAAATACGCCATCGCCAGGAGGACAAAGACACTGACTTAGTTTTTCATGGAATGCTTTTTGTGTGTTACTCATCTCTACTCCGCTGATCATTATCTGCATATTCATGCGTAATAAAAAAAGTTACGCAATCAGGTTTGTGTATCGTTTAGATTTTTGAGGCTAAACAAATACTTGCCCAACCAAACTTATAACTATCTGAAATTAAAAGGTTATAATTTTAATGCAGAAGAATTTAAACTGCTCTAGTCAAATAAGAGCGCTGTATTTGGGCAGGTATAACATGCGCGAAAAGAAAGTCAAATTTTGCGGCAACCTACTCGATTGCCGCTATAGATTTATATTCAAGCGAAGTGAATACTCATTATTCATAGCCTCTTGGCTTCTTGGTTTTGATAACAGCAATATACGCATGCCAGCTGGCGTAGCTCAATAAAGGCATAATGACAATAAAACCAGCAGTGCCAGTAATAAAGCCTACAAACACTAAGCACAGAATTAACCCAGCCCAAACAACCATAGCACCAAAATTTGTTTTAACCGCGTTCATAGAAGAAATTACCGCAGTCATAATATCAACACGGCGCTCCATCATAATTTGCGGGGTAAATGCAGAAATAGCGAATACAGTCACCAGCAAGATACCGCCGACAATACTGCCGAGCGTTAAGAATGCAGATAACTGCTCAAAAGTCGGGTTAACAACGTTCGGGTACAATGCATGAATAAGAGCTGCTAAACGCATCCATACAATCATAATCACCATTAACAACACGGCAAAGCCCCATTCACCTGCAGGGTTTCTGAACATCGATTTAAGACTGTGCATTAAAGTGGGCTTGTGACCTTTTTCAAGCTCCCAAGCAACATCATAAAGACCAGCGGCAAATGCAGGGCCTATTAGTGCAAAGCCAACTACGGCAGGTAAAATAACCAAGTGTGTATCAAACTGATAAACAAAATACATGATAGTCGCAGGTATCAAGGTAAATACTAATCCGTATACTAGACTTAGTATGGGAGCATTAGCGATATCTTTAAATGCGAGTGCCAACCAATGAAAAGGCGCACCGATTGAAATTTTCGAGCTTTCTAAACAGCGTGCAAACTCATGGTGTTTACTCATAGAAGATGAAGCAGGCATAATATATCCTCTTTTATCGTTACTTCTTTAGGTTTAGGTTATCTGTGCAATTCTTGCAACATTCGTAATCTAATAGGACATCTGTCCTGTACTTTAAACACATATGATTAAAGTATTACGCTTTAGACAAAAATAAGGTTTAATAATGGAAAAGGTATTTCACTTAGGGCTTACTCGTCAGGACTTAAACGGCGCAACCCTTGCGATTGTCCCAGGCGATCCTGACCGCTCAGCACGCATTTCAACACTTCTCGATAACCCAGAATGCTTAGCGAAGACCCGTGAATTTCATGTATACCGAGGTGAGCTAAACGGCCATAGCGTTGTAGTTTGTTCTACCGGTATTGGCGGACCATCTACATCAATCGCTGTTGAAGAACTTGCCCAGCTAGGTATAGATACCTTTTTGCGAATTGGCACGACCGGTGCTATTCAGCCACACATTAATGAAGGCGACATTTTAATTAGCCAAGCCTCAGTTCGTTTAGACGGCGCAAGCCAGCATTTCGCACCGCTAAGCTATCCTGCAGTGTCTGACTTTTTTGCTACTCAAGCTATGGTAAATGCGTGTGATAAGTTAGGGATTAGCTTCCATATTGGTATTACAGCATCTAGTGACACCTTCTATCCAGGACAAGAACGTTACGATACCTATTCTGGCTATGTTCCTCGTTCATTCCAAGGCAGCTGTGAAGAATGGCAAAAACTAGGCGTGATGAATTATGAAATGGAATCAGCAACACTATTTACTATGTGTGCAGCACTTGGCTTGCGTGCAGCGTGTGTTGCAGGTGTATTAGTAAATCGTACTAAACAAGAAATTCCTAATGTTGACCACGGCGAGATTGAGAAAAAATCAGTCGCCGTCGTCATTGAAGCTGCAAAACTATTGCTAAACTAATCGTTAACTAGTTTAGCAACACAGTGTTCAAATGCTGGTGGGTTTTCAAAACTTGCCAGCACACTTTTAGCCACCTCATACTGATTTTCAGCCCCTTGTGTTTCTAGCAAGGTTATTGACTTAACCGTTTTATCATCAAAAGTTAAACCCGCAAGATAAAACTGACTCAACGCACTTTGTAGCGGAGAAAGGCTTGGACTATAAGCTGCATTTTCTGCATAGCTTCCGTAAAAGTCACCTTCTGTATATGTACTTAATCTAACAGCACTAAAATTACCTGTATATGGTACGTATGCATTAAGCGCCAATTGAACTAGTTTTTCATCGTTAATACTCGTTTCTGCAAATTGCTTATCTCTTTGTTTATGTGAAAACAAGCATTCTTCATTACCTAAATCTTTTGGACCAAATGAATGTGGTAACAACTCATGTAGGTTAAAGTCCCGTTCTGGCAATAAAATCTCAAGTGAGTCTGCGGTGCTCAATTCATTCATAAATTGACGGCAATAACCACAAGGTGCATCACTGATAGCAATTTTTTGAACTGCTTGCGCGCCGTTAAGCCACGCATTATTAATCGCTGATTGCTCAGCATGTACAACCAAACTTAATGCTTGATGAGAAAACTCGACATTAGCACCAAAATAAAAGTTTGTTTCGCCTTGTTTGTTTAACCCAACTGCAACAGCACCCACATAAAATTTAGAAATAGGTGCGACAGAAAATAAACTTGCGACGGGTACACAGGCTTTTTGTAACTCAAGTTGGCTAACTTCGAACTGCTGACAAAGAGAAGAAATATCTGATTGAGATAAGATGCCACGCTGCTTTTTAAGCTGGTCAAAAAGAGAGTTTTTTTGTTGTTCATTGAAGCTAAACGGCTCAGATTTTTGAGCTAGTTTGCTTGCATCTATCCTAATTGCTGTCATAACAAATTATAATTATTAATTGGCTAAACAGTTTAAAAGGTTACGTATTGAATTGCTAGGTTTTGGCGTTAAACATCCCGATTATTAGCACAAAAAAAGCTAAAAATTAGTGGTATTTGTAAGCCCAGATATACAAATATATTTCCAATAGCTAAGCTCAGCATTTATTGATGCACTAACCAGTTTTTAGCTTTGTTAAAACATTCAAAGTTTTCAGCTTGTAAGTTATAGCGCTTTGCTTTTTGCATAAATAAATCGTGCATAAATCCATCAAAACTTACCACAATAGCCACTACAGCTTCTTTCAAAGAGTTTGCCACTTCCGGCATGATGGTGAATAAATCAGCAGGTGCGAAGTTGTGAGTCAATTCAGACACGTCAACGAGTATTTTTTCTGACCCATATAATACCGAGTATTGTTGGGCAATTTGGTAAAAATTAATCACATCCTGTGCACTAGCAGTCCCTCTTAACGTCATCATCACGAGTGACGTCGATGCATCATAAGTGATGCAAGTAGACACGTTTGGCATAAGTTACTCTAAAAAAGTGTGGGAGTTGTTTTTGGCTCAACGGTAGCTGATCTAAAAAGCTGGGCTATTTTATTGATATCGCCCTTCCAGTCAATACCTAGCAATAAAATAGGTATGACCAGTTGCATATTTCATATTTTAGGATTAGTTTTAATCTGAAAATCTGCCATTCGAGTTCACACCCTATTTACTTTATAAACATGTAAGAGATTTCCTCTAAACAAATAAGCAATTTCAGATAAACCTGTATTTAGTTAAAATTTATAATGTAAAGCGTTATTAAGACAGTAAAAGGAGTGAGTGCTTTATGTACTCATTTTTAAAATGGATTGGTGTGCCATGAAAGCGCGTTTGGTTTTGCTCATTAGCTTTATACTATTGATTTTATTATATTCAACAACAATTAATGCAATGCCTAACAAAGAGTTTAATGAACTCAGACTTTCAATAAGGCAAAGCTATGCAAGCTCACCACAAGAAGGCCTAAAGTTTGTCAATGCCCTCATAGAAACTACCGAGCTAACATTAGAACAAAAGATTATTGCTACTAATTATAAAGCTTGGTTCTTATTAGAGACAGACGAGCTAGAACAAGCCATGGAAACCATTGTTAAGTACATGAATATGGTTTCTCAGTCTGATGAAAAAGACCTCATGTATGGCTATTTCAATATTTCCGGTGGGATTTATGCACGCTTAGGTCTATATGAAGAAGCCTTAGCTTACTATCGCGATGCCATGCCATTTGCACAATCTCGAGATGAACGTTTAGTTTATCAAACCGAAAATAATATCGCTTTGGTAAAGCTACGTTTAAACCGTTACAAAGAAGCTGCTGACTCGTTCACATACTATCGAGATTATGCCCGCAGTAAAAATCAAACTCTGAACGAATCATTTGCTAGTAATAACTTAGCGCTTGCTTTAATTGGATTAAAACAGTATTCAAACGCACTCAAGGTTATCAATGAAGCTATAGGGTTACAAAACCAACATAACTACACCACTCACCTTGCTTCAAGCCTAGTTATAAAAGCCAAAATATTACGTTTTCAAGGTTTTTTAGAAGACTCAGAAAAGGTACTAAACGAGGCTTCGACTCTTATTGAAAATAAAAAGCTTGAAAATGAGCAACTTAATATCATTTTATGCTTAGCAGAAACGTATGAAGCACAAGGTCATACTGAGAAAGCGCTCGATACACTAGCATCCGTTAACATACAAGCTGTTAGCCATACTAATTTTGAAGTCCTATTATCGATTGCAAAATTGACTGCAGAGCTTTACGAACAACAAAAAATTTATGCAAATGCACTAAGCGCTTATAAACAATATTCGTACATTAATGAAGCTATTTTAACCAGACAAGCAAAAGTGAACCTAGCTAAAGCATTAGCGGAAGCTGATGTAGCCGCAAAAGAGGTAAGAATTTCTGAATTGACTCGTGCTGAACAAATAAAAGCGACGAAAGCCAATGCATTTAAAGATCTCACTATTGTTGTAAGTATATGTTTAGTAATTATTTTATTTGGCTCTTTTATCGCAATTAATAGTATCGACAAACAAAAACAAAAATTAGCTAAAGCATTAAAACAGTTAAAAGATACTCAAAATCATCTTATTGAAATAGAAAAAATAGCGTCTTTAACAGCACTAGTATCCGGTATGGCGCATCAACTTAATACCCCTATAGGCACCATAGTTACAGCAAGTTCATTAATAGATGATTACATGGAAGGTTTAGAAGAAAAATTTAAAGCCCGAGAGCTGTCTAGCAAGCATTTTCATAAATTTATTACCGATACCAATAATGCTAAAGACCTTGTGATCAACAGTATTAATCGACTTGCCGGAATTGTAGAAGAATTTAAAGCGCTTAATGTGTCTATACACCTAGATAAACCGATGAGCAAAATACAGCTTTCAAGCTTTCTTAACCATCGTTTATGTCCTTTGAGCAAACATCTTGGTAAACAAATTGATTTTAAAATTCATGGCGATGAAGCAACTATTACATCTTATCCTACTATCTTAAGTGATGTATTAAAAACCTTAGTTATTAATTCCTGTGAGCATGGCTTTGTTAATTCGGATAAGGGAGTGGTCGAAGTTTCAGTCAAAGCGTTTACGCATGTGGTTGAAATTATCTATCAAGATAACGGTGTGGGAATCAGTGATGAAATTCTACATGAAATATTTACCCCTTTTTACACCACTAATCTAGGGGGTAATCACTTAGGGCTTGGTTTAAACGTGGTATTTAACGCGGTTAAATACAACCTAAGAGGCAAAATCGGCGCCGAGTCATGTAAACACGGCGCACGATTTGTTATTAGCCTACCAATCGATGCTCAATTAGTAGATGACACTAGCTATTAACCGGTATTACGCATACCTGCTGCAATACCTGTCATCGTGATCATCAAGGCATTATCAATATCACTTGCAGAGTTTTCATCAGCTTCACGTGAACGACGCAGTAACTCAACTTGTAATAAGTTAAGTGGATCTGTGTAAGGGTTACGAAGCGCGATTGACTCTTTGATCCAAGGCTGGTCTGCAAGTAAGCTCTTTTGTGGGCTAAGCGATTGAACAAGCTCAATAGCCTCGCTCAATTCCTGACGTAACTTCACACCTAATGGCTTATATTGCTCAGTAACAAGTGCATCATCATAATGAGCACTTAACCATGTATCGGCTTTACTAAATACCATCTCTAGCATCTCTAAACGAGCACGGAAGAATGGCCATTTTAAGCTCATTTCGTGAAGTGTTTCGATGCCATATTTATCTAAAGCAGCTTTAAGGCCTGTTAATGCACCTAACCAAGCTGGCAGCATTAAACGATTTTGGCTCCATGCAAAGATCCATGGAATAGCACGAAGGCTTTCTACACCCCCATTCGGGTTACGCTTAGCCGGGCGAGAGCCCAAAGGTAATTTTGAGAGCTCTTGTTCTGGCGTTGCCATTCTAAAGTAAGGAACAAAGTTTTCATCATGACGCACAACTTGACGGTAATGTTCGCATGAGTCTGCACTAATAAGATCCATAACATCACGCCATTCGCTCTTAGGCTCTGGCGGCGGCAATAAGTTACTCTCAAGTACCGCACCGGCATAAATGTTTAAGCTTTGTAGTGCGACAGCAGGCAAACCAAACTTAAAGCGGATCATTTCACCTTGCTCTGTTACACGCAGGCCACCTTTTAATGAGCCTGGAGGCTGAGAACGAAGCGCCTGTGCAGCTGGAGCGCCACCACGACCAACAGTACCACCACGGCCGTGGAATAAGATAAGCTCAATACCGCGCTCTTCGGCTAATTGAACGAGTTTATCCATTGCTTCATATTGTGCCCAACCAGCAGCCATCATGCCTGCATCTTTTGCTGAGTCTGAGTAACCAATCATGACATTTTGCTGATTTTGAATATGACCACGGTACCAAGTGTTATCAAGTAAACATTCAATAACCTCTTTACCATTATTTAAGTCATCTAAGGTTTCAAATAACGGTGCAACCGGCAAGTTAAACTTGCAACCACTTTCTTTAAGCAGTAATTGCACAGCCAGTACATCAGATGCAGTACGTGCCATCGAAATAATATACAAGCCAAATGTTTGTGCGTCTTGCGCTGCTATCACATCAAACGTATCAAGTACTTCTTGTACTTCAGGGCTTGGCTGCCAATGTTTAGGTATTAGTGGTCTACGAGAATTCAGCTCCGCAAGTAAGAATGCTTGTTTATCTTCTTCTTGCCATTGATGGTAATCTCCTAAACCTAAATAACGTGTTAGCTCTGAGAAAACATCACCATGACGTGACGAGTCCTGACGCACATCAAGTTTTGCAAGGCGCAAACCAAAGCTGTTAATGCGGCGCAGTACATCAAGTAGCAAACCGTCTGCCACCACTTTCATGTTGGTTTTAATTAGCGAGCGATAACACACTTCAATAGGGTGCTTAATTTGCGCAATATCGGTAATTAAATCTTCAGAGTCAGTGCGCTTTTTCTTAATTTTAGCGCCCAAATGCGTCACGGTTTCGGCAATTTGATTCTTTAATTTTTTAAGTACCGCACGGTAAGGTTCAAAGTCTTGCCCTGCAAGCTCAACTAATTCATCGCTTGCATCAGACATAGATAACTCATTACTTAGCGTCTCAATGTCACGCGAATACAAATCAAGTGCCATCCAACGGCCATGGTCTAACACTTGCTGAGTGACTTCAGCGGTTACAAACGGGTTACCATCACGGTCACCACCCATCCATGAAGTAAATTCAATTGGGCTGAAATCAATCGGTAATTCAAGATCAAGCTCTGCTTTTACGTCCTCACCAAACTCGCGTAGAAAACGTGGAACGGCATGCCATAAGCTATTCTCAATAACCGCAAAACCCCATTTAGCTTCGTCAATTGGCGTTGGGCGTGAGCGACGGATATCGTCAGTATGCCACGCTTGGCTAATAAGCTGGGCAATGCGGTTTAATAAATCTGCACGTTCACTAGGTAAGTTGTCTTTACGCTCTAAAGAGGCAAGACAATCACTTAATTCTACGTGTTTATTGATCATTGTACGGCGTGTCACCTCAGTTGGGTGAGCCGTCAGAACTAAATTGATGTGGAGTTTTGAGAGTGTTTGCGCCAAGTGATTAGGGTCCACTTGACCTTGCTTTGATGCAGTTGCTAACGCTTTTAATGTTTGAGTGAGAGGGTTTAGTTGGCAAAAACCAACATCATTAAAGCGTGATACGGTATGAAATTGTTCAGCAACATTAGCAAGATTCAAAAAATGATTAAATGAGCGTGCAACCGGTAATAGTTCTTCATCTGTGAGAGCGTGTAGTACTTCGATAAGCGCTTGTCTGTCGGCTTCGTTACCACTACGTGACGATTTAGATAAAGCGCGAATCTCTTCTACCTTATCTAAAATGGCTTGTCCTTGTGCATCTTTAATGGTTTGACCCAGCATTTGTCCAAGCATACTAACATTACCGCGAAGTGCAGCATATTGTTCACTCATTCTCATACTCCTTTCTTTAACTAAGTTGAAAGTACTTACTGCACAGTATTTAGCCAAGCACGAACGCAGCTAAATACTGATCCCTTTTATTAATATCATTGTCAGCGTTAATTTAATAGATCGAATTTTCTAACATACTCGTAAAAAAGAATAACCAATCTATAAACATAAAAGTGTAATAAATACGCAGCTTAGTCAGCTACAAAGCGTTAAAGTTAGCTCAATTGGTAAAATGGACTTACCAATTCAAAAGGTAAAATCCCCGTAATTTAAGGCATCCTTAAAGTTTGCATGGTCAAATCTTTACCCGCCTTTTTTATGTGTTTGTAGGGTTAGATCAAGACAAACAGAGCTACTATCATTTTATTAGTTGGTGAAAGTTTGAGCGAAAAAATTCAAATATTTTTATAACAGGTCAAAAATGCAACTCTATATTTTGTGTGGCACAAGCAGTGAAATCGCTAAAGCCTATTTCACTACTCTAAGAAAACAAATCAGAAGCGGTCATATCGTAACCATCAGTCGAAGTGAATTTAAGGCGCCTTTTGATGAAATATCAAACAATGAGATCAGCCACCAGCATTTTATAACTGATTACTCAGAGCAAAGCCTAAGAGGAATTGCCGTAGAATTAACTAGTAACCAATATGATTTAGCACAATTGATGATATTTAACGGCCTGCTGCATGATCCAGATAATGCGCCTGAACGTAAACTTGAGCAAATATCTGAGCAGCACTTTATAAATAGCATGACGACAAATGCTCTACTACCAATTCGCTGTGTGACTTTATTCTCAACGCTCTTAAAGCCACAATTTTCAACTGTGGTGTGTGCCCTTAGTGCACGTGTTGGAAGCATTAGTGATAACAAGTTAGGCGGTTGGTATAGCTATCGGGCATCTAAGGCGGCACTAAACATGTTATTTAAATCTGCAGCGATTGAACTTAACAGACGCTATAAAAAATGCCACTGCGTGTTATTTCACCCAGGAACTACTGATACGCCATTATCAAAACCTTTTCAGGCAAATGTGCCCGAAGGGAAGCTATTTACCCCTGAGTTTGTAGCCGAGCAATTGTATTCATTGATAAGTGATACTGATTATTTACAACAATCACCCAGCCCAGCCTACTTTGACTGGCAAGGAAAACCCATAGACTGGTAACAGGACAATTATGCATTTTACAAAACAAGCTATTGCTGATTTAGAAAACCGCTACCGCGCCCACTTAATTAATAGTTTGTCGGGATTTAAAAGTGCCAACTTAGTTGGCACACAAGATAATAATGGCCAAACTAATTTAGCGATTGTAAGTTCAGTATTTCATCTTGGGGCACATCCCCCCTTAGTGGGTATGATCATTAGGCCTCATTCAGTGCCTCGCCATACCCTAGAGAACTTATTAGCCACTAAGCAGTACACGATTAACCATGTGAACAAAAATATCTATGATAAAGCACATCAAACATCTGCACGCTACGACAAAGACGAATCTGAATTTGATGCTACAGGGCTCTGCACTGAATACCTAAATAACTTCACAGCACCTTTTGTTAAAGAGAGCAAGCTTAAGTATGCTCTTGAGCTCAAAGAACACCACCACCTTGCCATTAATGGCACTGAGCTTATTATTGGAGAAATCACTGATATCTACTTAGATGAGGCTTGTTTGCAAGAAGACGGCTTTGTCGATATTGAAGCCATTGATACAGTCGCAGTTAGCGGGCTTGATAGTTACCATGTAACTGAACGTTTAGCCCGCTTAGCTTATGCTAAAAAGTAATCGCTAAATTTAAGCATTAGATTATGAATGGCTTAGGCGCATGGGTTAACACCTCAAAGCCAGACTCGGTGACAACTATGTCATCTTCAAGTCGCACACCACCATAGCCTGGTATATAAATGCCAGGTTCAATGGTGATCACATTACCTACTTCAAGGTTGTAATCTGTGAGTGTGTTGATAAATGGTACTTCATGTAAAAATAGCCCTAAACCATGGCCAAGGCCTTTTCCGGCGTATTCGCCAAACCCCGCATCCGCAATCACCTTATTTGACATAGCATTTAATTCTAAACAATTAACGCCAGGTTTAACCATTTCAAGTGCCGCATTTTGCGCATCAAGAACAGTATTATAAATACGGGTTTGTTTTTCTGACGCTTCGCCAATAATGTAACTACGAGTCATATCAGAGCGATAACCATTTACAACAGCACCAAAATCAAGTGTTACAAAGTCACCATGCTTTAAAACCTGATCTGATGGATTGCCATGCGGCAGTGCAGAACGTTCAGCAAACAGCATAATAGTTGCAAACGACATTCCTTCTGAACCTAGCTTTTGCATTCTATATTCAAGCTCTAAGGCAAGGTCTCGTTCAGTCACACCTGGTTTAAAATAAGACAGCGTTTGTGCTAAGGCTTCATCAGCAATAGCTGCAGCAGCTTTAATTTGTGCTACTTCCCAGCTATCTTTAACGCGTCTTAGCTTTTCTATTAGACCGTTTATGGCTGTTAGAGTGTGACCATTAAGCTCATCTGCAACACCTTGCCAAATCGCAACTGTGACATAACTTGCATCAAATGCGACATGGCTGTTTGGTTTAAGGTGCCTGTTAATACAATGACCAAGGGTTTCGTTGTCTCTATCTCGACAAACAACCTCAAATCCTGTTGTTTCTGCAATTGCACGTTGATGGTAACGATAATCTGTAATCAGCACACACGCATTTTGAGTAATTAATGCATAAGCAGCATTACCACTAAAACCACTTAAGTAACGAATATTTTCATGACCTAGTACTAACATGGCGCTGTAACCTTGTTGTTCTAGTAAGGCTTTAAATTCAGCTTGTCTTTTTAAGTAATTAACTTGCATTGTCGCTCCTTATTTTTTGCGCATGCTAACAGTTATGTACATAAATACGAATATTATGCGATTAGTCGCAGTGAGTTTGCATCAGGTGTTTACTCAAGCCACAATGCACAAAAAACCAAGGAGTACACAATGACAACATACGGTATTGGCACACAAACGCCAGAGCAGGCGCTTGACTCTTTGTCAGATATGACAACAGATTTAACCCCTATTCAAAATGACGAATTTCATGCGCGTATCGCAAAAGCACAAGCGTATATGCAAGCAAATAACATTGATGCAATATATTTAAATGCAGGCACTAACCTTGCTTATTTTACTGGTATGCGTTGGTACGCAAGTGAGCGTTTAGTTGGCGCTATTTTACCTGCTAAAGGTGATGTGCAATATATCGCACCGTTTTTTGAAATCGGCAGCTTAAACGACTTTATGGTGATTGATGGCCCAATTCGAGGCTGGCAAGAGCACGAAAACCCATACCAACTATGTGTTGAAGTACTGTCAGAAATGGGTATTAGCAAAAATGGCACCCTTGGTATTGATGAAAGCGCACAGTTTTTCATCTACGACGGCATTAATAAAGCTAATGGTAATTATAATATTGTTAACGCACAGTGCGTAACAGCTCACTGCCGCATGCATAAATCAGCCAATGAACTTGCCTTAATGCAACGTGCTATGGACATGACTTTAGAAGTACACAAAGCAACGGCGAGCATGCTTTATGAAGGTATCACCACTACTGAAGTAGAAGCCTTTATTAAAAAAGCCCACCAAAAAGTCGGTGCACCGGGTAACTATTTTTGTATTGTGCTATTTGGTGTTGCGTCGTCTTTCCCGCATGGCGTTAAAAACCCACAAACCCTTAAAAAAGGTGATGTGGTACTGATTGATACTGGCTGTAAAGTACATGATTACCTCTCTGACATTACCCGTACTTATGTATTTGGTGAAGCAACCGAACGTCAACGTATGTTTTGGCAACACGAGAAAAATGCCCAACTAGCCGCTTTTGCTGCAGCAAAAATTGGTGAGCCATGTGGCAAAGTAGATGATGCTGCAAGACAGTACTTAGCTGAAAATGGCCTGGGACCAGAGTATCAAACACCAGGCTGCCCACACAGAACAGGCCATGGCATTGGTTTAGATATTCATGAATGGCCATACCTTGTTGGTGGTAACCCTACTCCACTCGCAACAGGTATGTGTTTTAGTAATGAACCTATGATTGTTGTACCTGATGAGTTTGGTATTCGCTTAGAAGATCATTTTTATATGACAGACGAAGGCCCGCGTTGGTTTACCGAGCCAGCTCATAGTATTGACGACCCATTTGGCCTAGCTAAATAAAATCTAAATAACTATTAAAAGGTCAGCTATCTGGCCTTTTTTTGTGTCTAAATTATTACATTTTTTAACAGTGTATATATTTTTGAGACAATCTATCAGCTTTTATCATGTTATGATTTTAACAATTTAACCTAACATAATTACGGAGAATAAATGGGTTTACGTTTTAAAGTTCCACATACCTTGATACTGCTGCTTGGCATGATGGTTGTTGCGCTTATTGCTACATGGTTAGTACCACAAGGTTTTTTCAGCACCACACTGAGTGAATCTGGCCGCGAAATGGTCGTTGCGGGTACCTATCAAACGGTTGCTGAACGCCATTACTTAACCCCATGGGATTTATTACAAGCCATACCTCGTGCATTTGCTGCTGCTCAAGATGTTATTTTCTTTGTCTTAATCGTTGGCGGCGTATTAGCTGTTGCACGTGCCACAGGCACTGTTGATGCACTCATTGGTAGGCTTTTAGAGCGACACGGTAAAAAGCCGCAGCGATTAATCTTTATGGTGGTATTTTGCTTTGCTTTGGCATCAAGCAGTATCGGTACCGCCGGTGAATATATTCCTTTTGTTATTATTCTCGTTGCGCTGTGTAAAGCAATGCGCCTAGACGCAATGACTGCCGTAGGTATGATAGTCGCGGGTTATGGTATTGGTTATGGTGTATCGGCATTTAACCCATTTACCGTATTAATCGCACAGCAAATTGCAGGTATTCCAGTTTACTCAGGCTTGTGGTTTCGTTTAGCTATATTTATTCCATTTGTGCTCATTGGTTTTCATCATGTTTGGCAATACACAAAAAAGGTAGCGAATGATCCGTCTAAATCAATGATGATTGGCGTGCCTTGCCCACTGGAAAATCAAACAGCAACAAGTTACCCAGCACTTGCCCTGCGCCATAAACTTATTTTAGGAAGTTTTATCATTACCCTTGCAATTGCAGTATGGGGTATAGCAACTAAAGGCTGGTACTTATACGAGCTAGGCGGTGTTTTTATCGCTTGGGGTGTCGTTGTAGCCATTTTAGGCAAATTATCTGCTGATGAAGCAGCAAACAAATTTATAGAGGGCGTGTCTGATCTTGTTACCACCGCAGTTTTAATCGGTGTTGCACGCGGTATCGCACTTATTTTAGAAGACGGTCAAATCCTGCATAGCCTTGTACATGGTATGTCGTTACCGCTTTCTTATGTATCAGCTGAAATATCAGCAATAGGCATGTTAGTTATTCAAACCTTACTTAATACCTTTATTCCATCAGGTTCAGGACAAGCTTATGTCACTATGCCATTGATGGCCCCACTTGGTGATTTAGTGGGTGTCCCAAGACAAGTTGCCGTGCTTGCTTATCAATTTGGTGATGGCTTTTCAAATATGATCATTCCGACCAATGCTGTACTAATGGGCATTTTAGGGATGGCAGGTGTGCCTTACGGCCATTGGTTTAGATTCTGTTTACCACTGCTGATTAAACTAATGGTCGCAGCATCAGTTGTATTAGTATTAGCTGTAATGTTTGGCTATGGCTTAGATGTGCAGCCCACACTAAATTAAGTTAGTTGATTTTAAAAAAGCGCCCTAGGCGCTTTTTTGTTGTGTTTTGAGTTCTTTTTAGCAACACATTTTTGGATCAAATGAGTTGGAAATGAATGACAGCTCTGTACAAAGTCAGAGCTTCATCCGTAACTCACTGCTGTCGGATAGACGACACCTGTTACCAAGTGTCGCCCTCCTAAGAACCGTACGTGCAACTTTCACTGCATACGGCTCAAGCCTTCACGAAGGCACCTAATTGGTACCCAGCAACTTATAAAGCAGCGAGATTAGGCTCATTCCAAGAGTTGCGGCATTGCCTCTTTGCTTTTCTCTTTGCCAAGTATTCTTGGTATAAAGGATCAAAAGGCGTAGCTTCACTCCTGATTTTCACATGTCTCTCTATTGGCACCTTAGCTATTTGAAATAGATTAAACTGACAATCCATGTTCATGTTCATGTTCATGTTCATGCTCTTCTGCCAACCGTGAAATTGCCATTGGCCTCGACGGTTGATAAAGTACTTCATGGCGATCCAAGTTTTTGATTTTGTTGGATGACGCCTTTTAGCCCAATGCCATAACGCTAGAAATAGTTTGTGGCTCACATATCCGAATACTTGTTTGGCAACGCAATGGCGATAGTAATTCGACCAACCCCTGAGTTTCGGATTTATCAACTTGATTAGATCGTTAACGGGGGTAGTTGCGTGCTTTTTAATGAGTTCGCGCAAGTTACTCAGAAATATTAACGTGTTAGATTTGCTCGGTTTAATGAGCAGTTTTCCTTTGTACTTCCTATGGTTAAAGCCTAGGAAGTCAAAACCACGGCTAATGTGGGTAATGTGCGTTTTCTCTTCGGAGAGCGTTAAGCCTCTATGTGCTAAGAAGTCAGCAATCAACGGTTTGATATCGTTCTCCAGCACGTCCTTTGAAGTGCATGTGACTACGAAATCATCGGCGTATCCTATAAAGTTGGCTCTCGCCCCATTTTTAAGTGCGGTGGACTTAATGCGTTGCTCAAGACCTGCAAGAGTCATCAGCATCAAGGTTGGAGATATGATCCCGCCTTGTGGTGTTCCCTCGTCAGTGCGATAGAACAGCCCTTTGTCCATAAAACCAGACTTTAACCATTGTTCCAACATTCGTTTATCTACAGCTATATTATTCATAAGCCATTGATGCCCAATCTTGTCGAAACAGGCTTTGATATCTCCCTCAAGAACCCATTGCGCGGATTGCTTTTTACTCAAACAGAGAAAACACTGAGCAATAGCATCAGCAGTGCTTCTATTGCGCCGAAATCCGTAGCTATTTGGGTCAGCAAGTGTTTCTGACACAGGCTCTAGTGCAAGAAGGTGAAGCGCTTGTAGCGCTCTATCGACCATGCACGGGATACCCAAAGGTCTGAGCTTGCCGTTTTTCTTAGGGATGTAGATACGCTTGAGCGGTTTGGCTTGATAAGCCTTTCTGCTCAATTGATTGACTGCTTTCATGCGGCGCGTATCCGTATTCCAGATGACGCCGTCTATTCCGGGCGTTTTACTGCCTTTGTTTTGTGATACTCGCTTAACAGCAAGAAGTTTTGCCGAATGCGAGTGAGTCAGTATCCACTGCAACGCTTTCGCTTTGCTGTGTTTACCTTCTCTTGTTGCTTTTGCAATACGCATCTGAAGCTTTAAAACGTGCGACTCAACAGTTTTCCAATTTATGGATTGCCATTGAGCACTGTCAGGGGAGGCACTAATCTCTTTTGAAATCATCATTTGCGTTTCTCCTTGAATAAAGTTCTTCAAATTCTCTTGCAACGGAAGACCAGTCGGAAGTCAGCTCACTTTCGTGCCAGACAGACGTCTGTATCTGCATCATTACAATCCAGCCTTTGCTTTCTCCAACATCCTCTACCTGCATCACTATCGGCTATATAAGCTTTCCCAAAGGGAGTGATACAGGCTTACCGTGTTCCGTATGTTGCGCAATGTCAGGTTAGATGCCCGCTATAGTGCGGAGAGTTCAGTGATCACGAAAGAGCATGGGGCAATCTCTTTCCGACTCTCGTGCCTTTTGGCTACAGCGTATTAACCACTTCCGCTGTTTCATCGTATAACGCACCTTACGCGGATTCACTTATGTTCATCATACTGACTGCCTAGCACTCACCCGATTTGTGGTTATCAGGAGGATCGTCCTCTCACGATTAAGATCCCGATTGGCGCATACCAACCTTCGTTACATTGTCAGAGCCGCTACTTTATTCTGGCTCCTAGGATCATCTGGTGATACAGATGGTTCACTCATTAAGCGGTGAACAGCGCTTCATACGACTTCACGTCGCACGCCCCAAGACGTGTTTAGGCGAATTACTCAAAAGAGCGAACTTCGGCCATTCAAAATTGCTTTTCTATTTCGTCAAAGTATATTGCTTGCATAGTCAGGAAAGCGACCCAATCGCTCTTTTTTGTCCTGAGACAAAAGCTAGAACTACTGCATTTTAGTCTTAATGGCAATTAGTTAAGAAGTTTGTTACAAATGAGTCATTCAGAAAAGCGAGCGACACTGTGTTAGAAAAACGCGCGATTCGCTCGCTATAGACATGTCATGTTTCAAAGGGAAAAGTTGACTTATGAGTTATAGATTTGGAAATAAACTACTTTTTATTTTATCCGTTATAGTTTTTATTTATAGCCTGTTCAGTATTTTCGAAATGCAATTTTCAGCATTTGGATTTAGCGTTAAACTTAATGAAAATCCTGTATTATTTTATTTCATTGTAGGTGGCTTATTAATGGCCTCAGGCTTTACGTTACTAATAAAGACCTTAGAATTTGCCAAAAGCAAAACTCAACGAGTTGAAACATAACAAGCCATTGCAGTGCGGGGCGCTATAAAGCAACGAGGCATCAGAATTTTGGAAATGCATTTTGTATTTACTTCCTCTAGAGGACTAATTGAATCAGCAGAATATCTGCCGGCACACACTGAAGATGATGATGCATTCTTCAATTCAAATAAATACTCCTTTATCTTAGTTGCTGCCGCTTCATTGGAAAGCTTGCTTAATGAAGGCATCATCTCATGGGCTTTTCGTCATTTCCCTAAAGCTGATCACAAAAGACATGCAACAGCGTTTCTTTCAATGAACTTAAGTAAAAAGTTAGATGTATTAGGGTTCCTTTTATCATCTGGTAAGCTCATTACAGACAATGAAAGTAAAATTTATCAGACTTTGATTAACTTAATAAAACTCCGAAATGAAGTGGCACATAGCAAGGACTTTTATAAAGAAACGGACATTGATTATGGTGAGCTAGATAAAGATGGTGGTAGAAGTTTCCTTTTACCTTATGATATTTCTAAATTAATGAATAATCACCCTCTAAGTATTGAGCAAGAAAAGTGTCAATTCATTGTGTCGTCATTGAAGCACTCTGCAAGATAACTTTAAACATTCAAAATGTGGTCATTAATGAACGTAATGACCACAAAATTAATCCAAGTTTCATTCATTATATTCAACTCGATTTCTGCCATTTTTCTTTGCACGATATAGAGCTAAATCAGCACGTTCAATTACTGTTAGCGTATTATCATCACTGTGATTAATCGTCACTCCACAGCTGACTGACAATCTTTTTTCGTGAAAATAAATACCATTTATATCTGTAATAATGGTCGTTGCAACCTCTTTTGTTTCATCTAAGGTTGCCCCTTCAATGATGATTACAAACTCTTCGCCACCCCAACGAGCACATAGCGCTTTACTTGGAGATACTGACTTTAATTTATTTGAAACAATGACAAGCGCTTTATCGCCTTCCAAGTGACCATAGGTATCGTTTATTTCTTTAAAATAATCAATGTCTAGTAGTATGAAACCAAAATTCGAGCTTTTTAGTAAACTGGAAAGCGTTCTATCTAGTTTTTCTCGATTAAACAATCCCGTGAGTTTATCGGTTTCAGCGAGTTTTTTAATAAGCTGATTTTTCTCAGCCAACGTATCATAAGCAGCAAACCGAGTTTTTTCATAGAAACGAAATAAGACAATGTGAGCAATGGCAACTTCAATAATATTAAAAACAGAGCCAAGGCCAATTTTAAGAGGTTCCGGATTCTGTGAGTGTTCATAAACTATAAAAGCACACACTGCAAAAGCAAACGCACTAAGTAAACTTCCCCAATTTCGACCTACTAAATAAAATGAAAATGGAGGAATTAATGTTGCCCAAATAATGAATAGGCCGCGCCGTTAATTGAGATAATAAATGTCAGTATTAAACTGTTAATCAATAACACCACAGCCCATGAAACCGCTTTAATTTTTGAGCTTTTAATGAACCAAACATATAGTAAAATAGACAAAGTTAGCCCAACCGCATCAAGCAAAGCGAGTTCATAGCTGTTGAATTTAAAGATATTGATAACAGTCAGTACAAAGAAGTACACAGTACATATCAATAAAGAATGGGCGATCAAACGGCTTCGCCAAAATAGCTCAGGACTATTGTGGTGTGCTGGAATGTTTTTATACCAATATTTGAGCATAATAAACTCTACTTCGTAATAATCAAACGCGAGCAATGCTCTAAAAGCAAAAGCTCAGTCCTGTCACTTTATCATAGAAAAACTTTTTAGAACTGAGCACATTTTTTCTCTATTTCTTATCACTGTTAACTATATGTAAATCACGTTGAGGAAATGGGATGGTAATTCCTTTGCTCTCCACTTTATCTTTAATTTTACGCTGTGTTTGCCAATATATATCCCAATAATGTGGTGTAGCGACCCAAGCACGAAGCTGCAAGTTAACAGAGCTATCTGCTAATGTGTGTACTAAATACTGAGGGGTTGGCTCCATTAGAATTCGAGATTCTTCATCGACAAGCTCCTTTAACGCTGCTAGACCATCTTCAATTGAGTCACCATAAGAAATACCTACTGTTATATCCATACGGCGCTTATCGTTTCTAGTAAAGTTTTTTATCGCATTTGCCCAAACGGTGCTATTTGGAATTGAAACAAAAACGCCATCAGCAGTTTCAAGGACTGTGGTAAATAGCCCTAAATCTTTTACACTGCCTGTATAGCTTGATACTTCAACAAACTCTGACTTTTTTAGTGGCTTTAGGAAAAGTAGCATGACTCCTGCAGCCACATTACTGAGCGTATCTTTTAACGCTAGACCAATCGCTAAGCCTGCGGCACCGACGAGTGCAACAAGGCTTGCCGTATTAACTCCAAATAAATCTAAAATAATCACAATTGCAATTAAATAAACCACATAGCCTGAAAGCGTGGTAAGCAGTTTTGTAATGATTTCATCTTGCTTGCTCAGTCTGTAAACACCTTTATGTACGGCACGTTTTAGTAATTTTGAACAAATATTTGCCCCAATAAAAATGAAAATAGTCAGCAGCGTATTCTTTGCTATTGCTATAAGTTGCAATTGATGCTCAGAAAAAAAGTTTATGATGGTGTCCATTGGTGATTTCCCTTTTAATATAAATAAAATATGCGCTTTACTCTAAACAATTTAGCGATAAATGTTATCTAATGATACTGGTAACTAAGTAGCCATTGTAAGCAATATAGGAAGCAAGCAAGATACCACCTTCCCAACGATTTATTCTGCCTTGTCGGCCAAAACCGTAAGCCATAACCAATAATATGACGGAAAGTACAAGCATCACACTCCAATCTCTGTAAAGTACGTCTGTAGAAATGTGAGGTATAGGCTCAATAATACCGGCGATACCAATTACGGCTAGGATGTTAAACATATTCGACCCCACAACATTCCCAATGGCGATGTCATGCTCTCCCTTTTTAGCGGCAATAATAGAAGCTGCAAGCTCTGGCAAAGATGTCCCTAATGCAACGATAGTTAAGCCGATAATAAGGTCACTGACACCCAGCGCAGTTGCAATTTCAACCGCTCCCCAAACAAGTATACGAGAGCTAATAATGAGTAATGTTAAACCCGCGATGAGCCAGAAAATTGCTTTCCCTAAAGACATGGCGTGACTTTTAAGCTCAGTATCAAATTCTGTTTTAAGGGTATCACTCGGTGATTTCATACCTGAATACACAGACCATACTAAGAACAAGACTAATCCGCCCAGCAACAGACTTGCATCAATCACTGATAAAGCGCCGTCATACAGCAAATACCCTAAAAAAAGTACGACAGCTAATAATAAGGGAAGCTCGTTTTTAACAATTTTAGACTGAACAGTGATAGGCGCAATGATGGCTGTTACACCAAGAATTAAGCTGATATTTACAATGTTGGACCCAAGTGCATTACCTAAAGCCAAGTCAGGGTTTCCATCACTTGCCGCCATGGCAGACACGACCATTTCAGGAGCCGAAGTCCCAAAACCAACAATGACCATACCAATTAAAATTGAAGGCAAGCCAGCATGGCCTGCTGTAGATGCCGCCCCTTCAACAAAGCGGTCTGCACTCCATACGAGTAAGGCAAACCCTGCAATAATAGCGGCTATAGCTAAAACCATGACTGAGCCCCCGCGATATCAATACCTGAAAGGTGTATGGCAGAGTTGTCTGGTCTATTTGCAAAATGAAGTGAACTTTGGCAGCGATGTAGTTTCATTATTTACCCTTAGGGCAGACTAGACTAAAAAGACAACAAACCATCTCTGCCCGAAATGACTCATTGCCTTAAGTCTTGTCAAAACCTGATACGGTTCGAAACTGCCACGAGCTATGTTGCCCGGAGACTGTTGACAGTTTCCTTGCTTAATGCAAGAGACTACTCCCCTAAGTTTTTCAAGAATAATCCATCCCTAATAATAATACAATTAGCTTGGCTCCCTTTTTTAAAAAATGATAAATATAAAGAATCATCAAAATAGGCCGATATAAAATTACATCACTAAATCAGGGACGTATTATGAAGGTTAATTCTGGAAGTTTACCGCAACCACTTAATATTCAAAATGTGACTTTAGAGTCACCTATAAATGGCAAGGCTCTTTTAGAAACTGAGCTTAAAAAATTGGCGGATGACGTATATCATGAAAGCGCGCCTCCAGAGCTAAACCAAACGTATACCAAACCGCTGACGATGACATCGAGCCAGATAGACATAACTAAAACAGTTGATGACTATATGCATGAGCTAGCTGTTGCTACTGGTGAATTATATTTGCCGGGAGGTAGTGTGCCTAAGGCGGTAGAAAAAATGCTGTCTCCCTATGACTCACTTCTTTCAGATATAAATCGGCAGAACCCTTCATTGGCCTATAAAAATTGGGGAATCGCTATAAACCAATCTGGTGCTTTAGAAGCGACAGGCACAATTACAGGTTTTGAAAAAGAATTCTTAGAAGAAAAACTAAATGATTCAAAGGAACTAGTAAGCACTATATCTGATTTTAAATCTAATTTTTTAAAATATATTGTGCCTGAAAACCGAGGTTATGGAAGGTATGATGTTACGGCTGATAATTTTCTAGGTGTTTTCGATTTTAGAGAAATGCTTGAAAGTTCAAGGAGCAATGACGACTTCAAAAAGACATGGGAATACGAAACTAATTGGTTAAAATTGAATGATAATATCTTGTCACAGTTAAAAAGAAACGCCACAAGTTATTAGGCTTAGTGCCCATATTGTGCTGAAATGAATTCACAGCGTTCCTTACTAAATACTACCATGTAGTGGCATACTTTTATGCCTTAATTTAGTCATGACTCTTCAAATATTTTAACGCGTTTATGTCCAAAAATGAGTTAAAACCTAGCGTTTTAACTCACTGAAATGAAAAGTTTAAGACTAACAACGTGTCTTTTTAAATTTAGTGTGGCTTTAAACTTTACGTTCTGTATAGCACTTTGATTACATGCCAACCAAAGCGCGTTTTAACTAGATGTGGTTCTAAGATTTCACCGCTGAATGCTACTTTGTCAAACTGTGGCACCATTTGACCACGTCTGAATTCGCCCAAGTCGCCGCCTTTTTTACCCGACGGACAGGTTGAATGTTTTTTAGCTAGAGTCTGAAACTTAGCGCCTTTTTTAAGTTGCTTGATAATGTCTTCAGCTTGTTCTTTGTGCTTAACAAGAATGTGCAGTGCGTGCGCTGTATTTGCCATGGGAAATCTCGAAAATTAAAACGCGCGTATTTTATCACGGCAATTAACACTGAGCCACTGCGGCTATTTATGTTTACCTGTTGCTTGCAAAAAACCTGTCACCAAACAAAATTGCGCTAAATAATAACTACCCATGATTGCGATATCTGCATGCTCTATTTCTAAATAAAAACGATTAAGGCCTAGTATAGAGTCTGATATTACAAACACGGCACCACCTAACACTAAAAAACCGTTCGATTTATCAGTCATCCAAGTAAGGCTTGCCATTATGGTGAGCACCAACATATAAAAAAGCACGGGAATGAGCATGTCATTCAGGTTTGGGTAGAATAAGCAAAAAACGATGATGGCCAAAAATAGATAAAGGAGTACAACGTCTAGTCGCCAGTTTTTAATTGGCAACATGGTAATGATATAAAAAGTGTGGCTTACAAAAAATGCCGCTAAACCGCCTATAAACAGTTGCCCCGTATCAAGGGCTAGCAACACATCACCTAGTGCTGAAAAACTAAGAGCGAATAATAAAGTAATAAAAGTTCGATTTTGTAGCTGACTGCGCGCTTTTAACACCATCACAATCAAAAGGCCGATTGGTAATGTTTTAAATAACGCCATAAAAGGCTGAGGTAATGCTGGCTGTAAAAGCAATAAAGCAATGTAAAACGTACTTAAGATTAGGAAGAGAATGTTCATATTCTTATTATTGTTGTTTGTTCCCAATAAAGAGAATAGCAAGCTTTACTTTAAATGTTTATAAAAAATGCTGCTTTTGTTTTTCTGACAATAACTTACACTTTGTTTGTTTGCCGAAAAACCGATAACGATGACGGCCAACCCAATCATACACACGATCGCGAAAGCCTTTTGGCAGTAGCTTGAACACGTTAGCGACAGAGAATGGAAAACCTAATTTCGTTGCGATAAATAATACAGCATCACTTTGTTTATATAGCTGGTTTTTATCAATCACTAACATTGAGGAAAGTGGATCTTTGACTTTATATGCCTTTAATAAACGCTCACCTTTATCGCTTTGCATGGGGCATAACTTAAAGGTAATTTGCTTATCAAAGCGAAGAATAAACCGCACACAAAAATGGCACAGATTGCACTGACCATCAAACAAAATGACTGGGCAGTTAGTACGCAAGTTTAACCGCTTACTTGTACAACTTGTTTACCTGTAAAACCACCAGCAAGTTGTTTATTTAAAGCAGCTGAAACAGCCTCAGCGGTAAAGTCTACGGCATGGATTTGCGGCAATTTGATCTCGCCTCGCGCTGCATTATCAAGTAATAAGTTACCCATAAAGCTTAATCTTTGCTGAGCACATAAACTGTTCGCAAGCCATGCACCACCTAACGATACAATGCCAATATTGGGAGCGCGTCTAAACATAAGTTCTTGTTCAAACTTAGGTAATTCATTTAAACAGGCGATGCGACCACAAAAACGCATTAGCTCAACGTTGCGAATGGTGGTATCGCCACCGATACAATCAAGCACCGCGTCAAAGCCCTGCGGACCAAGTTCACGACGAATTTTATCCTGGAGTTTAGGGTCATTATAATCAAACACAACATCAGCGCCTAATTGCTTAAGTAACTTATGATTGTGTTTGCTGGCAGTGGTAAACACAGTCGCACCACGTTGCTTAGCAAACTGAATAGCGAATTGGCCAACGCCGCCAGCACCGGCGTCAATAAACAGTGAATCCCCTTCGCTTAGCTGCAACTTATCAAGGGCGATTAATGCCGTCATACCTGAACAAGGTAAGGTTGCAGCGTCTGCCGGAGATACATTATCTGGCACAACAGATACTGCATAGTTAGGCACTGTAGTGTATTCAGATAACACACCTTGGTCACCAAGGCTGGCATGCCATACAACACGCGCACCAACACCAGGGAATACACCTTTATTTGCTTGAACAACCACCCCAACAGCGTCATGGCCCAAAACATGAGGGTAATGCCATTTGCAAAAGCCTTGCTTTGCAAAGTTGGCATCACCATGATTTAAGCCCACATATTCAACTTTAATCAAGAGCTCATTGCCTTCAGGGCTCGGTACTGGCACAGAAAGCTCAGATAACGCAATCGCGTCATTCGGCTCAATCAGTGCAAGCGCGCGCATTGTTGACGGAAGATCTGTAGTTTGTTGAATATGTGACATTTAATACTCTGGGTTAAAGGTTGTTTAGTTCAAAGCTCCAACGACCATTAAACGCTTGATAAGCACTTACTTTGGCCTGTAATGAAGCAATTGTTGAATCAACAGCGTTCTCTTGCGCTATTAAAACATCCTGTCTCGCATCTAACAACTCTAAGTAAGGAATTTGTCCTTCTTGATACATTGCTTGAGCTTGACCAAATGCTTTATTCGCATAATTAAAACGCTGATCAGCATAACTTAACTGTTGCTGCTGTTTGACTAGCCTTTGTAAAGTAAGTTCACTATCGCTAATGGCGTTTAATACTTTACTTTGGTAGTTACTGTAAGCGGCTTCACTTAAAAATTGCTGTGCATCACGCTGAGCTAATAATGCAGGATAGCTGAGCAATGACCATTCAACTTTTGGCGTTACTTGCCATTGTTGCACAGTATCTTCTAAACCATTACTGGTTAAGCTCACCACACCTGCAAACCCTGCCAAACTAATATCAGGCAGTAACGCTTTTGAGGCTGCAACACTCAATGAATAAGCCTGACTAAATTGATACAAGGCACTGGTGATATCGGGTCTCAGTGCCATTGCTTCACTCGCTTTACTAAACGACACGCTAAATTGGTGGCTGAGTAACTCAGGCTCTTCGACCAATGTTATGTCGCTTGCAAGTCGACCGGTTAGCACCGCAAGGGTTGCTAAGTCGCGATATTGCAAGTAACTAAGCTCAGGAATAAGCGCTTGTTGTTGCTTTAACTGCGCAAGGGTGCGGTTAAGATCAAGCTCATTCGCAACACCCTCTTCTACTCGCGCTTTTAGTACATCAATACTTTGCTCGAGTGCCTCGATTTGCATCTCAATGATAGCTTGCTTTTGCACATTACCTTGATAGCTGACATAGCCTTGCACCACAGCTGAAACCACTTCAACCTGTAATGCTCTTAGCTGCTCTGCTTGGTTTAATGCCCCCGCATTAGCAGCATCGACTAACGCGGTAATACGGCCGAACAAATCAAGCTGCCAATTAACATTAACCCCAGCGTTTGATTGACGTGTAATAACGCCATCTAAGCTGCTGCGCTCTGCACCTACGCTTAGGCTGCCCTGCGGATAATATTCCGCGCGGGCTGCACCTAAACGGGCAATGGCTGCATCAAGTTGAAGTTGACTGGTTTTTAGGTCGTGATTCATTGCTAATGCATCAGTCACTAAATTATTTAACTGGGTTGAATCTAAACGACGCCACCAGTTATTCTCGCTCGCGCCTTCGTTTTGTTCACCAATTTGTGTATCACTTACAAATTGCGTCAGGCTAACTTGCTGCTCTTGCATATCTACGCTTTGTGCGCAGCCAGCTAATACACCGGCTAACAGCATTGCACTTAAAACTTTGCCTTGTTTAAAGATTGCATGAAGAGGCTTATGCATCATCTTGCTCCTTCTGCGATTTTTTCGTTACTAACATATAAAACACCGGGGTGAACAATAAGCCGAACACGGTTACACCAATCATGCCTGAGAATACAGCGTTACCCATGGCATGACGCATCTCTGCACCTGCGCCTGTGGCTAAAACAAGGGGTACAACACCTGCTGTAAAAGCAATTGACGTCATTAAAATTGGACGAAGTCGTAAGCGACACGCTTTAATAATTGCTTCAAGATGTGTCATCCCACCTTTATGCTGATCTCGTGCAAACTCAACCATTAAGATGGCATTCTTACTTGCTAGTGCAACGAGTACAATTAATGCAATTTGCGTAAAGATGTTGTTGTCATCACCTACAAGCCACACACCTAACAAGGCCGAGAAAATAGTCATAGGCACAATCAAAATAATCGCCAGAGGTAGTCTTAAGCTCTCGTATTGGGCAGCAAGTACCATGAACACGAGCAATACAACGAGTGGGAAAACATACACCATGGTGTTACCCGCTAATATTTGCTGATAAGTTACTTCTGTCCATTCAAACTCGATACCATTTGGTAATGTATCGGCAAGAATTGCTTCAATCGCATGCTGCGCTTGGTCAGAGCTATAACCTGGCGCTGGGCTACCATTTAGTTCAGCTGTAGGGTAACCGTTATAGTGCATTACACGATCTGGCCCTGTTGTTGGCGTGACCGTTAATACAGAACCTAATGGCACCATCTCACCCATGCGGTTACGCACTTTAAGATTCAAAATTTGCTCAGGATCTTGGCGGTAATCAGCATCAGCTTGTGCATTAACCTGATAAGTTCGACCAAACAAGTTAAAGTCATTCACATACATCGAGCCTAAGTACACTTGTAAGGCATTGAATACTTCATCAAGTGGAATACCTTGAATCAGCGCTTGCTCACGGTCAATGTCGATATCCATTTGTGGCACTTGAATTCTAAAGCTTGAGTAAAGCCCCATTAATGCAGGGTCTTGCTGAGCTTTAGCAATGGTTGCTTGTAAGCTATTAAAGAGTGCTTCAAAGCCTTTATTAGCACGGTCTTCAATTTGTAGTTTAAAGCCACCAGTTGTACCTAAACCTTGAATTGGCGGTGGCGGGAATACCGCAACAAATGCTTCATCAATAGCGGCAAATTTTTGATTTAACTGAGCCGCAATCGCCATTGCTGACATACTCGGATCTTGACGCTCTTCAAAAGGTGCAAGCGGAGTAAACACAATGCCGCTATTAGGGCTATTGGTGAAACCATTAACAGATAAACCAGGAAACGACACCGTATTTGCAACACCCGGTACTTGTAATGCAATTTTTTCCATTTCTTGCACGACTTCTTGGGTTCTATCTAAGCTTGCCGCATCAGGTAACTGTGCAACAGCCACTAAATATTGCTTATCTTGCTGTGGAATAAAGCCACCCGGTACAGCATCAAATAATTTAACTGTGCCACCAACAAGCGCAATGTAGGCAACTAATACAATCACACTCATGCGAATCAGTTTTTGTACCAGCTTTTCGTAGCCATTTGCACCTTTATCAAACAAGCGATTAAAAGGCTTAAATAGCCAATTACCAAATACACGGTTTAATAGCTTAGTTAAACGGTCTGGTTTTGCATCATGACCTTTTAATAACAATGCCGATAACGCAGGCGATAGTGTTAATGAGTTAAATGCTGAGATAATCGTTGAAATAGTAATAGTTAACGCAAATTGCTTATAAAATTGACCAGATAAACCAGTAATAAATGCCGTTGGAATAAATACCGCACACAGTACAAGTGCAATGGCGATAATTGGCCCTGTTACTTCTGTCATGGCAACACGGGTTGCTTCGAGTGGCGACAAGCCTTGCTCAATATTACGCTCAACGTTTTCAACTACAACAATGGCATCATCAACAACAATACCAATGGCTAGAACCAAGCCGAATAACGACAAGGTATTGATTGAAACGCCAAGCCATTGCATAACTGCAAACGTACCAATTAAAGACACCGGTACCGCAATCAGAGGGATAACCGATGCACGCCACGTCTGTAAGAACACCACTACAACGATTACAACTAGCGCGATTGCTTCTAGTAGTGTTTTGATAACAGCATCGATAGAACCGCGTACGAAAATTGTTGGATCATAAACAATGTCATATTCAACACCCGCCGGAAAGTCTTTCGATAATAGCTTCATGGTTTCACGCACTTGATCCGAAAGCTCAATCGCATTAGAACCTGGGCGTTGAAATACTGGCATAGCAAGTGCTGGCTGACCATCGAGCATTGCTCTTAATGCATAGGTGTCTTGTCCTAACTCAAGGCGTGCAACATCACTTAAGCGTGTAAGCTGACCTTGTTCACCTACTTTGATGATCACATTTTCAAATTCTTCTTGTGAGCTTAAGCGCCCTTTTACGTTCATCAGAATTTGAAACTGATTTGTTTTCGATGTAGGTTGTGCACCTAAACTACCCGCGGCAACTTGCTGGTTTTGCGCACGTAGTGCATTAACTACATCCATGGCAGTTAAATCACGTGCCGATAGTGCATCGGGGTTTAACCATACGCGCATTGAGTATTGACCACCACCAAACATACGTACATCACCCACACCCGGAAGACGTGCAATTTGGTCTTTGATATACAAGTCAGCATAGTTCGCTAAGTAAGTTGTATCATGCGTTTTTTCAGGTGAGTATAAATGCACTACCATGGTTAAATCTGGTGATGATTTTTCTGCTACGACGCCTAAACGCTGAACTTCTTGTGGTAAGCGTGGCAGTGCACTGTTTACACGGTTTTGCACTTGTACTTGTGCTCGGTCTAAGTCAGTGCCTAACGCAAAGGTAACTGTTAACGTCATACGGCCATCACTGGTTGCTTGCGAAAACATATACAACATGTTTTCAGTACCATTGATTTCTTGCTCAAGAGGTGTTGCAACAGTCTCAGCAATAACCGTTGGGTTTGCACCTGGGTAACTTGCTGTAACAACAACTGTTGGCGGCACCACCTCTGGATACTCACTCACTGGCAATTGAAATAACGAAATTGCCCCTGCGATGAGAAAGATAAGCGACAGCATCGCTGCAAAGATGGGTCGCTGGATAAAAAAGTGTGAAAATTTCATTTTGACCTACTGTTTAGCAACCAAATCTGAGTGATTATTTGAAAGAGTGAATGCAATACCGTCGCTATTAATCGTTACTTTATTAGGCGAAATTGGCATACCTGGACCCACACGAGCAGGACCGTTCACTGCAATCACATCGTTTTCGTTTAGTCCCGATTTAATTGCTCGTAAGCTGCCATAACGCTCACCAACAGTAACTAACTTATATTCAAGAACATTGCCTTCACCAACGGTTAGAACAAAACGATTCTTTAAATCTGTGCCAATAGCACGCTCCGGCACGATGACCTTTTCGCTTACTTTATTGCCTGCAAGCTTAATGCGGGCGAATGAACCAGCACGAAGTTGTTGCTCATCATTTTCAAACACGGCACGAACACGAAGAGTGCCTGTAGTTTCGTTAATTTGGTTATCAATGAAATTAATTTTGCCATTAAAGTTAAAGCTGGTTTCACCCACTTTTTGCATCACAACCGCTTGTTCACTTTGTGCCGTTACATCAGCAAATGACTGATTCCACGTGCGCTCATCAATATCAAAATAAGCATACATTTGCTGATTTGATACGATACTTGTTAACACACTTTGTCCGGCAAGTACGTTATTACCTTTGGTGATGTTGGCACGCGATACTACGCCATTTATTGGCGAGCGAACTTTCGTAAATGCTAAATCAAGCTCAGCTGCAGTTAGCTCAGCCTGAAGAGCAAGTAATTGTGCTTCTCGTTGTCTAAGGGTTGATTTACGAGACTCAGCTTGCTCAGTTGAAATCGCTTTACGCTCAGTTAAGCGCTCTGCGCGTTTTGCTTCACTTTTAGCTTGTTCAAGTGCTGCCTTGGCGCTTTCGATTTGCGCTTTTAAGCTATCAACCACTGCAGCAAAGGGACGTGCATCAAGGGTGAAAAGCAAATCCCCCTCTTTAACGCTATCACCTTCCTTAAAATTAATTTTGTCGATAACACCCGAAACACGTGGCATAAGCGCTACTTCTTGTGGTGCTTCTAAGCGCGTTGTATAGGTGTGCCAATTTTGTACGGGTTTAACCAGTACTTTTGCTACATCGATAGGTTGTAAATGCTGTTGCTGCGCTGCTTGGTTGGCTTCAGTACCGCACCCTGCAAGCGTTAAGCTCGCAATGGTGACAGCCACTGCAAGAATAGATTTGTTCATCACGACTCTCCTGTTAATAGATTGGAGACAATGTTACGGAACTAATTAGAGGATAAAAACGATAGATTTTTAAATTCATTAATGCCAGAATGGCACCAATAAATTTTAAGGAACTGCTATGGATACCACCAGCCGTTTATTAATGCTGCTTGAAGTGATTGAACGAGGCTCATTTGCTAAAGCTGCAGAGTCTAGAAATATAGACCGTTCTGTCATTTCGAAACAAATTAGCCGTCTTGAAGATGAGTTAGGGGTGCGCTTACTAAACCGTACAACTCGTTCTTTTTCGTTGACTGCTGCAGGCGCTGAAATGGTAAAAAAAGCAGCTGAACTCAGGGATTTATTATCAGATACTGTTAGACTGGCCGAGAACTATCACCAAGAACCTCGTGGCACGTTAAAAATTACCTCATCAAGTATTATCGGTAAAAGGTATATTCAACCAGTAATTAATGACTTTCAAAAACGTTTTCCGCAAGTTGAAGTTGAGCTTCGTTTAGACGACAGGCTGATTGACTTAGTATCAGAAGGCTATGACTTGGCTTTTCGTGTTGGCGAACCAAAAGACTCGTCATTTATTGCCCGTAAGATTGCCCGCAACCGTATGTTACTGTTGGCCTCACCAGAATTTATTAAAACTTACGGCATGCCAAAGCATGTTGAAGATTTAAAAGAGCTGCCTGCCGCTAGTTATTCAAGCCCAAGTAAACGCATTAGTGGTATTCGCTATCGTAATGCCGGTGGCGATATTATTGAGCAGGATATTAAAAGTGTCTTTCGTGCTAACGATGCGGAAGTACTTTTGATGAAGGCAATTTCAGGAAATGCCTATGTTCTTGCACCAGCATTTATTCTTGATGATGAGGTAAAACGCGGAGATTTAGTACCAATTTTAACCGATATGGAATTACTCGATTACAGCGCAGTGTACGCGGTTTACCCACATAGAGATTTACCAGTAAGAACACGTTTATTCTTTGATGCTATGCGTGAATACATTGGTAAAGATGTTCCTGTATGGGAGGCGAACATTCCTGATTTTGATACTATGTACAAAGGCTAAGTTTAAAAAGCACTAACTCGCTTTATTACGTTGTGCAAATTGTTCGCTTAACTCATAAGCCGTTACAACTCTATTTCGACCTTGCTGTTTTGCTTGGTATAGCGCATCGTCTGCACGCTTAATAAAGTTTTTAAGGGTTTGATTTGGCATGTAGCAGGCAACACCGATGCTAATAGTCAAATTGATCGCCTGCTCATCAATATTGTGGATAGTTGTTGATAAGTGCTCGCGCAGCATATCTGCAAATTCATATGCACTTTGCGGGTCGCTACCTGGTAAGAAGATAGCAAACTCTTCACCGCCAATTCGAAATACATAGCCTTTACTTATGCGTTGCCTAAAGAAACTGGTTACTTCAATTAGAATACGATCGCCAACATCATGGCCGTATTGATCATTTATATTCTTAAAGTAATCAAGGTCGAGCATTAAGATAAATAAGCCATTTTTGTTTTTCAGCTCAACTTCAAAATAATGGGTCATCGCCAACCGGTTACCTGCCCCTGTAAGTGGGTCAAGTAAAGCTAAGTTTTCGAGTCGTTTACCATATTCTGCACGACTATTCTCAAAGGTGTGAGACACCGCCCAAATACTGATGTACGTGAATGTAAAGTTGAGTAAAAAATTAATGCTATTAAGGGGCTCAAGACTTGATTTGGTGAAAAGAAAACCGCCTTGCAGTACCGCAACGACCAATGACAAAACTTTGCCATACTGTTTGCCTAATAATAAATAAAATAGAACCGGTAATGAGCAAGTCCAAATGAACAGCAAGCTTTTAATATTACTGAGGTAAGTACCCAATGTGACAAGTAGCGTTAAAAACACGCATAAGGTGAGCGACTGCCATAGATGACCATTGCGTTTTCGGGTATAAAAAAAGATATAAAAACAAAAGGATGCAAAAACGACTTCTAATGCACCAAGAACCCAAAAGTCATTTATAAAGAGATTAAAAACGGCGAATATTCCAGCTAGCACGCCAAGACAAAAGCCCATCCATTTAAGAACGGTATTTCGTAACGCTTGAGTGCCCCTTAGCGCCCCAATATCCATCCAGTTTCTCGTTATTGTTATAATTGCCTAATTTTAACGCGAAATAATAGATATAGGAACAAGTTATTAATAAAAAGTGCATAAAAATGCAGACGTTTTCATAAGCACAAGAAAAACTAATAGTTTTTAACTTTTATTTACAAATAATGAGATTCAAGCTAGCAGCAGTTTCACATCGCGTAAAAGCACACCTTGCAGCTAATCATCAATCAAGTCACTGACCTCTTCAATTAACTCATCAAACTCATCATGAATATTACGGCGCTGTTTGTCGGTTAATGTAGGCTTTAGCTCCAATAACAAGCTAACGTAGTTATCAAGGTTTTTATCATCGGCGGCAATTAACTCATCGCTCATAAAGGCAAAACGATCATTAATGATAACAGCGAGCTTGCTATCAAAGTCTGCTGGTTTTTCCTCTTGCATAAATAACGTTTTTAATGCATCTAAACGCTTTTGTTTGTATTGCATCCATAGTAAAAATGTACTTATACGGCTATTTGATGAATTTTCTATCAGTGTTTGTTGCTGTGCAGAGAGCTTGGTACCGAACCACTCTTTATAGTTTTCAAGGTTTTCTTCTAAACGTTCTTGAGCATGTTGCTCAGGTGTTTTCTCTTCGTGCTCTTTGTACTCATCGTTAATGTTTTCTTGTAAGGCAGCGACAAACTCAACTCGCTGCTTGTAAGTTAGTGAGTTAGCTAACTCAATAAGTTCGGGTTCAATTTTATCAACCAAGGTTTGCCAGTGTTGTTTTGCTTGCACAAAGTGTGCTTTAAGTTCGCTATGGTTAACTTGCTTATCTAACATAGATTTTAAGCTTTCGAGGTCACTCTTGTATAAAGGTAGCTGAGTTTCCCTGTGCCAATCACGACTGGTTTTGACAATATGCTTAAATTTATCAGCTTGGTCGCCATTTAGATCAACATAATCATCAATCCAAAACCCTGATAACCAGCCTAAGTTATTGTAAGTGAAGCTAGGAGAGCACCCCGCGACTGAAAACAATAAACTGAAAATTATTAGATACTTTGATAGCTTTTTCATTGTCTTTTTTTAAATCCTGTTTCTAAAACATAGTAAAGTTAACATTGAGAACAAATATTCAGCAATAGCATATAAATGAAATTAATTATCATTTAGGTATTGACGAAAAAACAAACCTAAGTAATAATCGTTATCAACAACTTGGCTCGCTAAAGTATTCTCACGGCAACATCTTGCTGTTAAAGGCTTTGATGTTGTTTTACCAAGTTAGTTCAAGACGTAACTCTTGATTGTCATCTGTTTCCTCGACCCAAGCAGCGACATAAAACGTTACACTTTACTTGCTACATTGCTCATATCGGTGACGGTAGATATGACACTAAAAAGCCCATCATGGGCTTTTTTTATTTCTTTAATTTTTCTGTAAAATCTGTATCTTAAGCCTACTTGTTAATTACAACGCTTGCCGCTGTCTATAAATTAGGCATTTACAGCTGTTGGGTCTAAACTATAAGAGATGTTTTGCTCAGTGACTGTTTGGCAATGCATTTTATCAATAGCTGATTGCCTATTATTGATACATAACACATTTGGAGGCAGACTATGATCAAGCCTAATTTTAAATCACTACTGTTCGCTAGTACGTTAATCCTCTCACCTTTTGCAAATGCCAGTCTTGAAGATGCCCAATTAGCGGCTAATGAAGGTCGTTTTGAAGAAGCACTTCATGAATTTAATTACCTTGCTGATAGAGGTTATGCCCCTGCAATCTATGAGCTTGCTAAAATGTACGAAGGTGGTTTTGGTGTGCAACGAGACTATCGAAAAGCGGCAGAGTTGTATGAAAAGGCTGTAAAGAAAGTACATGCTGATTCAATGTTTGCATTGGGTGTGCTTTATCAAGAAGGTAAAGGTGTTAAACTTGATAAAGAAAAAGCGATTTCACTTTTTGAAATGGCATCAAAAAAGAATCACCCTGCAGCTCAATATAATTTAGGCGTTATGTACGCTAATGGCGAAGGTGTTATTCAAGATTATCGCACCGCGCTTAGCTGGTACCAAAAAGCTGCAGCGAATAACTTTACTCTTGCTCAGTTTAATATGGCCTTGATGTACTACGAAGGTTTAGGAGTACCCAAGAACCTTGAGAAATCATACATTTGGAATACAATTGCTGAGTACAATGGCAATATGAATGCAAGTCATAGTCGTAAACTAGATGAGCGCAATATGATGCCAGCAGAAATTGAAGCTGCTAAAGAAAAAGCAGACGCAATTTATGCAAAAATACAGGCAGGCCTTTACGCCCCTGACGGACGTTTGTAAACAAGTAATGTACTTGCGCTTAACGGCGCAAGTACATCCATTTTAACAGTTTAATTAACAGCTTATTTTGTTTTAACAATAGGCTTGTGCGTGGATTAAACTTTCCTGATACTAGGGTATTTCTTGCGTGGCTAAAGGTTTTAAATCCCTCAACACCATGATAGTGCCCCATTCCTGATTCACCAATGCCACCAAACGGTAACTGATCTGCTGTAACCTGCATAAGTACATCGTTAATCGCTAATGTACCGCTTCTGATTGATGAACTTAGCTTACTAATTTTCTCTTTGTCATGGCCCAATATATATAATGCAAGTGGTGAGGAGTCACCATTGATGGTGTCAATCACTTGTTGCTCTGATTCATAACTTTTAATAGGTAGTAAAGGGCCAAAGATCTCATCTTGCATTACACGCATATCATCATTAACTTGCGTTAAAATATGTAACCCCATGCGATGTTTAAGTTCATCAACTTGGTGCCCTTCAATAGGCTCAAACACTTGTGCACCTTTGTCTTTTGCATCAAGCAGTGTTGCGCTTAAACGTTGGTACTGCGCATCAGAGACGATTGAAGTTAGGTTTTTACCTTCAACACCTTGTTTATAATACTTCTTATAAAGCTCACTCAACTGTAAGACTAACTGATGTTCAAGCTTTTTAGGCACAAACACATAATCTGGCGCGACACATATTTGCCCCGCGTTGTTTAATTTACCAAATAATAGTGTTTTTGCAGCTTCTTTAATATTCACATCTTCTAAAATCACTACCGGTGACTTGCCACCTAACTCAAGAGTCACAGGGGTTAGGTTTTTACTGGCAGCTTGCATTACTTTGCGCCCTACTGATGTCGAGCCTGTAAAAAGTAAGTGGGCAAACGGTAGGTCACAAAAGCATGCTGCGGTATCGGCTTCACCTTCAACAATGATGCAGTGCTCTGCAACTGTATCTGCCATCAGCTGTTTGATAACATTATTGGTATGCGGCGTAAATTCGCTTAGCTTTAACATCACTCTGTTACCAGCCGCTATTGCGCTTATAACTGGCACTAAAGCCAATTGAATTGGGTAGTTCCAAGGTGCGATAACGCCTACTACACCCTTAGGTTGGTAATGAATATGCGCTGATGAAGGCCACAAACTAATACCGACGCTGCGCGATTCGTTACGGGCCCATTTAGGTAAACGTTTTATTGTATCACTAATCGATTTCACAGTTGGCAGCAGATCGCCTAACACCGTATCAAACTCAGTACGATAACCAAAGTCTTTACTGGTTGCTGCAACTAAGGCCTGTTCATTTTCAATGAGGCGAGTTTTGATGGTTTTTAAAAGCTTAATACGCTTATCAAGCGCTAAATAAGGCTCAGCCAAAAAGGCGTCATTAAGTTTTAAAAATTTGCTGTGTAATTGTGCGTATATATCAGTCAAAAGGTCATCTCTTGATAAACGATTTTAGCCACTATAACCAGCTATAATTATCTGAGCAACTTTATAAATGTAAAAACAGCGCTCATAGTGAGCGCTGTTGATGGTTGGATTAGGTTGAAAACTTTTAAACTTATCTAAAAGCCAAACACAACTGCTGCAATGGTCATAGTTACTAAAGTGATCATCGCAATAGCAATAATGTTTAGTGCAAAACCAGATCGGATCATATCGCGCATTTGAATTTGTCCTGAGCCAAATACAATCGCATTTGGCGGTGTTGCAACTGGCATCATAAACGCACAACTACACGCGATTGCCGCAGGAATGACCCACACAAGAGGTGTACCAAATACAGATTCAGCAACCGGGCCTAAAAGTGGAAGGAAGCCTGCGGCTGTTGCTGTATTACTCGTGATCTCAGTTAAGAACGTAATTAAAGTAGCAACTGCTAGAACACTTAGTACCAAAGGTATAGCACTTGCACCCTCTATCATGTGCGCAATGTATTCAGCTAGACCTGATGATTTAATTTGCGCAGCAAGTGTTAAACCACCGCCGAATAGTAATAACACACCCCATGGCACCTTAGCAGCGCTTTCCCAGTCAAGAATACGCTCACCATCACCTTTGTTTGCTGGTAAGACAAATAACAATAGTGCCGCAGCAATCGCAATACCAGTGTCAGAGATTTTTAAACCCGACAGATCGGCAAGTACTGGTCTAAAGATCCAACAAACAGCTGCTAAGACAAAGACTGCTGCTACGCCTTTTTCAGCGCGCTGCATTTTACCAAGCTCTTGTAACTGCGATAAGAATAACGATTTCGTATCTTTACTTGCTGCTTTTGCACATTGTGTATCTACTTTGTAAGCAAACTTAGTTAACCAAACCCAGCATAAAATCAGCATAACTGTTGCAAGTGGTACACCTACTTTCATCCACTGTGCAAAACCTATTTCGATTTTGTAGCTATCTGATAAATACGCAGCCATTAACGCATTTGGCGGCGTACCAATTAACGTTGCAATACCACCGATACTCGCACCATAAGCAATCGACAGTAACATTGATTTACCAAACTGGTCATTATCAGGGTTAGATTGCTTCACCAACATAGTAATCGACATAGCAATCGGTAACATCATCACAGCGGTAGCTGTATTTGACATCCACATTGATAAAAATGCCGTTACTAACATCATGGCTAAAATTTGTAGGCTTGGCTTAGTCCCTGCTCGAAGCATAGTATTAAGCGCAATACGTTTATGTAAACCCCAACGCTCCATCGCAATTGAGATTAAAAAACCGCCCAAGAATAAAAAGATCAAAGGGTGTGCATAAGGCGACGCGACCCCTTTGATTGCAGCAATGCCAGCAAGAGGTGATATAACCAGTGGCAATAATGAAGTAGCAGGAATTGGCACAACTTCGCTTACCCACCAAGAAGCCATCCAAAAAGCAAGGCCCGCAGTGCGAAGTGCAGACACACTCATTCCCGCTGGTGGATCAATTAAGCAAGTTAATAGCATTACTAATGGGCCAAGCAGTAACATGACTGTGCTCATTAATGGACGTGGCTGAGAGCCATCTTTTGTTTGATTTACTAGTGACATACCTATTCCTTAGAACTTGTATTTAAGGCCAATTGCAACGCTGTTGTCTGATTCAAGTTCTAAATCTAAATCAGTATAGAATAAGTAGGCTGTGGTTTGTTTATCAAAAACATAATCAACACCTGCTGTCCATTGTTTACCTTCTTCAGCATGGCGAATTTTTGAGTCATCTTTAACGTACTGAAGCTTAGATACCCATTTATCGATAGCATAGCTTGCACTGAGTGCATAGCCATTACCTTCTTTACTTCCATCTGTTGATTCACTGCGTTGGAATAAGCCCGCAAGTTGTAGGTTTTCATGTTTCCATGCTGCAACCACACGGCTTGCAGTCAACTTGTTAAGTGCATCAACATGGCTGATAGCTAAATAGTAATCTTTTGATTTTAATGCACGGTCACCATAAATAACGGTTGCAGCAAAACCATCTTCATCGTTGCTACTGTCATCTTTTGGTGCATAAGTTAGCGCAAGCGATGCGCCACCATAGGTTTTTGAGCTATAGGTAATTGTATCACCAATACGGTCTTGACCAGGGATCAACTGGGCAATATCAGCTTGCGTTTCGTTAAAACCGTCAACTTTACCTTCTGAGTATTTAAAACGAGTATCGTTACGACCCACAACGACTTCACCAAAATCACCTGCTAGACCTAAGTAGGTATTACGAGCAGAAAATGGTTCACTGGTATCGTCATGCTCGAAGCCTTTTACTTGCACTTCGTATTTGAATACCGCTTTTAGCGATTCAGTTAGTTTATGACTACCTTTAATACCAATACGAGAAAAAGGTGCTTCAATTTGAGTGCCTTCATCTGCATAGCGCATAACGCCAGTATCTGTGTTTGCTATTTGAACTTCTGCTTTACCATATACAGCGTAATCTGCTGCCATTGCTGAGCCCGCTGTGCTCGCTAAAATCACAGCCGCTGCTACGCGTGTTTTGTTATGAGTGAATATTGTTGTCATTATGCGCCCCTTATTAGGTTCAAATTGTTGTTCCTAACTGTTAAGGCAAGTAGGTTGCCAACTTAGTTAATTTATAAAAAAACTATAAATAACAAAACATTAACTTCATTGGCTTAGTGGAGGCTGAGTTTTATGGGTGGATCTCCACACATTTTTAAGATTGTGTTGTCACCTGTTCCACCCATTATCTTTAATTAACTGTAGATGTACTGGTTAGTCTTTAAACATTTCCCGATTAATACCGTATTTAGTCATCTTGTCGTAAAGGGTTTTACGAGCAATTTGCAAAGTGACCATAGTGTCTTTAATGCTACCGTTGTTACGCTCTAACGCTTCTTCAATCAGTGATTGCTCATAAAAGCTGATTTTCTCAGCTAGGCTTAGGTCCTGAGCTAGTTCGTTTTCATTGTTTGCGTCGTTGTATGAAGCAAATGCTAAATCAGAGCCTAGCAATACTGCACGTTCGGCCTGATTTCTAAGTTCTCGCACATTACCTGGCCAATCATAAGCAAGTAGTCGCTGTTTTGCTTCACTACTAAGTGGTGCAGGTGGCTTATGAAAGCGTGTTGCAGCAATTGAGCTAAAGTGTTTAAAAAGTAATGGAATATCGGCTTTTCTATCGCGTAATGCAGGAATACTCACTTTAACTAAGTTTAATCGATAATAAAGATCGGCTCTAAACTCACCTGCTTCTACCAAGGTCATCAAATCAACTTTTGTAGCAGCAACAATGCGTACATCTAAATCAATGGCGTGGTTGTCGCCTACAGGCGTGACTTTTCTCTCTTCAAGCACCCTAAGTAACTTGACTTGTAAACTTGCAGGCGTTGACTCTATTTCATCTAAAAAAACGGTACCTCCTTTAGCAAATTCAAATTTACCTTGGCGAGATTGCGTTGCACCGGTGTAAGCCCCACTTGCCGCCCCAAATAACTCACTTTCAATTAATTGCTCAGGAATTGCACCACAGTTTATCGCTACGAAATTAGCCGCTGATCTGTTACTTTGATCGTGCAAGTAACGAGCAACTAACTCTTTACCTGTACCTGTTTCACCTTCTATAAGCACATCGGCGGGAGTATCAATTACAGCATTAAGTAAATGCATCATTTGTTGCATTTGCTCTGTTTCACCTAAAATACGCACACCGGGTGCAGAAGTTTTTTCTACCGCAATTTTCAAGGCGCGGTTTTCCATCACTAAAGCCCGTTTTTCTGAAGCACGCGCAATACAATCTAACAATTGCTCAGTAAGCGGCTTTTCAAATAAATCATAAGCCCCTAACTGCATAGCTTTAACCGCAACAGATACATCAGCAAAACCGGTAAGAAATATAACCGGCAGTTCACTATCAAACGCTTTTACTTGCTCTAAAAACTCCAAACCATCCATTTTTGGCATATTTATGTCGCTAAGCACAATTCCCTCAAAACGACGACCCAGTTTTGAAAGTGCAGCTGTAGGTTCGCTAAAACACTGAACTTGATAACCCTCAATTTCAAGCAGTTGCTTTAATGAATCGCGGATCACCGCTTCGTCATCAATAACAATTACCTGATTACAGGTAGTTGCAACTACACTCATGATTGTTCCTTATTAGTTTGTAAGGTTATTATAAATTGTGCCCCGCCTTCAGGACGGTTGTGAGCCGATAGTCGACCATTAAATGAGTCTATAATTTGTCGTGAAATAGATAAACCAAGCCCTAAACCATTACTGGTTTTAGTACTATAAAAAGGCTCAAAAATATTACCTAATGCATGTTGATCAATGCCTGGACCCGTATCAAGAATCGATAGCTTCACACGGTCGTCAAATAGTTCAAGTTCAAAACTCAATTCGCGCTTTTCTGATTCACTCATCGCTTGGCTGGCATTGGTGATTACGTTTACCAAGACTTGTTCAAACTTCACGCTGTCGACCCACACGGTTATGTTTGCGTCAATATCACTGGCTTTTACCTCGATATCATCTTGCTTAAGTTGAGCGCTGGCAATCATTAAAGCATTCTTTAACATACTCGCTAAGCTTTGCTGCCTCAATTGAGTTTGCGCCGGTTTACTAAAATGCTTTAACTGAGCAACAATTTTATGAACACGCTCTATTAACGACTGTACTAGCACTAAATTTTCGCCAGCTTGTTCAATATTGCCTTTCATAAGTAACCTTTTTGTACTTACTAAGTAGGTATTCATGGCACTCAAAGGTTGGTTTATTTCATGGTTAATGCCTGCACTTAATTGGCCTATCGTGGCCAATTTAGCTGTTTGGATCAGTGCTTTTTGAGCTTTTTCGAGCGCTTGGGTTCGTTCAATCACTTCTTGCTCAAGACTATGCCTTGAAAAAAGTAGTTTTTTATAACCAGCAAATCGTACCATTGCCATATGAATAAGCACCACAGCAATGGCATAAAACACACTAAACCAAAGAAGCCTTGGAATTTGTGCAAGCTCCACATTTGTCACATCCACCAACACACTGGCTTTAGCGTTTATAATGTCTATTGTTTCGATGGCACTAATAAAGCGCGCTTGTTTGCCATCAAGCTGAATGTTTTGCTGCGCGGTTTGTTTACTTAAAGGCTTGTGATTATGGGCAAGTAAGCTCGGTTTATGAGACAAGTATCGGCGTGACTTAATTAAAGCAGCCATTTGTGCATCATTGAGGGGCTTAAGAGATTTTAAACGCCAGTCAGCAACATCTGACATCACAATTACACTGTCTTCTAAAGTGATATAAAAATGGGTGCTATCTGATGCATTAAGTAGTTGGCGGTCTTGCTCAAACTTTTTAGCATTAACCTTTAATGTTACAACGGCAATGACTTTCCCTTTATCTATAACAGGCTCTGAAAAATAAATACCGCGCTCACTTGAGCGCATGCCTAAAGCAAAATAGGCAACTTTCCCACCTTGCTTGGCTAAATAAAAATAAGGCCGAAAAGCAAAATTACTTCCCAAAAAGGTGTAATCAACTTGCCAGTTACTACTTGCCACGACCGAACCTGATAAATCCATTAAATAGACATCTGATGCACCGCTGGCACGTTGAATATCTTCTAAATAATAATTAACGGCTTGTTCGCCTATACCTTGCTTAATCACAAAGGATTTAACTAAATCATTAGCACTCACTAAGGTAGGAATTGTTTTAAATCGGGCTAATTCACTGGAGAAGTAATGACTTAACTGAGTCGCTTGAACACGGCTTTGTTGCTCTGCCTGCTGATAATCATGGGCTCGCCCAACGTAAAAAACTAACACAAGCAACAATAAAAGCATTGCACCTGCAATAACTAACTTTTTACTTAATGACGACATTCAAACCTTTGTGAGCAGCGCAACTAGAAATTAAACTGGTAGTGTAACGATAATTCTTCTGTTGTACCAGCGACAGCGCCATTGTCCATACGTGGGTCAAACACGTTATATTTCTTGCCTAACAGATTTTCTGCTTTTAACGTTAACTGGCTCTTTGCGTTTACTTGCCATTTTAAACTGCCACCTAATAAGCTATAGGCAGACTGTTTGAAGTGAGCACCAGTTACTGAACTTACCTCAACTTTATCACGCCATAATAAGTTTAAACTTACTTGCCAGCTGTCAGATAAGTTGTAGCTGCTAACTAAGCTTGCGAAACGCTTAAAGCTCGCATTAATTGGATCTTCAAAGTATTGCGTGTAAGTGCCCGTTACAGAGAACTCTTTACTTGATTGCCAAGTGCCATCAAGCTCGATACCACTGTTTTGAGTATTAAATGAGTTTGCAAAAGTAAATAAGGCATCATTAGATTGCGTTGGCTCAATGTTTATAAAGTCATTGAGTTCATTATAAAAAAATACGGCATTAGCTTGTAACTCTGAAGTTTGATAATGCCAAACAAGCTCAGTGGTTTTTACTGATTCAGAGCGAAGTGATGGGTTACCTACGGTGACATCATCATTTGAAAAAAGCTCATTAGTAACCGGGGTTCTAAACGATTCGCCATATTGCACTTTAACGGTATGCTCTGGGTTTATAACATAAACACCCGCAAGACGAGGCGAAAGTTTACTGTCGATGTCTTTCACATCGTCATAGCGTGCCCCTATAAATAAAGTAAGTGCCTCTGAATAAGGTATTTTTAACTGCCCATACGCACTATATGTTTCGAAAGTATATTTAAGTGGCGCAAATTCAGGAAAGTCCATCACAGTCACGATACCTTGCTGATAATAAGCGGGGTCAATAATGACTAACATAGACTCATCATCATAGTAATTGGTACGTACCCCTGCTTTTACTTGCTTAGCCTCTGCATATTCAACACCTGCGGCAAGCTGCCATTGATTATCAAATTGATAACTCAATTCCGTTTCAAATTTACTATCGGTTGTTTGCCATTCTGGACCGAGGAAAAAGTCAGGTATATCGTCAAATTCAGCGATTAGACCAGCGCTAGAGATATTATGCTTTGTGTATGAGTAACTAGAATCTAGCTTTAGCTTATCGTTGTTAACCCAGTTATATTTAATGCCAACAAAGGTGTTATCACTGCTATGTTGGTTCTGCGTTGAATAGCCAGCAAGGTTTAAAAACTCATCAAGGGATGTTTCGTTGTAACGAGCTCGTAATTTAAGCTTTTTATAATCAACACCCGCTTCTAGATATATCGCTTCAAGAGGATCTTTTACTCCTTGCGGATAGCTTTCGCCGTCTTTTTGATCATAAGAAAAACTCGCAAAGAGTGATGTATCATCACTAAAGGAGCTATTAAACTGCCCTGTTGCGCCATAGCGACCATTATTACCAACCACAAGTTGCATAGTATTTCGCTCTTTAGAGGTAACAATATTCATGACCCCTAAAAACGCATTACTGCCATACAGCGCCGAGCCAGGGCCGCGAATAAACTCAATTTTTTCGATGACTTCAATGGGAATATAAGGCATGTAAACAGAGGCTTTACCGAATGATGATTCATTGACTCGTTCACCATTGATCATCACCAGTACATTGCCACTATCTAGATAAACACCCCGAGCATGATCTTTAGGCACTGCACCGACCCAATCCCCCCGGGTTGATTGCATACCAGGCACAAAGTTCATTACTTCATAGGCGTTATCAACACCAAGTGCTTGAATTTGTTTACGACTAAATACACTCATGGTTGAGGGAACAGAGGACAAGGTTTCGTTGGTTTTGCTAGCAATATCAACTTGAACGTCAAGCAAGTCTTCAAAACTTAAAGAGAATAAGTCTTGCTCTTCAGTCGCGTTTGCAACCAATGGAATGGTTGAGGCAACTGCAATTGAAAAAAGTGCTGAACATCTTAAAAACTTCACGTTGCGACTTACCTGTACTAATAGTCTATGCTGCAACAGCAACACATTGTTTACACTATTAATACAAAAGATTGGCAAGCTTGCAATGTTTTTATAGCTTTAGTTGAAGAGTTCTCGGAAGTAGATACAAAAAAACCCATTTTCAACTGTAAATGGGTTTTAAGAAAATCTGTTTTGGTGCACCAAACTTAATTATGCTGTTTCAACATTACCAGTGCGCTTTGCTTTGATGTACTTATATAAACCAATAAGTGACGCCGCTATCCAGAAAATTTCGATAACAAAACTAGCAAGGTTAAAGTTATAACAAAGACTAATCAGTAACAGAATTGCACCGGTTAAGTTCATCATGTTATACACAAGGCCGGTTGGCGATGCTTTATTCAGTTGCAATAAAAAGAAAGCACCAACCACTAAGAATGTGCCTGTCATGCCAATAATATCAAATAAAAGTGCTATCACGTGCGTGAGTCCATTTTGTTCATGTGTTTATACCCATACAACTGGCCCAATCCATGGGGAGGGTTGTTTTCATTCATTGAAACAGCAAACCGGCTAATAGTATCAGAGCATGAGGAATAAACGAGGATAAATGTCCGTATTTTAATTGCTACTTATGCGTCACCTTACCACCAATGATTTTTAGAGCAGGTGTGCCACGGATCATGGTCTGGCGGGCGAATTGACGTTGGCAGTCAGGACAAATACCGGTTTCGTTGGTAAAGTCTTGGCTAATACGTTCGACAAAACATTTAACCAACGCCCCTTTTCCACCTTTGCGGTATTTAAACAATTGGCTTTTACATTGTGAGCAAAAAATATCGACAGTTTTAGTCGGGCCTTTTTTGTTTGGTTTTGCCATTACAACTACATTACTAAACTAAAAGCATACTTTAACATGTTAAGGCCAGAGCCCCAAAACTAAGCCAATAACAGAAAACTGTAATATTGAATAACTTGCATTAACTAAAAACAACTTTAATGGTCGCTGTTCAAAGATATAACCAATTCCCAAAGCACAGCTGACCCAACATAAACCAATAATAAAGCCAGTGCCAACAGCCACCCCTACATTGACATTTGCACCAATAAATAACGATAAACTAAAAGCAATTAAACAACATAAAACAAAGCTGCCACCAAACACCATAAACGGGTTAATGCTCTGTAGGTCAAGTTCAGTTAAGCCACAGCTCTCCATCCAAATTCGTTTAAAAAGCCAAGGAGAATACCACACAGCGCCCAATAGGAAAGATGCAAGGGCAGCAAAAAATATCGCGAAGAAATTAAGTTCTGAAAAATGCATACGCCAGACTCATACAACTAACAGGGTTATTTTGACTTTAGTTAACGATCAGCAATGCAGCAAATCAAAGAGGTCGAGTTTTGTACCTATTTGCATTAAATTAATACTTTAGCATTAATTTAATCATTGTTTCAGTTTATTAAACAATCATTTTATTGTTGTACGGGTTTTTTCTGTAATTTACGTTGTAAAGTTCTTCGATGCATATTGAGTTGGCGTGCTGTCTCGGAGATATTGCCATTATTGCTATGCAATACATGCTGAATATGCTCCCACTCAAGTCGCTCTGGTGACATAATCTGGTTTGGCTTTGTGTCATCCAGTGATTGACTCGTCTCTGTATTACCTAAAATGGTTCTTATTAATGCATTAAAATCAACAGGTTTTGGTAAGTAATCATTAGCTCCTAAACGTATTGCTTCAACCGCACTGGCGATACTGGCAAAACCTGTGAGCAATACAATGCGCGCTGTTGGAAATTGAGCTCTAATTGGTTTAATTAATGCGAGGCCATTATCATCGCCAAGTTTCAAGTCCACTAAAAAGTGACTTGCTTCAAAAGTGGCTAATTTTTGTAATGCTTGTTCACTGTTATGAGCCAGTTCACATGTAAAGCCTTGCTTTGTAAAGCGCCTTGCAAGTGTGGTGGCAAGATTTACATCGTCTTCAATAATTAAAAGTTTCATACAATTTTTAAACTAACCATTGCAATTGCACCTTGCTGCGGGTGATTGCACAGTGTTAATGAGCCATTTAAGCGCTCTAAAGTCGCATTAGATAACATGACTGCCATCCCCATTCCGCCGCTACTTGGCATTAGCTGACCACCTAATGATGCCATTTGTTGCTCGCTAAAGCCTTGACCGAAATCACGCAATGATAAAGAAAGTTGTTGATTATCTATTTGCCAATCAGCTTCTATGATGTTTTGTTGGCTCTGATTATTCGCTGAAACAGCATTTTGTAGTAAATTCAAAATAGCTGGTAACAGCATGGCGTCACTTAAAATAGAGCATTCTGGTGCATCATTTTGCCAATGTATGCTTTGCTCTGGAAAATGCAGGGTCATAGCATCTTGAATGGTATTTTGTAATGTATCCGCGCTGATCACCTGCTGTGTTTGACCGGTTCTTAATGCATTTGATAGTGCTCTAAAGTACTCAAGCTGTTCTTTACATTGTGCTAATGGTTTAGCCATTTCTTGGACAATAGGATCATCAGCTTGTTGCTCTTGCAACTCTTCAAATAAAAGCTGTAAGTTTGCGATTGGTGTCGCTAGTTGGTGTGTCACTTGTGCTGCAGCGCCATCGAGAGTTAATAACTGCTCATGCCTCAGCTGCTGTTCACGGGTACGTGCAATGGTGGCTTCTCTAGCTCTTAAGGTACTATTTAATGTGCCAATTACAAACGCGATTACAATTGCACTAATAACAAAGTTAATCCACATACCAATAAAATGGTGTGTCATTTGCATTTGATGCATGGTGTGCTCAGGCATTCGTATCAGTAAAAAACTGTAAGCTGCGATTGCCAACACAGCGGTATAAGCAAGTCCTTTGGCATTAACAGACACTGCAGCTATCATTATTGGCAACAGCAATAATGAAACAAACGCATTGGTTGCCCCGCCGCTTAACGAGAGTAAAATAGTTAAAAACAGCAAATCAGCAGTTAATTGCATCAACACAGCAGCAGGTTTAGCTTTTGTTACTTTTCGATAAGCTAATATACTTAACAGCTGAAAAATTGCTTCAACACAAATAACAGCAAGTAACGGCAGTAAAGGTATTTGGTATTCAAATAGAAAATACACTGCAATCACAGCAACAAACTGCACAGCTATTGCGGCGCTTCTCAAAATTAGTAGGCGACTAATCGCCGGATCGGTTTGCATAGCGGACTCTTTAAGGCTTAATCATCGTCCATTGAAATTGTAAAAACAGCACAAGGCGTTCCCTGATGAAACACCATTTGCCATTGTTTACCATTAAAACGCCACAGTGACATGCGAACTGAATAGTTAAATTCAGAGCGGGCAGAGCGTCTAAAGGCCGCTTGATAGCTTAGTTGTGCAATATTCTCACTGAGCATACGACCTTTAAAATGTTGATTGTAAAATTGCGGCACCACCTCAGTTGGCAGACGGGTTAATACTTGGAACTTATTAAAAGACGTGCCATCGGCGGCTATTTCAATAAAATCATCATCAAGTAATGCATCAAGCGCTTCAGTAGATTGCCGCACTTCTGGCTCAAGCAACTGTCGCTCTGCATCAATCAAATGATTAAATAACGTCTCTTTAATTTTACCGCCCATAGTAACCCTTACTGTTTGAGCACTTTACCGTCCTTCATAACAAACTGAACCTGACTAAGTTCGCTAATGTTATCAAGTACATTCATATTAACGCTGATAATATCTGCTTGTTTACCAACACTCAAGTCACCAAGGCTATCACTTTGACCTAATAGTTTAGCAGCTTCAACGGTGGCTGATTTAATTGCCTGCTTTGGTGTCATGCCATATTTTACTAATAACTCAAATTCTTTGGCATTATCACCATGCTTAGATACCCCTGAGTCTGTACCAAAGGCTATTTTAACTTTGTTTTTTAAAGCTAATTTAAAAGACGCTTCCATTTTTGGCGCTACGATTTCTACTTTATCAGCAATGGCTTTTGGCATATTCGGGTTGTTTAGCACTTCTTCTTTTACTGTTGCACCAGCTAACAAAGTAGGGACTAAATACGCGTCTTGCTTTTTAAATAATTTAACTGTGTCTTTATCTAAAAAAGAGCCATGTTCGATTGAGTCGACACCCGCTCTAAGTGCAGCTTTTATACCTTCCGTACCATGAGCATGAGCGGTGACTTTACGACCTAAATGATGGGCGGTGTTGACAATGGCACTGAGCTCTTCATCAGTAAATTGCTGATTAACCCCTGCAGCTGTATTACTTAAAACACCACCTGTCGCAGTAATTTTAATCACATCAGCACCACTTTTTATTACATCGCGCACTGCACGAGTACAGTCGTCAGCACCATCACAGACACCCAAACCACCCCCTTCTGTTGCCTTGGTAATATCACGGCGATAACCATGCATGTCACCGTGGCCACCGGTCGGTGTGATCATATCGCCTGCAGCAAAAATGCGCGGACCAACAATATCGCCACGTTCAACCGCTCGCTTTAATGGAAAGATAACTTGATAACTGCTGCCAAGGTCGCGCACAGAGGTAAAACCCGCTTCTACCGTGCGTTTTAAGTACTTTAAAGAACGCAGTGCATAATCTGCTTCGTATTCAGTTGCCCATTGGTGTGGGTTACGTTTTGCATCTCGCTCAAAGGTAACATGAACGTGCATATCAATCAGACCCGGCAATACCATCTGATTTTTTAAATCAATAACGTCTGCGTCACTGAGCTTTAACTGTTGTTTTGTTAGAAAACCAGCTTTGATTGCTGCAATTTTACTATCTTCAATAACCAGTGTTTGCTGCTCTTTGACATCTTGATCAGTGCCAACTAGCATTTTCCCAGCATGGATTATGGTGGTTTGAGCATGAACCGTAAACGCAGATAATAAAGTCAGTACCGATAATGTGCTTATTTTTAGGTTTATTTTTTTCATAATCGCCTCTTTTTTATACTAGGTTTAACTTAAATGCTGAGTAAATGCCATTATTTACGACGTAGCGCAGCAATGAACTAGTGTTAACAAGTGATTTTTGATATAACTTCGGAAAAATTTAACAAGTCTGACCACATAAAGAGAACACATTATGTCTTATGCCCAAATTACTGGCTGGGGTAAATGTATACCACCAGCAAGCATCAGCAATGATGAAATTAGCAATATTGTTGATACCAATGATGAATGGATAACAACACGTACAGGCATCAAATCTCGCCGTGTCAGCCATGTTTCTACTGCCGATTTAGCAACTGTCGCAGCAAAACACGCGCTTGCATGTGCAGGTGTTGAAGGTAAAGACATTGACCTTGTGATTCTTGCGACTTGTACACCATCAACTATGGTGGCAAATACGGCGTCTTTAGTGCAAAAAAACATTGGTGCGGTAGGCGCAGCAGCAATGGACACTAATGCTGCATGTTCAGGCTTTTTATATGCATTACAAGCTGCTACAGCACAAATTCGTTCAGGTATGATCAAAAAAGCCGTAGTTATTGCAGCTGAACGCATGACTTGGTACATCAACTGGGCTCGTCGCGACAGTGCTGTATTATTTGGTGATGGTGCGGGTGCAGTTGTATTAGAAGCCTCAGATACACCATCAGGTTTACTCGCAACGAAAACAGGTTGTGACAGTGAAGATCGTGATATTTTGCATATCGAAAACTTTGGTAGCGACTTAAATAAATACGAACCAATTGGTCCGTCTAATTTATTATTCGAAGGACGTGAAATCTTCAAACGTGCAGTTAAAGGTATGAGTGAAGCCTGTGATGACGTGCTAAACCAAGCACAGTTAGATCTTGATGATATTGATGTATTAGTTCCTCACCAAGCTAATTTACGTATTATTCAAGCCATTCAACAACGCTTGAAAGTAGCTGACGAAAAAGTAATGGTGAACATTGCCGACTATGGTAATACTTCTGCTGCTACAATTGCGATTGCAATTTGTGAAGCTGTTGAGAAAGGCCTAATCAAGCCAAACTCAAATATTATGTCAGCAGCATTTGGTGCAGGCTTAACGTGGGCTGCAAGTTACATTAAATGGGGCGATCGGGTGACACCAATTGCAGTGTCTGATGCAGCTCTACCTGAGTGTGATAAAACAGGTCTTGAACTTGTTGCACCGGCTGTTGCGGCATGTAAAGCGGCAGAATAAAAAGCTGCACTCATTAATAGAAAAGCGCGGCTTAGTCCGCGTTTTTTTATGAGCATAAAAGGAATCGACCATGGAACTATTAGGTATACACCACGCTGCAATCATCTGTAGCAACTACGAGAGGTCGAAGCACTTTTATAGTGAAATATTAAAACTTCCGGTAATTAACGAACTATACCGCGCTGAACGTGACTCTTATAAACTAGATCTAGCACTACCAGATGGCAGTCAACTGGAGCTATTTTCGTTTCCCGCAGCCCCTAAAAGACCAAGTTACCCAGAAGCACAAGGACTTCGCCATTTAGCGTTTAATGTTGCTGATATTACAAAATCTAAACTCTATTTAGAAGAAAAAGGTATCAAGGTTGAAGAAATAAGAGTGGATGAAATCACCGGGAAGCAATTTACGTTTTTTGCTGATCCCGATGATTTACCATTAGAGTTATATCAGCTCTAATTTATTGGAAACGGTCTTGTAGATAGTTAAATACAGCGCGAATACCCAGTGCCTCACCACCAGTAGGACGACCTGGTAATGCACGTAAGTTCCAAGCCATTACATCAAAGTGGACCCAAGGGGTGCTTGGCTCAATGAACTCTTTTAAATAAAGCGCTGCAGTGATCGCACCACCAAATGGAGTCGACGCACAGTTAGCAATATCAGCTACATCACTTTTTAATAATGGCTTGTATTGATCAAATAACGGCAGTTGCCAAACAGGATCATGGCAGCTTTCGCCTGCATCCATCAATTTGTTAGCCACTTCACGGTTATTTGCGAAAAAGCCTGGTAATTCAGTACCTAGGGCTACACGACAAGCACCGGTAAGGGTTGCAAAGTCAACGATAAGATCGGGGTTATCGTTTTGTGCTTCAGCAAGTGCATCACACAGCACTAAACGACCTTCAGCGTCAGTGTTATCAATTTCTACTGTGATCCCTTTACGAGTTTTGATCACATCACCAGGTCTAAATGCATTTCGAGAAACCGCATTTTCAACAGCAGGTACCAGTACACGTAAGCGAATTGGTAAGTTAGCAGCCATAATTAACTGCGCAAGACCAATAACATGCGCGGCACCGCCCATGTCTTTTTTCATATTACGCATACCTGAGCTTGGTTTGAGATCTAAACCGCCAGAATCAAAGCAAACCCCCTTACCAACTAAGGTAATTTGTGGAGCATCTTTTGCGCCCCAAGTTAAATCAAGTAAGCGAGGTTTATTCTCAGAGGCACGACCAACCATATGGATCGTTGGGTAATTTTGTTCTAATAGCTCATCACCAACCCACTCGCTAAACTCTCCATCAAAGGTGTCGGCTAAATCAGCCATCACTTGTGATAGGTGTTGCGGCATCATATCTGCAGCAGGCGTATTAACTAAATCACGCACTAAATTAATTGCACTTGCATGCTGCGATAAACGCTTAACTAAGCTTTCATCTTTAATAGCTAGTGTGGCACGTGGCGATGGTTTTTCTTTATATTCACTAAACTCGTAACCACCTAACACAAAACCCAGCGCTACTTGTTCTACAAATTTGTCATCACCTTGAATTTGATAACAGCCTGCAGGCAGTTTAGTTGATAAGTCACCTGCCAACCAAAAGTCCTGCAAATCATTAACTAAGCAATACACATGCTCAAGTGAACCCGATTCGCTATCAGCAATTAAGGCCATGCCTTTGTTTTTGAAATCACAATTTGTTAGCCAATTTTGTAAGGCTTGCGGCTGCTCGGTTAACCAGGTTGATAGGTCAGCTTTAGCGATAAATGACAGGGGAATTCCCGTAGAAGAATGGCGAATTAATGAACTCATTAAACGACTCGATATAAAGAAAAGGTATTTAAGCATACCAATATCTTGGTACAAAAGGTATAGGCAAAATTAGATAATCAAAACCTAATCAGTCTTTGTTTTGGTTCTCTTTTTCTTCTTTTTCTACTTGTTGATCAAGCTCTTTAATCGACTTATTGATATTGAATGAGCTAGGTAGCACATCAACACCAACCCATTGACCCAGTTTTACAACCAAAGGAATCGTAATAGGTGCAAAGGGCAATACAGCAAATACCCCTAAGCCAAGTCCTTTCAAAATATCTAAGAATTGCTCATTAGCAGTATGCAATTCTTCTTTAGTAGCTTGCCCTTGGGTGTATCGTCTATAGATATGAAGCATCTCTTTTGTTTCTTGCTTTTCTTGGGCAAGTGCGATTTTAAGTGCTACCATAGCACGCTTAAAACGTAGGGTCTGACGCTTTTTGGTAATTTTAGCCACTCGGAACGGGGCTCTATGAATAACTTTATATAATCGCATTAGGTTATTTTCACACAGCAGGCGACGTTCACAAAGTATAATTTACTTATATTAGGTTTTGTTTTATTCTTAAAACTCTAGTACTAATTATTTTTCAGTATTAAAAATGAACACACCCAAACAACAGGCTGAGCCTAAACCCCAAAAGCCAGCCCCAGATGAATGTTGTGGTGGTGGTAGCTGTTGTCCCTGTGTATGGGATGAATACCGAGAAAAATTAAAACAGTGGCAATTAAACAGCAATCCGCAACAAGCTCAATAGACTACTCCATACCCAATCCTGCTTAAAATTCACTCAAAAAATTCCTTTTTTAAAATATTTTTAGATATTTTATATATTTTCTTACATGAACAAGAAGAATAAGGAATAAATTATCCCCATTGATTTCATAGACATAATCAAAAAACGAGCAATAAACAATCACAAAAAAACCAACAAACAACATGACATTAACAATTTGCAAAATAAATTTACAGGATGTATAAGAGATTTACACCAAGTTTAACATTTAGCTTCGGTGACATAATCACAAATATTCTAACTGGGGAAGTCAGAATGAAATTCAAAAATAATGCGCTACAACAAGCAATTAAATTTGCTTTAGCGACAACAACAGCAGGCCTGTTTGTGTCGGGTTCGGTTGTTGCTGCAGAACAAGCAGCTGAAGAAACTAAAGTTAACAAAAATGTAGAAAAAATTGCCGTAGTAGGTACTCGTTCAGCACCACGTTCAATTGGTGATTCACCTGTACCAATTGATATCATTGGTGGTGAAGAGCTAGATAAAGGTGGCAACACTGACATGCTAGAGCTTTTAAAAGGCTCTGTTCCTTCTTTTAACGTTCACCAAAACCCAATTAGTGATGCTGCGTCACTTGTACGTCCAGCTAACCTTCGTGGTCTTCCATCAGACAGCACTTTAGTGCTTGTTAATGGTAAACGTCGTCACCGTGCTTCTGTTATCGCATTCTTGGGTGGTGGTATCAACGATGGTGCTCAAGGTGCCGATATCTCAGTTATTCCAAGTATTGCTCTAAAACAAGTAGAAGTACTTCGTGACGGTGCTGCAGCTCAGTACGGCTCTGATGCAATCGCAGGTGTAATGAACTTTGTTTTAAAAGATGCCTCTGAAGGCGGTTCTTTCGAAATCCGTAAGGGTGAATACTACGAAGGTGATGGCGACACAACACAAATTTCAGGTAATGTGGGTCTTCCATTTACTGATAGCGGTTTTGCTAACTTAAGCTTCCAATATAAAACTGCGGATGCTACAAGTCGCTCAGTGCAACGTCCTGATGCAGCAGCACTTAACGCTGCAGGCGTGCCAGAAGTTTCTTCTCTTGCTCAAGTTTGGGGTGCACCTGAAGTCGATGACGATATTTCAATCTTTGGTAACATTGGCCTTGAATTAAGCAATTCATCTGAATTCTATATGTTTGGTAACTACTCTGAGCGTGATGTACGAGGTGGTTTCTACTATCGTAACCCACACACTCGTCCAGGTGTTTACTCAAATGACGGCGGTGAAACACTCCTTGTTGGTGATTTAACAGGCGATATGAGCGGTAACTGTCCTACCGACATCATGATTGATGATAACGTCTTAGATAACCAAAGATACATTGATCTAGTTGCTAACAACCCAGACTGTTTTGCGTTTAACGAAATGCTACCTGGCGGTTTTACACCTAACTTCGGTGGTAATATTACAGATACTGCTTTAACAATTGGTACTAAAGGTGAAATCACATCTGGTTTCCTTGAAGGTGCTTACTATGACTTAAGCGGTACAGTTGGTTACAACGAATCTCGTTACTTCATCTACGACACAATCAATGCATCATTAGGCCCAGAAAGCCCTCGTGACTTTAGCCCTGGTAAATATTCTCAGTTAGAGAAAAACTTCAACGCTGATTTATCAAAAGGTTTTGACTTTGGTTTAGCCTACGACGTTAACGTTGCTGGTGGTCTTGAATGGCATGAAGAAACCTTCACTGTTGTCGCTGGTGATGTGGCATCTTTTACAGCGGGTCCATTAACTCAACAAGGTTTTGGTATCGGCTCGAACGGTTTCCCTGGTTTCAAACCATCTGATGCTGGCGAATATACTCGCCGTAACTATGCAGCATATGTTGATGTTGAAGCACCATTTACAGAAGACTTCTTAATGGGCTTAGCACTGCGCTATGAAGACTACGACACATTTGGTTCGACAACTAACTACAAATTAACTGGTCAATATCACTTAACTGAAGACTTGAACATTCGTGGTTCAATCAGTACAGGTTTTCGTGCGCCAACGGTTGGTCAAGCAAACGTAAGTAACGTTCAAACTAACTTAAGCAGCGGTGTTCTAGTTGACTCGGCTCTTTTACCACCAACAAACCCAATTGCTGTGCAACTAGGTGGTACAGAGTTACAACCTGAAGAGTCACAAAGCTACACATTTGGTGCAGTATGGACCCTTGGCGACTTATTCTTCACCATTGATTACTACAACATTCAAGTTGATGACCGTATCAGTCAATCAGATAAAATTGAGTTAAGCCAAGCAGACAAAGACACACTTGAAGCAGCTGGTGTACCTAATGTACAAAACTTAGCGCAAGTTAGCTTCTTCACAAATGACTTTGACACAACGACACAAGGTGTAGATGCGGTTGCTAACTATTCAACTGAATTGTTAGGTGGCAGCTCAACATTTAGCTTAGCGTACAACTGGAACGACACCGAAGTAACTAAGTCGAGCCCAATTACAGGTGAATTTAAAGTAAGCCGTTTAGAAAATGACTTACCAAACCACCGTGCAACGCTTAGCTGGGCACAACAATGGGAGAACTTCTCGGCGTTTACACGTGTTAACTACTATGGCGAATACCAAGGCGTTCACGTAGATTACGATGCAACAGCCAAAACAGCTGATGCTGCAGTAACAATTGATGCAGAAGTTACTTACTTCCTAACTGAAGAGCTTAGCTTCTCTGTTGGTGCGACAAACTTATTCGACCAAGAAGCAGAGAAACTTGATTTCTTCGATAGTACAGGTATCCCAAACAACAACTGGGGTGGTAAATACTACGAGACTTCACCATATGGTATTAACGGTGGCTTCTATTACGTGAAAGCGACATATACTTTCTAATAGAAGTGCTTTCTAGGTTGAGCAATCAACCTAGAAAGTCGATACCCCGGATTTATTCTGGATATTTATAGTTAACCAAGGCGAAAGACATTTCGCCTTTTTCGTTTTATAGTAAATAAAAATAACAAATAACCCGCTATTACTATGCTGTTACAGAAAGCGAATCAACTACTAAATGAAAACAAGCTAAAAGAGGCTGAGTTTCATTTTAAAACCATTCTCGATTCAGATCCTGAAAATGGCGAAGCGTTATTTGGATTAGGCCGCATTGCGCTGCGATTAGAGCGTTATGATGCCGCGGTTTACCTTTTACAAAGAGCCTGTGAGCGCCTACCTCATATGCTTGAACCTTTACATGCTCTTGCGGATGCCTTCAATGGTGTGCATTCACCGCAAGATGCTTTAACTGTACTTGAATATGCTAAATCAATTGCTAGCCATAATCCTGAACCGCATTATTACCTCGCCCAGCATTATTTAACCTATGGTGAGTTAGACAAAGCTTATCGCATTTTAAAGCATGCTCTCAGTATGGGAAATTACCCAGTTACGGCGTACATATTATTTGAATTAGTACAGTTTGGCCGCTTTAATAACGAACATAATTACATAAATGAGCTACATCAATTTTTAACATTGACTAATAACCTACGTTTAAAAATGGTGTGTTATTATGCGCTAGGTAAAAGTTATGACCAGCTCAATGATACAGAGCAAGCCTTTAACTACTTCAGCCTAGCAAATAGATTACAAATAAAACTTACTCAGTTTAAAACCAGTGACTTAGTGCCTTTTTATCAGCGTATAATAGAGCAAAATACCGAAGAGCTAATAGATGCTAGAGACAAATCATTCACAGGCACCATTACACCCATATTTATTATTGGTATGCCAAGAAGTGGCTCAACGCTAGTAGAACAAATGTTGGCAAGCAATGATGATTTTGCAAGCTTAGGTGAAGATGCCAGTATCAGTAATCAGGTTGTTGCATATCTTGAACAACAAACACAGCTCCCCTACCCAGATTGCTTAGCAGAGCTAAACCAAGGGCTAATTAACAATGCCCGTAATATTTATATTGAACGAATAAAACAAGCGCCAGTTGTGCGGCCCTTTATGATCAATAAGCTGCCTGCGAACTATCAGTCACTTGGTTTGATTTACTTACTCTTTCCTAATGCCAAATTTATTAATATGCAGCGAGAGTATGATGCAATTGCTTGGTCGGTGTTTAGCAACTATTTTGCTGAAAACGAACCTTACTTTTGTTCTCTCCCAGAGTTTAAACAGTATTTTGATTTGTATCAGCAGTTAATGGAACATTGGCAAAACGTAATGCCAGAAGCAATTTTTGATTTAAGCTATGAAGCACTTGTCAGCGACAGCGAACAAACACTAACAGCGCTGTGTAAATTCTTAAACATTGAGTACAGCAAGCAGTTTTTAAATTTTTATAAGTCAAAAAAACCGGTGGCAACGCTCAGTAAAACGGCTGTAAGGCAGCCGTTAAGTGATAAAGCATTAGAGAAATACAAACGCTACGAGAGCGCAATGCACACGCTTATGCGTGAGTCTCAAACCAATTCAACAAATCAACAAACTGATCAAAACGCGCCTGTGGGTGAGTAAGCATATTTATGTGATCATAATCGACCTTATGCCCAAATTTACGGCCATAAATGGTCATCGTTTGCTTGCCGATGCCCGACTCTTCCATAAACTTTTCAATATCAATAGGCTGGCATAGCGCTTTATCTTTAATTCCCGCCACATGCATAATGGGTGGCAGTGCCTTATCAGCTAATGCGTTGGCGTAATCAAAGCCATCGTCTGTATCGACCCAAGGTTTACGCTTAGCCCATTGCATACTTTGATAATGTGATTTACGGGTTTCATCATCACTGCCCCACTTCAGCTTTTTAGCCGGAACAAAGCCATGCTTACGGGCAACTAAGGGTGCCAAGCCATACCAAATTAAATTACCTTGAATATACTTACTCGGATGATGATTATACAAAGACCGTTTAGAACCAAAATAGCCGCAGGCTTTCACATCATCAATCAACTCAGGAAAACGGGCAAACACACTGTTCATTAACACCCCGCCCCATGAGTGAGCAACCCAATAACGAGCAGGCTCGCCTTCAAGTTGTTTAATTTTATCTAGAAATGCGGGGATATCTTCTAAAATAGCCTCAGTTTGTCCATAGTTTGCATGCTTTGAAATCGCAGGTTTACTTTCACCACGACCACGTAAATCAGCCACATAGCAAGTATAACCATGCTCAGCTAAAAAAGGGGCTAAGCCTTTATTGCTGTGAGTGTAAAAGATTTTGCCATTTTCAACGGCACCATGCATAAAAAACACCGCAGGGCCCTTCGCATCAGTTTTGCTAATACGGCGTAAATGTAAAGTTTGGTTCTCAGCGAGTTTGATAAATACTGATTCTTGTTTAATCGTCACGTTTGACCTTTTTATTCTTATAGACTCATCGTACCAGTATCAAATTACGCCAGTCTATCCAGCAAAGCAAGCATTATGAAATGATAATCAAGGAACCGTTTTGACGTATGAAAGGGCTAAAGTAACCATTATTGTTAAACCTTACGGCGCTTTTCTAAAGCGCCGATATCAAGCCTAACTCAATGTGCCGCCATCACTAAATTTGAAGCAATCAAATGGCAAACCGAGCATAACGCTTTATAAAATACTCGCTAATATTTTAATTTATAAGATAACTTCATCCTTTGGATGATGGATTCCATCGTATATTTTAACTGGCTCTAAATCATAGGGGTTAACACCATCGAGACAAGCAACATTGATTGCAAATTGATGAGGGTTAGAACGCCTTTGATGATGAGTATATATTCCACATGTTTTACAAAAATAGTGTTTTGCTGCCATGGTGTTAAATTGATAGAGGGTTAAGTTATCTTCGCCTTTAATAATTTTCAGGTTTTCAAGCAAAACAGAAGCAGCAATTGCTCCACGCTTACGACACATGGAACATGAACAACGACGCGGGTCTTCTAAACCATGAGGCATAATCAGCTCTAACTCAACGGTGCCACAATGACATTTAGCATTGTGTACTCTTTTTATTTCCATATTGCTACCTCCCTTCTGACACTACAAAATTTAGAGTTGGGAATTAAATTTGATATGCTTTATTTCACCCTTATTCGCATATTTTAAGTATGGTAAAAATAATCTGTTCGGCCCCGTCACCTATCTCATTTACCAATAAAATTCTCTTCAATTCATTTTATGAACTTTTCCCGAGTTTATTTTGGGTTAGAAGCTTTTTTCTTGTATCTACTTTTTAGGACGTAACATACGTTTAAGGGTGTTATCTGCCAAAATATAATGGTGAAACAATGCAGCCGCGGCATGAAAGCCGATTAAGTAATAACCTAACTCGCCGACTGTTTCATGTATTTCTTTTATAGACTTACCCAACTCTTTGTTTTCACTTGCTAATGCAGGAAGCTCTATACCGAAAAATGGCACTGGTTTTCCTGACATACTCAATATTAACCAGCCTGCTATTGGCATCGCCAACATAAACACATAAAGCGCAATGTGTACTAATTTAGCTAAAGCATCTTGCCATTTAGCAGGCGTAGGCTGTATTGCGGGTATCGGACCTGCCAATACACGCATAACTATCCTCACAACGACTAAAGCTAAAACTGATAAGCCCAACATAAAGTGCCACATTTTAAAAGCATCGCGGGTTTCAGTACCTTTATCAAATAATTCACGTAGCTCAATACTAGCGAAAACCGTCACAATTAAAATAAACATAAGCCAGTGTAAGTCAATTGAAATAGTACTGTAATGAGTTGTTGTATTTTTAAAATTCATAATGCCTCGTTTGTACAGAAACGCATTCACAGTAGTACATAGTTTATATGCGTTTGAAATTCGTGGATTTAGTGTAGCGTTCAATCATTGTTACTTTAATGATCTGAAACATAAACAAGTTATAAATTATCTTGTTTATTTTTTACCTAGTGTCTCACTCTACTTTGCTAACCTTAAAAAAAACTTATGTATTTTTTAAAAAATAAATAACAGAAATGAAAAACGGCAAGCTGAACTTACCGTAAAATTTATTGTAGTTAAAATTCAAAGTCTAATAATAGCTAACATATCATCATCTTCTTCGTCCAAGCCAACCTCTTGAAAACCAAAACTTGAATAGAATTCTTTAGCTACAGGGTTTTTTGGGTCATAACATATTTCGATTTCTTTAACAGTGGGACTCTGTTTAATAGCATCTATTGCTTGCGTTAATGCTTCCCTACCAATCCCTTTGTTCTGATAGCTCTTATCAACCATAAACCGCCAAATTGAAATTTTGTAAGGAGATTCTTGAACCCACATCAAAAAGCCGACGGGTAGATTGTCGCTATAAATAGCCCTGCACGTATAACCTGTATTATAAAATGACTCAACTAATGACCACATATTACAAGCAACATACTCTTCTTGAGAGTCTGCCACATCCAGATCACAAACAGATTCGTAATTCGATTTGTCTATTTCTTCCAATGAAATATTCATATTTACCTTAGATTCTAATACCATATATAGAACAAATATATGATGTTCATCTGAAAAAACAAAGAGTAAATGCCATTCAAGCATTTGGTTCTTCGTCCATACATGGCATTTTAAATACTCTATTTCAATCATTTAAGAAGTACTCAAGTATCACTATCGGTTAATAATTTATTGCAAGCATAAAATTGAACTTAACTAATTACGCCATAAAAACAAAACACTCTTTGAACTAACCATTTTATCGTTATAAATATCAATTAAATATTTAGTTAGCACCTGATCAGGTGTAATTGCTTAGTAAATACATAACTTCAAAACCGAAGCTATTTACACACTAAAATCTATCTGATTCTGCAGAAAAATATCCACCGCAAACTAACTCAGAGCAAAGATTTATTTGGTACAATCAACCTTTGATATTGCTAACAGATAGGTTTTCCTTAATGCATCCGCGAAATCGCCACTTAAATGGCTACGACTTTACTTTGCTATGCAAAGATACTCCTGCCCTAACACCTTATATAACGCAAACGCCAACGGGCACTGATACCATTGATTTCAGCAATTCATTAGCGGTTAAAACCCTCAACCAAGCGTTATTAAAAAGCCATTATAAAATCGATTTTTGGGATTTACCCGACAACTACCTTTGCCCACCGGTCCCTGGCAGAGTGGATTACATTCATCACTTAGCCGACTTATTAGCAAGCGATAACCAAGGTCATATTCCTACGGGTAAGCAAGTAAAAGTACTTGATGTAGGCACGGGTGCAAATGTGATTTACCCGCTTACTGGTAATCACGAATATGGCTGGCACTTCACAGGCTCAGATATTGATGCCTTGTCTGTTAAAATTGCTAAACAAATTGTGCAATTTAACCGCCTGAAAATTAATGTTAAGCAGCAAAACAACGCCGATAAAATGTTTAAGGGCGTGATATCGAATAAAGATGTCTTCCACCTAACTTTATGCAACCCGCCGTTTCATGCCAGTGAGCAACAGGCCAAAGCGGGTACTGAGCGTAAATGGAAAAACCTAAACAAAGCACCACAAAAAGTACTTAATTTTGGTGGCCGCCAAAACGAGCTATGGTGTGAAGGCGGTGAGCGCGAATTTATCAGTAAAATGTGTATTGAGAGCCAAGAGTTTGCAGAGCAATGTATTTGGTTTACATCACTTGTTTCTAAATCTGACACTTTACCGCATATAAAAAAGTTACTTAGCACACTTGATGTGAAAGAGGTAAAAGTTATAAAAATGGCACAAGGCCAAAAAATTAGTCGCTTTATTGCTTGGAGCTATTTTGACCAAGCCGACCGCGAAGCCATTCTTAACGAACTAGTATAAGGATAATAAGATGATCGACTTTCGTTCAGACACAGTTACAAAACCAACAGCAGCCATGCGCGCGGTAATGAATGACGCCCAAGTAGGTGACGACGTTTATGGTGACGACCCAAGCGTTAATCAGCTTGAACAATTTGCTGTTGAGCGTCATGGCTTCGAAAGCGCCCTTTATTGTAGCTCAGGCACGCAAGCCAATTTACTGGCATTGATGGCACATTGTGAACGTGGCGACGAATACATTTGTGGGCAACAAGCACATAACTACAAATTTGAGGGTGGCGGTGCTGCTGTATTAGGCTCTATTCAGCCGCAACCAATTGAAAATAATACTGATGGCAGCATAGATTTAAACAAAGTTGTGGCTGCAATTAAAGCTGATGACTTTCACTTTGCTAAAACTAAATTACTTAGCTTAGAAAACACCATTGGCGGCAAAGTTCTCCCGCTTAGATATCTTAAAGAAGCCAGAGAATGTGTTGATAAACATAACCTTGCTCTGCACTTAGACGGTGCCCGTGTGTATAACGCTGCGGTTAAGTTAGGTGTTGATATCACTGAAATCACCCAGTATTTTGATTCAGTGTCTATTTGCTTATCAAAAGGACTTGGCGCGCCGGTTGGCTCACTATTATTAGGTAGCAAGGCACTGATTGATAAAGCGCGCCGCTGGCGTAAAGTACTCGGCGGTGGTATGCGTCAAGCAGGTATGCTTGCAGCCGCTGGTCAGTATGCACTTGAGCATCACGTAGCAAGGCTTGCTGAGGATCACGATAATGCGGCGTATTTGGCAGAGCAGTTAAACACGTTAGCTGGTTTTGATACGTCAACTTTTCAAATCGATACCAACATTGTTTACGCAAATGTTGCCGAACATATCGATTTAAAAGCAGTGGCACATGCGCTAAAAGAGCAAAATATGCTATTTTCGCCAGGTAAACCACTGCGCCTAGTGACCCATTTAGGTGTCACTAAGCAAGATATTGATAGCTTTATCTCGGCATTAGCGGCCGAGATTTAACGATTCTTTATAATGTTTGCGGCACACCGATACATATCGGTCGTTGCCGCCAATTTCTACCTGATTACCGTCTGCAATCGCATTACCATGCTCATCGGTACGCAGTACATGGTTAGCTTTACGACCGCAATGACACACGGTTTTCAACTCAATTAGTTTGTCAGCCCAGGCAAGTAGGTATTGTGAACCACTAAATAGCTCACCTCTAAAATCGTTACGTAAGCCATAACACAGTACCGGAATACCAAGTTCATCAACCACATCTGTTAATTGCATTACTTGGTCTTTTGATAAAAACTGGCACTCATCTACTAAAATACAATGGCGCTTTTGCTCTGCATTTAATGATTTGATCAATTCAAATACATCTTTATCTGCATCAAAAATATGCGCATCAGCCTGTAAACCAATACGTGAAGACACCTTGCCAACACCTGCTCTATCATCAATAGCCGCTGTTAAAATAACCGGTTCCATACCACGTTCGCGGTAGTTAAATGCAGATTGTAAAAGTGTGGTAGATTTGCCTGCATTCATTGCAGAATAATAAAAGTACAGCTGTGCCATGATGTTGCCCAAATTTTAAAGTCGCAATATGCTACCCTAATCGCGCGACAACATCATCTATTACCTTACTCTTATTACCTCAAGCGTTATCCCAGTAAAATTGCTGTTTTATAACAAGCCTTCGTGTTTCAGTAACCACTCTTTTCTTTCAAGGCCACCCGCATAGCCTGTGAGCTTGCCGTTTGCGCCAATAATTCGATGACATGGCACAATAATGCTAATCGGGTTTTTTCCATTCGCAGCGCCCACTGCACGCACCGCTTTTGGGTTATTAATGGCAAGTGCTATCTCTTGGTAACTCTTACTTTGACCAAACTCAACATCCATCAGCGCATGCCATACTTGCCTTTGAAACTCTGTACCTTGCGTATCAATAGGAACAGTAAAACGCGTACGCAGACCATTAAAATATTCATTAAGCTCACTTATACATATTAAAATAGGTGTAAGGGTGTGCTCATCAACAGCCTCTGTTTGCATCGCAACTACTGGGTAAAAGCCAACGTAACTGACGCCTTTTAATGTACTTTGAATGGTAATATCGCCAATGGGGCTTGGCATTATAACTTGTTGCATACTCATAATTGTTGCCATAGTTGAAAAGTTAAATAAGAGCGAAATGGCGCACAGTGCTCGCTATTAAATTCGCTGATTCCAGCGAGGGCTTTTTTAACCCCTAAGTCGCCCGCCAGTAAAATATCTGGGTGGCTTTGACCACGTAGTTTGGCGTAATTAACTGTCCACGGGCCAATGCCTTTAAGCTCTAACCAATTATCAAGCTCTTGATTATCTGGGTTTTGCTGACAATAAGCACTTAAACGACGTAGCGCATCTTTGCGTGATTGTGGCATTTTAAAAAAATCGAGTTCAGAATTGGCAACCCATTCAGGGCTTGGAAAATAGTGGTTATTACTTTGCTGATTAAACTCACTCACAAGCTGTGACACTAGGTTATGAGCCGCTGTAACACTAACCTGCTGACCAAGGACCGCTCGTATGCCCGCTTCATAATCTGACCAAATCCCCGGTAAACGCAGGCCAACACAAAGCGGCATTGAAACTTTAAGCTCTGCATCTAAATGCTGTTCTATGGTATGCGTATCGGCGTCTAAATCAAGCACACGACGAATGTTATGGATCACTTGCTGTAAATAGCGGGTGTTATCAATATCAATCGCCACTTTAAAGTGGTTTTTATGCTCAACAAAATGCGCAGTGAATTGCCCTTGGCAATATTTATCTTTAAAAGTGCGACCATAGCTTGTTGTGCTCAACCATTCTAACCCACTGATTAAACGGCGCTGCAAAAAGTCATGGAGTGCTTGCCAGTTATAAGGCGGCCTAAATGCCAGTGTTAGAGTTAATGTTGAGGCTGGTTTTTTATCTGACTTACGTAACTTTGAAGGAGCGATATTTAACTGCTTTAAAAAAGCATCGTTAAAGCGACGAATACTATTAAAGCCAGAAGCAAATGCGATATCTGCCACCGACAAATCTGTTTCTTGTAATAGCTGCTTGGCGAAATTGCATTGGTTAAATAATCTATATTGGGTGATCGACAGTCCAAAATGTTGGTTAAACAAACGGCGTAAATAGCGGCTCGACACCCCGAGTCTGTCTGCTAAAACCTCACAGTCGTAAGCCTCACCTTTATCTATCAATTGTTTTGCGCGTAATGCTGTGGTTTTAGTACCTAGCCAAGCTGGGCTATTTGGTGCACTATCTGGGCGACAGCGAATACAGGGTCGAAAACCATCTTGCGCAGCTAAGTGCGCGTATTGGTAATATTCAACGTTCTTTTCTTGTGCCGTTGGTGCGGGGCAAATTGGTCTGCAATAAATACCAGTACTTTTTACCGCCACAAAAAACACCCCATCAAATCGTGGATCGCGGCTTTGCCTTGCAGTCTGCCATTGTTGGCTAGTCATAATTATTCTCGTTACACGCTAATACCGTTAGCTTAACTGAATATTATTTTTTGACTAGCCGGTTTCGGACCTTAACTATTTAAACAGCTATTTAAGTGCGGCTAAATATCGGCGCTCTACTTCCGGCCAATTAATCACTTCGTAAAATGCCGCAATATAGTCAGGGCGACGATTTTGATATTTCAAGTAATACGCATGCTCCCACACATCAAGACCTAAAATTGGCGTATGGTTATGCATTAATGGGCTATCTTGATTGAGGCTACTTTCAACAACCAACTGGTTATTTTCATCAACACATAACCAAGCCCAGCCACTGCCAAAACGGCTTACCGCTGCATTAGTAAATTGCTTTTTAAATGCGTCAAAGCTGCCAAATGTATCAACAATGGCGGTATTTAACTCTTCACTTGGCTCACCACCGCCATTAGGTGACATAACTTGCCAAAATAATGAGTGATTATAATGGCCACCTACATGCTCTTGCACTGCCTTTTGTAATGACTCAGGCATTGATGAAATGGTGCGTAGTAATGTTTCAGCATCTTGCTCAGAGTAATGGCTGCCCTCTAGTGCAACATTCGCTTTATTGATATAGGTTTGATGATGCAAGGTATGATGAATTTCCATAGTTTTCGCATCAATGTGCGGTTCAAGTGCATCATAGTCATACGCTAAATCGGGTAATGTAAAAGACATACTGATTCCTTATCGTTAATGTAATAACTGCGTTTTGTGGGGATGGTCAGCTAATAGCTGATTGATTCGGTTAATGAGTGTCGGAAATGCTGATGCCATGCTGGCAAACTTAACCAGCTCAAAGTAGGTTTTGTGATGATGATGCAGGACCAAGGTGCGAACTTGCAGCTCTGGGTGACTTAAAAGCATACTTAATTGTTGATGAGCATGGCAAAGCCAAGTGCAAGCTTTTTCGGGTTTTTGCATCACTTTAAAGGTATCTGCAAGATTCAAAGTTGCAACAACAAATGCTGCAATACAATGCTCTAACGAGCGAGTAACCAACTGGTTGATTGGGATATTAGAAAGTTGTGCGAGTAGTGTTTCGGCGCAGCTGCTTGCAACCGTGTAATGATCACGCGCAGTAATAAGTTCGCCAGATTCAAATGCTAAATTGCCTTTATAAATAGCACGTTGCCAAGGGACAAGCGCATCATCAATGGCGTTTGAAGTTAAAGGTGTGTGGCGTGTTGTTTGAGTCATAAAAATCACCTGCACTTATACCAGTCTCAGTATGTGTTTAAACTACACACCGACACACACAAATGCAAATGATTTTTATTTATGTTTTTATTTGTTTATTTTAAACTACATCAACATTGCTTATTGATGAGCAAAGTCGATAAGCTCTTGGCCTGTCAGGCGGTAAATAATCCACTCATTTTGCGGTTTAGCACCAATGCTGTCGTAAAAATCAATGGCTGGTTTATTCCAATCAAGTACCACCCACTCAAAACGACCACAGTCTTTTTCAAGTGCTTGCTTAGCAAGATATTGCATAATTTGCTTACCGGCACCTTTACCACGGCTATCTGCGCTTACGTAAAGGTCTTCTAAATACAACCCATTTTTGCCAAGCCACGTTGAGTAATTATAAAAATACACAGCAAAACCAATTGGTGTGTCGCCCTCTAAACAAATAACACTATGAGCCGTTGCGCCTTCACTGAATAACGTTTTTAAAATAGCTTGCTCGTCTGTTTTAACTGCGTCAGGTTCTTTTTCGTAGATAGCAAGTTCGGTAATAAAATGTAGGATTGTTGCAGCATCACTTGCGACTGCCGGACGAATTGTAATTGCGTTACTCACTCTGTATTCCTTTTTTACATCATTATTGTAATGCCCAGTTTATAAGGGCTTTAGCGTGGTGTAAACGCCCTTTACAGAAATACATTGCATTAAAAAAAGGGGCTACTAAACGTTAGCCCCATTTTGCTTTATTTACTTACTCATCGACTTATAAAGTACCGGCAGTACAAATAAAGTTAAGAGGGTTGCACTGACCAACCCGCCAACAATAACCGTGGCAAGGGGCTTTTGTATTTCAGCCCCTATTCCTGTGCTAAGCAGCATCGGAATTAGCCCAAGCATTGAGGTTAGCGCAGTCATTAGTACGGGTCTTAACCTCGAAATAGCTCCTTCAAATACCGCTTTGTCTTTGCTATCTCCGGCAATAATCCTTTGATTAATGCTTTCGACCATCACCACACCATTCAATACCGCAACACCAAATAGCGTGATAAACCCTACAGAGCTGGGTACAGATAAGTATTGATCAGAGACATATAATGCAATCACCCCACCAATCACAGCCAAAGGTACATTGACAAGAATAAGCACCACTTGCGATAGGTTACTAAAAGCAAAATAAAGCAATAACGCAATGAGTAACAAGGCCACAGGCACTACAATCATCAGCCGCTGTTGTGCCCGTTGCTGGTTTTCGAACTGGCCGCCAATGGCAACACTGTAACCACTTGGTAGCTGTATTTTATCGGCAATGTTAGCGCGTATATCTGCAACTACAGAGCCCATATCTCGCCCCTGCACATTCGCTTGAATAACCACCCGCCTTTGAACATCATCGCGACGAACTTGAGGAGCGCCTGACTCAATCTGTACATCGGCTACATCCCCCACCCTAACAATGGCACCCGCGGGGGTTCGCAGTCGAAGATCTGCAATCACATTCGGGTTTTGGCGAAATCTTTGGGCTATGCGCACATAAATATCATAGCGCTCATTAGCATTAATGATTTGCCCTGCCGATTGCCCGCCAATACCGTGCTGAACTACATCCATCAAATCAGCCACCGATAAGCCAAAGCGCGACAACGCCAAACGGTTGGGTTTAACTATAAGCTGTGCTTCGCCGCCTATTTGCTCCATCGCGACATCCTTAGCGCCAGGTATTTGCTGAACTAGCTGCTCAATTTGTTGGCCTTTTTCAGTTAAAACGCCTAGGTCACTACCAAATAACTTAATGGCCAATTGCGCTTTAACACCCGATAAAAGCTCATCTACTCGGGTTGCTATAGGCTGTGAAAAGTTAAATAAAAGCCCTGGGAATTGCTCAAGCTTGGCTTCCATTAGTTTTTGCAATTCGACACGTGTTTTCGCGTTAACCCATTGCTCATGAGGTTTTAAGCCTAAATAGATTTCAATGTTGTTAACCGGTTCAGGATCGCCCCCTACTTCAGCCCGACCGATTCGGCTCAGCGCATATTCCACCTCACTAAATTCAAGCAACATGGCTTCAAGCTTTGGTGCAACTGAGATTGCTGTATCGAGACTTGCAGAGGGAGCAAGTGTCACACGTAGATTGATAGTGCCTTCTTCAAGCTCTGGCACAAATTCAGTACCCAGCCTTGGTAGCATAACGGCAGCTACAATCAGTAATAACCCTGCTATAACTAAAACGGCGCGTTTAGCCTGCAATGCTTTTTGTAAAGCCCTTTGATAAAGCATATCGATAGGTTTTAACAAAATACTTTGCTTTACTGTCACGCCCTTAGCAAATAAGTACACACACAGAGCTGGCACTACAACCAAGGCAACGATCACTGCACTAATAATTGCCAGCATAATGCTCACAGCCATTGGCTGAAATAGCTTAGCCTCAACGCCTTCAAAACTAAACAGTGGTAAAAATACCGTTAGAATAATCAAAGAAGCAAAAAAGATAGGCCGCGCAACTTCTTTTGCAGCAATTGCAACCAGCTCCGAAGAAGGCTTATGTTGATTATGCTTAAGCCCTAAGTGCCTAAATACATTCTCAACCATCACTACAGAGCCATCCACCAGCATACCAATGGCAACAGCAATCCCACCCAACGACATTAAGTTTGCCGATAATCCCAGCCATGCCATTACACTCAGTGCTAAGCCAATCGAAATAGGGATCGACAATAACACCAAAAATGTCGCTCTTAAATCAAGCAAAAATAGTGCTAATACTATGATAATAAAGACAAAAGCTAAAAGCAGTGCATCAATAACCGTTTGTACTGCTTGGCTGATAAGCTCTGCTTGGTCGTAAATTGCTTTAAATTCAACATCCTTTGGCAATGCTTGATTTATCATCTCGATACGCGCGTTTATGCCATCAATCGTTTGCTTGGTATTTGCACCCATCCGTTTGAGCACGATACCAGTAACCACTTCACCACGATTAACTATTTCGCCTTTATCATTGCGTTTAGACAAGGTAACAGCACCTTGGCGAATCTCACTGCCAAGCTCAATAGTCGCAACATCAGCCACTTTAACGACCGTACCATCAATGGTTTTGATAGGCGTTTGCGCAATCTCAGCAAGTCCTTTTTCGCCTGGAGTAAACCAACCTGTACCACGAATAACAAGCTGCTCTTGGCCTCGGTTCATATACCAGCCACCCACATTACTGTTGTTAGCATCTAGGGCGTTACTAACATCTTGCTGTGTTAAGTCATAAGCAAGTAGCTTATTGGGGTTTATGTTCACTTGATACTGCTTAACCTCACCGCCAAATGACAGAATATCGGTCACACCATCAATAGGTAAAATAAGTAATTTAACCACCCAATCATTTAAACTACGCAGTGCCATACTATCAATGTTTGCACCCGGCTTTGCTTCAAGTAAATACTGATAGACTTGCCCAAGCCCAGATGTATTAGGGCCCATGGTTGGCGTACCCACACCAGATGGGATCAACTCTTTAGCAGACTGCAAACGTTCAAAAACCAGTTGCCTAGCAAAGTAAATATCAACCCCTTCTTTAAACACAACAGTAACACCCGATAAACCCGTTTTAGAAATAGAACGAACCTGCTCTACATCAGGCAGTGCATACATAACGGCTTCTATCGGGTATGTGATCAGTTGCTCGACTTCTTCAGCCGCAAGTCCTGGCGCTTCGGTATTTACCGCCACTTGCACATTCGTAACATCAGGAAAGGCATCTAAATTGAGTTTTGGGATCATAAATGCACTCACCGCAATCGCCGTAAGTAAGGCCAAAAGCACAAGTAGACGGTTCTTTATCACCGCCTCAATTAATAAATTAAACATGCGTCACCTCTAGTGGTTATGCGGATCAAATCCGCCTTTAGCTAGTTGTGATGCAATAAAAAATGCACCTTGGGTGACAACTTCAAGCCCGGCTTGAATATCCAGCACTTCACGATAATCGCCAAAACGTCTGCCGAGGTTCACTTCTTGGGCGACAAAGCTGCCATCGTCATCAACGACGAACAATTGCCAGTCACCATCTGCGCTGCGAGTTAATGCATTTTCAGGTACAGCAAGTACTGCTTTATCCGTTTCAAATTGAAAATACACATCGGCAAACATGCCTGGATGCAAACTATGCTGAGTGTTTTTTACCTCGAGCCTAACGGTGCGTGAGCGTGTTTGTTCATCAATGGTATGTGCTTCTTGAATAACTGTTGCTGGATAGCGATTACCGTTAACTTCTAACAGCGCCCTAGAGCCATTACTGATAGTACGGTCTTGATTAGCTGAAAGCTGAGCAGCAACCCAAAGCGCTGATTCATCGGCTATTAGCATCAACTCAATCCCCGAATCGACTCGCTGACCTTGGGCAAAGTTATCGGTTAAAACAGCCCCCGATGTTTGTGCAAACAAGGTGTATTCACCGAGTTTTTCTGGGTTTATGGTGAGTGTTTTTGCAATAGCTTGTTTTGATAAACCAAAGGCAACTAATCGGCTATAAGCGACTTCATATTCAGCTTTAGCAGTTAGAATTTGCTTTTTGCTTACCGTGCCAGCTGTCATTTTAGTTAGCCGTTTTAACTCGGCTTCAGCTAACCTAAATTCAGTTTGCTGGCTGGCCACTTCGCCACTAAATAAAGTGACTAAAGAGTCTCCTTTATTTACATGCTGCCCTAATAAGGCATGGCGCTTTACAACAATTGAATCAACACGCGGTGACACCAAATAACTGGCATAGCCATTGGCTTTAACTTCGCCCGGTGCATACAAGATTTGCTTGTATTTTTTCAGTACAAGGCGCTCAACCTTGATATTAGCTAGTTGCTGTTGCTGCTCAGTTAAACTGACTTCATTAGCATGTTCAGCTTGCTCATTTTCTTGATGATTATGCGCTTGTTCTGTCGCATAAATATTTGTCACAGTCATGTAGCATACGCACAGCAATGCATAACGCATAAAATTTCTTAAATACATATATTGTCTCTTACTTAAAATGGGCTAAGCCCAAATAACATCTAAAAAGGGTTTGGGATTAAGTAAGAGCTAAAATAGGTGGGCGATGTAGCGGTGCTAAGTCAGGCGATTTGAAGTTGAAATCAAGTGATTCAATTTTAGTGAAATAGACACCAGTAGGTTCAGACAATTGCAGCGAATCTAAAAATGCAGGGCTGTGACAAACATGACAATGGCCTTTCTCGGCTGAGTCAGACAACTGTTTGCTAAGCTCGTCATGCTCTGATTGATGTAGTTGATGATCGCCATTGGCAGCGCAATGAGCTTCAAGGTCAATTTCTTCTTATAGCAGTACCGAGGTGTGATTAAACGCAACATTATGATCGGCCACATCAAAGCTATCCAGCAGTGGCTGGAGCAATAATACGCTAATCAAAATAATAAATGCAGCTTTCACATTGAGCCTAAAAATTAGAACTAAAAATTGGTACATCGGCGCTAAATTAACAAATCCACCCGCATTTGAACAGAAAATTATAATCTGTTAGCAAACAAACCAATACAAACATTTTATTACAAAGGCACGCATGGTATAAAAATAAAGCAAATCAATAACTAGGTATTTATATGGGACACGGACACCACCATCATCACGATACAAATAACCAAAGCACCCGCCAACTCATGCTGGCAATTGCAATTAATGTGTTATTAACTGTCGCTCAGGTGATTGGCGGCCTCGTTTCTGGCAGCTTATCGTTAATTGCTGATGCGCTGCACAATTTAAGCGATGCCTCGTCGTTATTCATTGCCCTAATTGCCCGAAAAATTGGTGCCAAACCTGCTAATCATCGTTATCAATACGGTTATAAACGTGCAGAAATTTTAGCCACGCTATTTAACAGTTTAAGTTTAATTGTGATTGGTGGTTACTTAATTTTTGAAGCGATCACCAACTATTTAAACCCCGACCCCATTGATGGCTGGATCATCATTTGGGTTGCGGGTCTTGCGCTGGTTGTTGATCTTGTCACCGCCCTATTAACTTACAAAGCGGGTGCAAAAGACAGTATGAATATTCGTGCTGCGTTTATACATAATGTGTCTGATGCACTAGCCTCAGTTGTGGTAATCATTGCGGGTACCTTAATCATTCTCTACCAGTGGTATATTGTTGATTTAATTGCCACTATGCTGATTTCAATGTATGTCATTTATCACGGCATTTTACTGTTAATTGCCAGTAGTAAAATTTTAATGCAAGCAGCCCCTGATAATTTTGCTGTAACAGACGCTATCAATAGGCTTAAAGCCCAATTTGCAATCACTGATGTTGATTACCTTAAAACATGGCAGATAGATGATCATCACGTTCATTGCGAGCTAAAGTTTCGTGCCAAGCAAAGCATCAGTAACGATGATATACGTCACTTTTTACATAACAACTTTGCAATTGAAAGCTGTACCATTGAACAAGTTTTAGTGTAAATGTTTCGCGTTATCATTTACTATTCAGTTTTGTGTTAAAGCAAACTGAAGGAACAAATCTTGTTGAAGTTGTGGTTACGTCGTACGCATTTATTACTTGCCTTAGTAAGCGGTTTATTTTTAATTTGTTTAAGTTTGACCGGTGCTTTGCTTATTTACGCAAAAGACATTCAATACCTTACTCAAAGTGATAGATGGACAGTAACGCCAGCGGCTTCAGCACTTGATTTTGATAACCTAATCAATCACGTTTCAGCGTCAACTAAACAACCTGTTACTCTGGTAATGCCAGAGCAGCGCAGTGATCTAGCGTGGCAATTACAACTAGCAAATAACCGCTATGTGAGTGTTAATCCATACAATGGTCAGGTTTTACATGAATACGATTATTACAGTACGATTTATGGCTTTACCATGGCTTTGCACCGCTGGCTGCTTTATGAAGATGGCGATAAAAGCCGCCCTCTAAGAAACTGGGTATCGGTGTGTGCGCTCATTCTTATTATTGAAATTCTGCTCGGCTTTTATATTTGGGTTAAGCCAAAAAATCGTATGAAACGTTTGGCTATTAAGCGTAAAGCAAAGTTTAGAGTACTGATGTATCAGCTACATACCGTTTTGGGTGTGTATTTTTTAATTCCACTCATTTTAATTGCTTACACAGGTATGGCGTTTAACTGGAAAGAACAAACCAAAGCCGTATTAGAATTTGTGATGCAAGGCACAGTTGAAGATAGACCTAAACCACCAGCGGTTATTCCCCCTTTAGCGGATACGCCCTTTCAAGTGCAAAAAGCGTTTGATAACGCACAAACTGTTTTTCCTGAAGGCAAGTTATTTAGAATTTATTTACCGAAAAAACCAAGTGACAACATAGGATTTAGAATAGAGAACCCAGGTGAAAGCCATGCCTATAGTTGGGTATGGGCAAACCCATATTCAGCCGATATTGTAGCAAGTTATGATGCCAGCGAAAGCTCTTTGACCACTCAAACTTGGAACTTCAAATATAAGTTTCATATTGGTGATTTTGCAGGCCCAATTGTGCAATTATTGTGGTTGATATTTGCTTTATCACCGTTATTTTTTACGATCTCAGGTGTTTACTTTTGGTACAAACGGCATTACAGATAGACACTTTATCTGACAGATTAATTATACAACGGCCTTTCATCATTAAACGAACTCATATTCTCGGCCAAAGCTATATTACTGCGTATATATAATCACATGAATGTGTAAAATTGGTGGCAAAACACTTGATGCTAAAGTGGCAATCAACCACATCGCTATATCAACTGTTTATTCACAAATTTGGGTGCTGCCTGCTAGGTAACACTAGAAATATCAGTAACACCTATGTTAGCGCTTTAAAACCAATACTCTGAACACGCAAAATTAGTAAGGGTTCAAATATAATACTCACCTATTAAGCATCCATTGAACATTCGTGGATGCTAAATTCATCGCTATATAACAGAACCAAAGGACTTATTGCAAATCATTATCATTAACCTTGCCTTTACTCTTCTTTACATTTAGACTGCCGCACAATCAAACAAGAATTAAGGACAAGCATGTTAAAAACTTCTCTGACTCTGGTCGCTATTGCAATTAGCAGCCAATCATTTGCTGATGATGCCATAAATAAAAACCTTACCGTAGAAGAAATGGAACACGTTGTTGTATCAGGCAGCCGTGTATTTGAAAGCATTGATGAAGTCCCAGCTTCTGTCACTATTATTAGCCAACAGCAAATTGAAGAACATTTAAAAGTTAATCCAGAATTACAAAGCTTACTTGCGCAAATGGTACCAGGCCTAGCACCAGATACCGGCAGTTCGAGTAATACAGGTCAGAGTTTACGTGGTCGTGCACCACTTGTAATGATCGATGGAGTGCCGCAATCGACACCACTCAGAAACGGCTCATTAGGAGTTAAAACTCTCGATCCAAGCGCCATTGCGCGTATCGAAGTGATCAAAGGCGCTACCTCTGTTTATGGTAATGGTGCATCGGGCGGTATCATTAACTACATCACAAAGCAGGCAACAAGTGATGGTCAGCCAGAAGGTGAGATCAGCCTATCGTCACGTTTTAGTGCAGTTAAATTAGAAGAAAGCGCCGGTGCGCGAGTCTCTGCAGCAATTAATGGTCGTGCTGATAAAATTAGCTATTTATTTACCGCAAGTTACGAAGAAAATGGTGTTCAACGTGACGCCGAAGGCGATATTCTTGGCTTGCAGTATGGTTTATCTGATGCAGTAACAGAAAACTACTTTACCAAACTCGGCTATGATTTTGATGATGAGAAGCAGCTGCAATTTAGCTATAACTACTTTAGCTCTCAACAAAAAACCGATTTAGGTGACGTTGTTGGCAACCTGAACGATGGCGAAAAAACTTATGCGATTCATGTACCTAAAGAGCTTCAAAAGCAAGGTAAACCACAAGGCCCAGACGGTAACGAAAACATAACCTTAAAGTATACAGACTACGCCCTATTTACTAATACACAAATGACGCTCGATCTATACATGCAAGACATCGAGAATGTGTTTTTCTTTTCTACAAACTTAGCTAACCCAGACGAAGGTTACGAAGGCGGCCAATCAATTATTCGCTCAGAAAAGAAAGGGGCGCGCGCTACCTTTAATACCCTTGTTGATTTTGACAATGTTGAAGCCACCTTTATTTATGGCCTAGATGCACTGAATGATGTGACTTCTCAACCGCTTGTTGATGGCCGTGTTTGGGTACCAGAGATGGATATGGAAAGCCTTGCTGGCTTTTTACAAACAAAGTGGGTTATCGATAATGATTTAATCATTAAAGCGGGTGTGCGCCAAGAGAGTATTGATTTAACCGTTGATGACTACAACACCTTAAAGCTTTGTCGTTCAGAAACACAGTGCTCAGTGCCACTTAGTGTAAAGGGTGACACTATTGATTACGATGCAACCACCTATAACGTAGGTGTTAAATACAATTTGCTTGATGCCTTCAGCCCGTTTGCCAATTATTCACAAGGTTCTGATATCTCAGATATTGGCCGCTTATTACGTTCTGCAACAGTAAATGATATTGGCCTAATTCAAACAGAAGCATCAATCATCGATAACTATGAAATTGGCTTTACATCACAGTTTGATGACTTACGTTTTGAATTTGCAGCTTACCGCAGTACGTCTGAGTTTGGCACTACTAATAGCTTTAATGAGGTAACGGGTGTCTATGAGCCAGTAAGAGCGCCACAAGAGATCTGGGGTTACGAAACACTAATCGATTATAAAATTAATCCAACTCTCAAACTTGTTGCAACCTACAGCTATGTTGAAGGTAAGAACACCGAAGACGACATTTACTTAGGTTCTCGCCAAATAAGCCCACCAAAAGGTACTGCTAATTTAAACTGGCAACCAAATGATGAATTATCACTCACTGTGAGTTATTTATATGTGGGTTCACGCAAACGCTTTGAGCCAAATGCAGAGGGTGAGTTTGTTGGTGATCAAGGTCCAATTAGCAGTTACAACCTATTTAACCTAAGCGGTCGTTATAACTTTAGCAACAACTGGCAAGCGTTTATGGGTGTAGAAAACCTATTTAATAATGATTACTACCCTGCCCGTGCGCAGTCTTATACTTATGGTGGCTATAACATTAATGGTTTAGGTACGACCATGACACTTGGTGCAACTTATAGCTTCTAAAGCAGTTTTTGTTTAGAGCAACAAGCCCTTCTTAGTAAGGGCTTTTACCTTTAAGAATAGAAACGATAAATTGTTCATTTATCAACCATTAACGCAAACTTAAACGAGAATCACACTCAATAGTAAACAACTGATTTACAAAGGAAAATGTTTGCAATCTTATTTTTATATACTACAATTATCGCAACTTGGAATTCGAGGACAGCATTATGAAAGGTAACCAAAAAGTCATCGATAGTTTTAATAAACTACTCGCAAACGAATTAGCTGCTATAGATCAATACTTTATTCATTCTCGTATGTATGACGATTGGGGCCTAAATAAGCTGTATGAGCGTCTTAACCACGAAATGGAAGAAGAAAAAGACCACGCTGATTGGTTGATAAAACGTATTCTATTTTTAGAAGGCGTACCAAACATGACTAAACGTCGTGATTTATTAATTGGCTCAGACGTTAAAAGCATGATGCAAAATGACTTAACACTTGAGCTAGAAGTTGTTGACTGCGTTAAAGAAGCTATTTCAATTTGTGAACAAGAAAAAGACTATCAATCACGCGAAGTGCTTGAAAAGCTATTATTTGATACAGAAGAAGATCATGTTTACTGGTTAGAACAACAGCTGGGTCTAATCGACAAAATTGGTAGCCAAAACTACCATCAATCTCAAATGGGCGAATAGAGGCTAATTGTATGAAAGGCGATAAAAGCGTCATTGCTGCACTTAATAAAGTATTAGCAAATGAATTAGTGGGTATTAACCAATACTTTTTACACGCTCGTATGTTTAAAGATTTTGGTTTTTCAAAATTAGACAAAGCTGATTACAAAGTATCTATTCAAAAAATGAAAAACGCCGACCGTTTAATTGAGCGTATTTTGTTTTTAGAAGGTTTACCAAACTTACAAGATTTAGGTCGCCTACGTATTGGTGAAAACTCAGAAGAAATGATCGAAGCTAACATGAGCTTTGAGCTTGATTCATTAGTCGATCTTAAAGCGGCAATTAAACTTGCTGAAGAGAAAAAAGATTACATCAGCCGTGAAGCGTTAGATAACATCTTAAATGAGCAAGAAGAACAGATTGATTGGCTTGAAACACAGCAACAGTTAATCAAAACCGCAGGGCTTGAGAATTACCTGCAATCTCAAATGTAATTTGCTAAAACTTAAAAAAGCAGCCTAGGCTGCTTTTTTTATGGCAAAAATTTGTGCTTAATCATCTTCGCGATCAATGATTGACACTTTATTACTTAAAATTAAAGAGTTAGGAATTAAATGCACCGCTCCCTCGCCTTTAATTGTGATATAGCGCAAATTAAGGTCAATCACTGTGCCCTTTGAATTGCTCACTTCAATGTAATTACCAAGCTTAATGGGCTTATAAAGCACAATCATGACACCTGCTACTAGATTCGAAATAGCATCCTTCAACGCAAAACCCAAAGCAAAGCCTGTTAGGCCTAAGCCGGCAACTAAAGCGGCAACGTCAAAACCCAGTTTCGATAACGCAAGCACAATACCAATGAATAATAAAATAGCACGCTGCGAGTTAGAAATAAGCCGAAAAGTTTCAAGAGCGGTTGAATCAAAGCGTCGTTGAAATTGTTTAATAGCATGGTCTATAATCAGGCTTGCAATGTAAAACGCGGCGATAACTAAAAGTGCTTGAATAAATTGGCTAGTCATAGAATTTTCAATTAAAAATAAAAGCCCATAATAGGCTTGAAATTGCGTGAGACAAACATTTATTGCTTTTCAAACACACATGAAACTTCAGGTTTATTCAGTGTGTAAGTGATATTGCCATTATCTTTAAAACGCAGATCTTCAGTTGTTGAACCGTTATCGTCTTCATTTTCACAGCGAAAGTAGCGCTTAGTTCTGACAATCCCATTTACAAAGTATTTTAACTTCGAGCTGACAACACAAAAATTTGGGATCTTCTTTACCTGCGTACCGTTATGTAAGTCACTAAAGTCGATTAATGTTCCTAAGCTAAATCCTTGAGTTGTTTCTTTTATCAATGAAAAGGAGGCGTTTTGACAAACCACATCACTGCCTGCTTTCACTTTGTAATCACCTTGTTTATCTTTAATCAGAGCCAAAAACTGCGTTTTATTGCTCGGCTTCACATCAAGTAGAGCACTAGCAATTGACGAGGTTGATAGTAAAAAAGCCACTAAACAAAAGTAATATCTCATTGAAAATCCATAAACTTATAGACACTTTACTAGCATAGCATGCTGATTAAGGTTGGTGAATTTATAACGCATTAGTTAATACGATAAAAAAATGCTTTTGGTTCTATTTTATGAACTTTGCATAAGCAACCAATCTGTTTATGTGCTATAAATTTTAATGATGAAAATTTTTGGAGGGAATCAAATGAAAATAATCAAACTCATCGCTTTAACAACATTTTTAGCCCTAGCTAGCACACAAAGCCTAGCCAGTGATGACGACTGGAAGTCCATCGCCGAGAAAAAAGTCAGCTACAAAAGCGAAACCGATACCGTTAATCCTATCACCAGCAGCAACTACAGCCATATTAAAATTAAATGTACCCATGGCACTGTGAATCTTAAGAAAATTAAAGTTGTTATGAATAACGGTGAAGAAAAAGTGTTTGATAACCTAGGGGTTTTAACCAAAGGGATGTCGTCACGTAGTTTAAGCTTACCAGACAAAAACGACGCAAAACTCGATAAAATCAAACTTGAATATGAATCGGTAGGCAGCACAGCCCTTAGTATGGCAGGTGTAACCGAAAAAGCAGAAGTTGAGATTCTCGCGAAAAAAGCAAAGAAAGAAGATTAAAGTTGCGAGTTGCGAGTTGCGAGTTGCGAGTTGCGAGTTGCGAGTCAGGATGTTAGAGCCTATACAGTTTCACAAGTAGGAACGGCTTCAGCAGTGAACCTTCGATGTTCGGCGTTGAAACGCCTCCTACAAACTTTACTCTAGTATCTCGCTAACTCTTTACTGATTTGTCTAATTTAGTTACATAAGCTTTAAGCTCTGCAAGCTGACTTTTTTCGCCTTGGTGAACATTCATTGCTTTTGCAAAGTAGCTATTGGCTTGCTGCTGCTCACCAGCTTGCTCATGAATAAGTCCAATCCGAAGATAAGTAAACGCAAGATTATTAGGGCCTAACTCTGTTTGCAGCGTTTTAGCGCTATCAAGCTCAAGAATTCTTGCGAGTGCATTTAACGCATAAAGCGCACTATCGCTTGAACCTTTGATGTACTGAGAATGAGCGATTTCTAGCTCATTTTTAAGAAACTCGGCTGTCATTTCATTTGCGTTTGTAGGTACTGCTAACGAGACTAAAGCAGCTAAGGTTAAAACTTTAAACATATTAAACCTCCTTTTAAAATGTATCTTAAAGATTAATCAAACTCGATTAGCTGGTCAAACTTTATTCATAAAAGCAAATTATCAAAGCGCTTAATCGCGACCCAAGCCAATCAACTTTTTGCCATTTAAGCCTTTTCTATGCCATTCGGTTTGTTCTTCACAGAATATTTGCGCGTCTAATTCTTTACTTGGCTCTTCGTTTAAACTACCTGCAGGTACAAGTAGGTATTTACTGTCTTGTGATTCAAATGGCAGCGCAGAGCCACAGGTTTTACAAAACGCTCTAGATAATGCACGACCAGGATAATTAAACCGCGTTATATGCTTCTGACCTTTTACCCATTCGATAGCATCTGGTGAGGTAAACAAATTTGCAGCGTGAGCTGTTCCGCTCAGTTTTCGACATTGTTCACAATGACAGAAGTAAAAACGCCTAAATTTATCAGCAACTTTAAAACTCACTGCACCGCAGCAACATTCACCCGTCAGTGTTTTAGTCATCTCTATCTCCTCATTAGCTAAGCCAAAAATTTATTACCTAAACAATGCGCTATTTAAAAATTTTAGGCAATAAAAAAGGCCATGTTGCGTGTACAACATAGCCTTTTTGCATTGACACAACTTAGAAATCTAAGTTTGATAAAACTTCATCATCAACGTTATTAGACAAGGTCACTTTAAGTTTAGGCGTACGAGCCATTTCACGTTTAATTGCAAAATTAGCTTCTTCGTTACGAGCCCAACTACGACGAGCAATACCGTTGTTTACATCAAATAATAGCATAGATTTCAGACGACGCTCGGCAGCTTCACTACCATCTAGTAGCATACCAAAACCACCGTTGATCACTTCGCCCCAGCCTACACCACCACCATTATGGATAGATACCCATGTTGCACCACGGAAACCATCACCAATTACGTTATGAATAGCCATATCTGCTGTAAAGCGGCTACCGTCATAAATGTTTGATGTTTCGCGGAAAGGTGAATCAGTACCACTTACGTCATGGTGGTCACGACCAAGTACAACTGGACCAATTTCACCACGATTAATGGCATCATTAAAGGCTTTAGCAATTTCAGCGCGGCCTTGTGCGTCTGCATAAAGAATACGAGCTTGAGAACCTACAACAAGTTTGTTTTGCTTCGCATCTTTGATCCACGTGATGTTGTCTTGCATTTGCTGTTGGATCTCTTCAGGAGAGTCTGCCATGATTTTATTTAAAACATCTGCAGCAATAGCATCTGTTTTATCTAGATCTTCTGGCTTACCTGAGGTACATACCCAGCGGAACGGGCCAAAGCCGTAATCAAAACACATTGGGCCAAGAATATCTTGTACGTACGATGGGTATTTAAAATCAATACCATTATCAGCCATTACATCGCCACCAGCGCGTGATGCTTCTAACAAAAACGCATTACCGTAATCAAAGAAGTAAGTACCTTTTGCCGTGTGCTTGTTAACAGCATCGGCGTGGCGCTTAAGCGTCGCTTGTACTTTTTCTTTAAATACTTCTGGCTCTTCACGAATTAAACGATTTGACTCTTCATAGCTGATATCAACCGGGTAGTAACCGCCTGACCATGGGTTATGAAGTGAAGTTTGGTCAGAACCTAAGTGAATGAAAATATCTTCAGCTAAGAAGCTTTCCCATACATCAACCACGTTACCAATAAAGGCAATCGAAACCACTTCTTCATTTTGCTGAGCAGTACGTACACGCTCAACAAGCTCTGGCATGTTATCGATTAGCTCATCTACCCAACCTTGTTGATGACGCTTAATAGCCGCCTTAGGGTTAACCTCAGCACACACGGTAATACAGTTAGCAATGTTACCCGCTTTAGGCTGAGCACCACTCATACCGCCTAAACCAGCAGTTAAGAAGATCTTACCTTTTGGTGATTCGCCTTTTGCAAGTACTTTACGGAACGCATTCATTACCGTAATGGTTGTACCGTGAACGATACCTTGCGGGCCGATGTACATAAATGAACCCGCAGTCATTTGACCATATTGAGTTACACCTAGTGCATTGAATTTTTCCCAGTCATCTGGTTTTGAATAGTTCGGGATCATCATACCGTTTGTCACAACCACACGCGGTGCTTCAACTGATGATGGAAATAACCCCATAGGGTGACCCGAATACATGTGTAGCGTTTGGTCTTCTTCCATTTCGCTTAAGTACTTCATGGTTAATAAGTACTGCGCCCAATTTTGGAATACCGCACCGTTACCACCGTAAGTGATTAGCTCTTCTGGGTGCTGTGCTACAGCAGGGTCAAGGTTGTTGTCGATCATCAACATAATAGCGGCAGCTTGTTCGCATTTAGCCGGGTAATCACTGATCGAGCGCGCTTTAAGCTCATAGTTAGGTTTAAAGCGATACATGTAAATACGGCCAAATTGTTTGAGCTCAGCAGCAAATTCAGCAGCTAATTCTTGATGCCATTCTTTAGGGAAATAGCGCAATGCGTTACGAATAGCCAATTGCTTTTCGTCGGCCAATAAAATGTCTTTACGTTTTGGAGCTCGGTTTGCATCGCTTGGATACGGTTTTGGCTCTGGCAATACGCTTGGGATACCTTGCTTAATTTGTTCTTGAAAAGTCATTATTTGCTCCCTTAGTTAACTTTAAACGCTTGCGATTTAACAAGTTCTACCATGGCATCAATATCAGGCTTAAGTAAGCGGTCTTCTTCTAATTTGGCAACTTTGCTGCGAATTAATGCAAAGTTTTCTTCAATGATGTCAGAACACTTATTAGGACGTCTAAATTCAATTGCTTGTGCTGCATACATAAGCTCAATTGCAAAGATTTTATCAAGATTACCTAAAATCTGGTTTAACTTACGACCAGAAATACTACCCATAGATACGTGATCTTCTTGACCCATTGATGTTGGTACACTGTCCGCTGATGGTGGGAAACACAAAGATTTGTTTTCTGTTACCAATGCCGCAGTCACGTATTGTGGGATCATCATGCCAGAGTTTAAGCCACCCGATGACGTTAATAAACGCGGTAAACCATGTAAGCCCTCAAGTAGCAAGTAACAACGACGATCAGCAATGTTACCAAGCTCTGCTGCTGCAATTGAAGCATAATCTAATACCATAGCAAGTGGTTGACCGTGGAAACCACCACCCGAAATTGCTTCTTCTTCGCTGATCACAATTGGGTTATCTGTAACTGAATTCATTTCTGTTTCAGCAAGTTCTTTTAAGTGGTAATACGCATTACGTGATGCACCATGAACTTGAGGAATACAACGCAGTGAGTAAGGGTCTTGAACACGGTCACAATCAGTATGTGAAGCCATGTTTTCAGAGCCTGCAAAAAAGCTGCGCATACGCGCTGCAACTTCGATGTTACCTTTAAAAGCACGGATAGCATGTAACTCTTCACGGAATGGTGATTCGCTACCTTGCATACCTTCAATACTCATAGCACCTGCGATGTCTGCAAGGTCTAATAGGTAACGCATTTTAGTAAGCGCAGTAATGGCATGAGATAAAATAAACTGAGTACCATTAATTAACGCTAAACCTTCTTTAGCATGTAAATCTAGAGGCGCTAAACCGTGCTCTTTTAATACTTCTGCTGCTGGCTTGATTGTGTCGTTTACCCAAAACTCACCTTCACCTAGAAGAGGTAAAAATAAGTGCGATAACGGTGCTAAGTCGCCCGATGCGCCAACTGAACCTTGCTCTGGTACAACAGGAATGATATCAAGTTCAATAAACTTAAGCATACGCTCAACAACGGTTAAACGAATACCTGAAAAACCTTGGCTTAATGCATGTACTTTGGTGATTAGCATTAGCTTTGAAATAGGTTTAGCGATTGGCTCACCCACACCTACAGCGTGTGTGATCAATAAGTTCTTTTGTAGTAGGTTAGTTTCTTCTGGAGAAATTTGTGTATCACATAATGGACCAAAGCCAGTATTGATACCATAAATGGCTTTATCTGAGGCAGCCATTTTGTCTACATTTTGGCGGCTTTTATTAATTTTATCAATTGCTTCTTGGCAAAGCTCTGCCTGTAACGTACCGGCTGCAATAGCATTAACGCTATCTAACGTTAATTGGTCAACACCATACTTAAATGTCATTTATAACTCCTAAAGAACAGGATTAGTTTTATTTAGAGGGAGTCTAGCTTGCTCTAGTTGTTTTACAAATGCATAATTATCGTTATTCATTCCAGATTTATCGAACTAAAAGAAGAGCTATGCAAGTTCATGACGTAGACCTGCGCTTATTGCGCGTTTTTGTAGCAATTGTTGAGTGTGGCGGGCTTTCAGCCGCAGAGTCACGTTTGAATATTGGCCGCTCAACCATCAGTGCGCATTTATCAGACTTAGAAGTAAGGCTTGGCATTAAATTATGTAAACGTGGCCGCAGTGGCTTTGAAATTACAGATGCAGGAGCTATCACCTATCAGGCATCGATTGAACTGCTTCAGCAATGCGAAGCCTTTGCTAATACCGTAGCAAGCTCTAAAAATGAGTTATCGGGACGTTTAAGTATCGCCATGATAGATACCATGGTTAGCGATCCACGCTGTGCCGTTCCCCGTGCTATTGCAAGGTTAAAAGGAAAAGGTAAAAACATTCAGTTCGATATTAACGTATGTGAAGCACGAGAGGTAGAAACCGCAGTAGCCAATGGCCGCTCGTTAGTGGGGATTGGTGTTAGCCGCCATCATATTCGCGGATTAGATTACACCGCCCTACATAACGAAACCAACTTTCTGTATTGCGCAGTCGGTCACCCGTTATTTAATTGTGAAGACAAGAAAATAAATGAGCTGCTCAAAGAAGCGGAGGTGATTACCAGTAACTACATGCGTGATAAAGAAAGCCGAAACGACGGTTTAAACTATCAAAATAGTGCCGTTGCCTACCATGATGAAGGGATTGCACATTTAATTTTATCTGGTGAGTTTATTGGTTATTTACCTGATCACTATGCACAGTTCTGGGTCGATAAAGGCATTTTTAAGGCTGTTCAGCCAAACAAATATCACTACGATATTCCTGTGGTATTAATCACCTCAAAAACAAACGCCAGCTCCCCTTTAGCAAACGCTATGATTGACGAAATTAAGCGCTGTTACGCGGTTTAGGCTTTATTACTTTTTTGGCGCTTTTTGCTCATTTATAAGCACTAGACTAAACGCGATTATGGCAAGGTTTGTAGTTACAGGATTAAACGCTTCGATTAAAAGTGCGGGTTGTAAAACAGCAACAAACAGCATTAGCCCAACTAAAGCAGCTATATTGAGAATATTGATTAAGATGGAACGGTAGAAAATAAAAAACAGCACGGCAAATATAATTTCACCTATGCCAGCTGCTCGGGTGATGAGCGTTGAGATTTCGGGATTAAAACCAAAACTGGCTGTCATTTTTAGCTCTAGGGGGGCAATGTGAATAAGCTTTGGTATCAGCCCATGATAAAACCAACTAAAGCTAATAATAAATCGAGCTATTTGAATCGTATTTAAATGCTTCATTAGACAAGTTGGCTTTGTGTGCTCTGTTATTCAGAGCACACAGTATAGCTTATAAGCTAGTAGGTTGACCGAAACGGTTCTCAGCTTCATCACCAGCTAAAAAACCATTTTCAATTAAAGCCCAGATAGGACCAATTAATGGCACAAAACTAATTAGTACCCACCAACCTGATTTATTACGGTCATGCCAGCGTTTCACTTGAATCGCAAGCGAAACCCATATTAGCGGAATATAGAGAATAAGCATGATTACAGAAATAGCAGACTCATTACCACCTGTTAATAGTGCTACTAAAAACATAAGAACAAATGAAGCTAAAATCATACCTAATGCTGAATACCAATAAGTCTTACGAGGAATACGTCCTTTAAAAGAAAACAAAATTTCTTTTATGCTTAAAGTGGTTGTTTCTGTTGATGCTGTAGCGAGGTTTGCTTCTGGGGCTTGATATACATTTTCTGACACTGTCATTTCCTTTGATATGTGTTGTAGCAAACCGATTTAATCTAGTCTGCTGATTTATATTGTAAATAGTGCTGAATTCAGCATTAATAAGATAACACAAAGTGAATAGATTTGGGTACTAAGAAATTACTTAAAAGCCATAGACAAGTAAGTATAAAGACATAAAAAAGCACCCTTAGGTGCTTTTATTTAACTCGGTTGTTGCCAATACTTGGCGTATAAATTTGGGTAGGTTTGTTTTAAAAACTTTGCTTTATCTTTAAAACGTTTACCTTTTGGTTGCTCAAGGCCTGATGGCACAAAGGGTAATTCGTCATCATTACGCTCTTCGTACAACATACCGGCAATCAAGTCGTACTCATCTAAATACGGGTAAGGCTGTTCGTTTAAATGATAAACTGGCGTACACTCAGCAATTGAGTCTGGGTTTTCAAGCGCCTTTAAAAAAGCCTGTTCACCACGTGAAATAAGCCAACATAAAAACTCAGAAAAGCCATAATCATCGTTACAACCGGCCATTACATAAGCTGCACCAAATAAGTCCCAGGTATAGGCTTTACGCATACGTAGGTTAAACTGCTTATCAAATTCCATCAGCTGCTGGTCAGATAAATCAGTCAGTTTTGCTTTTAATGCATTACAAACAGACTCAGGCTCGGCAGTTTTATCTTCGGCGGTCACGAGTTGCCAAAATTCACTTTCGCTTAAAACACTCATGATAAAATCTCTTTCACGCGCCCTACTTGACCATCATCAAGTTGAACTTTAATACCATGCGGGTGATTCGGTGACTTAGTTAAAATACGTGACACTATACCTTGAGTTAACTGACCAGTTCGTTGATCTTGTTTTAATACAATGTTGACTTCGCAGCCAATTGAAATTTGTGAACGCGTAGGCACTGCCATTGCTATATCTCTTTCAATAATTTTTGCCGATTATAGCCATTTGCAGCTGGCTTACCAAATTAAACCTGTTTGATTGGGCTGTTTTTAAGCAGCTCCTTTGGCAATATTTCATTTAAACGTTCAGTAATGGCTTGAGCTTTGCCTTTAATTTGAAAATCGAAGCCTTGGCCGTTGCCATCTAAAATGACAGCTAAATAGTTATCAGCAACTTTCAATTGTGTAATACGGCTCAACTCAAGAGTCTCTACTTGCTCGCCATAATACACCTGCTTAACCGTGAGGCTTGTGTCTGTTGCTGTGAGTGTTTTACTAAGGGCTGTTTTGGCTACAAACTTTTCTGTATAGCGATAGGCCTGTGCCAAAAAACCGATAGCAAATATAAAACCAGTAAAACTTGAAATAGGTAATGAGTCTGATTGCAAGCTGTACACACCAATAATACAAAACAACACAGCAAGAGCTAGGTTTAACCTAACCATCTGTTTAGGGGTTAAATTTAAATTCATTTTTATTCCTTTAAAAACGCAATTGCTTTTGGATTGATCGCTAAATCTATTGCACTCAATTCTTTGATAATTAGACTGCTAATTAACTGGGTTTGCTCAGCTGTAATCGGCAGCTCTTTACAGTAACAACTTACTCTCAGCGATTGCGGTAGTTTTTTTAGATCAGCAGTATGAGTTAACCATGAAAATTCGTGTACTTGTTCTTTTGCTTGTTCGCACGCTTGCGTTAACGCAACTCGAATAGCCTTATCTTGGCGCTTTTCAGTTTTAGTCATGTTCTGCTTGTTGTTTTTTAAATTCTTCGTAGCCATCTTGCTGGCGCTTTACACACTCATGGTACTCTTTATCTGCCATATGATTGCATTCACTTAAACGCGCCGATTGAATTTCATGATAACGGGCGTCTGAGCTACAAGCTGACAAGAGCACTACAACAGTCGCGATGATGGCCAATTTTAAAGCATTAAAAAACATTAAATTTCCTTTATGTAGTTATACATTGGTGCTGCGTTTTCCTGTATATTGCGTGGGTTTAAATATTATTACCAAAGGGTTCTATATGATGTTGTCGCAGTTACAAGAGCTGTTTCAGCGTATCGATAAAAGTAAAATTTTTCAATCATTTGTTATCGCTGTCATTGTTATTTCAGCACTAACAGTGGGTGCACATACCTATTCATTACATCCTACAGCTGAGCTTGCTTTACATTGGATGGACGTAGGTATCACGGTATTCTTTTTAGTTGAACTAGTGATCCGTTTTATCGCAAGCCGTGGCTTTAAAGATTTTTTCAGCAAAGGTTGGAATATTTTTGATTTCATAATCGTGGTCGGTAGCCTTTACCCTGCAGCTGGATCAACAATTTTTATCGCTCGATTACTGCGTATTTTCCGCGTTCTGCGACTAGTCTCTATGATCCCAGAGCTTAGACTGCTGGTTAACTCGCTTTTAAAAGCTATTCCGCAAATGGGCTATATTGCCCTACTTATGTTTGTGATTTTTTATATTTATGCCGCTATGGGTAGCATGCTGTTTGCTGATATAAACCCTGTATTATGGGGCGATGTATCTATTTCTATGCTCACCCTATTTAGGATTGCAACGTTCGAGGATTGGACTGATGTCATGTATGAGACCATGGCTGTGTATGAACTCAGTTGGATTTTCTACCTAACGTTTATCTTCTTAACTGCCTTTATATTTTTAAACATGATGGTGGGTGCAATTTTAGAAGTCATGTCTGAAGAGCATCGCAACGCTCGAGAAGAGCAAACATCTGATGCCGACATGCCTGCAACCAAAGGACAAATTGCTCAGCTACAAGCTGAAATGGCCGAACTAAAACAATTACTGAAAGAAAAGCAGTAACATTTTAAGAGGTTAGTTTTTAGATATTAGGCGCTAGGACCTAGCGCCTTTAATTTATCCTCTTTTTTCTACTTTCCATGGTGGGTTTAAGCGGTTCTCTCCGGCCCAATACAATTTAATTTTATTACCTGATGGATCTTTTAAAATTGCTTCTTTCCATAAATAACGCTGGGCGGTTTGTGGCTGTTCAAAGTTAATGCCTTTTTCAACAAGGCTTGCGTAGAGCTCATCGAGCTGCTCATGTTCAAAATAAATTACCGCATGATTATTATAATTATCGGTTTCTAATGACAGCGAAAATGTGGCATCACCATCTGGGCATTGAAAGCGTGCGTAATGCGGGGTATCTACAATCTGAATCATTCCCAGTGTTAAGTAAAAAGCCACCGCTTCATCCATATCTTTTACAGGTAACGTCACCTGATTGAGCTTCATTTTCAATTCCAATGTAATTCAATATTCGTTATGTCAGCATATCGCGAACAGCAAATTAAGCAAAAGATAAGTGACGAGTTACAAGTTACAAGGGGAAAGTTAGCAAGCTACAAGATGAAAGTTGTAGGAGGCGTTTCAACGCCGAGCAAATAGCATCGATTTTACATCGCGTCCTAGAGCCTGAATCCTAGCGCCTAATGTTTTTCCAACGTAGGCGTGAAACTTGTTTCGCGCGTTTGTTTATAAGAGGCGTTTCAAAGCCAAACATTTATGGTTCACGGCAAAAGCCGTTCCTACATGAAAATGTTCAAGGTTTTGTCGCCATAAATAGCGACTTACAAAGACTAGCCATTGGTAAAAACTAATTGAGATGGGTTGTCTGTTTGAATAAACAAGACTCTTGTCACTGTTGAACCTGATTCGTCTTTTGATGTGTTTGTGAAAAGGTAGTTTTCATCAAAAGTACTCAACTTATCAAGATCAAAATCAGAGTTAGCCTCATGGTGAAATGACATAGCACAGACTTTACCTCTACAAGCAAAGTCTTCAGCATAAACGTCGTTTGTGCGAATTTGACTCAACATCTCGAGCAGCTTAACTTCTCTTTCTATTGAATTATCTGTTTCTTCAGTAACTCGTACATTATTCAAAAAGTCATGAAATTCAGGAATTGTGATTGCGCCAAATACGCTTTGCTGTTTAATTTACCCATTATCAGTGATGAATGAATTGGTAACAGATTCTGATGATGAAAAATGTCTATCAGCTAAATTCGTTTGTTGACCTTGCTCTTCACTCACCTTATTACCTTCAGGCTCTGAACTGGCTAATTGTTTAACTTGAATAGTGCTTTGATGTATATCTTTGTTATTCGCCGAGATCACTTCTTTATTAGAATCACTATTAACTTGACTCTCTATTACGGTAGCCGTCACCTCACTATTGTTGCTCGATGAAGTAACCAAATAAGTTATTAGCGAACTGATAGCAATCAAAATTAAAACTGTGAATCCATTTAGTTTAACCATTACTAAAATCCTTTTATTTTTAAACCTTAATCCCCTGAAAATACAATAGATTATTTTGTATGACAAGTAATGATTTTTTAGTTTGTAAGATACGAGAGTAAAGTTTGTAGGAGGCGTTTCAACGCCGAACAAGTAGCAGCGATTTTACATCGCGTCCCAGAGCCTAAATCCTAGCGCCTAATGTTTTCCAACGTAGGCGTGAAACTTGTTTCGCGCGTTGTAGGTCGTGCTTTAGCGCGTTAAAAGAGAAGTTTGCGAGTTACAAGGTGAAAGTTTCAGGAGGCGTTTTAACGCCGAGCAAGTAGCAGCGATTTTACATCGCGTCCCAGAGCCTAAATCCTAGAGCCCAATGTTTTCAATCGTAGGCGTGAAACTTGTTTCGCGCGTTGTAGGTCGTGCTTTAGCGCGTTAAAAGAGAAGTTAGCGAGATATGAGAGTAAAGTTTGCGAGTTACGAGAGTAAAGTATGTAGGAGGCGTTTCAACGCCGTACATTCATCGTTCACAGTTATTGTCGCCATAAATGACGACCTACATGGCTGTAGCCATTCCTACACGAGTTCCATGTGTAATATTGGAAATGGTTTGCCCATATCATCTAAAGGTGAGCGTGAGATAACTTTAAACCCCATATGTTGATAAAACCCAACTGCAAGTGGGTTTTGCTCATTAACATCCACTTTGTTGGCTGCTAATTGCTCAACCGCATAGTTCAAGAGTACTTTACCTATCCCCTCACCTCTGGCAGCATCTAAAATGAACAACATTTCAATTTTGCTATCGTGAACACCAACAAAACCTAAAATTGCTTTATGTTCATCCTTTATGCACTTCAAAGTAACATTTGGAAAAGCCTGCTCAATGATAATGGGCTTAAAAAAGGCTATGTCGTCTTCTGTTATAAAATCATGTGTCGCTCGAACTGAGTTTTCCCATACACTAAGTAGTTCTGGGAAATCTTCAGTGTTCACACTTTCTATTTTCATTGTCATCCTTGCTGGCCATCTAGTGCTTTATTTAGCTCGGTTAATGGTAAAGACTTATAAAAATACCAACCTTGAATTTGATGATTAGGATTAAAAGCTTTTATGAAGTTATATTCTTCAAACACCTCAACCCCTTCAAAAATGACCAAGCGATTAAGATTTGTAACCAGAGACATAATGGCTAATACCATATCCTGTTTAAATTCATCCGTTATTGATTGTGTTAATATTTTATCAATTTTAATGATGTCGAAGTTAATTTCAGTGAGCCACACAAGGTTAGATACTCCTGTTCCAAAATCATCAAGAGCAATAATAAAGCCATAGTACTTTGCCCGTGTTGCAAAGTTAGATAACTCTTCAAGTGGCAAACCTATTCGCTCTGTAATTTCTATTTTTACTTGCTGCGGCTTTATTTTATAACTCATACAAAGTTCGTATAGGTTATCTAAATACTCTGAAGTTTTAATTTCGTACGCATTAACATTAATCGCAACTGTGAACTCGGGATCCCTATGTAAAATAGCTGAAAGCTCTGCAAATGCTCTTTTAACTAAGTCATATGCTAAGGTTGAGTACAAGCCTAACTGTTCTGCGATACTTAAGAAAAGTTCAGGTGATACATTTCCATGAACGGCGTCTTTCCACCTAACTAGGCTCTCCACACCAATTATTTTATTATTTTTCAGCTCAATTATTGGTTGGTACTCTAAATATAATTCACCGTTTTTTATAGCTTTACGCAACCTAAACTCGATTGAAGAGTTCTTATCAAAATATGAAATAACAGAATAAGCAATTAAAAAACTTATTAACCCGATTAAACAAATAAGTGATGACGAGATAAAAATTGGTAAATAAAGTAGCCCAGGACGATTATTTAACGTCTCTACGCAGTATTCGAATTTTGAACTGCAAATTTTTAATTCCTGAGAATTTAATAACGTATCCTTTTTGAACTGATACTCAGATTTGTAGTTATGGAAAGTATGGCTCTCATTTTTTGAAATAATTTTATAAGAAAACCCTTTTTCAAGATGGTCAAAACTCTTAAATGGTTCATTAATTGTGAAAGCAATCACGTTGTCTTTTTTTGTTATATCGTATCTGGCTGGAACTGGGAAAATATTCCCTACCTTCGAAGCGAATTGATACCCCGAGGAAGAACTATAAAACTCTCTTGCAAATAAAATTGGAGTTTCAAATAGTCCCCAGTTTGCTGAACAACCGACCTTACCATCAAAAATTAGACCTAAGTCATGAGTGTATTCATATTTTGAAAGAATTATACGTAATGTGTTGATGGAATCAGAGTCACATCTATTAGGAGATAGCGTTGCGACTTCTTGGATAGAAGCCACTATATCATTCGATATATTTTCTGCTTTAGTTAATAGAGATTCAGCAAACTGCTTTTGATGATTTACTTGAAGGTAGCTTATGAGGAGGTGGAGACTCAGCGTAAAAAATAGCATGATAAAAAATATATAAATAGTTTGTTTGTTATTGTTTAGCTGAAATATTTTTCCCTGCATGTTCTACTTTAGGTTTGATAATACCAACATAAAAACTAACCTTTAATCTCTATTTAATCAACAAAAAAGGGACAAGGTTAGTATCCAAGCATAATTTTAACTACTCTAAACTTTAAACTTACCTACTAAATCAGTAAGCGTGTTCGATAATAAGTTTAGTTTCTCTCCGTTGCCTCTTGCACTTTCAGCAATTTCGCTGACATCATCCGCCGCGTTTTTAATCTCTACCACATTACGATTAATGTCTTCAGCTACATGCTGTTGCTCTTCAGCTGCTGTCGCGATTTGTGTATTCAAATCGCTAATATTAACAATTGACGCGGTTATTTCACTAAATTGTTGCTGTGCTGAATGGGCTAACTCAACTGTTTTATTTGTGCGGTTTAAGCTGGTTGTCATTTCTTTTGACACTTGATCAGACATCTTTCGTAAGGAGTCTAATTGGCTTGCAATTTCTTCTGTTGATTCAGATGTTCTTTGTGATAATGCACGAACCTCATCTGCAACAACCGCAAAGCCTCGGCCATGGTCGCCCGCCCTCGCCGCTTCAATTGCCGCATTTAATGCTAATAAATTGGTTTGTTCTGCAATCCCTCTTATTACGCTCAATATCGACATGATGTTTTCACTTTCAGCATCAAGTTGGTTTATATCTTGAGTTGCTTTGGTGATCACTTCAGACAAAGATACAACGCTATCAACAGTCTGAGAAATCACACTTTGTCCAAGCTCTGAGGCTTGTTGAGTTTGCGATGCAAGCTCAGCTGCATTTGCACAACTGGCAGAGACCTCATTAGCAGTCGCTGCCATTTCATTAATCGCTGTGGCCGCCATTTCAAGAGCTTGTTGTTGCTGCGATGTTGAGCCTGACAGTTGTGCGGCCTGTGATGATGTTTGTGCGGAGGTATCACTCACATTTTGAGCGCAATCATTAATTTGCGTAACTAAATCCGATATCAGGTTCAAAAATAAATTAAAGCTGTTTGCTAATTTGGCCGTTTCATCACGTGTTTTAATAACCAAACGTTTGGTTAGATCACCACCACCTTGCGATATTTCTGTCAGGCCATCACTTACTTCAACAATAGGTGCTGAAATTAATTTAGAAATGTAGCTAGCAACTAGAATGAATACAGCAATCAGAATTGCACTGATGACTAAAATAGTAATCGTCATTGCATTTGCGGCACTCATCACTTCAGATTTTTCAACTAAGCCTATAAATTTCCAGCCTAGTTTTTGTGAGGTATAAATATTCGCTAAGTAATCTTTACCATTAATGTCTATTTCAAATTGACCATGATTATTCTCAGCGAGCTGCTTGTATTTTCCGTTATTGACTTGTGCTAGCTGCTTAAACCTGTAATCAGCATTTTTAACGTCAACGAGTACATTGCCACTGTCTTCAATCAGCATTAAATAGCCAGTTTCACCAAGTTTAATGTTCGCAATAATATCGGTAAGCCCCTGCAAGGATACATCCATGCCTTGCACACCAATAAACTCGCCCTCTTCTTTAATTGCCTTAACAGTAGAAACAATTACCATGTCATCTACTGCCCAATAATAGGCATTGGTTCTTACTGTTTTACCATTTGCAGCTTTACCTGTTTCGTACCATGGCCTAACTCTTGGGTCATAATTTGCTGTTACTTCACCCTCTGGCCATTGAATATAACCACCTTGTTCATTACCCATGTAGATATAAGCAAGTCCCGGGTGGGTTACGCCAAAGTGATCAAACAAACTAAAAGCGTTTTTTTCGGTGCTACTGCCACTTAAATGATCAAGCATCTCTGCACTAGGTGATTGCATATGGGTTTTAACGCCTTGCTTGGCGTCTAAGATAGCGGTATGAGAAGCAAGGTAATCGACATTTTTCTCAATTTCTGCAAAAAACATACTGATACCATTATCGACTTGTCTGGCTTCTCTTTCACTAAGCTCGGCAAAATTGTCGAGAGCTTGCTGTCTTGTTTGTGTAATTACAAGCGCAGCAATGATGATCAGCGGCAGCGCGATGGCTGATGCAAAAGCGAGCTTTAATTTTTTTGAGATATTCATAGCATACTTCCAACTAGGTACTTAAGAAAATATAGTGAGGCCTTGGAAGTTCAGCAAATAAATAAGTGTTTATTTTTATGGGGCAAAATAGATTGGGCTAATAAAATCAATGTGCAGTTTATGGCTATTTTTATTGTCTATACCCAAAACTTACCTTCATATATATGTCATTTAGTTGACATGAACATGGAATGTACTAACTTTAGCCTTAGTAATTAACATGCTTTTAACAAAACCATGCTAGGTACTTTCCAACCAATTGGCAGCATTTGCTGGATGCAAATTAGCTGCCTATTCCTACTTCGTGTTTTAGCATATAGCTAAGTAAAGCCTGACAATCAGGGTGTTTATCGGCCTTTAACCCAGCTACAACACCTTGCTGATCCGCCGCCGATTTATGCTGGCCTAACTTTTCTTTTGCCTGAATTGAGTCAAGTTCAATTTTAATGCCTACAATTCCCCGCAGTAACTTTGCTTGATATTCATCTGGTAGCAAACTGGTATCGTTTAAAATACTTGGCTCGTATTGCCTAATTAGCTCATCTAGGCAAGCTAAGGTGTTTTCATCATCAAGATATGCAACCTTACCCTTGGCATGAACCACAGCATAATTCCATGTCGATACAGCAGGCTTTTCTGCATACCATGTCGGAGATATATAACTATGAGGCCCATTAAAAACCACTAATACCCGAGTATTTTGCAAGCTTTTACCATGACCATTTGCCCGTGAAACATGACCATATAAGGTCCCAAACTCGCCCTCATCGGGTTTATAAACTAATGGTAAATGAGTTGCCTCAAACTCACTATCAACCATTAATGCAAAGCTGTAGGTTTTAATAAACTGCGACACTCTTTCGGGTGTCATTTTCCATTTACTAGGCGTGTGCATTACTTTCCTTTAGTGCTAAAAAAGGCCAGCAAGCTGCTAGCCTTAATGTTGAGTTGTGTGATTAATGTTGACCATCAACAATAATGCGTAACATGCGGCGAAGTGGCTCTGCAGCACCCCATAACAGTTGATCACCAACCGTAAACGCGCTGATATATTCAGGGCCCATCGCTAATTTACGAATACGACCAACAGGAATAGACAGTGTGCCAGTTACTTTTACAGGTGTTAAGTCTGTAGCAGAAATGTCACGGTCATTAGGGATCACTTTTACCCACTCATTGTGAGAAGCAAGAATTTCTTCAATTTTCTCAACGCTAATGTCTTTGCGAAGCTTAATTGTCATTGCTTGTGAGTGACAACGCATTGCACCAATGCGAACACATAAGCCATCAACAGGGATAGGTTGTTCGCTGCTGCCTAAAATTTTGTTCGCTTCAACTTGCGCTTTCCACTCTTCTTTACTTTGACCACTTGGCATTGGTACATCAATCCAAGGAATGAGGCTACCTGCTAAAGGCACACCAAACTGGTCTTGCGGTAAATCGCTTGAGGCAATTTTTTCGGTGACTAATTTGTCAATTTCAAGAATAGCAGCGTTAGGATCAGCAAGCTTATCAGCAACGGTTTCGTGAATTGCACCCATTTGTGCAATTAATTCTTTCATGTTGCGAGCACCTGCACCAGAAGCCGCTTGATATGTCATTGGGCTAACCCATTCAATCAAGTCTTGCTCAAATAAACCGCCAAGTGCTAATAACATAAGTGATACGGTACAGTTACCGCCAACATAAGTTTTAACGCCTTGCTCTAGGCCCGCTGTGATAACATCTTTATTTACCGGGTCAAGCACAATAATACTATCGTCACTCATGCGCAGTGCCGATGCCGCATCAATCCAGTAACCTTGCCAACCTGATTCGCGTAATTGCGGGTAAACGGCTTTGGTATAGTCACCGCCTTGGCAAGTGACAATAATATCCATCTTTGCAAGCTCAGAAATATCATTGGCATCTAAAAGCGGTTTAGCTGGGCCAGCAAGATCAGGACCTAATTGACCGGTTTGAGAGGTGGTGAAAAAAGTCGTGTCGATATTAGAAAAATCATTTTCTTGCTGCATACGTTCTAATAACACAGAGCCAACCATGCCCCGCCAACCGACTAATCCTACTTTTTTCATTGTTTGTTCCACTGTTTGATTCATTCAAATTACCTAAACTGTTAAAAATTAAAGTCCATTGCGTGAGAATTTAATTTTTACAGAAGTAATCTAGCATTGCGGCCCAAGCAAAACCAGCGCAAACCGAGTAACATCAAAATTTTTCATCATCGTATTAGCGGACAAGCGTCTGGTAGCACCATGTTTAGCGCGCCAGCATGCACTTCAAAACGCTGTTGTTTTGAGGTGATTGGCTCGCCATCTAAGTTTATAGGCATTTCTGTTTGTGTTTGCCATTCAAGCCAAGGCACTTGAAAGCGTTTTACCCACTTTTGTGATGAATTAGGGTAGTTGCTTAGCTCTTCGATAACCGCCGGCACATCTGAAATTGCAAATGATGTAAACGCCACTAAATCAACCAAGCCATCATTTATGTATGCATGTGGCGCAAGTAGCTGACCACCACCCGCTTGGCGACCATTACACACGGCAGCAGCAATAATATCGCCCGAAGCACGCTCACCATCAGGCAGTGTTAACTCGCCACTGTAAGGTACAAAACTAAGCGCTTGTACAAGCCCTGCCAATGTATATGCGCCACCTCCTAGTATGTTCTTAAGTGCAGGCGGTGTTGTAGCGGTAATTTTAGCCCCAAAACCAGCACTGGCTACGTTCACAAAGTAACGCTCATCAACCTCTACCGTATCAATTGCATGCGGCTGACCATTGGCGGCAAGTTTAAGTGCTGGCAAGTACCCGTGAGGAATGTGGGCGGCTGTGGCAAAGTCATTCGCCGTGCCCATAGGTAAAATAGCAAGCTCTAAACGCTGTGATTTTTCTAACTTCATTAATGCATTAACTGCTTCATTAACGGTGCCATCGCCACCAGCCACAACAACACGTTTTACGCCTTCTGCTACGGCTTCATTAATAAAGCGCTTAATGTCACCGCCTTCATAGGTAACACGCACCGCCAGTGGCTGACTAGTTCGAAATTTACCGATGGCGTCACGAAGCTGCTCATCAGCCGCTTTTTTACCATTTATAATTAACCGTAAGTCCATTTTAAATCCCTGTTTTAACACTTAGAACTACCATAACACGCAATGGTTTAATATACCCAAACTACCTCAAGATGCGAGTTTCAGTTGGAATTAAAAGCGATTTAGGCAAGGCATTGATTGCAAGTAATAGTGGTTCTATTGTTAAAATCAATAACGCAGTATAAATCGCTTTTAAACCAACCCCTTGGGCGCTTCACAGGCACTTACTCTCATCGTTGTTACTTCTTAAAAGGGACTGCCATTCTTGCAAAGTAACGCCTTGATATTAAGCACCTGTGAAACGCTGAATTCTGCATCTTGAGGTGGTTTGGGTATAGACAATACAGAAACAAAAAAGCCCTGCTATTGCAGGGCTAAATCAACGTTAGGATTTATTATTGTATCCTTCCTTGGGGGAGTTTCATTAAAACTCGTAGCTGAAGCCTAAGCTAAACTTAGTGCCTTCTTCTTTCTTCCAAAGTGATAAACCTTCTTGTTCAATTTCTTTATCTTGACCAAGGATGTTTTCAATTTTGAACTTAACTTTTGTATTGAAGTTCGGGAAGTAAGAATAAACTAAATCAAGCGAATGGAATGGCTTCTCTTCTGCATCTTCGTTACCTCGAGTACCTGGTACAATAATACGCGGACCAAACACGTTATATACAAGTGATGTTGAATGGAAACCATCAGCTGAGTCATAACCCATCTGCAAGTTTGCTACCCACTCAGAGTGACCCACTAAACGGCGCTCATCGTTAGTAACAATGTTAGACACTGTATCTGCATCAAGTGCATCTTTTAATTGCTGCTCAAACAACGAATCAACACCGTCAGAATCATCAATGCCTAGTTTCACACTTGAATCAGATAGCGTAACGTTACCCGACAAAAATACACTCGACCAGTCAGCACTGATAAAGCTAAAATCAGTTAAGAAATCAACCTCAATACCGGTTAACTCACCTGATTCAGCATTAGCAGTTAATAACTGTGGTGCCGCACCACCAACACCCGCAAGCTCTACCATTTCAATAGGGTTAGTAATGTCTTTGTAGAACAATGCAACTGATAGGTTATTACCTGATGCCATATACCATTCAAAACGGAAATCAGCATTTTTAAGTTTTGAACTTTGTAATGTCGGTGAACCACGAACAAGGAATTCCGTTAACGGGTCAACGAAGAAAGTAGAGCTAACATCACGCATATCTGGACGAATCGTTGTCTCGCTTAAATTTAAACGAAATTGCATTTCTTCATCCATGATATAAGTCACAGCTAAAGATGGATAAAAGTCATCTTCTTTGATAGCTACTTCAGCTAACTCATCAGTTGTCGCATCAAACAAATTACTATGCGCCTTAAATGGCACTGATACTTGCGCAAAATCTTCCCAACGAACACCACCAGTAATACGCCAAGTGTTGTCGATAAAGTAGTCAGCCATAAAATAATAAGCATCTAGCTTATGTGCCGCACTGTATTTATCACCGTCAGTTGTTCTGTCGTCGAAAATACCTGACCCCGTTGAACTTGCATAGAAAGCATCATTATTGATGTTATCGTAAGCGAAAATTTCATCTAAACGTGAGCCAAATGAATAATCATCTGAAATACCACGGTGTGTAATACCGAATGTCGTATTATTTGCGTTACGTGTTTTCTCAGAGAAGTCGCCACCTACTTTTAGCTCAAGCTCATAGCCTTCACCATAAAATGGCATACCCATGTTCCAACCCCAGGTATCAACTTCGTCATGAAGAACTTGGAATTCACGTGTCACGTTAGTTGCAGAAACGTCCTGTAATTGCTCAGATACAAACGCCCCATCGTCATAGTTACGTTGGAAAACAGCATCAACACCACCTGGAGCATCACGGTTTGCACGGCTTGTACCGGCATACCAATCAACAAACAAGTTGTTAAAATCAATAAAGTTGTGGGTGCCTTTTAATTGGCTGGAGAACATTTCACGCTCTTCATACACGACATCAACACGGCGAAGATCACGAACACCTTCTTCCGTTTCGTTGGCATCATAGAAATTACGATTACGAACACGGTCACGCATGTCATGCAGGGCAATATTAGTCAGTTCAATTTTATGGTTTGAATTAAACTCATAACCAATATTGAATGTCCCACTCCAACGCACATTTTGTTCAGTCGATGTACCATCGTAATACTGAGCAAAACACTTGTCTTCACACCCTAAGCTGCCAAGGTTGGTACCACTTTTCTCTTGCGCTACTTCCCACTCATTTTCATAAGAAACAGCAGCAAGTACACCAAATGTGCCCATTTCACTTTCAAAGCGATCGCCTAGTGAAACTGAAAAGCTCATTTCAGGATCAACGTCTTTTTCAGTTGCTGAAATATTCCAGTCAAGAGCCGACATCAATGCTTGGCGCTCAGCCAATGTTGTATTGATATCACCCTCAAGGCCAGCACCATAAAAGGCATCGATGAACTCACTTGGTAACGCGCGAGTTCCATCGTCACGTCCCATCCAGTCATCATCACCACCTTCATAGAAGTAGCCTGTATCACTGTTATTGGTGTTATAAGAAGTACCAATATCGACTTTAAATAAAAAATCAGTCGGAATTGATTTGGTTCTAATATTTACGTTACCACCACCAAAATGCGCTGGCATATCGGGTGAAAACGATTTTTGAACACTAAGACTTTCAATAATATCTGATGGAAATAAGTCAAGCGGTACAACTGAGCGAGTTGGATCAGGGCTTGGTACATACATGCTATTAAGCTGAGTACTCGAATATCGCTCACCTAAACCACGAACATAAATGAACTTGCCATCAACAAGTGTCAAACCTGTTACACGACGAAGTGCCGATGCAGCATCGCCATCACCAGTACGAGAGATTTGCTCTGCACCCATGATATCAGCAACGAAAGCTTGATTTTGACGCTCTTGAAGAACCGCGCCAGCACTCCCTTTTAAACGCTGTCCTACAGCAACCACTTCTTCAATTTCTTGTGCTTCATCCGCTGCATAGGCAGTATTCACTGATAAGCCAACTAGTGCTGCAAGCACTGCGTGGTTTATCTTTGAACGCACAAGTTTAGAGGGGGTAAAAGATTTCATTATTATACTCCGAAAACAAAACTAGAAGCTGGCCGGGGTCGCCCCCGACCATGGATTAGAAGGTCTTAGTTAAGACCTACTTTTACCCAACCTGCTGTCCAGTCTGTTTGCGCATCCATTGCACCGATGTAATCTACTTGGTCGAAGAAGCTATTTAGGCTTGAAGCATCGGAACCGCTACCAAGTAATGCTGATTCTGCACTTGGTTGATAACCGTTGTCGCTAAGACCTAACATCGCTGCGTCCATAATAGAGTTACCTTCTTGGCCTTCGAACCAAGATTGAACATTACCAGTACCAATTGCTTGGCTTGAGAAGTTGTTATCTGCTGCACATGCAACCACTGAGTGACTGATAGTCAGTGAGCCATCTTCAGCGCGTGGAGCTGAATCTGCGCCAACTCGTAAGCAGTTTTTATAACCTTCACCACCTGTCACTACTACATTTTTAAGCATACCCGCAGTACCTGCACGTAAACGGATACCGTTTACACCATCTGCACCGATGATAGTTACGTTAGAGATAGTAGGTGTTGTTAAAGGTGATGCATCTGAATCAAACTCTGAGTTATCAGCTTCAATTGCATTATCACCTTCTGAAGAAGACTGTTTGATTAATACGTATTGTGCATTACCAGTCCAACCGAATGACCAATCAAGAGAATCATCACCAATGTTTGTCAGTACTAAGTGGCTAATGCTTGCAGTACCACCAAAGAACTCAACACCGTCGTCAAGGTTTTCGTGAACGTGGATATAATCAAGTTCAGTTTGGCTACCAACGCCAGCTAGTGAGATACCATTAAGCTCATCACCGTTACCTAGTGTTTTACCCGCTTGCTTTACAACAACATACTTAAGCGTACCTGAGTTATCTTCTGGTTGGTTACCACCGAATTGACCTGCATCACCTTCAGCTGCAACACCACAGTTTGCAAGTTCATCTGCTGTTGTTTCACCCACTTGGTCACCACAAGAGTTAGCTGGTGCGTTACCAAGAAGCACTACACCACCCCATTGACCAATACCTGTTTCAGCACCTGTCATATCTTGGATTGATGTCATAACGATTGGTTGAGTTGCTGTACCTACAGCCTCAATCTTAGAGTCACGACGCACAACTAAGAAGTCATCACCGTTTTCACCGATTAGTGTTGTACCAAATTGAACATAAAGAGTTGCACTATCAGTTCGGTCACCACCCACTGCTGTACGACCTTTTAATATCCAGTGAGCATCGTTAGTTAATGTCACGTCAGATGTGAACACAACATCTTGTGCTAACTGATACACTGGCTTATCGGTAATTTGTGGGAAGCTAGCAGAAACATCAGTCGCTAGACCTTGTTCCATTGCGTTAGTGATATCTTCAGGGAAGCTTGGGTTAACAGCAACTGTCCAACCTTCCATCCAGTTATTGTCACCGTCAAATGCACCAATGTAGCTTGTTTTAGTGAAGAATGGGTCAAGGTCTGACGCATCAACACCTGCACCTAATAGCGGAGAGTTTGATTTAGGCGTGAAACCATCTGTTGCTAAGTTTAATGTCGCTGCTGTAAGTGTTTGGTTACCTGTTTGACCTTCGAACCAAGACTGAACATTACCAGAACCAATTGCTTCAGAACCGAAGTTATTGTCTGCACTACATGCTACAACTGAGTTCTCGATAGAAAGCTCACCAGACTCAGCATTTGCTACAGAGTCAGAACCTACACGTAAACAGTTTTTGTAACCTTCAGGGCCTGTCACAACCATGTTACGGATAACACCAGCCGTACCTGCACGAAGACGAACACCGTTTTTACCGTCAGCACCAACAATCGTTACGTTTGAAAGTAGTGGCTTAGTTAATGGTGTAGCGTTTGAATCGAATTCTGAGTTATCTGCTTCGATTGCATTGTCACCTTCAACAGATGATTGTTGGATATATACGTTTTGTGCACGACCTGTCCAACCAAATGACCAGTCAAACGCGTCATCACCAATATCAGTTAGTACAACATTACGAACGTTAACAGTACCACCGAAGAACTCGATACCATCGTCAAGGTTTTGGTGAACCTGGATGTATTCAACTTTTGTTTTAGAACCAACACCAGCGAATGAAATGCCATTTAGCTCATCGCCATTCCCCAATGTTTTACCTGCGTGTTTAACGACAACATAACGAACAACACCCGAGTTGTCTTCTGCATCGTCACCACCAAATTGACCTGCATCACCTTCAGCTGCAACACCACAGTTTGCTAGCTCTTCAGGTGTTGTTTCACCTTGTTGGTCACCACACGAGTTAGCCGGTGCATTACCAAGTAATACTAAACCACCCCATTGACCGATGCCTGTTTCTGCACCTGTCATATCTTGGATAGATGTCATGGTGATTGGTGCTGTTGTATTACCATTAGCGTTGATTTGTGAACCACGGCGAACAACTAAGAAGTCATCACCTGTTTCACCGATTAATGTAGTACCCGCTTGAACATATAATGTTGCGCTATCAGTACGGTCACCACCGACTGCTGTACGACCGTTTAAGATCCAGTGAGCGTCATTTGTTAATGTTACATCTGCAGTGAAAGTTGTATCTTCAGCTAAACGATACACTGGCTTATCAGTGATTTGTGGGAATTCAGATGAAACGTCTGTCGCAAGACCTTGCGCCATTGCATTTTCAATATCAGTTGGGAAACCGCCATTGATAGCAACAGTCCAACCTTCCATCCAGTTATTTGTTGCGCTAAATGCTCCGATTTGACCATTCGCTAATAATGGTGAGCCTGCTAAAGGCATATAACCATTATCATCTAGCATTAAATCTGCAGGTGTAAGAGTTTGGTTACCGTCTTGGCCTTCAAACCACGCTTGTACAGTACCACCATTAATTGTTTCGCTACCGAAATTATTCGCAGCTGTTTGACAAGCAACAATTGAGTTAGTGATAGTTAGTGAACCGTCTTCTGCACGAGGAACTGAATCAGAACCAACACGTAAACAGTTTTCGTACGTTGCAGGGCCTGTAACGAAAACGTTTTTCAGCATACCTGCAGTACCTGCACGTAGACGAATACCATTGTTACCTTCAGCACCCACGATTGTTACGTTTTCAATGGTAGGGTTAGTCAGTGGTGTAGCGTCTGAATCAAACTCAGAGTTGTCAGCTTCAATCGCGTTATCACCTAAGTTCGCAGCTTGTTGAATGTATACGTTTTTCGCCGTACCAGTCCAACCAAAAGACCAATCTAGTGAGTCATCACCAATACTTGTAAGTACCACGTTGCTTACGTTTACTGTACCACCAAAGAACTCAATACCATCATCTAAGTTTTCGTGTACTTGAATGTAGTCAACAGTTGTAGCAGAACCAACACCGGCAAATGAAATACCGTTTAACTCGTCACCATTACCCAGAGTTTTACCAGCATGTTTAACAACTAAGTATTTCAATGTACCTGAGTTATCATCTGCAACGTTACCACCGAATTGACCTGCATCACCTTCAGCTGCAACACCACAGTTTGCAAGCTCGTCTGCAGTTGCTTCGCCTTCTTGGTCACCACATGAGTTTGCTGGTGCATTACCAAGAAGAACTAAACCACCCCACTGACCGATAGACGTTTCAACATTAGTCACATCTTGAATAGAAGTCATTGTGATTGGTTGGCTTACAGTACCTACCGATTCGATTTGTGAACCGCGACGAACAACTAAGAAATCATCACCCGATTCGCCAATTAATGTAGTACCTTGTTGGATATAAAGAACAGTATTATCTGTACGGTCGTTACCTACCGCTGTGCGACCATTTAAAATCCAATGAGCGTCATTTGTTAACGTTACATCTGCAGTGAATGTCGTATCTGCTTTTAAACGGTAAACTGGTTTATCTGTAATCGTTGGGAATTCTGAAGAAACATCTGTTGCTAAACCTTGTGTTAAGGCATTTTCGATGTCAGTTGGGAAACCAGTTGTCGCATTTTGAGAATCATCACGACCTGACTGATCGCCGCCGTTATCACCATTGTCACCACCATTATCGATGATATTAGTGATGTTATCGCCTTCATTTACAGTGGTGTCGCCTTCTTTAACGACTAAATCACCACCACAACCAGCTAAAGAAACTGCAGCAGCTACCAGACTAACTTTAAATAAGTCAGATAATTTCATTGTTCACTCCGTTAAGATAGATATTTAATTATTGTGTTAGCGCATAAACTCAAGTCACCGAAAAGCACTGAAACTTAATGCTTTTGGGACACTTGAGTTTTAAACTGCGACTACCTTACGGGAGCTGTATGACAAACTAGTTACACTTTAATAAACATAAAATGACAATATTAATTATTTTAAAAAGAGTAAGTTAGTAAACTTTAGGAACGGAAAAAAGCCGCCCGAAGGCAGCTTTGGTGTTGCGATTATAAATGAGTTCTTTTGTACGCTTACCTGTTGAATACCATTTAGAGTAAGGCGGTACGTAATGTTTCGGCGTGCACTTTTTCACGCTTCACATACTTGATCCATTGCTCAGCTAAACGCTGTGACTTTTTGTGTTTTTCCGCTTGCTCAAACGCTAAAATAGAGGCATCAAAGTTTTGTAAATTGTACTGCGCCATACCTAAGGCAACATACACATTCGATTCAAACTCTAAGCCGCCTTTATCTAGGGCTTTACGTGCTGCATCCGCTGCTTCTTCATATTTTTCAAGGTTAATGCTTACCTCTGCAATACGTTGTTCGTATTGACCATGCGTTACTAAATCCGCGGCTTTTGCAAAGTAAGGAAGTGACTTTTCGCTTTCTTTTGCTTGTACCATCGCTTCTGCAACAAAGGCATAGTTTTTCGCTGATTTTTCAGCTATACCGTCTTGCATTGCTTTACTCATCACGTTCGCGGCTTTAAAAGCCAGGCCGTTGTATAAATACACTTGTGATAATTGACGTAAATCTGATTTAGATTTCATGAAACCTTGTTGGTATGCCGCTTCTAAAATCGCTAATTGCTTTTTCTCTGCGCCCGTTTCACCGTACATGCCACCTAACTGAACCCAGTACTCTGGCTTGTTATAAAGCTTAACTAAACGCTCAAGTACCTCGACTACTTTGTCAGACTGATTAAGTGAGTAGTACATAGCACGCTGTAAGATTAGCCAGTTTTCTTTTGGCATTTCGCCCTTGCTGTCGGCTTCTGCGATAGCAAGGTTAATGCTTTCAATGCCTTTTTGGTAATCTTTAAGCTGATAATAAGCTTGAGATTTCAAAACGTAATAAGCATCTGTTTTAGGCTTATCGTTAATCACATCCCACTGCGCTAAGTATTTGATTACCTTTTCGTAATCGCTATTAGCCATCGCAAGTTGCGCTAAACTAAACATGGTGCTTACACGTAATGTTTCTGGGATCGCATCTTCGTTTACTACTTTTTCAAACGACGCAATTGCTTTATCTAGGTCATTTTCGTTGTAGTAAATAAAACCATAGAAATTATGCATCATGGCAATTTCATACGAGTTCATGCTTGAAGAGCGCTCTTGAATACTATCAAGTGCTTCCAGCCCTGCTTTTGCATCACCATCATCAGCCAGCTTTTGTGCACGAGCTAATTGGCTATAGACTTTTTCACGCAGTGCAGGTACTCGTTTGGTTTTTTGCTCTTCAGCATAGGCGGTAGCAATTGTTACACCTGGCAACATGCTAACAACGCTTGGGATTACCAGGCTGCTTGTGAAAGCAGCCGCGCAAATCACGGCAACTTTTAAAGGTTTCATAATCGCATTCCTCTTTTCTAACCGTTAATTTGGAAAGAAATTTTGTTCTGTACGCCCGCTACTTCAACAGCTTCACCGTTAACAACGCGCGGTTTATATTTAAATTTAAGTGCTGCATCCATCGCAGCGCGGTCAAACAGTGATTCAGGCTCAGCTTTAATAACTTTCGGGTCACGTACTGTGCCTTGCTTGGTTACTGTAAACTCAACAATCACATAGCCTTCAATACCACGCGATAAAGCTCGGCGCGGATAAACAGGCGCTACTTTTACAATCGGTAGGTATTCACCGTCGCTTGATTCAAGCGCTAAGCCACCCGCTAAGTTAACGTCTGCTTCAACGCTAGCACCAAAGTCAAAGTTGGCATTGCTCGCGTTAGGATCACTATTTTGCATTTGCGGTGATTCCATTGGCGGAGGTGGCTCTTTTGGCGTTGGTGGCTTTTGCGGTTTACGTTCTTTCTTTTGCACTGTCTCTTCTTTTTTCAGACGAACAAAATCAAGTACGTTTCCTTTTACGGGCTCAGACATGGCCCCTTCACCACCGGTGATCAGTGCCTGCATGCCTAAAAACAGCATGACAGTCACGATACCAGCGATGATTAATGCAACTATATAACGCATCGCTCACATTCCTTATGATGCTTCTTGCGCAGCAATCGACACATCAAATGCGCCAGCAGCTCGCGATGCATCCATAACTTTGATAAGTACATCAGTTGTGGCTTTCTTATCAGCTTGAATAACCACGCTACCTTGTGGATTTTCAGCTTTTAAGCGCTCGATATTTGCTTGTACTGCACGGATATCTACTTGGCGTTTGTTGATCCAAATTTCACCTTTGTCAGAAATAGCAACTAAGATGTTGGCACGCTCTTTTTTAACTGCAGTTGCTGCTTCCGGACGGTTAACATCAATACCCGCTTCTTTGACAAATGATGCTGTTACGATGAAGAAGATAAGCATGATGAAAACAACGTCTAGCATTGGCGTCATGTTGATTTCTTCTGCGTCGTCTTCTTGAAATAAGTTACCTAGTGGCGCTCTCATTGTTAGTCTCCTAGTGGGTGATGTGTAACATCACCCTAAAATTCGTTTAGTGGTCTAAGACCATGTTGTCTTCAAGTAATTGCACTTCACGTTTTGCTCGACGTTGTAAGAACGTTGATGCGAATACCCCTGAAAGTGCACCCACCATACCGGCCATGGTTGGAATAGTGGCTTTAGACACCCCTGATGCCATCGAACGAGCACTGCCTGTGCCTGTGATTGCCATTACATCAAATACTTCGATCATGCCGGTTACGGTACCTAACAGACCTAAAAGTGGACATAACGCAACCATTACGTTAATTAGCGCAAGGTTATTATTTAGTTGCATGCCAGCGCGTGAAATCATCGCTTGGCGAATTTGCTCTGCGTTCCAGCTGTTACGCTCTGCTCTATTGCTCCAAGTGCTCTTTACGTCTTTCTTGTAGCGTTTAAAGCCGCCAAAGAAATACATAAAACGCTCAAGTATCAATAACCACATCGCGAAGATGAGGACCCCGATGACCAAGAGAACTTGGCCACCTGTGTCGAGGAAATCACGTAGAGCATTGATTGCATCAATCAATAGCACCATGATTTATGCTCCTTTCTCGCTTCGTTCTGCGATAATACCTGCGCTTTGCTCTTGTAAAATCAACAACATATTTTTAGAACGCGTGTTAAGAAGTGTGTATAAGAATACTGTTGGGATAGCCACAACCAGACCAAGTACAGTTGTTACAAGTGCCTGAGAAATACCACCCGCCATTAGTTTAGGGTCACCTGTACCGAACAAAGTAATAGCTTGGAAAGTGTTAATCATACCCGTTACCGTACCTAGTAGACCAAGTAGCGGGGCTACCACAGAGATAATCTTAATTAGCGTCAGGTTACGGGTTATTTTCGGCATTTCACGAATGATTGCTTCGCTTAATTTTAGCTCAAGTGTGTCGTACGCTACATCTGGGTACTGATCTTTCACTTTCATTACACGGCCAAGTGGGTTGTCATCACGTGCAACGGTGTCTTTAAGCTGACGACGGATTTTGCTACCCATAATCATCAGTGATACAAAGCGCTCAAGTGCGATGAGTAGAGCAATTAGACCAACACCTAAGATGATATAACCTACAGTACCACCTTGGTGAACTTGCTCTTCAGTGTCAGGAGCTTGTACTAAAAGACCTAAGATAGAACCACCTGTTGGGTCAAGAGCGAACTGAACAACACCCGAATTTGCTTGTTGCAGATCAGTAGCAGTTGCTGTGTAACGGCTGCTTGGCTGACGTGTAAGCTGGCTGATTGTATTCGTAGCAGGTGTGTACTCTAGGTATTTACCGTCTGCGATTAAGTTAAATGCACCAACACGCACCACTTCTTTTTGTGCTTTGCTGCCACCTTCAACGATAACATCAGTTGTAAAGCGTGATACTTTACCTTGTTCGGTCATTTCACGTTGTAATTCAAACCATACTTTTTCGATATCATCGATTGAAGCAAGCTTTGACGTTGAACCCATTTTTTGTGCCAGCTCATCCATGAAGTTACTGCGTCCAGGTAGCTCTGCAGAAACAACTGACGTCATAAATTTGTTACTTGAATCACCCGCGACTTGTTGTAACACACCGAAAAGTTCCTTAAGTGAACCCATACGGTTTGAAAGCGTGTCAGTTAAGTTAGCTAGCTTTACTTCATTTTCTTCAAACTGAGTTTCTAAGCGCTCTGACTCATTTAACATTGCAGTACACTTTGCTTGTGTATCTTTAAGCATTTGTACTTGTTCGTTTTGACGCGCCATGAACTCTTGTTCACGTTGTTTATTCTCAGCGCTTTGCTGTGCGTTACCTTGCTCTAATGTTTTTAGTAATGAATCTAAATCCATTGGCTCAGCCGCTAGGCTGCTACCAGCAAAACCAAGGCCAGCTGCAAATACGGCCATTTTTGTCATTTTCGTTAATAATTTCATCTCAAACCTCTTATTCAGCAGCGTGGACTGGCAGTGTTAACATATCTGGGGCAAGTTGCTTACGAGCAATGCGTAAACCTTTGTTAATTTGGCTGATTGCAGAATCTGGTAACTCAACAAACGATTTTGTTTCTTTATCCCAGCTACCTGCTTTTTTGCCGTCGCGTGTTAAATAAATAAGTTCTAAGCGACCAATGCGTAAGAAATCGACTTCGCGCTCTTGACCATCTACATTAAGTAATGATGTATACGCTTCGATAGTGCGACCGTAATCAACCTCTACTTGGTAAGCTTCAAGTAAACGGCGGAATTTTTCACTTGAAGTGATATCTGCGCGGTCCATCATTTCTTTTAATGATGCGATACGTTTGCTTCGTTCTTCAGTTAAGAAAGGCACGTCTAGTGCAACAAATTGTTCCAGGCCCGTGATCATGCGCATCATTAACGGCGTAATTTGACGCTCGATAACTGATACCTGATCCATTGACTCATTTAACGCGTCCATTTCAGCAATTTGGTTGTTTAACTGCTTGGTAAGTTGCGCGTTATAAACAGTTAAGCCTTCAATTTCTTTATTAAGAGCTTTGAATTGTTGTAAACGACCTTGCATTGAATCTGCAATCTTGTCGATTTTAGTTTGTGATTGCGCTGCAGATTTGTTTATCTCGCTGCTTTTATCAATTACTTTATCTAGATCGTTTGCATGTACCGCCGCAGATGCCGCTACAATACCTGCTAAAATCAGTGGTTTAACGCCTTTCATCGCATACACCTTTACTCGTTAAGTTAGCTTAATTTACTAGTGGGGTTGTTTTAATGTGCGAAAGGATAACGGTGAAAAATGACAAGCGTGTTGCGTAAAAAATACAAAATTATGACAGCTGTAACAATTAGTTTATATTGCGCAAAGATAAGGCAAAACTTGCAGGGTTTTGGGAACTAAATATGGGAAACGATCTGTTGATAAGTGCTTTCCCAGTCTAGATAGTTAACAGGGATAGCGTGGTAGTTCCCTTTATTTTCAATAATTAAAGACGGAAAGCCTTGGATAGGTAAGCTTCTAGCTTGGTTTATTTCGGCCATTAATAAAGAATGTATGTTTTCACTTTCAATTTCTTTTATAAATGTGCTTTTTTCTAAACCTATTTGCTCAGCAAGGAGCACAAGTGTGCTTATGTCTGACGGGTTTTGTGCATTTAAGTAATAGGCTTTTTGAATGGCATAAAGCATCTCCTGCTCTTTTTCGTGCTGCCTTGCAACAATCACAGCTCTACATGCTGGGTAAGTAGAGCGACGTGGTTTAGCAGTGTGCCAAAACTCATGATTAAATGGTGTACCAAGTTGCTGCTCAATTCGCAGCCATGTTTGCTGTAAAAACTGTTGCATATCTATAGGCATTGGCTCATCGGAATCAGGAGCAAGGCCGCCCACTCTATATTCAATAGCAAGTTTATCACCAAGGGCTGCTTGAAGCTTTAACCAAGTTTCTCTATAGCCCCAACACCAACTACACATAGGGTCGTAAACATAAATTAACCTTGCCATTTAGCTTATCTCGGTTAAATCAGAAACCACGACATTACGCCCTTTTGCTTTAGCTTTATAAAGGTTGTCATCAGCTTGTTTAATCGCTTTACTAAATTGACTACCACGTTCTAGGCTGGCAATTCCGATACTACATGTGATTGTCACAGACTGCCCAACATCGAAGGGGATCTGTTTTTGAGCGACATAACTACGCAGCTTTTCGGCCACGGCATGAGCTATATTGAGTCCAGCTTTAGGCAGTAAAATAATGAATTCTTCGCCACCATAGCGCGCTTTAATATCTGTGCCACGTAATTTATCATGCATCATAGAGGTAAACGCTATTAATGCCTGATCACCAAAATCATGGCCATAACTATCGTTAATTGATTTAAAGTTATCTAAATCAATTAATAATATCGACATCGGTAAATAGTTAGCCGCTTCGGCTTCAAGACGAGGCTGAATATGCTCATAAATATAACGACGATTCGCAAGGCCAGTAAGTGGATCTGTCAACGCATCGCGCTTTTCTATTAAGGTAATATCAGCAATTTTTTGATGGCTTTTTTGTCTAAAGTATTCGCTAATCGCAGAAAACAATATCACCATTGTGAAAGAGGCTATAAAGCGTGAGGTTTCAACTTGCCCATAATGCGCTTGACCAAAATTAGGGGTAAATAACAAAGCAACCGCACTGCTATACATAATAATAACCAATACACTGCCAACTTTTAAACCTAAGGTGACATAAGCCACAATAGGGTAAAACATCAGCCAATATAAAGCGGTATTCTCTTTGCCACCGGTATATACCAATGCCACGCAGAGCAACAGAATAATAGACAATATAATGCAACTAACAGACACCAAAGCGCCAGTGCGAAAGTAATAAAACATGCACAGCACAATAGTCACATCACTGACCACTAACATAATAGTTAACGGTAAGGCATAAATTTGATAGTTAGATAATACTAAGGATGTGATTAATACAATGGCAAAAAAAGCCATTGTAAACAGCGTGAAGGCACGGCGTTGTTTATCCGCCGTGTCGACACTATTTAAATTAATGGCATTAAGCCAGTTTTGATCCAAAATTGCAGTCTCTTAAAACTAAACTTTAAATTTAAGTACCAATTTTTCAAGCTCATAGAACTGGGCTTTTAATTTTGTACACTCATTCAAGGTGTTATTAAGATTACTCTTACCTTGATTAGAAAGCTCACTAATTGAGTGTATATCACTGTCTAAACTTTGAATTACTTGGTTTTGCTCTGTGGTGGCATTCGCTACACTGTGGTTCACTTCATCGATTGATTCGATAGCACGCGTCACCTCAGCCATTTTATCACCCGCTACATGAGCTTGTTCAACACTCTTTTCGCTGTCACGAATACTTGCAGTCATTACTTCAACCGCAGACGCAGAGCCTTGTTGTAACTGAGAAATAGTGTCTTCTATTTCTTGCGTTGATTGCTGTGTTCGGTGTGCTAGTTGCCTAACTTCGTCAGCAACAACCGCAAAACCTCGACCAGCTTCACCTGCGCGGGCCGCTTCAATAGCAGCATTAAGCGCTAATAAATTAGTTTGCTCACTTACACCTTTAATCACTTCAAGTACTTGACCAATGCTTACAGTGTGCGCATCTAAACTATTAATCGTTTTTTGTGCTTGCTCCATATTACGAGACAAGGCATTTATAGCAGTTAAGTTATCAGCTAACGCAGATTGGCTTTGTAGTGACTGGCTATTCGCACTGGTCGCAAGGCTAGATGCATTACTTGCACTATTTGAGATTTCTACCGCGCTAGAGGTAAGTTCGTTGATTGCGGTTGCAACGTTGTCAGTACGTTTTGTTTGGTCTGCATACATATCGAGCGTACCTTGAGTTTGGTTCACTAAACTTTCAACTAAACGCTCAAGCTCAACAGTGGTATTTTTAACTTGCTCAATTGATGTATGAATTTTTTCGATAAAAGCATTGAAGTAATGACTTAATTCACCAAATTCATCATTGTTTTCGACCTCAAGACGACGGGTTAAATCACCCTCACCTTGTGCGATATCCTTAATTGCATCGTTTAGGCGCTGCATTGGACGCATTAAATAACGAAGTAAGAACTGCATCATTAATACAATAGCAGCTATACCCATCAGCATATATATGGCCGCCATATTTCTAAATGACGCGACCGATGAATAGGCAATTTCTTCGTTGATCACCACACCAAGATACCAATCAACGTTTTGAATTCCTTTAATTTTGGTAAACGACACTAATTTATCTAAGCCACCAACTTGTACTTCTACAAACTCAGATTGTAACGATAGGCTTTTACCGAATAAATCGCGCATGTTTTTGTCGTTAAACTTAGTTTCTGGGTGACTTAAAATGCGGCCTTCACTATCAAGTAAGAAACCATAACCAAAACCTAAAAAGTCAATTTCGTTAACTATCTTAGTAATGGTTTTCATATCAATATCGGCACCTGCAACACCGCTAAACACACCATTTGCTTGCATAGGGGCTACAGCCGAAATAGTCAGCTCATTGGTTGTTACATCAATATAAGGGGCAGTAAAAGCAGTGTTAGTTTTGTTTTCAACAAGTTTGTACCACGGGCGTGTCGTAGCATCGTAGTCAGGCGGTAACACAACCGATTGGTCATTCAATACAAATGTGCCATCAGTGATACCTATATATGTGTTTTTAAAGTTACCAGCTTTGTCAGCTGTGTTGAGCTGTGTAAGTGTTAGCTCTTTGCTGTCACCAAGTTGATAGGTGTCTGCAACTGACGAAACAATCGCTAACTTGGCATTTAACCAGTTCGCTATATTTTGCGACACTGACTGAGAAATCTCTTGCAGCACAAGCGAAAGCTGCTCCTGCGTTTGGCTGCGCATAGAGATGAAGTTATTAATGGTGAATAAACCGAGCACTATCACTAAAACCAGTGATGCAGCCACAGTTACCTTGGTGGTAAATTTAAGAGTGCTTTGCATGACAAACCTGTTTGTTATTTTTTTCGTTGTTAGCCTCATTATATTTAACAAATTTAAAGCTCTTTGTCTTATAAAATTAAGCTAAAACTAGAAAAACGTTCCTTTTATTAAAGTACGCTTTCTTTGAAAATCAATTACTTTGTTAACGGCAGCCAATTCCACTTCTTAAGTCGCATTAATAAAAAAGCAGCAAAAACCAATTGGAACGTTCCTAAACAGATTTGATTTAATCGCCCTTGAATACGTATTCATTAAATCATTTTGTCATCTAAATTTGTTCCTGGTAGCAAATAAATGGCATAAAAAAACCCCGCAAATCTGTGCGGGGCTTTTATTAGAAAGTACTTTTAACCGATGCGCTGTTTCCAGCTATCAGCTAAACGCACAACGTTTAAGCCATACCAAGCGATAAATCCATAACAAATCACTGGTACGAAGAAGCTTTGTTGTATGTTAACTGTATCTGCAACCACACCTTGTACTAATGGTACTAATGCACCACCTACAATAGCTAAGCATAACCAACCCGAACCTTTACTGGTGAGTGAACCTAAACCTTCAATAGCTACAGAGAAAATAGTTGGGAACATAATTGAGTTAAATAAACCAATCGCAAGTACAGAGTAAAGTGCTAAGTCACCTTCAGTGAAAATAGTCACTAACAGCAGTGCAATAACCATCATGGCATTAAAGAATAACGCTTTTGATGGTGCAATCTTCTGAAGAGCTGCAGAACCAATAAAGCGACCAACCATTGCACCGCCCCAGTAGTAAGCAATTAAGCTTGCAGCTGCATGCTCTTCAAGGCCAGCAATATGCTCTTCTCCGAAGTAGTTTACCAAGAAACTACCAATAGAAACCTCAGCACCTACGTAACAAAAAATACCTACCACACCCATCATTAAATGTGGTGCTTCTTTCAGGCTGTGGCCTTTCGCTTTACAGTCTTGCTCTTCTGTGTGCTCTGCAATCACTGGTAGTTTAAAGAATGCAAATACAACAGCAATAGTTAATAGCGCTGCTGCTAACATAAGGTAAGGCACTTTTACTGATTCAGCAGTTGCCGCATTTGCAGCTAAAGTACCCGCTGTACCGAAGAATAAAATACCACCTACATATGGTCCAACCGTTGTACCTAGGGAGTTAAGTGCTTGAGCAAGATTTAAACGCGACGACGCTGTTTTTTCAGGGCCTAACGCCACAACATATGGATTAGCTGACACCTGTAATACGGTAACACCCGCTGCTAGTACAAATAATGCACCTAAGAACAGCCAGTACTCATGCACTACAACCGCAGGATAAAATAACATACAGCCAATTGATGCCACGACTAAGCCTGTTAGTACGCCATTTTTATAGCCAAGTTTTTTAACCAACATACCCGCTGGTAGCGAAACAATAAAGTAAGCACCAAAGAAACAAAACTGAACCAGCATTGCCTCTGTATAGGTTAAATCGAATACCCCTTTTAAGCGCGGGATCAACACATCATTTAAAACTGTAATGAAACCCCACAAAAAGAATAGGGTTGTCATTGCCGTCAGTGGTAGCAGGTAATTTTTATTTTGCTGCGAACCATCGGCGACAAACGATTGGTTTGTATTTATTTCACTCACGTGGTTTTCACTCCGTTAACAAGTTACCTTTGATTCTACACATTGAAGTAAAAATAGCACAAAGATTTACTAGGAACGTTCCAATATTTCTATTTCCTGCTATAGTTGCAAGATGAACACAGATTTATTGATAGACCATGGCCACAGTTAACTTTAAAAGCTCTGCTTTTCTTAAGCAGCATATCCAAGATACGCTTGCTTTTTATCACCCACACTGTGTTGATTATTCAGCTCATGGCTTAGCGGGCTTTTATCAATTTTTTAAAAATAATGGCGCGATTTACGATAAACACACTCGCCATTTAGTATCGAGTACACGCTTTGTTTTTAACTACGCAATGGCGTACATCGAGTTCAAAGACCCTGAATATTTAAGCCTCACTAAACATGGTTTAGCCCACCTTGAACATGCCCATAAACAAGCATCCGGTGGTTACGCTTGGCTTATAAAACAAGATAACAACGGCAAAGTGAGTGTTTTAGACGATACCAACCATTGTTATGGGCTTGCCTTTGTAATGCTTGCCAATGCAGTTGCTTTAAAAGCTGGTGTTAGCGACTGTAAAAATACTATCTCACAAGTATGGGATTTATTAGAGCAACACTATTTTGAACCAAAGTATAATGCCTATTTAGATGAACAAAATGCCGATTTTAGCTGTGCAGATGAGTATCGAGGGCAAAATGCCAATATGCATTTATGCGAAGCTCTTCTCATGTGTTTTGAAGCAACATATGAACAGCGTTATTTAGAGCGCGCGAAAGAGCTAGCCAAAACTTTCACAGTTAAACTAGCAGCATACAGCCAGCAGTTTGTGTGGGAGCACTACTCTAAAAACTGGCAAATTGATTTAGATTACAATAAAGATGACCCGCAGCATTTATTTAGACCATGGGGCTTTCAACCTGGACATCAAACAGAGTGGGCAAAACTGTTAATTATTTTGAACCGCCACATTGATGAACCTTGGCTGGTGACTAGGGCGAAAAGCCTTTTTGATGAAACTCTAAGCATTGCATGGGATCAGCAACATGGGGGCATTTTCTATGGCTTTGCACCAGACAAACAAATTTGTGATAGCGATAAATACTTTTGGGTGCAGGCCGAATCACTAGCCGCAGCAGCCCTACTCGCTGATGCCACAAATGATGAAAGCTATTGGCAATGGTACGAAAAAATTTGGCAGTACAGTTGGCAACATATGGTAGATCACCGATATGGTGCTTGGTACCGTATTTTATCAGCAGAAAATCTGCCTTACAGTGACGAAAAATCGCCAGCAGGCAAAACCGACTATCATACTATGGGTGCCTGCTACGAAGTATTAAGAACCTTAACCTTGAGGAATGCATAATGAGTTTAGTGTGTTTTGGCGAAGCATTAATCGACTTTTTATCAGATGGTAAACAACCTGAATCATTTACTAAATACGCAGGTGGCGCACCTGCCAATGTGGCTGTTGCAGCTGCAAAACTAGGCCTAAACACCAGCTTTTGTGGCATGTTAGGCGATGATATGTTTGGTCACTTTATTAAACAAGAGCTTGACCAACATGCGGTAAACACTGATTACTGTACATTCACTGATGCTGCTAAAACAGCGCTGGCGTTTGTATCACTCGATGAAAGTGGCGAGCGCTCGTTTAGCTTTTATCGCCCACCAGCAGCTGACTTACTGTATCGCGTAGACGACTTTGACCATGCAATGTTCGCAAGTCACGCTATTATGCATGTATGCAGCAACAGTCTCACTGAGCACAACATCTATCAAACAACTATTTATGGCTTAACTCAGGCGAAAAAAGCCGGTGCAATTTGTAGTTTTGATATGAATCTACGCGAAAACCTATGGCCAAGCATGCGCCATACGCTAGATAGAATGTGGCATGTTATTTCACTGGCAGATATCGTCAAACTATCATTTGAAGAACTTGAGTTTTTAAATCAAAAGAGCCATCAAGCAATGCCACTGGAACATACCATTGATACCATTTTAAAGGCAGGTGTAACTTGTTTGCTTGTTACCAATGGCGGTGAAGCAATCAGCTTTTATCATGCTGACTTTAAAGGCCAAGTAAGTCCACCTGCTACAAAAGTGGTTGATACCACTGCCGCAGGCGACGCTTTTATTGGCGGTATGCTGTCTAGAATTGGTCAGCACTGTGAAAACAAACAAAGCTTTAAAGAGTTTTGCCAAACGCAAGCTAATATTGAACAAACTATTGCTTACGCTGCTAAAGCCGGCGCTTTTGCTGTAAGCCGTTATGGTGCCTTTGCATCATTACCTAGCGGCGAAGATCTTCTATAACCACTCATAATTGCTTACAAATCTATTAAGCACTCTAGTGGAGAGTGCTTAAATTTCATGGTATGTTTTTCAACTAATTAAAGAAAAAGGAATTCATCCTATGAATAATAAGCTTCTAGCTGGGGGCGCGATTGCCATTGTTGCAGGTGCGTTGTTGTACTCACAAAACAAAGCCAGTGTTGATGTAGATTTACCTGAGCTTGCTTATGTACCAGCAGATACGGCGGTTTTTTATGGTCAACTTAAGCCGTTTCCGTACAGCAAGTATTTTGCGCTTATGCCAGATGCAATGAAAGGTACTAGCGATTTAACGCCCGTTATTGCTGAGCTTAAAACAGTTGATGATAAGAATGCCCTATTCCTTGCATCACTGATGGAAAAATACCAGCAATCACTGAGCTCTTACGATGCCTTTAAATCGATTTGGGGCTTTGGTGACGACTACAAAGGGATGATGTATGCGCAAGGTTTAATGCCTATTGTGCGCTTTCAGGTCGCAGATCAAAGCAGTATTATCAATAGTATTAAACAAGCTGCTGATGAAGCAGGTATTGCTTATACAACAGAAAGCCTTGAAGGCGTTAGCTACACGCGCTTTGCCATTGAACTTGAAGGGCTAGATAACTTCAACCTAATAGCATCAGCTCACAACAATTGGGCTACCTTAACGCTGACTACCTCGCTTTCTAACGATCAAGACTTACGTATTGCCCTTGGCGTAGAAAAACCAGCTCAATCACTGGCTGAGACTAAAAAACTACCTGAGCTTATTAAAACTTTCTCGCTTGATGGTAACTCGGTTGGCTTTGTCGATCATCAACGCATCGCCAATGCTGTAACAGGCAAAGAAGACTCTCGTTTACACCAGATGCTAAAAGAGCTTCTTGATAAAGCGCAGCAATCAAATGTCTTAGCAGCGATTTCAACACCACAGTGTCAAGATGATATTGCTGCTATTGCCGCTAAATGGCCCGCGACAGTATCAGGCACAACAAAAACACGTATTACAGCCGACTACGCCGACTTTGACGTAAAAGCAGTGCTGCAAAGCACTGATCAAGACTTACTTAATACTTTACAAGCCGTGCGTGGTTTTGTACCAAAACACACCACACAGCTTGATGGCCAAATGATGAGCGTTGCTTATGGTATTGATGTAGCAAAAGTACTGCCACTGGCCAATACGCTAACCGGTGCAATTAAATCAGCTGAGTTTAACTGTGGCCCGATTGTCGCACTACAAAATGAAATGCAAGATGTGAGTACTGCTGGACTTGCTATGCTGTCGGGTTTTGCAAATGGCGTACAAGGCATGAGTGTAAGCGTTCAAGATGCTGCATTTACCATTGATGACTACAACGGCCCACAAATTGATAAGCTTGATGCCATCGTTACTCTATCTGCAACCGATGCCCATGGCCTTTATTCTATTGCGCAAGGTTTTGTACCGCCACTTGCTAACATTAAACTGCCAGCCAATGGTGATGCTGTGTTGATCAATGAATACATTCCATCGCCAGTGCCACTTAACTTTGATATTAAAATGGCGCTGAAAGGCAATCATATTGTGGTTTTCACGGGCGATAAATCAGCACAAATTGCCGAGACTTTAGAGTCGCAAAGTGTCACTAAAAATGGCTTTGTGAACATGGCATTCGACGTGCAAAAAATCCTATTACCTTTGCTTGATACGATTGCTGCAACGGGTCAATTATCTGATGAAGAAATGGCTGAGCTTGATACGCTACGCGACCAACCTGTCGGTGTTTATTTTGCCACAGACATTACCGACAACGGTATTGGCCTTGAAAGTAACGTACAAATTACTAAAAAGTAGTTTTGAGTTTGAATCTAAAAAGAGCGTTATTTAGCGCTCTTTTTTTGTTGCCATTTAAGTGAGTTGTTGGTGTCTCGACTATTGCAAATGGTGTCGTTTGAACTCTCAATACCACCGAGCTTTGCAAGTCGGTCGTACAGCACAACATTGCAGGTTGCGGCTAGGTTCATACAGCCTATGGTTGGCACATACACTACTTCATCACACCATTTCAGCACGTCTTTACTAACCGAGCCATCTTCAGGGCCAAACACATAAAATGCGTTTTCAGGGTGCTTAAATTCAGGCAGCGGCGTTGCACCTTCAACAAGCTCAATCACCACCGTTGTGGCACCTTCAGGCTTTGCTTGCTCAAGGCTTTCAACTTGCGTTAGTGGAATATGCTCAAGCACATTTTTGGTATCGGTGTGATACTTATTGGCACGTAAATAGCGGCTACCAGTAAAAAACACCTGCTTGGCATTGTAACAACCCGCGGCACGTAATACGCCACCCACATTGGTTGGGCTTTTTGGGTTTAACAAGCCAATGCTGGCTTTAAGGGCGCTCATTAATCAATGTCTCTAGTTGGCCACTCGGCCACGTAAAGGTCAAAGTCATCTAGGTCAACATCACAGTCTTTAACTGTTTTGTCACGCACCGAAATACCTAGCTCATGCATCATGTCTTTACTGCCACCGTTCAGTAGCGGGTGCCAAGACGCAAGACCACGTCCTTCGTAAAGGCGGCGGTAGCTACAGCTTTGCGGCATAAAAAAGATGTCTTTGAGGTTTTCTTTAGTGAGTTTTACACATGAAGGCACCAAGGTTTGACGATTCTCATATTCGCTGCAACCACAGGTGTCGTTGTCTAGGTATTGGCAAACGATATTAGTGAAGATGAGTTCTTCACCCTCGCGAAGTTGATCCGTTGCGGTAAATTCATCTTCGTCTTCGCTGTCGATAAATGTGTTTAAACAACATTTACCACAGCCATCACAAATGGCCTCCCATTCGGGTTGTGACATTTGCTCAAGCGAGCGCTTAAGCCAAAATTGATCTTCTAACATGGTATTACTCAAAGCCCCTAAACAGCGCGCATTCTAGCGTAAAGCCAGCATGCGCGCAAAGTTTAGCGTGTTACTTTTGCTCGTTAACCCAACGCTTAATTTTCTCTTCAAGAATTGGCATAGGTAATGCGCCATCAATCAGAACTTGCGTATGGAAAGCTTTAATGTCGAACTTATCACCAAGCTCTTTGCTCGCGTAGTCACGTAGTTCTTGAATTTTGAACTGACCTAACTTGTACGATAGCGCTTGGCCCGGCCATGCAATATAACGCTCAACTTCGGCGATAATGTCACTTTCGGCCATTGATGAGTTTGCCAACATGTAATCAATACCTTGTTGACGTGTCCAACCTTTCGCATGGAAACCAGTATCAAGCACTAAACGCATTGCACGTAATTGCTCATCTGATAAACGACCGTACCACATGTAAGGGTCAGTGAATAAACCAAGCTCTTTACCTAAGCTTTCTGCATACAATGCCCAACCTTCTGCAAATACCGTGTAGCCACCGAATTTACGGAACAGCGGTAATCCTTCAATTTCTTGTTGCAAGGCAATTTGAAAGTGGTGACCCGGCGCTGCTTCGTGAATAGACAGTGTTTCAAGTAAAAACTTAGGCTGTGCTTTTAAGTTAAAGGTATTGATATAAAAAATACCTGGGCGTGAACCATCTGGTGCTGGCGACTGGTAAGATGCACCCGCAGCAGATTCAGCGCGGAAATCTTCAACTGCTTTTACAACGTATGGCGCTTTTGGCGCAATATCGAACATTTGCGGCAGCTTAGCATCAATTTTTTCTTTTACTGCTTCGTACGCAGCAATTAACTCTTCTGGCGTATCGTAGTAAAACTCATCTGAAGTTCTTAAGTGTTCAAAAAACGCTTTTAAATCGCCTTCGAAACCGACAGTCTCTTTGACTTTTTTCATCTCAGATAAAATACGCGATACTTCGCTTAAGCCAATGTCATGAATTTCATCGGCGTTTAAGCTAAGTGTTGTATGCTGTTTGATTTGATACTCATACCATGCTTTACCATTTGGTAGGTCGCTGTAACCAATGCTTTCACGGGCATTTGGAATATATTCATTAGCTAAAAAGTCAGCCATTTTTTGATACGCCGGCACTAAACGCTCGCTGATCATCGCAGAGTATGCGCTTGTTAGCTGTGCTTTTTGTTCGTCGCTGAAAGACTCAGGTAACTGAGCAATTGGCCCCCAGAATAATGACTCTTCTGGTTTTTCTACAATATGAGTTTGAAATTGTGGTAATAGTTTTTCAGCAAGCGGCTTAGGAAGAACCACTTTGTCTTTCATGCCTTGGCGCATTGATTGCTCAACACTGTCTAACCAAGCGATGAAACCATCAGCACGTTTTTCAAATGCTCGATAATCTTCCACGGTGTTAAAAGGCTGTGCACTTTGCCCAGAACCTAATGCAGCAAAGGTATTATGCGCCCCACCCATTTGGTTAATTGGCATTAAGTAACTTGGAAACTGAGCACCTTCAATCGCAAGGTCTAAATCGCGCGCTAGAATTTCGTAGCTCAATAATGACTGACCCATTAATTGCGCTTTGTCGATATTTGCTAGTTTGTTTTTGTATTCTTTAACAAAGTTAAGCTGCTCGTCGCGGTTTGCTTTACTAATAGGTGCAATAAATTGGTCGTTATATTCGCTACGGCCAATGTAAGTACCGCCAATTGGATTAAACTTTAGGCCTGCTTCAAAGTAGTCTGCTAGTAATGTATCAAGTTGCTCTGTAGCTGAGCTTGCGCTAGGCGCTTGTTTGCTCACCGAAGTGGTTGGTTTTTCGTTTGTTGGCGTTGATTCATTACAACCAAGTAATGCAAACATCACTGCCGAACTAAGTAGTGCTAGTTTTACGTTTTTCATTCTTTCCCTGCCCTTATATTAAGTACGCGTAAATTATGAGGGTTTAGTTCCCTATTTAGCAAGTATAGCCGTAACTTATCGCAGTTTATTTACACTTTGCAGGCTGATTGCTAGAGTGGCGACTCGACTTACCAATTTTGAATAAAAATGAAAAAGACAGTTCTTGCGATTAGCCTAGGCCTTACTTGCCTAACCTCTTTAAATACCCATGCAACAACCTACTTATCGGCAAAAGCCATGGTAGATGTAAATTCAGGTAAACTGATTAAATCACCACTTATTAGTATAGATAATGGTCAAATTACAGCTGTACAAAGCAATAAACAGCCGAATTTAAAAGACGGCGATAAGCATGTTCAATTACCAGAGCTGACTTTGGTGCCAGGTTTAATGGATATGCATGTGCATTTAACAAGCGATCCTACCGTGCCGCGCAGTGAGCGAATTGGTCAATCGATTCCGCGTAAAGCAATCAAAGCGGCGCACTTTGCCGAAAAAACACTGTATGCAGGTTTTACAACGCTGCGTAACTTAGGCGCAGAAGGCTACAGCGTGATTGCAGTTCGCGATGGCATTAACGCAGGCGACATTGTTGGCCCACGTATTTGGGCTGCAGGCCCGTCGTTAGGTGTTACTGGCGGTCACTGCGATAACAACCGTTTGCCACCAGAAATGAAATACACCGCCGAGGGCGTTGCTGATGGTCCATGGGCCGTGCGCGCTAAAGTACGTGAAAACATTAAGTACGGTGCTAATGCCATAAAATTTTGTGCAACAGGCGGTGTATTCTCAAAAGGCACAAAAGTCGGTATTCAACAATATAGCCAAGACGAAATGAACGCCATTGTTGACGAGGCTCATTTACGTGGCCTTACTGTAGCAGCCCATGCGCATGGTACCAGTGGTATTAAAGCGGCCATTGTTGCCGGTGTAGACAGTGTTGAACACGTTAGTTTTGTTGATGACGAAGCCATTAAACTTGCTAAAAAGCACGGTACTTGGTTCTCAATGGATATTTACAACACTGAGTACACCCTAGCCTTTGGTGAACAAAATGGGGTTGCAGAAGAAAACCTCAACAAAGAACGCCAAGTATCTAAAAAGCAACGCGATAGCTTTAGCCGTGCAGTAAAAGCAGGAGTGAACATGGTATTTGGTACCGATGCGGCGATTTACCCACATGGCGATAACGCGAAGCAGTTTTCGCGTATGGTTGAATTTGGTATGACACCACTGCAAGCATTGCAATCTGCCACTATCAACAGCGCTAAACTGCTTAAAGCTGATGATCAACTTGGGCAAATAAAAAGCGGTTTCTTAGCCGATATTATTGCCGTTAAAGGCAACCCGCTTGAAAACATTGCAGTACTTGAAGATGTACAATTTGTTATGAAAGACGGCAAAGTTTTTAAATAAGCTAACATGCTGGCTTTGCATGAGTGAAGTCAGCAACCCTCACTTGTATCTATATCGTAAACAAAATTACCAACCATAAAACCAATTGTTAACAACCTGTGCCTAGAATGAGAAATTACCCAAAACAGATAAATAAAACTTGAAATGAAAATAGATCGCATTATCATTACCGAAAAACTTCGACTAATTACCTATAATGACGACACATAAATACTCAATTTTAGCCCTAGCCTGCTTAAGCGCATTCAATGCAACCGCCAACGATTTAAACTCAGTTGAACGTATTACCGTTTACGATAAACAAAACCGTGTAGTACTTGAATCTGGCCTTGCCACTAAATCAAATATGACCCTAATGGAAACGCCAGCGCCAGTTGTGGTTGTTGATCAAGAGCTTATCAACTCGCAAGGCGCAACAAACTTACAAGACTTAGTACGTAACATCAGTGGTGTAACCCAAGCCGGTAATAACTACGGTATTGGCGATAACTTAGTGATCCGCGGTTTAGGCGCTAACTATACTTACGATGGCATGTACGGCGGTGCAGGCCTAGGTAACACCTTTAACCCAACCCGCTCAATGACCAATGTTGAATCTGTAGAAGTACTTAAAGGCCCAGCAACGGGCTTATATGGTATGGGTAGCGCAGGTGGTGTTATCAATCTGATTGAAAAGAAACCACAATTTACTGAACAGCACACCGTTAATGCTGAGCTTGGTCAATGGGATAGCTACTCACTAGGCTTTGATAGTACAGCAGCATTAACCGACAACCTTGCTTATCGCGTTAACGCAAAAACAGCTCGCAGCGATGGCTACCGCGATTTAAAAGACGACCGTGATGAAATTTATGGCGCGTTAAAATACGTATTAAGCGACAAACAAGACATCATGATTTCTGCCGCTTATATCAAAGATGCCATTGCCGTTGATTCAATTGGCCACCCTATTCGTATTTTTAACAGCGACTCAGTCAATGGTAAAACCGCAGGTGAAGTAACCGCTGCTGATTTAATTAACGACGCAACGGCAAAAGGCCTGCAACTAACCGATCAGCAACGCCAGCAATTAGCAGATTCACTGGCAGCAAATGATGGCTTAACACCTTACACCTTTGGCCATAACGGTATTATCTCGCCAATGGCGAATGATAACGAAGGCGAAGAACTACGCTTTAAATTAACTCATAACTACTTCATTACTGATAATTTATTTTTAAATCAGCAACTACAATACCGTAATTACGAATCGAGCTTTGCCCGCCAAACGGGTGCTTACAACTATGTTTATTGGAACCGTAATGGCGTGATCAATGCTGACCCGCGCGCTCCATTAGTAGTTGATGACGTACTATACCCATTTGCTGCGCGCCGCCAAGAATACCGCCAAGTAGAAGCTGACGAAAAATCATGGCAATACTTTGCTGACTTGCGTTATGACTTTAGCTTTGCTGGTATTGATAACGAACTACTTGTAAACGCCAACTACGAAGACCGCGATATTCGTTTTAAACAATACTCAATTTACGATGCCGACAAAGTCATTAAAAATAAAGATGGAGAGGTTATTTACCAAGGTCAATTACCTTACATTTTTGATATTCGTAACCCGAACTGGGGCGAAGGCAGCTTTTATGATTACGACCCGCTAAAAACCAGCGATTACAACAAAAAGGTTCAAGCTTGGGGTGTAGGTATTCAACATGTTGCCTATATTCACGACACTTTCACAACCCGAGTAGGTGTTGCGTTCAACCGTATTAAACAAAGCTACGAACACTTTGGCGTTGATGCGCGCTACCGCGCTAGTGCCGCCGAGCCAACGCCAGAAGCAGATACATCAGACAGCGGTATGACCTACAACCTAGGTGCAACATACAAACTTAGCGATGATATTTCGTTCTTTGTAAACCACTCTAAAGGTCGCACAGCCTACAGCGTGCTTGGTAGTGTGTCGGGTAACGAAGCTGACCGCGATGACGCAGAATCAGTCAGTAACGACATTGGTATGCGTGTAAAAGCCTTTGACGATCAACTACTGGCCTCACTGGTGGTATTTGATAGTGCTCGTACAAACCTTGAGTATGCCAACCCAGATTATGAAGCCGGTGTATCTGATGCCTCAGTACCAAAAAGCTTTTACGATGGTGAAGAGCAAACCAAAGGTGTTGAACTTGATTTAAATGCCGATTTAAACGAGCAGTGGAAACTTAACGTAAATGCGGTGTATCAAGACGCTCGCGATAAGAAAAACCCTAACTCATCATCTTTCGATACTCGCCAAAAAGGTGTGCCTTATGTAACAGCAAGCAGCTGGTTAAGCTATGACGCTAAATGGTTTAATTTAGCCGAGCCACTGACAATTAGCGCAGGCGTGCAATATGTTGATGACCGCAGCACAAACTCAACCTCGTTTGGTATTCCTGATGGCTACGTACCGAGCTACACGGTGTACGACGCCGCCATTCAATACCAAACAGATGATTGGAAACTACAGTTAAACCTAAATAACTTGTTTAACAAAACCTATTACTCAAAAGCAATGTTCTTAGGCGGTATGCCAGGAGAAGAGCGTAATGCTAAATTAACCTTTAGCTACACACTTTAATTGTGAATAATGAGTAGAAAGCGCGGCTTAAGTAAGCCGCGCTTTTTTGTTTGTTTAGTGCGAGATTTTGATTAGTAACTTGTTTTTGGACAGTAGTGAGTTAGAGCTGAAGGACGGCTTTGTGCCATTTGCGGACTGTCGTAACCTTAGACTCTTGTTAGCCATTTACTCTGGTAGTGAAAATGTGAACTCTTGATAGTCGTGTTCTTTAGTCAGTGCTGAGGCTGTATTTTCAAAGTGCTGTAAAAAAAATTCAGACTCTACTGAATCAGGTGTCACATGCTCTTTCACAAATGGGTGCAATGCAATTCCTGCATTCAGAGACAAAGGCACAAAGTTGAAAAATATTTGAGATTTACTGAAACCTAAAGATTTTGCCTCTTCTTCAAATTTATCTGCATTTAAATAGTTACGAATTAGATCTCTAGCATTAGCTCTCAATCTTGATTCATTTCGTGGCAAAGTTAACAAATCGTCTAAATCAGACCAAGATAGAGGTATATCAAAGTACCCTCCACCTTCTTCCTCTTCAGGTACAACAGAATTTACGTATAGATACTTCTTTTTGTTTGTAGGCTTTTCACAAACTTGATTATGGTAGTTCCATAAACTTCTAATTCTGTTTGCTTTGTTATGGTGGCGAGCATTGCGAATTGCCAGAATTATGCAAAGTTCAGGGACTGAATACCAATCTACTGGCTTTCCTAATTCTTGCGCCATCAAATCATATAAATTATGGAATGCATTTAATTTTGCGTTAATTGCAGTTTCCACAGTACCCACGGCTTCTGCTCTATCAATATCAATTAATTGTTTTAATCTTTGATTCGATTCAAGCAGAACTCTAAACGTTTGAGTCAGGTCTTCGAAGGAATGGGTAAGCATATAAACTCCGTACGTATGAATTAATGGCTAACAGCTTATTGAACACCGTTTTGGTGGTTTATAACACACCAAAACGGCGTATATTACATACCCCGATAATTTCACCAATAATTTCCTTTGTAAACAAGTAATTAAAATAGCGAGATATTAAGCATGTTATTTTTCCCCAAAGCGGCGTTTAATAATGTTATCGAACAGAATTAGGCTCTTACTCAAAGAAGTAATAATAAATTTAACTTTTCAGTGTCCGCTCCTCGCTCATACCCGAATTCTTTTGTAGCGAGCTAAGCTTAAAACTCCATAAACACCGGAGTACAACTAATGCACCAGTTAACTATATATCAGCCTAAAGAGCCTTGGAATAAAAATAAGCTTGTAGGACAAAAGTTACCTCTAAAATTACAGCAAATATGGGCTATCCGAATACGACTGGAACTTTTTCATAAAATAAGAGATCTAGCACTATTTAACCTAGCCATAGATAGCAAACTAAGAGGGTGTGATTTAGTTTCACTAAAAGTTAATGACATTGCACATGGTAAAGCAATCCAATCACGGGCAATAGTCGTTCAAAAAAAGACTGGTATGCCTGTTCAATTTGAAATTACTGGAAATACAAGGAAATCAATTGTGGCGCTCATAGAGCAATTTACTCTCAATTCTTATGATTACTTGTTTAAGTCACGAATTCATTCCTCTGAACACCTTTCAACCCGTCAATATGGACGTATAGTTGACTCTTGGGTCACCTCAATTGGGTTAGATAAGACTCAATATGGCACTCATTCAATGAGACGTACCAAACCATCACTAATTTACAAAAAAACTAAAAATTTAAGAGCCTGTCAGCTTCTACTTGGCCATAGAAAACTAGAGAGCACTGTCAGGTACTTGGGAATAGAAGTTGATGATGCGTTAGAAGTATCAGAACAGATCGATGCTTAAATTTGAACCTAAGCCAGACTCGAAGTTAGAGTCTGGCACGTGCCATAATCCGACCTTGAGACACATAGAGATTAAGACTGCAAAGATACGAAAGCGGAAGTTAGCTTTGGCCTGTTTAACGACAAATATTCCGACAAAGCAGTCATGACTATTAGTTTATTGTTAAATCTAATCTTTCTTTTCGTTCATCTACTCAATAACCCCACGCTAAACGTGACTTTAGCGTGGGGTTAGAGTTCACAGTAATTTTATCTGGATAGCTCTTTTATTTTTTTCTCTGAAAACCAGCGATATAAAACAGGTAAAACAAATAATGTTAACAGTGTTGCAGTTACCAAGCCGCCAACAATAACACTCGCTAATGGGCGCTGTATTTCTGCACCAACACCATTAGACATTAACATCGGTATCAAACCTAAAGCTGATGTTATAGCAGTCATAAGTACAGGTCTTAATCTTGAAGTAGCGCCTTCAAAAACGGCTTTAGATGCTTCTAGACCGTCTTTAATACGTTGGTTGATACTTTCTACCATAACGACCCCATTCAATACCGCTACACCAAATAAGGTAATAAAGCCAACGGAGCTTGGTACAGACAAGTATTGTCCAGATAAATATAAGGAGAAAACTCCGCCAATTACAGCAAGCGGCACGTTGACCAATATCAGCATAGCTTGACCAACAGAACCAAAGGCAAAGTAAAGTAGTAGTGCGATTAGTGCTAACGATAAAGGTACAACTATAGCTAACCTATTTTGAGCACGTTTTTGACTTTCGAACTGGCCGCCAATCGAAACAGAATAACCTGAAGGTAAGTCAACCTTTTCAGCAATTACCGTTCTGATATCGGCAACCACGCTTCCCATATCTCGATTTTGTACATTTGCTTGGATAACGACTCTTCGTTGTACATCATCGCGTCTAACTTGTGGTGGGCCTGACTCAAATGAGACTGAGGCTACGTCACCCAGCCGCACCCAAGCACCAGTAGGTGATTGAAGCCGAATATCAGCAATAGCTTCTTTGTTACTTCGGTACTCTTCCTCTATGCGAACGTAAATATCATAACGTTCATTACCATTGATTATTTGTCCGGCTTCAACACCACCAATACCATCACGCACAACCTCCATTATGTCACTCACAGACAATCCAAAGCGTGATAGTTCTTGCCTGTTAGGACTTATCACCAATTGCGCTTCACCAGCAATTTGCTCCAATGCAACATCCCTTGCACCTTCAATGTTTTTAATTGCTGTTTCTATTTCTTGACCTTTAGCCGCCAGTACCTCAAGTTCAGGCCCAAACAACTTTATCGCCAACTGAGCCTTAACACCAGATAGTAGCTCATCGACACGAGTCGCAATAGGTTGAGAAAAGTTGAGTAGCAACCCAGGGAATTCTTCTAAAGATCTCTCCATTTTTCCTTGAAGTTCATATCGATTAGATGCACTGGTCCACTCAGAAACAGGCTTCAACCCTATGTAAATTTCGATGTTATTCACAGGCTCTGGGTCTCCACCTATTTCTGCTCGACCAATTCGGCTTAATGCATAGGTTACTTCAGGAAAAGCCATTAGTTTTTCTTCTAGAATTGGTGCCACAGTGAGCGCGGTATCTAAACTGGAAGAAGGTGCAAGCGTTGCTCTTAAGTTTATCGTCCCTTCTTCTAACTCAGGTACAAATTCAGTACCAATTAATGGAACTAATGCAAAGGCAGAGAAAACTAATATAAGTGCGGCTGAAATGACTAATTTGGTGCGTTTTAGTGCGAATGTAAGCCCTTTTCTGTAGAGTTTGTCTAATGGCCTAAGAACAAAGCTTTCCCTCTCTTTTACACCTGACTTAAATAAATAAGTAGCTAAAGCGGGTACAACAAACAACGCAACCACAATAGCAGATATAACAGCTAAAATGATGCTTATTGCCATAGGTTGAAATAACTTTGCCTCAACACCTTCAAAGCTAAATAAAGGCGTAAATACGACTAAAATAATAGAAGCTGCAAAAAATACGGGACGAGCCACTTCTTTACCCGCATTTTGAAGACGTAACTTAATACCATGCTCATCTTGTTCTACATCATGTGGATCAGTATCAGCACTAGGCACTCTTTCTTTTACAGTTTTTAAATGGGTAGAGTCTGGTCTATTTAAATGCTTAAACATGTTTTCAACCATCACGACTGAACCATCAACTAGCATACCAATGGCTACGGCAATGCCACCCAATGACATAAGGTTTGCAGAAATGCCCCACCAAGCCATGATCATTAACGCGATACCAATTGAAATTGGAATAGATATTAGGACAAGGAAGGTTGCACGTATATTCATTAAAAATAGTGCTAATACAATACAGATGAAAATAAATGCTAGTAATAGTGCATCAACTACTGTATCAACGGCTTTTTCAATCAAATCAGTCTGATCATAAAATGGTTCAAAGCGAACACCTTTAGGCAATGCTTGATTAATCAATGGGATTCTTGCATTGATACCATCAATGGTGGCTTTAGTATTAGACCCCATGCGTTTTAAGACAATGCCAGAGACAACTTCACCTAAATTTTCGACTTTACCGTCTTCGGTTTTGCGCGTCATTGTGACAGCACCTTGACGAATTTCACTGCCCATTTCAACTTTAGCAATATCCGAAACCGTCACAACTGTCCCATCAACTGTTTTGACGGGAACTTGTTTGATATTACTAATACCAGCGTCACCACTTTCAAACCAACCTGCACCTCTAATAACAAGCTGCTCTTGCCCACGGTTCATATACCATCCGCCAACATTGGCATTGTTGTTATCTAGGGCACCAACAACGTCTTCTTGCGTTAGGTTATAAGAAAGAAGCTTAGATGGATCTACATTTACTTGGTACTGCCTAACAATACCTCCAAAGGAGAGTACATCAGTAACACCATCGACAGGCATAACGAGTAATTTTACTACCCAATCATTGAGACTCCTGAGTGCCATAGCATCATAGCCTGCATCTTTATCTGAAATAAGAAGGTACTGAAATACTTGGCCTAGCCCTGAGGTGTTTGGCCCCATTTCGGGTGTGCCGACACCTTCTGGTATCAGTTCTTTTGCGGCTTGAAGACGCTCAAATACAAGTTGTCTTGCAAAGTAAATGTCGGTGCCTTCTTTGAAAACAACCGTGACGCCAGACAAGCCTGTTTTAGAAATTGAGCGCACTTGTTCTACATCAGGTAAGGCATACATGACCGCTTCAATGGGGTACGTAATGAGTTGTTCAACTTCTTCAGCAGCTAGTCCTGGCGCTTCAGTATTTACAGCAACTTGAACATTAGTAACATCAGGAAAGGCATCTAAATTTAGTTTTGGTATAACCATAATTGCGCCGACAATTGTGGCAAACAGCGCAATCAAAATCAGGAGTCTATTATTAACAGACCAATCTATTATTTTATTAAACATAGTCTTGCTCCTTAGTGGTTATGCGGATCAAATCCGCCTTTAGCGATTTCAGAAGCAACAAAAAATGCGCCTTTGGTTACAATTCGCGTCCCACTATCAAGGCCAATGATTTCCCTAAAATCACCTAAGGCTCGGCCTAGTTCTACTTCTACAGCTTTAAATTCTCCAGGGTGGTCTTCGACAAATACGGTCCAATCACCATCTGCGCTGCGGATCAATGCTTCTTCTGGCACAGCCATCACTTTCTGCTTTGTGGCAAACTGAAAGTAAACTTTTACAAACATACCTGAATGAAGGTTATCATCAGCATTCTGTACCCCCAATCTAATAATTCTTGTACGAGTTACGGGATCAATTGTATGGGCTTCTTGGATAACTTTGGCATTGTAACTCTGGCCTTCTAATTTAAGTACCGCAGGAGAATCAATTGATAAATTTAGCTTTTTATTTGGAGAAACTTTTGCTTCAACCCATAGTTGTTTTTCATCAGCTAACAACATGACTGAATCCCCAGCATCAACACGTTGCCCTTGGATAAAGTCGTCTTGAAGCACGACACCTTCACGGTGCGCCGTTAATGCATATTGTCCAAATGCTTTAATGTCTTTGTTAGAAATACCATTTATTGCTTTTTCAGTTAACCCTAAAGCAATGAGCTTGCCATAGCTCGCATTGTATGTTGTTTCAGCTTGTAATAATCGACTTTCACTCACCGTCTTATTACCCAGCTTTTTTACACGTTGCCATTCGGTTGAAGCGATTAAATAGTCAGCTTGTGCTTGTGCCATTGCTTCACTAAATAATGTAACTAACTTCTGACCTATTTCTACATACTCGCCAAGCGCTGCATGGCGACTGATAATGACTGACTCTGTACGTGGTGATACCACATAACTTTTATAGCCATTAGCTTTTATTTCGCCAGGTGCATATACGGAGCTAAATTGATATTCAGGCTTAACACTTTCCACTTTAATGTTAGCAAGCGACATCTTCTTTGGATCAATAGTGATACCTTCTTCATGTCCTTCTTCTCCCTCTTTATTACCACCTTCATGGCCGTGCTCGTCATGGTCACCTTTATCTTCTTCATGTCCCTTTTCGTGTTCATGCTCATCTTGATGTTCTTTTTCTTCTTGTTTCGAAACGTTTGTGACAGAACCAGTTCCATCTGACGACTGTGCAAAAGCATCATGATTTGTAGTAAACCCAACTAACAGGCAGCTAATTACTACGGCTAAAAATTTTTTACTAATTACTGTATTCATTTTTGTAACCTATATTTTTAATAAATTTAAGATTTCGTTTTTCGCTACTGAAAAAACAAAGCGCTCAAATCTCAAATTTGGATAACTGACCCATACTTAAAATGAAGGATATTTCTGCAAGCTTGAATTGATTTTCCAAACGTATTCCTGCATGAAGCCCTTCCGCACGTTGATTTAATGCAAGTAAGTAGTCAGAAGTATTAATGTCACCAGCTTCCCAGCGCTTATTTAATAAGTTTTCGCTGCTATCTAATCTGCCTTTTGTCAGTTTTTGCCATTGCTCATAATATTTTTTACTGACAATAAGCGATTCATAATTAGCTTTTGCTTCAAATGACTGCTTTCGATAAACCGACCGAAAGTTAGCCTCTGCTGCAATTGCTTCTGAATAAGCGGCTTTAACAGTATCTGAATAGTTATTTCTGATATTTAAAGGCATTGAGAAAGTCACGCCAATCAAGTCTTCATCTCCACTTTTCCCTGCGTTAACTCCAATGGTTGGATTGGCTTTAGATTCCATAGTGGTTAGTTGAGCTTTAGATTGTTTTATCTTCCATTGCGCTCTAGCGAGTTTAACTTTTGGATGTTCCTCAACCCACTGAGAGTTAAATGAATAGTTTGTTGCTCCAAAAGTAAATGAAAACAAATTGGTAGTATTAGGCGTCCAATCAGGCAATAACTCCTGAACATTTACCTCTGCATTTTTCAAAGCAATTTGCGACTCAGATATTTCACTGAAAACTTGGGACAAGTTTAAATAAACCAGTTCAGCGTCAAGTGGCTCTAAAAGTCCTGCTTTTCGCTTATCTTCAATAATTCCAACGAGCGTTTGTAATTGATTTTCTCTTACTGAAAGTAACTGAGCCACCTTTTTTGCTGCTTGCCAATTAACTATTGCAGTTAAAGCGTTAGCCTTTTTAGAATCGAGTAGAGATAACAATTGTTGCTGGTTTGCATAAACACCAATTTCACCAATGCTTTTATTTGCTGATTGCTTATCCCAAAAATCAATCGTTTGACTGATACCAATAGAATAATTATCAAAATCACCCTCTTTTTCATAGCTTGCTTCAAGCTCTGGGTTATATACGGCTTTAGTTAAGCTCTTGGCTCTATGATTACTTGCATTAAGTAACTCTTTAGCCGCAACAACTTCGGGATCTTTATTTATTTGACTATCTAGCCATGAAATACTTTTCTGTTTGGCATAAGTGGCAACTGAAAAACTCACAGCCATACATAAAGACAGGACTAAACCTGCATTTTTTAAATATATATACATAAAAATTCTTAATTTTAAAATTAATAAACACGAAACCTTTATCCATTATTAAAGGATAAATAGGTCATTAAAAATTAATCTAATTAAGAAATGGGCGGACGAAGTATCGCTTCAAGAAAGGTACTTGTTTGATCAATTTGATAAGGCGTTTTATTGATAATGTTTAGTTTGCCCGTGGTATTTGAATTACTGACTAAAATCCAAGATAAGTGGCTGCCACTGCAATGTCCGCAGTGATGACAATCTTTTTCATTATGCTGCTCATCACCTACATTATCATTTGAGACATTTCGATCATCTGCATGATCATGTTGAATTTGAAGGTGCTCTATATCTATTTGGTGATTCTCAGGTGTTGCGGATACAACAGCAGTTAACGATTGCAAAACAATCGAAACGACTAATAGTATTTTTAACGCAACATTGAATTTCAAAATAAACACCTACTTAAATATGAAAAATTATAATATCAAAAAAAGGTTTTCTAAACTAGCCATGCGCATGTTTTTCATGCTCGTCACGGCAAGTTTCTTGAGGAAACTCAAACTCAATGGTTGTATGAGATAAATTATAAGAAGAAAGTTCCTTAGCCACTTGTTGTTTTAGCCTAATTAATTTATCAACCTCAAAGTTATGGGCTAACTCTAGGTGAGCAGTTAATACGTGACTTTCCCCGTCTAATGACCAAAAGTGCATATGATGAATCCCATTAATTTCAGGTATAGCCTTTATCGCTTTTTCAATATTATTCTGCACTTCTTCATCAGGTGTAGCTTGAAGAAATAGTGCCAATGTTGTTTTCAGGTTTTTCAAAACGTTAAACAATATAAACAGTGTAAAGCCTATAGAAAGCAAAGGATCTAATATTGGTAGATCTACAAAAAGCAGCACGATAGAAACAATTAGGACTGCAACCCAGCCAAGTACGTCTTCAAGCAAATGCCACGTAAGTACTTTTTCGTTCAGCGTTTTACCCGCTTTTAGTTTAAATACTGCATACCCATTAACAGCAACCCCAAGTAATGCAAGACCCAACATTCCTTCAGCCATTGGCATTTCAGGATTAGATAATCTTGGTATTGCTTCAAATAGCACCCAGACAGAACCAATAACTAATACAATACTGTTAATTAATGCGCCAAACAGGGTAAGACGACGATAGCCATAGCTAAATCTATCGGATGCTTCTTTATCCGAGAAACGACTCAGTATCCAAGCGAATCCTATAGATAAACTGTCACCCAGGTCATGTACAGCATCAGCCATAATAGCGGTACTGTTGGTTAGCCAACCACCAATAAATTCGATAATAGTAAATGAAACATTAAGGAAAAATGTCCAACCTATACGGTCGTCTTTTCCATGCGAATGGCTATGGCTATGATTGTGCATTTTCCACCTCAAGAACTTTTAAATTTCTTACATTGACTACGTTAAAATTGATAAAGTGACGGATCACTCGTTGATACATCCAACGTTTGATTCCTGATAAGTTAGTTCCTTTTTCGAGATAAAACTCATCAGGGGAATTATAAACACCAAAATCATCATGAATACCTTCTTTTTGTATATAGGTATCTTGACCACGCCAATCTGTATCTGGCGAAGAGAAACACTTTGTTGCAACACCATAACCACAAAATTCGTTTTTTATTTGACTAAATTTGTGCTGTAGTGAACTTAAATATTGTTCATCTAATATAAAGCCTTCTAAGTTTATCCAACGATCCTTGAAATAAACTTCAATCCAACTATGAATGATATATTTAGGTGCTAACCAAAATACATAAGTTGGAATAGCTCCTTTTTGTAATCGCTGCTCAATAGTAAAGCCGTGAAAACGACATTGAATACCTAATCCTCGTAACAAAGCCATCAGCAAGTTACCCTTGGTATTGCATTGTCCGTAACCATCGGCTAAAACACTGCTTGCTGAAATATCATCACTCTCATTGTAACCAAATAATATTTCATCTTTAACAAATTGGTAGGCTGCACCAATTTTGTTGAAGTCATCGAGTTCTTGCCAATTACGCTCAGAAATTAATGATTGAATTGTAGAGTGTTCAAAATTTACTATCTTGGTTTTTTCTAGATATTTGCTATTCATTGATGTTTCCTTACTTTGAACAACCAAAGGTTGATTGTTTATCTTCATTTGGTGTTTAACGTGTTTTCTCAGCAACAGCTAATTCTTGTTTAGCATCGCTTAGTATTCGGTAAGCGCCTCGAAGAATTAACATTGAAATGATGCTACCAATGACGATATCAGGCCAACGCTGTTTCAGCACCATAACGAGTATGCCTGCGATAACGACACCAAGATTTGCAATTACATCATTCGCTGAAAATATCCAGCTAGCTCTCATATGTACTTCATCGTTGTTGTGCTTTCGAATAAGGATGAGACAAATCACATTTGCAACTAAAGCAACCATGCCTACGCCAATCATAAACCAAGAGTGAGGCTCACTTTCACCATACAGCCTTCTAGCAATATCCATTAGAATTAGCACGCCTAACCCCAGTTGGAAATAGCCACTCACTAAAGCAGCATTAGCCTTATGTTGGATTGACTTTCCCACCGCGTATAGTGCAATTGCATAGACGATTGCATCCGCTAGCATGTCTAACGAATCTGCAATTAAAGCCGTTGATTCTGATAACCAACCAAAGCCAATTTCAAAAACAAACATCGAGGCATTGATAGCCAGAAGCCAATAAAGCACCGTTTTTTGCTGGTTATCTTTTAGCTCAACTTCACACCCACAATCGCTCATTTTCATCTCCGATTAACTTGTATGCTCTAACTATAAATCCTATAGTGACTATAGGGTCAAGTTTATTTGGAAATTTTATGAAAATTGGTGAGTTATCGAAAACATCGGGGTATTCAGTACAAACCATCCGATATTATGAAAAGGAGGGCTTGCTGTCAGATCCTGATCGCACTGAAGGGAATTTCAGGTTGTATTCTAATAAGGCATTTAAAGAGCTAGAGTTCGTAAAGCATTGTCGAAGTTTAGATATTCCGCTTAATGATATTAAGCGACTCATTGAATTAAAAAACAAGCCAGAGGAGAGTTGCTCTAGTGTAAATGCATTAATTGATCGGCAACTAACTTTAGTTAATCAACGAATGAAGGAATTGAATGCACTCAAAAAAGAGTTAAAACTAATGGCAAGCTCTTGCGGGTCTGACGGTACAATTGAAGTCTGTGGCATTATCAAGTCATTAGATAGTTGAACTAAATATAACTTTAGATTAGTAGTATTCACAAAGGCAATAATGAAAACCATTGGCAAATTAGCACAATCATTAAATTTAAATGTAGAAACCATTCGTTTTTATGAACGAGAAGGACTGATTACACAACCTGAAAAACCAATATCTGGTTATAGACAATATGACGAATCAATAGCAGGACAACTTAGGTTTATCACAAAAGCCAAAGCGCTCGGCTTTACGTTAAGAGAAATAAAATCGCTAATGTCTATGGACAGCAACTGCGCTCAAGTTGAGCTATTAAACCGACAAAAGTTAGCAATCATTCGAGACAAAATTAATGACCTTCAACGTTTAGAGAAAGTAATTGTGGGTATGACAAATACCTGTATGCAAAACGAAGATCCAACACATTGCCCCATAATTGACTCATTAAAATGATTGACTCCGTACTTGTATACGGAGTTTAGAATGATGGTAATATCAACCAATAGACTTTCAAATGATAAATAAAATATTAGACAGAGTAGGCTCTAGTGGCGTTTGGCTAGCGGCACGGCCTGCCTCCCTGCATTAAGGTCACTTGCATCGGCATTAGGACTAGGCTTCTTCTCTCACTTCGAAGGAATAGCTGTAAATACGCTTTTACCTATTTTTGCATCTTTGGAACTATTGGTAAACTTATACAACTGGCACAAAAATAAAAACCATACCAGAGCTGTCTTCAGCATTCTAGGGCCTGTAGCAGTGCTATTAACGCTTTATCCTCTTTGGCTATATGATTGGAGCACATACCTATTTTACTTTGGTATTTGCTTAATGGTCGTTATGTCGGTTTTGGATATCGTAAAACCAGTAAGGGAGCAAACATGCAACGTATGGCTAATTGCCGTCGTTGAAACGATTAACGGTCAATGTCTGCTTTTCGCTCAAAGCTGCCCTTAGAGCATTTACGTTAACTCGTTTTGGGGCGTGCGACGTGAAGTCGTATGAAGCGCTGTTCACCGCTTAATGAGTGAACCATCTGTATCACCAGATGATCCTAGGAGCCTGAATAAAGTAGCGGCTCTGACAATGTAACGAAGGTTGGTATGCGCCAATCGGGATCTTAATCGTGAGAGGACGATCCTCCTGATAACCACAAATCGGGTGAGTGCTAGGCAGTCAGTATGATGAACATAAGTGAATCCGCGTAAGGTGCGTTATACGATGAAACAGCGGAAGTGGTTAATACGCTGTAGCCAAAAGGCACGAGAGTCGGAAAGAGATTGCCCCATGCTCTTTCGTGATCACTGAACTCTCCGCACTATAGCGGGCATCTAACCTGACATTGCGCAACATACGGAACACGGTAAGCCTGTATCACTCCCTTTGGGAAAGCTTATATAGCCGATAGTGATGCAGGTAGAGGATGTTGGAGAAAGCAAAGGCTGGATTGTAATGATGCAGATACAGACGTCTGTCTGGCACGAAAGTGAGCTGACTTCCGACTGGTCTTCCGTTGCAAGAGAATTTGAAGAACTTTATTCAAGGAGAAACGCAAATGATGATTTCAAAAGAGATTAGTGCCTCCCCTGACAGTGCTCAATGGCAATCCATAAATTGGAAAACTGTTGAGTCGCACGTTTTAAAGCTTCAGATGCGTATTGCAAAAGCAACAAGAGAAGGTAAACACAGCAAAGCGAAAGCGTTGCAGTGGATACTGACTCACTCGCATTCGGCAAAACTTCTTGCTGTTAAGCGAGTATCACAAAACAAAGGCAGTAAAACGCCCGGAATAGACGGCGTCATCTGGAATACGGATACGCGCCGCATGAAAGCAGTCAATCAATTGAGCAGAAAGGCTTATCAAGCCAAACCGCTCAAGCGTATCTACATCCCTAAGAAAAACGGCAAGCTCAGACCTTTGGGTATCCCGTGCATGGTCGATAGAGCGCTACAAGCGCTTCACCTTCTTGCACTAGAGCCTGTGTCAGAAACACTTGCTGACCCAAATAGCTACGGATTTCGGCGCAATAGAAGCACTGCTGATGCTATTGCTCAGTGTTTTCTCTGTTTGAGTAAAAAGCAATCCGCGCAATGGGTTCTTGAGGGAGATATCAAAGCCTGTTTCGACAAGATTGGGCATCAATGGCTTATGAATAATATAGCTGTAGATAAACGAATGTTGGAACAATGGTTAAAGTCTGGTTTTATGGACAAAGGGCTGTTCTATCGCACTGACGAGGGAACACCACAAGGCGGGATCATATCTCCAACCTTGATGCTGATGACTCTTGCAGGTCTTGAGCAACGCATTAAGTCCACCGCACTTAAAAATGGGGCGAGAGCCAACTTTATAGGATACGCCGATGATTTCGTAGTCACATGCACTTCAAAGGACGTGCTGGAGAACGATATCAAACCGTTGATTGCTGACTTCTTAGCACATAGAGGCTTAACGCTCTCCGAAGAGAAAACGCACATTACCCACATTAGCCGTGGTTTTGACTTCCTAGGCTTTAACCATAGGAAGTACAAAGGAAAACTGCTCATTAAACCGAGCAAATCTAACACGTTAATATTTCTGAGTAACTTGCGCGAACTCATTAAAAAGCACGCAACTACCCCCGTTAACGATCTAATCAAGTTGATAAATCCGAAACTCAGGGGTTGGTCGAATTACTATCGCCATTGCGTTGCCAAACAAGTATTCGGATATGTGAGCCACAAACTATTTCTAGCGTTATGGCATTGGGCTAAAAGGCGTCATCCAACAAAATCAAAAACTTGGATCGCCATGAAGTACTTTATCAACCGTCGAGGCCAATGGCAATTTCACGGTTGGCAGAAGAGCATGAACATGAACATGAACATGAACATGGATTGTCAGTTTAATCTATTTCAAATAGCTAAGGTGCCAATAGAGAGACATGTGAAAATCAGGAGTGAAGCTACGCCTTTTGATCCTTTATACCAAGAATACTTGGCAAAGAGAAAAGCAAAGAGGCAATGCCGCAACTCTTGGAATGAGCCTAATCTCGCTGCTTTATAAGTTGCTGGGTACCAATTAGGTGCCTTCGTGAAGGCTTGAGCCGTATGCAGTGAAAGTTGCACGTACGGTTCTTAGGAGGGCGACACTTGGTAACAGGTGTCGTCTATCCGACAAAAACAAGTTACAGTTACTTACTTTTTAGCATATGAAAAACTGTCAGACTCAATTGAGCCGCTCAACCAAACCTGACAGCATTAACTGACTTAAGTTTAAAGCGTCATTACGATTCGGCCTGTGATATCACCTTTTAGCATGTCGTCAAAAATATCATTGATATCTTCGAGTCGTTTTTCTTCAATAATGGCTTTAACTTTACCTTTAGCAGCAAAGTCGAGGCATTCTTATAAGTCTTTACGCGTACCAACAATTGAGCCAACAACAGACACACCATTTAACACGGTGTCGAAAATTGGCAATGGCATATCTTCTGGTGGTAAACCTACAAGTACGCACTTACCGCCACGGCGCACGCTTTTATAAGCTTGCTCAAAACCGGGTTTTGAAACAGCCGTACACACAACACCATGTGCCCCGCCCACTTGCTCAAAAATGGTTTCTGAAGGTACTTGCTTCATAAAATCTATGGTGATGTCTGCGCCAAGCTCTTTGGCTAGTGCCAACTTGCTCTCGCCGGTATCAACGGCAATTACATTAAAGCCCATTGCTTTTGCGTATTGCACCGCCAAATGACCAAGGCCGCCAACACCAACAATTGCCACCCAGTCACCCGCTTTTGCATCGGTAACTTTAAGCGCCTTATAGGTTGTAACCCCCGCGCAAAATAGAGGTGCGGCTTCTGCAAAGCCTAATCCTTCAGGAATTTTAATCACATAATCACCATGGGCAACACAGTATTCGGCGTAACCACCATCGACTGAATAACCTGTGTTGTGCTGCTCAAGGCATAAGGTTTCTTTGCCTTCTAAACAAAACTCACAATGCCCGCAGGCGCTATATAACCAAGGAACACCGACACGGTCGCCTACTGATAAGTGTTTAATGTTTGCACCTACTTTTTCGATAGTACCTACCCCTTCATGGCCCGGCACTAATGGCATTTTCGGTTTAACTGGCCAATCTCCATGACAAGCATGTAAATCTGTGTGGCACACTCCACACGCGGCAATTTTAACTAGCACATCGTTAATTCCCACCTCTGGGCATGGGATATCTTCGATTGTTAATTTACCCTTGTACTCTTTATTTACTGCAGCTTTCATAACGTTCCTCCATGGTATTATTGGATTTCAGCCTATACGATAAACTTATTAGCCCCGAATTCAGATAATAAGTGCACCACTCATGGTTAAACGGTGAGAAGAGATCAACTGCCTGTTGGTGGTACTCTATCGTCGCCAAACAAACAGAAGCATTTACCATGAGTTACAAGCAGTTGATCGCAGGACAAAGATACCAGATAGAAGCCTACTTACGCGAGGGCTTTAGTTATCGTGAGATAGGCAAACGCCTGAAAGTCAGTCATAGCACCATTAGCCGAGAAATCAGACGAAATAGGATCCGGGAAAATCACTATCTACCCGAAGTCGCCCAGGCAAAGACACTCAAAAGGCGCGTTCAAGCCGCAAAGTCGTGTCTATCTAAGCTGACCATCACCTTTGTTGAGTTCGGATTAAAACAAAAGTGGAGTCCCGAGCAAATTGCAGGCGTGGGCCGGATTATTGGGCTTTCAGTGAGTCATGCATGGATTTACGGTTATGTGCAACGGGATAAATTGAGTGGCGGCAAGTTGTTTAGGCACTTACGACAAGGCCATCGACGATATCGCAAAGGTCGTCGTGCGAAGCGTGTCATTATCCCGAACCGAGTGGGCATTGAGCACCGCCCAGCGATTGTTGACAAGAAAAGACGGTTCGGTGACTGGGAAGCTGATACCGTACTGGGTAAGCATGGAACGGGTGCCATAGTCAGCCTAGTTGAACGCCAAAGCAAGCTTTATTTAATACGTAAAGTGCCAGCAAAGAGCGCGGCAGACGTAAGCAGAGCCATGATAGGCATGCTGTGGCGATATCGCCGTCATGTGCATACGATAACCGCTGATAATGGCAGCGAGTTCTGTGACCACGAGCTAGTTGCAGATAAGCTCAACACTGATATTTATTTTGCGAATCCGTATTCCTCATGGGAGCGCGGATTGAATGAAAACTTCAACGGTTTACTGCGCCAGTACATACGCAAAGGCACGGATTTAAGAACGGTAACGGATAAGCAGGTGGCCGATATAGAACGTGCGCTAAACGCCAGACCTAGAAAGTGCCTAGGTTACAAACAGCCTGTCGTTGTGTTTAACGAATTACGCAATGCGGCCTAATTTAGCGAGTGGTGCACTTCGGGGTTGAATTCGCGACTGTCACTATTATTGATCCACATCAAATAGCTAATCACTGTGGCATTTAATTAAACTATTATTTAAATTCAATAACTTAAATTTTAAATATGGCATATCTACACTTTAGTAGCAGAAGATTGCATAGTGGCTATTTCTTTTAGTTATACCCCGAGCGTGCTAGCATTTAATTTCTGAAATTTTTGAATACTAAAAATTATGAGCCTATCTGAAAAAAACTTAGCTTTTGTTATGCACTGCGGTGAAATGGGTAGCCGTTGGGGCTTTAACCGCACCATTGGTCAAATGTGTGGATTATTAACCATTACTAAAGAACCAATGACGGCAAATGAAATTGCCGATACCTTAAGTATCTCGCGCGGAAACGTAAGTATGGGCATTAAAGAGCTACAGTCTTGGCGCTTAATTAAAGTGCACCATATTCCGGGTGACCGTAAAGAATACTACGGCCCTGCTGGCAGCATTTGGGATATGGCCAACCGCGTATTCGAAGAGCGTAAAAAACGCGAGATAGACCCAACCCTAAGCCTGCTTCGCGATAACATTTTAGAAGAAGCCCACACAGATGATGAGCGCTTTGCTCAGCAACAAATGCAAGAAATTCACGACCTACTCGAAACCGTAACCAAGTGGTCAGCAGAGCTACAACGCTTAAGCCCTGAGCAACTGCAAAGCCTAATGAAACTAGGTTCTGGCATTGGTAAGGTACTTGATTTTAAAGATAAGATTTTGAAAAAGCCGGGGAAAGGGGAATAAGTTAGCGAGTTTGACCTTGTAGGCGTGAAACTTGTTTCGCGCGCACTCTTGTAGGTCTTGCTTAAGGCGTTTGTAGGAGATAATCGTAACTTTGTTTCCATTTGCTATACTAATAATTAAGCGTCTATTTACGTTCTGACATACAAGGATATTAGGCTATGTATAAACAAACGGAAATTAATTACACGTTAATTATTATTTTATTAGTGATTAGTGCCTTTATAATTTTCTCTCCTGAACTGGCTAACCTCAAACTGATTATAATATCGATAAACCTGCTTATTGTTGTGTTGTTTTTTTCACTGACAATAGTAATCGATGAACAAAAACTTCGTTGGTATTTTGGGTTTGGGATCATTAGCAAACAGGTTGAATTATCTCAGATTGCCGACACTTCTGAATACCAAACAAAATGGTATCAAGGAATTGGTATACGTATGCTAAGTGATGGCTGGTTATATAACGCGTCTGTTGGAAAAGCCGTTAAAATAACTTTAACTGACGGAAAAAACATATACCTTGGCTGTAAAGACGTTGATGCACTGCAACAAGCACTCAAGGTAAAGGTTTAAAATTGTACCGAGTGGAAAGTTAGCGAGTTTGTAGGAGGCGTTTTAACGCCGAATAAGTTAGCAAGTTGCTCGGGTAAAACTTATTGCTTTACCCTTGGTACTTGCTAACTTTTATTAATCAATTACTTAATCGCTGGGTAACCGATGCGATCTGATAAGTAACCGACACTGGTTGCGAAGTAATACGAGCGATTCCAGTGCATAAGTGCTTTGTAGTTATCGTAGGCTAGATACATACGGCCGTTTACGTCATCTGGCATTACCATTGCGGCGGTAACATCAACGTTTGGTAAGTCACTGCCATCCATTTTACGAACACCGATGGCTTGCCAATCTGCAAGGCTGCGCTCTGAATCTTTCCAATACTCTAACCATTGGCTGCGTGTTTTCGTGCCACGTTTAAGAATATATGAGTTATCAAACCCTTCAGGTAATTTAACTTGGCGACCCCAGGTTAAATCATCGTTCCAACCAGCTTGCTTTAAGTAATTTGCGATTGAAGCAAATGCATCTTCTTCTGTGGTCCAAATATCTTTGCGGCCATCACCATTGTAATCAACAGCATAGGCGTTAAATGAGGTTGGCATAAACTGCGTTTGCCCCATTGCACCAGCCCAAGAGCCTTTGAATTTATCAAGGGTAATGTGACCCTCTTTTAAGATATCAAGTGCTGCCCAAAGTTGGTTTTTATACATGGCTTCGCGGCGACCATCAAACGCAAGTGTCACCAATGATGCAATCACACTGTGACCACCTTGGATTTTACCAAAGTTACTTTCTAGGCCCCAAAGTGCAACAATAAAACGCGCTTGAACACCGTATTCTTTGGCTACTTTTTCAAGAACGTCTTGGTTTTCTTTGTATAATTTACGCGCGCGGTCAATTTTCCATTGCGGCACACGTTTTGGTAAATAAGTTTCGAGGGTTTCTTTTACTTCTGGCTGATTTTTATCTGCTGAAATAACTTTCTTTTTGAATTTAGCTGTTGCAAGTGCTTGATCAACTAAGGCTTCATCATAGCCTTTTTCAATTGCTTCTTTTTTTAATGCTGCAACGTAAACGTCAAAATCAGCTTGTGTCTTTTGTTCTGCCAATACTGAAGTACTTAGTGAAGCACTGAGTAAAATGACGGCAAGTTTTTTAATCACTCTCAACTCCCTTGTCTTTTTTAAATTGGGTTAACAGATTTTCTTCTGGCGGAGGTAATTGCAAGTAGAACCCTTGATCAATTAACGCTTGCTTAACCGCGCCTAAGTCTGCCACACCTAACTTTTCACGGCTTGCTAGATTAATCATCATCACGTACTTAGGTTGACCAAACGTTTCTAGTAAAGGTTCAGGTACGCGTGAGAAATCATCTCTTTTTTCTACAAAAAGGTATGTATCCGCTTTTTTAATACTTTTATACACCGCAGTTAGCATTATGGCCCTATAATATCTTGCTTAACGAAGGCGCACACTATAACATGAGTCAAATAATAAGTTAGAAAAAATAGATTAGATTTTTACTGTATATGCCTTGTTCAGCCTGTGTTTATACTTAAATTATGCTAATCCAGACAATTCAATTGAGCGTGTATGTCGGAACAAATTTTTGAATTAAAAGGGAACCTTTTTACGTTATCTGTTTTACATTTATTTTCAGCAGATACGGCCCTCTTAAGTAAGCAGTTAGATGAGAAAATCGCCCAAGCACCTAAGTTCTTTGCCGGTGCGCCTATCGTAATCAACTTAAGCGACGTACAAGATGAAGCGCTTGATTTCTCTTTCTTAAAATCAATGTTAAGCGGCCTTTCGCTAAACCCTGTTGGGGTTTGTAATGGCTCTCAAGAGCAAAACGAAAGCGCAAAAGCTGCAGGCTTGTCGGTGTTAAATTATTCACAAGACGTTAAGGCTGCAACCGCTAAACAACAAACAAATACATCTATCGTTGAAAAAACCGTTCACCTGCCTGCGCAAGTTATTCATGGCACTGTTCGTTCGGGCCAGCAAGTGTATGCAAAAGACCGCGATTTAATCGTGATTGGTGCTGTAAGTCATGGCGCCGAAGTGATAAGCGACGGTAACGTGCACATTTATGGCACCCTTCGCGGCCGTGCAATTGCAGGGGCAAAAGGTTACAACGAAGCAAATATATTTTGCCAAAAATTAGAAGCAGAACTTGTTTCGATTAATGGTAGTTATTGGATCAGCGACTCTCTACAAGGTGAACACTGGGGCAGCGCAGTACAAATCCAACAAAAAAATGATTCATTAGAAATTTCAGCTTTGGTTAAAGGATAAATCTCATGGCAAAAGTGATTGTCGTTACTTCTGGTAAAGGTGGTGTTGGTAAAACCACATCAAGTGCTGCGATTGGCACAGGTTTAGCGCTTAAAGGCTTTAAAACCGTTATTATCGACTTTGATATTGGTCTACGTAATCTTGACCTTATCATGGGTTGTGAACGCCGTGTTGTTTATGATTTCGTAAACGTAATCAATGGCGAAGCAAACCTAAATCAAGCACTTATTAAAGATAAGCGCGTTGATAAGCTACATATTTTACCTGCCTCACAAACCCGTGATAAAGACGCACTAACCCGTGATGGTGTTGAGCGCGTACTTAACGAGCTGAAAAAAGATTTTGATTACATTGTGTGTGACTCACCAGCGGGTATTGAAGCCGGTGCAATGATGGCAATGTACTTCGCTGATGAAGCGATTGTAACAACGAACCCAGAAGTATCATCAGTACGTGACTCTGACCGTATTCTTGGCATTTTACACAGCAAATCAAAACGTGCTGAAGAAGGTCTTGAAAGCGTAAAAGAACATCTACTATTAACACGCTATAATCCTGAGCGTGTTGAAAAAGGTGAAATGCTTTCGGTAGAAGACGTACAAGAAATCTTAGCGATTAAACTACTGGGCGTTATTCCTGAATCACAAGCTGTTCTTAGTGCATCGAACTCTGGTCAACCGGTTATTCTAGATGCTGAATCTGATGCTGGCCAAGCGTATACAGATGCAATCAATCGTTTATTAGGCGAAACTGTTGATTTTCGTTTCTTAGACGTTGAGAAGAAAGGCTTATTTAAACGGATTTTTGGAGGTTAATGTGTCTTTACTTGACTACTTCCGCTCAGAAAAGAAAAGCAGTGCGTCATTAGCAAAAGAGCGATTGCAGATCATTGTCGCACACGAACGTTCACAGCGTGGTACACCTGATTATTTACCACAGCTAAAACAAGACATCCTAGATGTTATTCGTAAATACGTGAATGTAAACACTGATGCAGTTCAGGTTCAGTTTGACCAAAACGAAGATGACTTAGCAGTACTTGAGCTAAACGTCACTTTACCTGACGAAGAAAAGAAATAGTCAAAATTGGGCGCTTAGTTTTTAACAGCGCCCTTTTTTATTTCTGCCACTGCATGTGAAACTCATAGTCGTCTTCGCCTAGAGTTTTAAACCCTGCCCGTTGATATAATCCATACGCTGGATTAGCTTTTAACACCGTTAAATTTATCTTTGCTGTTTGCGCTTTTAGTGCATCTAACACCTTAGTGCCTAACCCTTTGCCTTGCTCTTTAGGTGCAATTTGTAGCTGTAATAAACTAATTGCTTGATCACTAACGATGAACTTGGCAGCGCCTACACATTGCCCATCATTTAACACTAAATGACTATGCTCAAAGTGCTCAGCCACTCTTGCTTGATGCTGCTCAAGTGATAAAAATAACCCCTGATTTTCTAAGTGCTCAACCATGGTATTTAATCTTAGGTCGAGTAAATAGGCTTTGTCTTGCTCAGTTGTTTTTACAAACTTAATCATTATTGTCTTAAAAAAGAAAAAGGTACTTTAATAAAAGTACCTTTTTAGGTTGCAACAAACAACATGTCTTCGGTTAGAAATTATAATTTGCGCCTAAGTAAAAACGGCGGCCCGAATATTGGTTATAAGTAAAGCGATTGCTTTGTTTCCAGTAACCTTCTTCAACTTCTTCTGTTAGGTTCACAACTGATGCGGTAAACGAAAGATCCTCTGTTAAGTTGTACGAGGCATTCACATCAAGCTGACCATAGTCTTTGGTATATAAGTTATAGCCTTGGTGAATACCGTTAGCACGGTCATCTTTCCAGTTATACGACGCACGAACACTAAAGTCGTCATTTTCAAAATACACCGACACATTATATTGGTGCTTAGCCGTGCCTGGAATTTCGGCTTCTGTTTTTTGCCCGTCAGTAGATACTTCGCTGGTGCTGGTATCTGTGTAGGTATAGTTAGTTAAAATACCAAAACCATTATCAAACGAATGCTGAAAGAACAGCTCCAAACCTTCTGATTTTGCATCACCGCCACCGACTTTGGTGTTCATTTCGACTTCGATTGGGCCATTACAACAATCGTGTTCACGCTCTACTATTTCTACTGTCGAAATTGGTAAGTTAGAAATATCTTTAGAGAATAACGTCGCGCCAAGTGCTGAACCATCGCCGTAATACCATTCAATACCTAAATCGAATTGGTCAGATAACATAGGCTCAAGCCCTGTATTTACTGAGGTACCATTACCACGGCCTGTCCATGAATCAGGTGAGTTAATGTTAACTGGAGGACCATATGACTCGGCCTGGCTTAAGTCTGAATAGCTCACTCTTGCCATGGTGCGTGCTGCGGCAAAACGAACAACAAGGTCTTCGGTTGCATCCCATGCAAGGTTAAAGCTTGGTAGTACTTCACTGCCATCGCTACTGCGCTCATTCGGGTCGGTATCGTCATCGTCTTGACCAATGACATCATCGTAAGTCAAAGTGCTAAGCTCTGTATTGACATAGCGCACGCCGACATTACCGCGAAAATCTTGCCATTCAAAATCAGCTTGTGTGTACACAGACCAAATTTTCTCTTCAAGGGCATAAGTACCCGAAAGCGTAGGTACAACTGTTTGGCTAAAGTTTTCTTTTAAGTAGTTATCAAGCGCTCCAAAATCGAATGCTAAAAAGTTAAATGCACCTGTATCACCGGCGCTGTTATCAACCACGTGGTCGCTCACCAATGTTGGTGCATCCGGATGAAAATCTGGATTATGGAACCACTCAGTACCAGGTAAATAACCTCGGTAACCACCGTTATCAGCTATGCCGTCATCCCAACGAAAGTCGTTACGAATACCTTTAATTTCGTGATCGCGGTATTTACCCCCCACATATAAACGGGTGAAAAAGCTACCATCAAGGTCAAATTTTACATCTGTTTGAATGTAATCTTCAGAGTCTTCATTTTCAGATGAGTAAGAGTCAAACCAATCGTAATATTGGTACGCTTCTTTATCAGTGGCTAAATCGGTCGATACTTCATAGCTTGGTTTACCATTTTCAATTGACCATAACCAGCTATTTACTGAGCCTAACCGCGCATCAATATTAGCGTAGGTTTCTTTTGAGGTACCACCCTCTGCTTCGGTATGCCCCAGCTTTACTGTAACGCTGTAAGTATCGCCATAATAAGTGCCTTCAAAATCGTAGGTGTTTGATTTTGACTCACCAAAACGCTCACGCCCGGTAAGTTGAGGAGACAACAAACCGCGACGCACAGGCACACCGCCGTTTACATCAGCATCACCCCAGTTATTGTCATTCAGTAAACCATTATCACCGTTACCGTAAGCAACTACGGTATCGCCATCAAGTACAATACCGTAATACGGGTTATGATTATCATTCCACTCAGCAAAGGTAATGCTTTGTCCTGTTTGGTCATAACCTAGCTTGGCACCAAAATAATTAAAGTTTAAGTCAAGTCTGTCACTTGGGGCCCATTGAACGGCCACTTGATAACCATCACGGGTACGGTCTTGGTTTGAGTTATTTACACTCATAGCCCGCGGTGCCCATACATTGTTGTACACTTCGCCAGTTGCTTGGTCGACAAGCGCAGGGCGCTCTGCCCCTTCAACTGTATCTGAGTGAAAACGCCAGTGTGACGCGTTGTTAGTGATGGTTGTTACGGTGCGATCTTGACGAGTAAAGCCGGCAAGTACGCCAAAGTTTTCGTCGTCATTTTTCCATGAATAAAGCACATTGACTTGCGGTTTAGTATCTTCAGACACATCATCGTAAGTTACTTCAGCACTTAACGCACCTGAGTTTGCTTCCATCTCTAGTGGTTTACGGGTATGTAAAATAACCGTACCACCAATACCGCCCTCATCTATGCGTGCTTCAGCACTTTTATACACTTCTACACTTTTGATCATGCTTGAAGGCAATAACGTGTAATTAAAACTACGGGTAGGAGTACCTGAACCTGATGAAGCAATATAGTTACCGTTTAATTGGGTTAGAGTCCAATCTGGTGAAGTACCACGAATACTTACACGGCTACCTTCGCCACCATCGCGGTCAATTAGAACACCTGATACACGTTGCAATGAATCAGCGACATTTTTATCAGGGAACTTACCTATATCCTCAGCAGTGATTGCATCAACAGTGGCAGCTGATAGTCGTTTTATTGCTAAGTTTTCTGCTGTTGAAGAACGAATTCCTCGTACTTCAATCACTTCTACATCGTCATTTGCTTGCTCTGCTGCGTAACTTGTATTAATAGCAGCCAATAGCGAAATTAAAATTGCATTACGTTTGAAATGCCGTCCCTGCCCTTTTGTTTTTATTACAGTTTGCTTGCCCATGCCTATCTCCAGTTGTGTGTTCTGTTTTTGTTTATGAGGCTTTAATACCAACCCGCAATAATAATTAGTCATTTAGAGGGATTAAACCTGTCGCTAACTGCGTTAAAAATTTCTGATTTAGAACAGCTAAATAACGAAATTTCTGCTTTGTTATCAACAAGGTTTTCTTGCCTCAAAATAGACCATTTAATTAAGCGAATTGGTATAACCTCCACAAAAACGATTTATTGTTATCGGTTTTAAAACGTATTATCGGTAGTTAATAGCTTGTTAAACTCCAATTCAGAATAGGGTGAGTGGTCAAAAAGTGATAATAAAAATTCGGTGAGAGATATGACAAAATCGGCGTGTGGAATATTTTATATTCATTTTTATCTTTTCTACTTTATAGTTAACCTTATGTTTTTTGTATTTAAGCCTAAATTCTAAAAAACACACACAAACATATAATTCATTGATAAATATAAATTAAAACCCGAAAGGCACTTTCTGATAATGCAAGTTAAATAAGTGACTAGAAACTAGGTGTAATAGATATGGTAAAAGAACGACGATGAGCAATGGTAAAATTCTCGAAGTCTGCCTAAACGAAGGCGACTTAAAGCAACTTGCGAACAACGTTTTTACGTCTAGCAACTTAGGCGTAAAACGATTTGAGTTATGCAGTAATTTGCACCTAGGAGGCTTAACACCCGGTATTTCTGCAATTGAATGCGCATTGAAAAGCCTGACCAGAAATACCGAGCTATTAGTAATGATACGACCAGAAGCTGGCAATTTTACTGTAAGTACTGAGTGTCATAAATTAATGGAAAAACAGATAAAACTCGCAGCTAATGTAGGCGCACATGGGGTAGTATTTGGTGCAGTCAAACAAGGAAAACTTGATATAGAGGTAACTCGTTCTTTACTCGCCACTGCAAAACATTATGGGCTTATGGTTACCTTTCATCGTGCATTCGATAGCCTGACAAATCCGTTATGCGCACTTGAAAAACTAATTAGCTTAGGAGTTGACCGCATATTAACAGCAGGCACGCCGTGGCAAAGCGGCCAAAGTGCTGTTGATGGTCTAAATCAGCTCAACACATACTTAGCACACAGCGCTAATCAAATAGAAATTGTTATGGGTGGTGGCGTTACCCTAGAAAACGCGGAAGCTTTTTGGCAATTAATAAGAAACCATTCAGCAAATGCATCTGTACATGTACACTCTTGCGTGCATAACGCACAAGGTGCAATTAGCGCTGAGGCTATCAATAAGCTACTTTCAAAGGATTAAGCATGGCAAGCAAAGCAATTTATTTTTTAGGTATTGATGGCGGTGGCAGTAAATGTAAGGTGCGTTTAGAAAACGAAAATGGCACCCTACTTAGCGAAGCTATCAGTGGCTCAGCAAACGTGGCTACCAGCTATAAACAAAGTCAAAGTTCAATACTCCATGCTACAGAACTTGCTTTTCATGATGCTGGGCTTGCCTTAAGCGAGCTGAAAAATACCTATGTGCATGCCGGGCTTGCTGGTGCCAATATCGAATCTGCCTATCAATCTATGCTCATGTGGCAACATCCATTTGCCAACTTTACCCTGTCAACAGATATGCTGATTGCGTGTAAAGGCGCACACCAACACCATGATGGCGCGGTGATTATTCTTGGTACGGGCTTTTGTGCAGGCTACCAGCAGCAAAACCAATTTAACGAATTGGGTGGATATGGTTTATTACTGAGCGATGGTGCCAGTGGTGGTTGGTTAGGCTTACAACTTTGCCGTAAAGCATTTGAAGTACTTGATGGTGTTGCGAAAAGTTCAACGGCCATAGATACCCTACTCACCCAGCTTAACTGCCACTCCAGCCAAGCGTTAAGTCAGCTTTTAATATCGGCGCGCCCTGCTGAGCTCGCTAAATTTGCGCCCCTCGTTTTTAGCCATTCTGACGACGCTTTTTGTAAGCAATTAATCAATGAAGCTTGTGCATACATAGCCCGCTATATCTCATACTTTGAAAAGCAAGGCATTAAAAAAATTACCTTGATGGGCGGTATTGCCAGTGCCATTACCCCTTACTTAACTTATGCTAGTAAAGCGCGTTTAACCCCTGCCCTTGCCAGTGCTGAGCAAGGGGCTATTTTAATGGCGAGAGCGGCAATTTAATCACCGAGTTGTGAGCGCATTTGTGATGGAATTTCACCAAACAAACGCCGAAATTGTTTGCTGAAGTAACTTGGTTCGGAAAATCCGCATTGATAAGCAACTTGTGAAATGGGTAGCTGTGTTTCAATCAGTAGCTTGCGGGCATTTTCGAGACGGACTTCGTTGATAAACTGATTAGGAGTTTTTGCCAAATGCTTTTTAAAGCGACGTTCTAAGGCACTTACTGACAAATGTGCAAGCTCTGCCAATTCATCAATACTAATCTGACGATGATAGTGCTCGCGAATAAATTTTACTGGCTCTTCAATCGCACGAACATGAGAAAGCGCTTTTGAGGTTTTTTGTAAGTGCCGAGTCACCCCGTAGGTGCCAATCACATTGTCATCGTGATCTTTTAAAGCATGCTTTGATGTTGAAAACCAACCAAGCTCACCTTGTTGGGTTTGATTAAGTTCTAAACGGTCAGTCACTATGAAGCCTTCCATCACTCGCTTATCATCATTGACGTATTGAAACGCCAAGTGTTTTGGGGAAAAGTCAAAGTCTGTTTTTAACAATATTTGCTCAAGTGTTTTATAACCCTGATGCTCAATAAAATGTTGATTACAATGCAAGATTCTACTATCAGTGTCTTTTACCCAAAAGAGAATATCTGGCAATAAGTCAAATGCAGCAATCAACTGATTTACACCAGCTTTTTTTATTATTTCTTGTATATCCATCGCTCAATTTTGTCTCTTTCCCGAATAATGCTATATATTTTAAACGCCGATTTTGTTGCATTGTCAACCGAATTTTTATTATCACTTATTGCTCAAGCTTTCCTATTATCAATAACATGAGATTAACAGTAGCTAACGCTATTTAAATTAGGAGCGCTTAAGATGAGCAAAGCTAAGATCCGCATGGCGATGGTTGGCGGTGGCGAAGGTGCTTTCATTGGCGCTATTCATCGTATTGCAGCACGATTAGACGGGATGATAGAGCTTGTTGCAGGCGCATTTAGTTCAGATGCTAATAAGTGTAAAGCAACTGGCGAGTTACTAGGGCTAGATAACAGTCGTTGCTACGACAGTTACCAAAGCTTATTTACCGAAGAAGCAAAATTACCCGCTGATGAGCGTATCGACTTTGTAGCTATTGTAACACCCAACCATTTACATTTTCCCGTCGCCAAAATGGCACTTGAACATGGTTTTCATGTGTTATCAGACAAACCGGCAACGCTAACACTTGCAGAAGCAGAGCAATTACAAGCCATCATTGCAAAGCAGCACGTTTTGTACGGTTTAACCCACACTTACACGGGTTACCCTATGGTAAAAGAAGCCAAACATCGCGTTAAATCCGGTGAGCTTGGCACGATTCGCAAGGTGATTGTTGAGTACACCCAAGGCTGGTTATCTCATAGTGAAGACGAAGCATCAAAACAAGCAAGTTGGCGCTTAGATACCAGTAAGTCAGGCATTAGCTGCTGTATGGGCGATATTGGCGTGCATGCAGCTAACTTAGCCGAATATGTATCTGACCTTGAAATTACAGAGCTTTGTGCTGATTTAGATCATGTCGTTGATGGTCGAGTTCTCGATGATGATGGCACCGTGCTACTTAGATTCAATAATGGTTGTAAAGGCGTTTTACTAGCAAGCCAAATCGCTATTGGCGATGAAAACAACTTACGGCTACGTATTTACGGCGACAAGGCAAGCCTTGAATGGTCACAGCTTGAGCCTAATAGTTTATGGCTGCGTGGTCACAACCAACCCTCTATTTTACTGCGAGCGGGTGTGGGTGAATTACACCCTGACACACAAAACGCACTGCGAGCCCCTGCAGGTCACCCTGAAGGCTACCTAGAAGCATTTGCTAATATCTACAGCAATTTTGCAGCACAAATTCACGCATTTAAACAAGGCGACCATGCAACAAACTCAGCATTTGATGTGCCTGGCATCAATGAAGCTATACGTGGTATGGCATTTATTGAGCACGTAGTTGCTTCATCAAAGCAAGACATTAAGTGGCACAAATTACAGATTGGATAATAAAGAATGAATAAAATCAAAGGGCCAGCAATTTTTTTGGCGCAGTTTATTTCTAAAGAAGCCCCCTTTAACAGCCTTCGTGGCTTATGTAAGTGGGCAAGCGGTTTAGGTTACAAAGCGATTCAAGTACCTACCTCTAACCCTGAAATTTTCGATTTAGAAAAAGCCGCCCAAAGTCAGCAATACTGCGATGAAGTCACTGGTATTGCCACAGAGTATGGACTTACAATTTCAGAGTTATCAACCCATTTGCAAGGTCAGTTAATTGCTGTACACCCTGCGTACGATGAAATGTTCGATAACTTTGCCGCAGAGCATGTAAAAGGTAACCCTGCAGCACGTACAGAATGGGCAACAGAGCAACTGATGCTAGCTGCTAAAGCCAGTAAGAACCTGGGGTTAACAACTCATGCGACTTTTTCGGGTTCTTTTTTATGGCATACCTTTTACCCGTGGCCACAACGCCCACAAGGACTCGTTGAGCAAGGTTTTAATGAGCTTGCTAAGCGTTGGTTACCTATTTTAGATTGCTTTGACGAGCATGGTGTCGATGTCTGTTATGAATTACATCCGGGTGAAGACTTACATGATGGCGTGACATTTGAGCGCTTTTTAGCGGCTACTGATAATCATCCGCGCGTTAATATTCTTTATGATCCGAGCCACTTCGTATTGCAACAGCTCGACTATTTAGCGTTTATCGATATCTATCATTCGCGCATTAAAGCGTTTCATGTCAAAGATGCCGAGTTTATTGCGAATGGCCGCTCTGGGGTATATGGCGGTTTTCAAAACTGGCAGGACCGACCGGGTCGTTTTCGTTCTTTAGGAGATGGCCAAGTAGATTTTAAGCAAATCTTTAGCAAGTTAACTCAATATGGGTTTGATGGTTGGGCTGTACTTGAATGGGAGTGCTGCTTAAAGCACCCTGAAGATGGAGCAAGAGAAGGTGCTGAGTTTATTAAAGCTCACTTAATAAACCCAACAGACAAAGCCTTTGACGATTTTGCCAGTGGCGCAACAAACACCGAGCGTAATAATCGAATTTTAGGTTTATAAAACCGACAACAATAGAACACACAGGACACACAATATGGACAACAATAATTATAACCGCATAGTCTTTCGGCTTTGCTGTATAGCACTGATTGTGACCTCTATGACCTTTGCCATCCGTGCTGGTATTTTAGGTCAACTTGGCAGTGAATTTGGTTTAACAGACACCGAACTTGGTTGGGTGAATGCCATGGCATTTTTGGGCTTTCCGGTTGCGACTATGGTCGGCGGTATTATTTATAATGCCATTGGCGCTAAGAAATTAGTCGCTTTAGCGTTTATCTGTCATTTACTTGGTCTGGTTTTGACTATAACTGCCGATGGCTTTTGGGGCTTGTTAGTTTCTACCTTTTTGATTGGTTTTGCTAACGGTTCTGTTGAAGCGGGCTGTAATCCGCTGATTGCAGAAATGTATCCTAAAAATACCACTACCATGCTAAACCGTTTTCATGTTTGGTTCCCAGGTGGCATTGTGATTGGCGCACTTGCTTCTAACTTTATGTCGGGAGCGGGCCTAAATTGGCAGTGGCAAGTAGCATTAATTTTAGTTCCAACCGTTATTTATGGCGCGATGCTAATTAAAGCTCAGTTTCCTAGCTTTGATACCCGTGCTCACTCGACCACCAGCAATATTCGCCACTTATTCACGCCGTTATACATCTTTTTAATTGCCTGTATGACGTTCACTGCAACCACTGAGTTTGGAACGCAACAATGGATTGAGCGAATTTTAGGTTCTTCTGGGGCTTCTCCTATGGTGGTATTAGCTTTAATCACCGGCTTAATGGCAGTTGGTCGCTTCTTTGCGGGTCCAATTGTTCATAAGCTTAATCCTACTGGTGTGTTACTTGGTTCTGCCATTTGTGCAAGCTTAGGGATCTTTATGATGAGTCAAGCCGAGGGCAGCATGATTTATCTGGCAGCGATGCTATTTGCACTTGGCGTTACCTACTTTTGGCCAACCATGCTTGGCTGCGTTGCTGAATACATTCCCAAATCTGGCGCATTGGGTATGTCGTTAATGGGCGGTGCAGGCATGTTTGCTATGAGCATCTGGAACCCAGTAATTGGTAGTTGGATAGACACTGCCCGCTCATCGGCAGAGGCAAGTGGTGCAAGTGCTGAACAAATTGAAATTTTAGCCGGACAGGCTGTATTACAAAACCTACTGATCTTCCCAATTATTTTAATCGTCGCATTCATTGGGTTGCATTTAGTAGTTAATAACAACAAACGCACCGAAAAATGTGCGTCTTAAGCAAGTAAATCGTCGAGGAACACTATGTTTAAATCTCTTAAAGCACTGACTTTAATGCTTACCGTTAGTAGCTGTGCACTCGCTAATGCGGCTGACAATCAGCTTACACAACAAGAAAAGCAAGCTGGCTGGCAGTTATTGTTTGATGGCAAAGATATGTCGCAGTGGCGCAATTTTAAAAGCGAATCTTTAAATCCTGCGTGGGTTGTTGAAGATGGCGCGATGACATTAACCAAAGGTGGCGGTGATGTGCTTACCAAAAAGCAGTACCAAAATTTTGAATTACTGATTGATTGGAAAATCTCTACCAAGGGTAATAGTGGTATTTTCGTACTGGCTGATGAAACTGGGCAGATGATTTACTCACATGCTCCTGAAATTCAAATTATCGATAACGAAGAACACCCAGATACTGAAATTGATTCGCACTTAGCGGGTTCAATTTACGATTTATTTGCAGCGCCAACTGCGGCACACAAACCTGCAAATAGCTGGAACCATGTACGCATTAAGATGCAAGACAACCACTTACAAGTTTGGCAAAACGGTATCAGCACCACCAGCATTGTGATTGGTAGTACAACCTGGAATACCCTTGTTAAAGGCAGTAAGTTTGCAACCTGGAAAAACTTTGCAACAGCATCGCAAGGTCATATTGGGCTTCAAGACCACGGTGACAAAGTGTGGTTTAAAAATATAAAAATTAAGGAGCTATAAGATGTCTGATTTTAAACATAAGGTATTAGTAGTTGGCTCTGGTGCTGGCGGTGCCATGGCTGCTTACACGCTGACCAAACTTGGCCACAAAGTCTTATTACTTGAAGCCGGTCGTAATTATGACCCGAAAACAGAAAGCCCGATGTTTCGCCGTAACAACGAAGCCCCACTTATGGGGGCTGGTAATAAAGACAAAAACTTTGGCTTTTACGATGCAACCGTTGATGGCGGCTGGCAAGTGCCTGACGAACCTTATACTAGCGCTAAAGGCAGTGACTTTTACTGGTGGCGTGCACGTATGCTAGGTGGTCGAACTAACCACTGGGGCCGCTATTCATTACGCTTTAGTGAGCACGATTTTAAAGGTAAAAGCCGTGATGGTCACGGTGCTGATTGGCCTTTTGAATACGCTGATTTAGCACCTTGGTACGATAAAACAGAAGAGCTTGTTGGTGTGTGTGGTACCAATACTGGCCATGAAGATATGCCAGATTCATCGCCAGGTATTTTACAGCCACCACCGAAGCCGCGTGTTCCTGAGCTTTTAATTGCCGCCTCTGCAAAGAAAATGGGCATTCAAGCAGTGCCTATGCACCGCGCGGTACTAACCCGCCCGAAAGATGACCGCATGGCCTGTTTTTATGCAACACCTTGTGGTTCTGGTTGCTCGATTGGCGCCGCTTTCCAAACCACAACATCGCTTCTACCTATGGCAAAAGCTACGGGTAACTTAAAAGTAATTACCGATGCCATGGTTAAATCAGTCAAGGTTGATGAGCAGGTAAAGTAACTGGCGTAACCTATGTTGATAAACATACGGTCACTGAGCATGCCATTGATGCAGATGTGGTTATCTTAGCAGCCAGTGCCTGTGAATCAGCGCGTATCTTATTAAACTCAAAAAATAAAAAGCACCCTAAAGGCCTTGCTAATTCAAGTGGCCAAGTAGGTCGAAACTTAATGGATTCGACAGGTGCATGGTTAGGTGCACAAATTCCTGCACTTAAAGGCCGTCCACGTTATAACGAAGATGGCCATACCGCTAATCACTTATTTATTCCTTGGTGGGGTCATCAAGCACAAGCTAACAATGAGCTAGACTTTCCACGAGGTTATCACTTTGAAATTGGCGGTGGCTTTAGACAACCAGGCTCGGGTGTATCGGGTGATAAACAAGGCTATGGTCCTGCCCTCAAACAACAAATTCGTGATGCATATGGCTCTTACGTTGGCTTTGCTCTGCGTGGCGAGATGTTACCGAACAAAGATACCTATATGGAAATTGACGAAAAGGTTAAAGACAAATGGGGTATTCCGGTATCAAAGTTCCACTTTAAGTGGTCTGACAGAGAGTTAAAGCAAATTGAACATGGTTTAAAAACTGCGAAGCAAATTTTAGAAAACATGGGTGCGACCGTTGGCGATCTCCCTCCTGCTGAAAAAGCAATTTCAAAAGGCGGCGAAATCATCCACGAAGTGGGAACCACACGAATGGGTAGCTCAAAGAAAGATTCGGTCACCAATCAATGGGGACAAACGTGGGATTGTAATAACCTATTTGTAATGGATGCCGGTGTATTTGCTTCAAATCCTCATAAAAACTGTACGCTCACCATCATGACGCTGGCAATGCGTAATTCAACTTGGCTTGCTCAACAAATTGATAACGGGGTACTTTAATTATGCATCATCGTAACGAACACGACTCATATAACTATGTTTCTAACATGAGCCGCCGTGAGTCTTTAAAATGGCTTGGCTTATTAGCTGCAGGCTCGGCAGTGGGTTTAACCGCTGGTTGCACAAAAGCACTTGAAGATGACGGTGCTGTCTCTGCAAAAGAGCATTGGCCTGATTTAGATATTAAGCCTGTCACCGCGAAAGGCTATGGCCAAGATCCTAATTTGGTGATGCCACCAGAATCACCTTGGCCACTGACCTTAACGGCTGACGAACTTACGTTAGTAGCGCTATTATCTGATTACATTGTACCGCGCGAAGGTGATATTCCTTCAGCCAGTGAGCTACAAGTACCGGCAGTTATTAATGAATGGGTTAGCGCACCTTATGAAGGCCAACAACGCGATAGAATTAAAATTTTAAATTCATTAGCGTGGCTTAACGATGAAGCACAGCTTCGTTTTAAAAAGCAATTTGTTGCGCTGAACGAAAAGCAACATCGTGCGATTCTAGACGATATTGCGTTTTTAAACGAGCAAACACCGGCGCAGTTTAAGCGTATTGGTAAAGCCTTTTTACGCTTTAAAGAGTTAGTGCTCGCAGCCTTTTTCTGTACACCTGAAGGCTGTAAAGACATAGGTTACCTCGGCAATGTACCAATTGCGGGTGATTATCCTGGCCCTTCTGATGAAGCAAAAGCTCATTTAGATCAGGTCTTAGCAGAGCTTGGTCTGAGCGAGTACGCCTATACCGATTAACTTTCCCCCTTGTGTTATTTTTAACACAGTGCAGGGGGTCACTCCCCTGCTTTTTTTAGGATTTAAGTATGTTTAAAACCCGCATTTTATTGCTCATTCTTAGCCTTGTATTTAGTGGTCAATTATTTGCAAAACTGCCAGTAAGTGTTCAGCTATGGTCAGTCAAAGACACCTTAAAAAATGACTTCCATGGTACGCTTAAGTCTCTTGCCAAAATGGGGTTTGACGGCGTTGAATTTGCCGGAGATTTTGGCCCTTACTCAAATAACCCAGCAGCCTTAAAAGCAAAGCTCACTGAATTAGGCTTAGTTGCCAGTAGTGCCCACATCGGCTTTGATGCACTCAGCGAAAGCACTATTGATAGCACCCTACTGTTTTACAAAACCCTTGGCGTTACCACACTTTATGTACCGTGGGATGAGCGAGCATGGCACCCAGAAGGAGTTAAATCTCTGGTTAAAGAGCTCACTAAAGTCAGTGATTATGCAATCCGTTTTGATATGAAGATCGGTTTTCACAATCATAATAAAGAGTTTAATGCATTCAATAACGCAACATTTTGGGATTATATTGCCAGTCATACCCCCAAAACCATGCCACTGCAGCTAGATATCGGCTGGGTTAATTACGCAGCTAAAGATCCAATTTACTTCATTAAAAAGTACCCTAACCGCACTCTCGCTACGCACATCAAAGTACGTACGATTGAGGGTAGCAACATGAGCCCGATTATCGGCGAAAACAACATTGATTGGCCTGCCATCATCGACACTTTAGAATCCCACGGCAACACCAAGTGGTTAGTACTTGAGCAAGAAGAATACCCACGTGGATTAACGCCGCTACAAAGCGTTGCTAAATCAAAACAAAACTTAGATAAGATTTTACTTGGTTTGTAATGTTATTGTAGAAATGAGCTCGCTTTAAACAAGTGAGCTCATGACTGAGATTTAGATTGGATGAGTAAGAAAAGCATTACCTTGTTTTTGGACAGAAGCGTTTGTTAGGGCTGCGGTTGGAGCGACTGCTTTTCTTTCAAGTAAAGATACAGTGGCAACCCAAACGATACACCAACTGACAAAGTTCCCAACACTGCAAAATATCGATACTTCACTTTATGTCTTTTGCCATCCACCACGATAAAACCTAATAGAGCAATCGCCGCAACCAAGACATCAAGCCAAGCAAAAATACTAATTGGGGTTGCCACCGCTTCACTGAACAAAAGACCAATATCTAAGCCATTGCTAACTAGCCAAGGAACAAACGCCCCGTATGGTAGCAATATTCCCAACAAAGTAAGAACCAGATAGAACCTTATCATTTCGCCACCCTTGCAAATTTTTCGTAGTAAGCCCTAACGCCTTGTTAAGGTGTGATGCACGCTATACCAATGCTTCCGCATACTACCTTAACCACTAAAACCAACGCATAGTAAAAATGCCACGCGTGCCGAATCACTCTTGAACAATTTGTTAGCCAACTTCTACCGCAGAGGTAATTAACCCGTAGCCCTCTATGTCCTCGTTATTTCCCATTGCATACCACAGCTCATCGAGAGTTGAGTTTGCATGCTTAAGAAATTCAATCGTCAAGAGTTCATCATAAGGTCGCTTAAACACTGCAAATTCGTCCTCACTGTCACCCAGATCGTATTCATACCTGTCGGGCTTTGCATGTGCCAAACTATTTCTTGCTTCTTGAAGTGCATCAAGGACTTCATATAACCCTTCGATATGCTCGACATTTAAAATCGAGAAAACTTTTTTTCGTTTCCAATGATACGGTTTCTTTTCCTTGAAACTTTCTCGGAGTAAGCCAAAACCCGCCATATTTATTAACGCCTCAGCCAGAAATGCATGTGAGATTAAACATGCTTGCATATCCATACTGATACCATTGGAATGACCAGAACTACTTTTCGTCTCAATGCAATCAAGTTGATATTGAGCTAAATTCGCCAGGTCTGAATGTGGGTTGTATCTAACTTGAAACTTCAAATTACCTCCAGTTGGCTAACGCCGCCAGCACGCGCGGCTTTGCAGTGAAGGCTGAGCCGCAACGGAAAAGCCGTCGCCGTGCCTGGCCTTATTAGGGCTGCCAGACGATATCGAGTGATCCATCTACGAAGCCCACCCCTATCCCTCGAGTTGATTTAAGCACAGAGGACAATCGATGTTCCGATAGCAGTAACTGCAAGAGAAGCTCCTTTAATCGATCCTGACATTTTGCCCAATCAGTTCCGGAAAACTCGATAGGAATAAATAACTGCCTTTCCTGCGGCTCCCATACTTCCTCACAAGCCCAATCTTCATCCTCTGGGTCGAACTCTGAGGTACCGACAACTTCCACTCCGAATTTGACTCCATCCCGTAGAGCCGGCTCGTACAAATTAAACGAGAAAGCGACCACACCTTCTGGTACTTTCTCTGGCAGCGCATCCACAAGCCACTCTTGGAATTCTTGTTCGAAGCTCATAGGTCCTTCGCCCTAACAATTTTATCGTGCGCGCTTCGCGCATCTTTCTGCCGATGTCACGCTCATGTATTAATAAATCTATTCTTAACAAATAACATAATGTATTGCCAACTATAATTTTTTATTGAAGCTAAAGAGATTCAGTAAAAAGAAAGTGCGCTCGTCACTCATTTTCTTGAATATGGGAGCACAAAACTGAACGGTATATTAAAACAGTCATTTGTATTGGTGATGACATAAAGTTAGTGGAATATCAGTTTTATGGAGTAGAGCCAATAGCATTAAATGAATAACACTGTACCTGATCGCTCAAAGACACCCTTAGAGTATTTGCGTTAACGCGAAATGGGCAAAGACTTGTTTGATAATGACTTGCACACTTATCCATGACTCCAAATAGGTTACCTCAATTAATCTATTTAGAGTTATGGGTTAAAAATACACAAAAAATCATCTATCGCCGTAAGGCGGTTAACTAATTAGCCAGCTCATTTTGGGGGTGGCATCGTATTTGCCATACACAATTACAGATATAAAAGTGACTCCATAGTTGTTATTCACACTTTACAATGATTTCATGACCATACGAATTATCGATTGAACACAACCAAACACCCTCTGAGCTTTTGGTAAAAACATATGTCGCTTTTCGGATTACTTCTGGGTAATTAGGTGCTGACACAACTGTATTTGCTAAAACTAAAGCAGTATCTTCGGTTTCAAGAACTTCTAAACCTTGTTGTTTTACTTGCAACCCATTTTTGAAATATACAGAAATTGCTTCAAAAGCCTTACGTATAGCAGCTTTACCCTTTGCATTTTTACCAGGCTCAATAACTAAAATGGCGTCATCTGTATAGATATTAAGAAGTGTATCGAAGTCTTCGGCAACAATTGCATTATCGGCTTTTCTGATTTGTTCAACTATCGGATGAGCCATGATTTCTCCAAAATTAATAATGTAACAGTTGAGTGTGATATTTATTGAAATATCATAATTTACCATTAAAAAACATAGGTCAATGACTGTTTACGTAAAAAATTATCAATGCAAACTCTGACTTGAAATTGGACAATTATGCGTTAGTGCCGAAAGAGCGCTCTGTGTTAATAGCGGACCATCATTTATTTACAGTAAAGACCATGCTTTTTTAAAGTATTCACCCTTACATACGCTTTAAAGAGCTAATCTCCTAGTGATAGTAGGCAAGATAAAGGATGACTACTCTATTGTACTGTCTGGCTCCATGAAGTCTTCTAAAAACCAAGCTGAAAACTCATGTCGACCCTCTACATCCGCTTTGACATATATACTAGAAGCCTGCTGACGAACTGTTTTTTCTTTAGTATCTCTTACACCACTAATTTCTCTAAAACTCAATCCCTTCAGCATCAACATAGCAACTTCTTGTTCACTTTTTGTCAGTCCCCACTGATTAAACTGTTCATTTATGACTTCACTGTATTTTATACGAGCGAGCTTCATTTCTTCCGAAATATTTTTTAGTTGAATGCCCGATTTATCTAATTCACTTTTCAACTGATTAATACGCTTTGTGCGGTTTGAAATATCTCGAACCAAAAAAACAAAACCAATCGCTGAAGCTAAAACAATCAAACTTTCTTCGACAATATGCCAAGTCGGAACACCTAAAGAAATATCAGTAATTACATCAAAAAAATTGAGTACCATTATTATAGCTAGAAGCACTGCTATCGCTTTATCTTTCATCTAAAAATCAACCAGTTAAAAAGTTTATGGGACATTTGTCTTATGAATTTACAACACATGCCTGACGTAAAAACTACACATTATTTGTAGGATAAGTTCACTTAAAAACAAAACAAGGCAACTATCGCGGTTAGCCTAACAAGAGTCAGTAACAAATGATAGCAACCTCATATCGATTATTCTCATTAATAGCGTCAATGTTTTTAACCGTTTTAAGCATGCAAACTCAAGCTGAACAAGTCACCAATTCAGTGATCGCCATTTCACAATTGGGAAGCTTTAAACATCAGTTCAAAACCGTACATCAGGTTGACAGTATGGAGATAGAGCAAGTGCTTGGAGAGGTATCCTTTAAACCTAAATCCAGTTTCAAAGTACAACTGCCTTTTACACCGCAACAAATATCTTTTTTATACAATCCGGGTGTTAAGGTAAGTAAAGGACAAAAAGTAGCTAGAATAGAAGGGCCAGAAGTACATCACTTCTTAGAAGAAATAGATGCCAGTAAATCAATATTTTTAAAAAGTAAGAAGCATCTTGAGTCTGTTAAAAATTATGCAAATTCGAAAACGATAAAAAGTGCTGAATGGTTAGACATCAACAAAACCTATCTTCAAGCAAAGTTAAGTTTTGAACACTTAAGCCATGCACTACAACAATTAGCCATCGATAAAAACGGCGATATTTTTATAATCAGTCCTTCTAATGGTCAACTTAAGTATACGAACGAACAATCACCATACCTTTTTGAAATAATTCCTTCACATAATGTTTTTGTAAAATCTTCGCTATTAGCAAGCACTGCAAAAAATGTTAACTCATTTAAAACTGAAGATAATTGCATACTAAAAGTAGAAAATGTTGACGAAACAATCAGCCGTTATAAGCAAACAGTCTGGAGTAGTTTCGACTCATCGTGTGAGCTTAAACTCGGGCAACAACTGTTACTAACACCTATCGTTTTAATTGAAGGTATTAAAGTCCCTCACCAGTCATTATTCGAACTCAATAACAAAAGCTATGTTGCAGTAAAACGAGGACAAGAAATAAACTTAGTTAAGGTCATTATTATTGGCAATGAGAATGATAGCTACATTGTTCAATCTGACAATCTAACACCTCAAGCCGAAGTACTTAGCTCCTTCGTTAGCATTGCCCAAGGTCTATTTCTCGGGCTGGGAGGATAAACGATGATAAGTGCGGTAATCAGGTTTTCTCTTATTCAACGAATTTTTATTACTATTTTGACTTTGCTCGTAACTGCTGCAGGAGTCAACGCTTGGTTTAATTTGCCAATTGATGCTTTTCCCGACATTTCTCCTACCCAAGTAAAAATTGTCTTAAAAGCACCGGGAATGACAACTTCGGAAATAGAAACTCAAATTACACGTATTGTCGAAACAGAGTTACTTGGTATTCCATCCCAAAAGATTCTTCGTTCAACTACAAAATATTCTATTACTGATATTACACTTGATTTTGAAGAAGGCACTGATATTTATTGGGCGAGACAACAAGTAAATGAAAGGCTGATGAATATTTGGGCTGAACTCCCAGAGGGTATTTCTGGTGGTCTTGCTCCTATGAGTACGCCTCTAAGTGAAATTTTTATGTTTACAGTTGATAATCCAAACTTAAGCCTTCAACAGCGACGTGATATTTTGGACTGGCAGATCAGACCGATTCTTCGAACAGTTGAAGGCGTCGCAGATGTAAACAGTTTAGGCGGCTATGTAAAAACATATGAAATAACACCAACTACTTTGAAAATGAAATCACTAGACGTTTCTTTTAGTGATATTGAACAAGCCGTAATAGCTAACAATTTAAATGGAGGACTTGGCCGAATAAACAAAGGTAACGACAATTTCGTTGTTCGAACACAAGGACAATTTGAAAAAATTGATGATATACGTCAGTTAGTTATAAAAAACAACCAACAAGGAATAATCAGGTTAGCCGATGTTGCAGCAATCAACGAAGGAAGTTTAATACGTTATGGTGCAGTGACACATAATGGTGAAGAGGCCGTACAAGGCTTAGTTATTGCGCTAAAAAACAGTAATACCGACCAAGTAGTAAGTTCAGTTAAAGAAAAACTTTTAGAACTAGAGCGCTCACTACCTAATGGCACTACTATCAATGTCTTTTATGACAGATCTAATTTGATTAGTACTGCTATTGAAACCATCACAAATGCATTAGTTCAAGCTGTAGTGCTCGTTATCATATTGCTAGCCTTATTTCTTGGCAACTTTAGAGCGGCACTAATTGTCTCTATATCCTTGCCGGTGGCAGCTCTTGCCACTTTTATATTAATGAGCCATTTTTCCATATCAGCAAATTTAATGAGTTTAGGAGGCTTAGTTATTGCTATTGGTATGCTTGTTGATTCATCTGTTGTCGTTGTTGAAAATACTGTAAATAGGCTTTCAGAAAACAGCAAACTTCCTAAGCTGCATGTTATTTATAGAGCATGTAAAGAAGTTTCTGTGCCAACTGTATCAGGAACATTAATTGTCGTTATTGTTTTTTCCCCTCTATTAACTCTTTCAGGGTTAGAAGGGAAGCTGTTTACGCCTGTTGCATTGACGATTGTTTTTGCGATGTTATCTGCGCTAGTTTTAGCGTTTACTTGCATCCCGGTGCTAGCTTCAATGATACTGAAATCAAATGAAGCGAGTGAGCCTAGCTTCATCAAATCATTACAAATACAGTACAAAAAGTCGCTATTAAGCGTTATTAATTCACCTAAATCAGCATCATCGATAGCTTTTTTGGTGTTGATCACAAGCATTTTTGCCTTTGTAAGTTTGGGGAAAAGTTTTATGCCTACGTTGGATGAAGGAGACATCATTGTTCAACTAGAAAAGTCGCCATCTATTACCCTGCAATCCTCTTTAAATATTGATATCCAAGTAGAGAAAGCACTACTAAAACAAGTACCTGAAATACTTCAAATTGTAGCCAGAACTGGATCAGATGAGCTTGGCCTAGATCCTATGAGCCTAAATGAAACGGATATATTCATGGAGTTGAAGCCTCAAAATGAGTGGCGCTTTGATACCAAGCAACAGCTAATCGAAGATATACGCAACGTATTATCAAATTACCCCGGTATGAACACGAATTTTACTCAACCTATTCAAATGCGGGTAACTGAAATGCTAACTGGCACTACAGGCGATGTATCAATAAAAGTTTTTGGGGATAAAGTCCAAGAATTAGCAAATATCGCTGAAAAAATGAAAGTGTTAGTAAGCCAAGTATCTGGTAGTCAAGACATACAAACAGCATTGATAGAGGGTGGAAAATACATTCGCATTTCATTAAAACCTGAAATAGCTCATCAATTTGGTTTAACCACTAAAGCATTAACTGATTTTCTAAAGCCACAACTTGAAGGCTCACAAATATCTAAACTAGTTACCGTTAATAAATTTACGCCTATTGTTTTCGGTGCTTCGTCGAAGCACAAAGCAAGTCAGATTGGCTCAATAAATGATTTGAAACAAGTATCTGTTTTAATGCCTGATAATACCATTTTACCTCTAGAGAGCGTCGCTGACATTAAGGTAGAACAAGAACCTTTACTGATCGAAAGAGAACGAGGTAAACGTTTTGTCTCAATTACAACCAATGTTGAAAACAGAGATGTGGTAAGTTTTGTTGAAGACTTACAAGCTAAAGTTCACTCTGAGTTGTCGCTTCCTAGCGGCTATTACGTAACTTTTGGTGGTGAGTTCGAAAATCAGCAACGAGCAATGAAGAACTTAATAATCGTTGTTCCTTTAGCTTTAATCTTAATTTTTGTGATTTTATTTACAACTTTTCGCTCTGTATCCTTAGCAAGTTTGATTCTTTGTAACATCCCATTCGCCTTAATGGGAGGGGTTTTTGCGTTACTAATATCTGAACAATATTTATCAATTCCTGCATCAGTTGGCTTTATTGCATTACTTGGTGTTGCAGTGCTCAATGGTATCGTTATGGTTAGTTATTTCGAACAGAGCAAAACCACTATATCTAATATCACTGAACGTGTAGTAGATGGCTCTCGAAGAAGGCTGCGTCCAGTACTTATGACCGCGACCACTGCAATGTTTGGCCTAATGCCTTTAGCGTTTGCTTCAGGTCCGGGAGCTGAGATACAAAAACCGCTTGCTATAGTTGTTATAGGGGGCTTACTGACTTCAACGGCAACAACACTCTATTTATTACCAATCTGGTATCGTTTATTGGAGCAGCGCAATGTTTAGTTCATCATTAGTTTTTACCTTCATAGTCCCTAAGAAGCACAAGGATGATGTTATCGACCAATTAATGCTGAGTGATATAGCATCCGGCTTCAACATTTTCCCGATCATGGGCTACAGCAAGAAACATAGTGCTTTTAGCTTAGAGGAACAAGTTAGAGGCTACAAAGATATGCTGAAGTTTGAAGTAGTTATTGAGCAATGTGAATTAGAAAAGCTTAAAGAAGAACTAAAGTTACTATTCACAACCATAAAAATTAGGTATTGGACAACAACTATCATTGAAACAGGCCATTTATAAGTTACGCAATCTCTGGAAAAGGAGAAATGTTATGAACAAAACTAGAACACTTACTTATGTATGGCCTAAAAGCATCAGGCTTTTTCACTGGATAAACGTCATCACAATTAGCTTACTAATAGTGATCGGCTTAATCATCTTTAATGGAAAAACACTTGGTGTAACGGTGGACGCCAAAATAATGCTTAAAACCATACATGTTACTATCGGTTACATTTTTGCCATAAACCTTATCATTCGGCTGGTTATGGGTTTTATTGGTTCGTCGAATGACATGTGGTCACAAACTCTGCCATTTATGAAAGGGTATAAGAAGGAACTAACTAAATTCAGACGCTCTCCCAAACAAGTATACAAAGGCCATAATCCAATAGGAAAGCTCATGGTATTAGCTTTGCTGATAGCAATGACAATTCAAATGGCAACGGGCTTAATTCTGGCAGGGACTGATATTTACTACCCACCGTTAGGACAGCACTTTGCTAAAAGCATTGCGGTTGACGAGACTCAACTTGACGTAATCAAGCCTTATTCAAAAGTTAATGTTGACGATAAACGTTATAAGCAGCTTAAAGAGTTTCGCTCCCCCATCATCACTGCTCATGTATACGCATTTTATGCCCTAGTAATACTTATACCATTGCATATACTAGGTGTTATCGTTGCTGAACGAAGAGAAAAGTCAGGACTGGTTTCAGCAATGATCAATGGTTATAAATTTCTACCCGAAAAATCGAATAATCACAAAACTTAATTTAAATCTATTAGTTTATTAAGGCTATAAATACAAAAGGCAAACTGAGGTATTCCTTTTTGGAATTAAAATCTTTGGGTGATTGCTTACAAGTGAGAATTGGCAATTAATGCTAGATAAGTTATGCCGAATGGCAGCTAGTCGCTCAAGGCAGACCTTCCGACATATATCACTATAGACTTTGGTTTATTCGACTACTTGCTTTTCCTGACAACCAGACGCCTTTTATTTAGACTTAGAGAATAACAATTAATTATTTTATTTAAATTCAACAAGCTAAAAAAACCAAAGCTCAAAGCATAATAATAAACCATTAAAAATAGCATTTATTTTCATTTTTTTGGCAGATTGTTTTATCTAAGTAGCAAAGTACTATATTAGAAAAACCTCTCAAGGACTGAGAATGAAAGTATTGAATTTAAGGAAGAGTTCAGAGAAAAGCACACTTGCTATCCTCGTAACTTTAGCCGTTTTAACATTGTCTATACTGAAAGTGACATCACAAAAGCATCCACTTCATGACCTACTTTTAATGGCTTTTATGCTTACATCGATTGTAATTATATTTTTGATATTGAACAGTAAAAATGAGCTGACGATATGTCGCCACGGTATTTTTTATAGCTCTGCGTTTGGTAATGTTCATATTGAGCCAAACAAAACTAAACTAATTAAACAATATTCTAAATATGGTTTTAACTGCGTGGTAATTATTGGTCATGGCTACTTTATATTTGCGCCATTTTATTATTTAACGTCAAAACAAAAACAACGATTAAAACGATATGATAATAACTTGCTGCATTGGTTACAGGTAACGCGTAAACGCAGCAAGTTTCAGGGCTTTTAGTGACGAGTACAAAGCCCTTTTAATAGGCTGTTGCTCAGTTTTGCCACTCTTTAAGTACGTCTTTTACAAGCTCATAGCGCCATGAGTTAAACAGGTCTGGTTTTGATGCAGTTTTACGCTCATCGGCATCGAGCTTCCAATTCCAGCTGATCAGTTGGTTAATCTGTTTTTTAGAGGCCAATACATCTTCAGGAATACCCTGCTCTTTTGCAACTTTAGTAACTTTTTGCTTAATATCTTTAGCGGCTTTTTTGTATGCCGGAAAATCAATTAAACGTTTTAATTGTGCTGGTTGTTCGCTTACAGGAACAGCTTTACCACGCTCAATACATTTTAAAATTTCAACGCCCGAACGGTTAACTTCCATAGGCTCAACACCTGGCACTCGGCGTAACGCATTTAAACTTGTAGGCTTACGCTTAGCAATTTCAACCATGTTGTGCTCTTTTACCACAAAGTTAAGTGCGAGATTTTTGCGCTCTGCCTTTTCACGGCGCCATGCAGCAAGTTCGCGCAATACCGCTAAGTCGTGCGGTCGTAATTGCCATGCATTTTTAATGTCTTTGTAAAGCTGCTCTGCAGGTGTTTGATAAGCACGTTTTTGCGCAACTAACTCGCTTTCGCTGATCACGATGTCAAAAAAGCCAGCTTCATCAATTTGTTTTTTAATAATTTCAAAACAAGGCAGTAAGTGATACGTATCGGCAGCGGCATAATCTAGCTGCTTCTCAGTGAGTGGGCGCTGTAACCAATTAGTGCGCGATTCACTTTTATCAATTTCGATATCAAGTAATTCTTTAACCATGTGCGCAAAGCCCATGCAGTTACCATGGCCTAGTATTTGTAGAGCAAATTGGGTATCAAACAATGGTGTTGGTACAAAACCAGCATATTTTTGAAACACTTCAATATCTTCTGACGGTGAGTGCAGTACTTTTAACACCTCAGGGTTTTTAAGTACTTGCCAAAAATCAAAAAGCGACAACTCAGCCAGTGGGTCGATTAACGCTAAATGCTCACCATCATATACTTGAATAAGTGCAACTTCAGGGTAAAGCGTACGACGACGCATAAACTCAGTATCAATTGCTAGTACCGGTTTACCTGTTATTTTTTCTACAAAATCATTTAATTGATTTTGTGTTTCGATCAGTTGATATTGCACTTATACCCCTTTCTTTACCATAAAAAAGCCGGCTAATGCCGGCTTTAATTATTTTTCTTCGTCCTTTAAGGCTCTTCTGAGAATCTTACCAACGTTTGTTTTTGGTAGTTCATCTCTAAACTCAACGAGTTTAGGCACCTTATAGTTCGTTAAATTATCACGACAGTGCTTTATTATATCTTTTTCAGTTAAAGATTGATCTTTTTTCACGACAAAAACTTTAACTTGTTCGCCACTTACCTCATGAGGGATACCGATAGCAGCTACTTCAAGCACGCCATCGTGCATTGCGACTACTTCTTCGATCTCATTTGGGAACACGTTGAAGCCTGATACGATAATCATGTCTTTCTTACGATCAACAATATAGAAGAAACCTTCATCATCGTAAGTTGCAATATCACCTGTTGCAAACCAACCGTCTTTTAAACATTCAGCTGTTGCATCAGGGCGATTATAGTAACCTTGCATTACTTGTGGGCCTTTAACCCAAAGCTCTCCAGGTTCACCCTTAGCTGCTTCTTCACCATTTTCAAGCATTAGCTTGATATCAGTACTTGGTGCAGGTAATCCAATTGAACCGTTATAACCGTCAAGGTCATATGGGCTTAGTGTTACAAGTGGTGCACATTCAGTTAAACCATACCCTTCCATTAGCTTGGTTTTTGTTACAGCTTGCCATTTTTCAGCTACAGGACGTTGTACCGCCATACCACCACCAAGCGACATTTTTAAGCTCGAGAAATCAAGCTCAGCAAAACCCGGGGTATTTAATAAACCATTAAATAGGGTGTTTACTCCCGTTATCGCAGTGAATTTGTGTTGTGTTAACTCTTTTACAAAGCCCGGCATATCACGTGGATTAGTGATAAGTACGTTTAAACCACCATATTTCATAAATGTTAGGCAGTTCGCAGTTAATGCAAAGATGTGATAAAGCGGCAGTGCCGTAATAACCACTTCTTTACCTCGCTCTAGTACATTATCTAAACAACCAGATACTTGCTCAAGGTTACCAACCATGTTGCCATGAGATAGCATTGCACCTTTAGATACACCCGTTGTACCACCTGTGTATTGTAGGAATGCTAAGTCGTTTAAATCAACTTCAGGCTTTTTGTAACTCGCTTCATTACCAGCTAGTGCATCTGCAAATTTAATTGCATTTGGTAATGTGTAGCTAGGCACCATTTTCTTAACGTGCTTAACCACAAGGTTAACAATGTGCTTTTTAAGACCGCCCACCATATCACCCACTTGGGTAACCACAATGTGCTTAACGTTAGTTTTTGGTAATGCTTTTTCTAGGGTATCGGCAAAGTTAGCAAGAATGAAAATTGCTGATGACTCTGAGTCATTTAACTGGTGCTCTAATTCACGCACAGTGTAAAGTGGATTTACGTTAACCACCACACAACCAGCACGAAGAATACCTAAAATAGTCACAGGCGTTTGCAGTAGATTCGGCATCATCACCGCTACTTTATCGCCTTTTTTTAGACCAAGATCATTTTGAATGTACGACGCAACACGTTTTGTAGCACTGTCTAACTCACTATAGGTCAACACTTTACCCATGTTGGTAAAGGCTGGAAGGTCACTATAGTCAGCAAAACTTTTTTCAAACAAGTCGAGTAGCGAGTGATAATGCTCAGGGTCGATTGTTTCAGGCATACCTTCTGGGTAGCGTTTAAGCCAGATTTTTTCCACTCTTAGCTCCTGTTTATAATTATATTTTTTAATAACCTTAATCTAACTAAGGCAGTTTCTCAATGGAGTAAATACTCTAATGGTGCAGATAATCCCACATTTGGTGCAATTATACAATTAACTTGCTTTATACTGCCCAATAAATGCATGAATGTGCTCTAAGGTTAATGCAGGACTTTGCATATGGCAATGGTGACCTCCTGGTATCTCATGAATTTTTAACTCCTTGTAATATTTACCATATGCTTCTAGGTTATCTTTAACAAAAGGGTAACCTTTCCCCCCTAAGATAAGCTGACATGGTGCGTTAATTTGTTTGATGGTTGCAATGCATTGTGCCTCATCAAAGCGAAACCCTGAGTGATTTTTAAGTTTTGGATCGGTTGTCAAATACCACTTACCTGCTTTTTCGTAACAATTTCGTGTCATCAGTAGCTCTGCTTGTGGGTATTCAAGGTCACCACTTGCGAGCCTTGCACTAATAATGTGCGCTTTTGAGTCAAAAGCGCGAGGGCCTTTACTGTTTACCCGCGCTCTATTTAAAATCGCTTTACGGAGTTGGCTGCTCACGTCATTGCTGTCGGTTGTAACGCAACCAATGCCCTCAATGAAGTTTACCGATGCTACCTTTTCAGGAAAGCAGCTGGCAAAAACTCCAGCAACCATAGCCCCCATTGAATGACCAACTAAATGCACTTTAGTCACATCAAGTGACTCAACAAATTTATAAACGTCATCAATGTAGTCAATAAAGTAATAGTGTGCGTCACTACTTCGCCAATCTGATAAACCATGACCAGGAAAATCGAGACAATACCAACGCTGGTTAAGCTGCACATTTTGTAACATAGGTATGTAACTATGTGCGTTATCAAGCCAACCATGTAAGGCAATCACGACCTCATCGCCATGACCAAAGGTTAGGCCATGCATTGCCTGAGTGCCAGTTTGAAAAGAAAATGGTTGCACAATTACTCCTATTTATTAAGCGTTTCAACTTAAAGGCGTTTATTTATCCTCTGGCTAGTATACAATAATCCTCGCAGTATAAATAAGGGCACAATAATAAGGTTACATCAATGAAATTAAAATTAAGTCTTTTAGCATTATTATGCTCAGCAGGCTCAGTAATGGCTGAATCAGCACCAAAAAACATTATTTATATGATTGGTGATGGTATGGGCCCAGCGTACACAACTGCATATCGTTACTTTAAAGATGATCCAAATACTAAAGTTGTTGACCCAACTGTTTTCGATACTATTTTACGTGGTATGGCACATACTTACCCAGATGATCATACTTATGTAACAGACAGTGCAGCGGGTGCAACAGCTCTTAGTAGTGGTCATAAAAGTTATAATGGCGCAATTGCTGTTGATACTGATAAAAAACCAGTAAAAACCATGCTAGAAGTTGCCAAAGAACGCGGTATGACCACAGCATTAGTGGCGACATCACAAATTAACCACGCAACCCCTGCAAGCTTTGCTTCACATAACGAATCTCGCCGTAATTATGACGAGATTGCCAACGACTATATCGATAACAAAATCGCGGGCAAATTGCCGGTTGATTTAATGTTAGGTGGCGGCACGAAATATTATGTACGTGAAGATCGCAACCTAGTTGAAGAGTTTAAAGCGGCTGGCTATCAGTACAGCGATGACTTTGCAGCAATGAATGACTTAAAGCAAGTTCCAGCGCTTGGTTTATTCGCTGAAGTGGGTTTACCGTTTGCGCTTGACGAAAATCCAACGCGCCTTACGCAAATGACAACGAAAGCACTCGATTTACTTGATGGTCAAAACGACAAAGGTTTCTTTGTGATGATCGAAGGTAGCCAAATTGACTGGTGTGGTCATGCAAACGACATTGCATGTGCGATGGGCGAAATGGATGACTTTGCTAAATCGATTGAGCAAGCTAAAGCATATGTAGATAAAAACCCAGACACCCTGCTTGTTATCACTGCCGATCACTCAACAGGTGGTTTAACACTCGGTGCTCATGGTCAATATAAGTGGGAAACAGATGTTGTTAAAGGTGTAAAAGCAACAGCTGGCACTATCACTAAAGCTCTACTTGAAAGCGATGACTTAAAAGCAGTATGGCAAAAGTATTCTGATATCGAATTCACTGATGCAAACAGCATTAAGCTTAGCCAAGCTAAGAAAATGGGCGATAAAGCACTTTTACTTGCTGTAAAAGATATCATCAATCATGCAAGCTTCACGGGTTGGACTACCGGTGGCCACACGGCTATTGATGTTCAAGTTTTTGCCTATGGTAAACGTGCGGAAGATTTTTACGGTTCGCAAAACAATACCGCGATTGCCGACAAGTTGATTGATTTTATTAAGCAGTAATTTATATTGAATACTGTCCAATCATAAAAAAAGCCTAAACATTTGTTTAGGCTTTTTTCATTTTAATTCAGTTGCTTGCTTTATTAATTAAGCGTATACATCAACGCCAATTAAGCTTTGCACTTCTGCACGGCGCTCTAAGTTAGCAAACTCAGTGTAGGTTGAAATAGCACGACTTGTTTTTGGGTTGCTTGGTTTATCATAAATTGTTTGCTGGTAGCTTTGCGACTCAGCTTTAAATTCATCGGCAATAACAACTGCTTGAGGGCTTGATTTAACATACTCTGTTGACGACTTTTGCTCAGCCGTTTGATCTGATATCGCTTTAGGCTTATCAGTAACGGTATTTTTACGGCTATATTGACCGGGAATGTCACCGGTATAAAAGCCTGAGCCAATAGGTAAAGTCAAACTAGTAATTCCACATCAAACATGACTAAATTATGTGCCATAACTGACAAGCACGCAAGTGTCGTTAATCGTCTCTTTATTCTCGGCCAGGTAGTTTTTTCCAAGTCACTGTATCACGAACATATTTAGGCTGCGCATTCGCTGCAGTTACTGTATCACCGCTAGCGAAGGCAGTTGCAACCCAGGCTAGCATGTACTTCGCATCAGGCAGTAAAATGTTTTCATTTAGACTTACATTTGCAAGTTCAGTGACAAGCGCAGGATAGGTTTTCCAACCAGTGCCCACCGCAGTTGCTGCTGTTTCAGGTAACGTTAGCAACTCAGGTTTAATTACTTGCTCTTCATCAACAAGTGTCATTAAGCCATTTTCATCAGCCTTGTAGTGGGCATAATATATTTCACCCATACGCGCATCAATCGCTGAAAACACATCACTAACTTTGTCTTGTTCAAATGCTTGCTGCGCCATCATCTGTAATGTTGATACAGCAACCAAAGGCAAGCGTGCGGCATATGCTAAGCCTTGCGCAATCGCGACACTGATACGCACTCCTGTAAAGCTGCCCGGTCCTTGACCAAACCCAATAACATCTAAGTCTGCTAATTTACATTGCGCCTTAGCGAGTAACTCATCAATTAAAGGCAAGATTTTTTGGCTGTGCTGCTGTGGGCACTCTTCAAAATGATGAAATGTTTGCCCTTGATAATGTAGCACCAGCGATAAAGCTTCAGTTGATGCATCTAAGGCAAGAATATTGTGTTTAATCATCTAAGTTACTCTAATTGATCTGTTCTAAAAACGCGTTTGCCATTGCTAAATCGCGCGTGCGGCGCATTGGTGGCAAACTTTTTAAAAATACTTGGCCGTAATGGCGTGTTACTAAGCGGTTATCGCAAATAACCAGCACACCTTTATCTTTACTATCGCGAATAAGTCGCCCTACCCCTTGCTTTAATGCAATGACCGCTTGGGGTAATTGAATATGTGCAAATGGGTCCTTGCCTTGTAATTGGCAATCTTGCATTTTTGCTTGCAATAATGGGTCATCTGGTGCGGCAAACGGCAATTTGTCAATGATAACACAACTTAATGTACTGCCTCTAACATCTACACCTTCCCAAAATGAAGCTGTGCCGAGTAAAACGGCATTACCATGACGGGTAAACTTCTCAAGTATAATGCGTTTTGACATTTGCCCTTGCATATAAACCGGATAATCCATTTGTGTCGTTAAACCTTCAGCCACTAAATGCATCATACGATAGCTAGTAAACAGCACAAAGCAGCGACCTTTTGCTGATTTAATCAACTCAAGGGTCAGCTTGATAATAGCATGGGGCATATTATTCGCATGAGACTCAGGTAAATAGCGCGGTAAACAAAGCATTGCTTGTTGTTGATAATCAAATGGACTTTCAACAATCATACTTTGTGTTGGTTTTAGACCAAGGCTGGCATTAAAATGTGCCAAGTCGTTATCGACCGATAAAGTGGCCGATGTAAACACAAAACCAGCCCCAGTGTCTTTCATCATTTGTGCGAATTTAGCCGACACATTGAGTGGCGTAATGTTCACCGTTAGGTATCGACGGGTTGTTTCGTACCAATAACTATAGCCCGTTTGTGCAGTATCAAATACCCGCTCTAACTGACCTTTAAAGGCTAATGTACGCTCAAACGGATGCTCGATTTTTTCACTACGATCTAAGCATAATTTCAACACCTGGTATAAAAAGTCAAGATCACTGATCACCCGGTGCAATGCAGCACAAATATCTTTATCGGCTAGCTTTTCGCGCCAATCACCACGACTCCCATCTAGCCCAAACTGCAAGCGTAAATCTGCGACACTAGTTTCTAACTTGTTGAGAGTTTTACCTAATTGCAGCATATCGGGAATATCGGCACGGTAAATCGCTCGTAAATCATTAATTAAATCCACCAGCTTTTTGGTACTTACACTTTCACCAAAATAGTCACTGGCAATTTCACTCAGTTGATGAGCCTCATCAAAGATGTAGGCATCGGCGGTTGGCATAAGTTCAGCAAAGCCAGTGTCTTTTACTGCCATATCTGCAAAGAATAAATGATGGTTGATCACTACGACATCGGCTTCCATTGCATTTAATCGGGCTTTACGAATATAACAATCTTGGAAATCTGGGCACTCTTTACCCAAACAGTTATCAGCGGTTGAGCTAACATAAGGCAGTACCTTGGCGTCTTCTTCTATGCCAATACAATCCGCTAAATCGCCTGAACGGGTTTCACTTGCAAACTTTGCCACCATCGCAAGTTGATGCATTACATCTGGATCATCTGTTGGCACATGCGCGACATGCTGACTTAAACGATACGTACACAAATAATTCGCGCGGCCTTTTAAAAGGGCGACTTTTTTGGTGGCGCTCAGTGCTTTGACTAAATTGGGTAAATCACGGTGAAACAACTGCTCTTGCAGTGCTTTTGAACCCGTTGAGATGATGGTTTTGCCTTTTGATTTTAACGCAGGCGCTAAGTAAGCATAAGTTTTACCCGTGCCTGTGCCCGCCTCAACCACTAATTGGTGACGTTTTTTTAAGGCATCGTCAACTGCAACAGCCATGTCAATTTGTGGCTGCCGAGGAGTATATCCATCAAGAGAAAGTGCAAGGGGGCCAGTGGCACTGAAAAGTTGTTTGATAAACTTCGCCAATAGATTAAAAGTGATGAGCAGATTTTACGTAACTGACTTGCCAAGGGCAAGACTAAATGAGGAAGCAAGGCTTCCTCATGGTTAAAAGTATGATTGCTCTTAAATCATTGTCCTTGAATCTTTAATGTCACGCCCGAAGCGGCTCGGTAACCTTGCAAATCTATATACCAAGTACCACTTTGCGGGTTATCAAATTGACAACTTTCTTCGTTACCATTTTTGTAGGGTCGACACAGATAATTTGAACTTGTCGACGCTGAGCCATAGTTAACATACAAATCAGCATCGCCACTACCGCCGGAAATAGTCACTGTAAAATTACTAAGGCCTTCTGGTATTTGTTGAGTAAAGCGCTGCCAACTCCCTGTTGCGACACTAATATTTGTCTCAGTTCTGTCAATGTTTTCGCTGCCACCAGAAGTGCTGAAACTTCCCGTAAGTGACACATTCGAAATCTGATTCCACGCTTCAACCATGACATGATAAGTGCCCGTTTGAACAGACGACATCACACAGCTTTCATTACTTGTAGAGGTAGTACTTTTACAATCAAAGTCTTGTAATGTCGGTTTACTGCCAAACTTCACGTATAAATCGGCATCACCTGAGCCGCCCTCAGTTACAAACTCAAGGTTACTACTCATTGCGGGTACGTCTAGCGTAAAGAAAAGTTGCTCTTTTGCTGAGCCCGCCAAACCCGTTTTAGTTACACCATTTGCAAGCTCATTAGTTGGCTCAGTCACTACATCACCAGCATTCTTTGCCATTTCAGCAACATAGCTCACGGCCAATTTTGCAAATTTACTCGCGTGAGCCGCATCAAACTGGGCATCATTTGATGTATGGATCATTGGGTTAATATCACTCATTTTAGATTCAAATGGCATTGAGGCGGCAAACCCTTGCTGATACCAAGAGGCATGATCTGAGCAGCCATAACCACATTGATCAAAGCCATAGCTCACTGTGGGTTGATAAGCATCGAGCAATTGCGATAGATACTGGTTTTGCGATGAATTAGTGTAATCCGTCATCATCACAATATCGGTGCTGCTGCCGTTATTACCGGTCATATCAAATTGCACCATGCCAACAACATTCTTACCCTGTGATTTATAGCTTTGTGCAATATCTTTCGAGCCTCTAAGACCCACTTCTTCAGCGGCAAATCCCATTATTTGAATCGTTCGCTGAGGTTGGTAGTTATTTTCCACAATCGCTTTCAAGGTTTGTGTGAGCACCGCAATGCCAGAGGCATTATCGTCTGCACCGGGAGCACGTCCATTACTCGGGTTTGACTGATTGATTGAATCTAAATGACCACCAATAACGACGATTTCATCTGCTTTTTCTGCACCAGGTATGGTTACAATAACTGATGACTGCGAAAAACTATGGTTAAAGTACTCAACACTGATATCACTACGACTACTGGCAATTTGTTGCCAATGACTCTTTAACCAGTCAGCCGCATCAACACCACTTTGCACTGAATAATAACGGTTATGAAAGTTCATCATGCTATTAACCGTATCGCTCAGTTCACTACTATTAATCGATGATACTAGCGCATTGACTGTCGCGGCATTATCAATACTGTAATTTACCAAGCTTGCATTCATCGCAGTCTGCGACAGCGTATTTAATTGCTGAGTATATAGCTCTGCATCTGCTAATGAGTCATGGGCTACAAAACCACCACAGCGATGATAATTATCGTGCATAAATTCACTTAAACCAGCTATATCCTGTTTGTTAACGCGCATAAAATTAACTTGATTCAACACTGATTTTTGCATCGCAAAATTACTGTTTAGTTTATGCTTACTCACTGTATCTTGTTGAAAATGCTCTGCAGCAAGGGCATCAATGGTCACCCAAATTGTTTCGTCTTGTTCTGCATAACTTAATTGGCTCAGTGACAGAGTGGCAAAGCCCACTAGGCACTGCTTTAGGCGGGTTGTCATAATCGCTCCTTATTAAAAATAAAAAAAGGGAGCCGGAGCTCCCTAAAAGGGTGGCTAGTTAGCCGAAATGGTGAGTGTTACACCACTTGCAGCGCGATAGCCGCGAAGGTCGATATACCAAGTACCCGCTTGAGGATTTGTAAATGTACAGGTTTCGCTATTGCCATTTTTATAAGGGCGGCAGTCATAGCTAGATGTAGTCGATTGCGAACCAAAATTCACATACAAGTCAGCATCACCTGAACCACCAGAAATAGTCACATCAAGTGACGAATACCCAGCATCTAGGTCTTGCGTGAAACGAGTCCAACTATTTGTAGCAACACTTAAGTTAGACTCAGTGCGGTTAATAGGTGTTACACCACCACCGCTGCCCGAATCAAAGCTACCAGTTAGTGATACACCTGAAATTTCATTCCAAGCTTCCACCATTACGTAGTAAGTACCTGCTTGCACATTACTAATAGCGCAGCTTTCAGTACTGGTAGATGAAGTGCTTTTACAATCAAAGTTGCTCAATGTTGGTTTTGCACCATACATTACATAGAGATCTGCATCCCCACTTCCACCTGTTGTATTGAATTGTAAATTTGTTGCACCTGCTGGTACTTCGAGGGTAAAGAACATATGATCTTTAGCACCGCCACTGATCCCTGTGCGTGCAACGCCATTAGTTAGTTCTTCATCACCGCTTGGAGGTGGCTCAGTCGTACCACAACTGCTACCTGCGCTTAAGCTTGAAGTCACACCGACTGCCGCAAGCGCCGCCTGTACATCTGCTGGGTCATAACTTAAATCACAGGCCGCATCCATCACGCCATTACCTGCTAAATCCCAGTTTGTGCTGGCAGTCCAGTAAAGTTGGTTAGCACGAGCCATGACCACGAACGCCTTTTGCGTATCCCAACCAGGTGTGGTTGCAAGGTTATAAAATGCCTTGTTGAATACACCTGAGCTGTAGTGCACATCCATGCCAGAGTAATAATTGTTTTGATGATCAATTGAGCTACCATCTTGGGTTGGATTATTCATGTAACGTAATGCACCGTTACCTTTAAAAATTTCCTGACCCACTAACCAGTCGTTTGAGCCTTTCATATAAAACTCAGCCGCTTCACCTGCCATATCAGAGAAGGCTTCGTTCAAACCACCTGATTTACCAGAATAAACAAGGCCAGAGTTTTGTTCAGTAAAACCATGGCTTACTTCATGAGCTGATACATCAAGGCTTACTAGTGGATAGAAGGTATTTTGACCATCACCAAAAGTCATGGCACTACCATCCCAAAACGCATTTTCGTAGTTGTTGCCATAATGAACGCGCATTTTCAACTGGAAAGTTAATGGCGCAGTACCGACCCAATCGTTATACATATTAAAAATAACGTTACCGAAATAATGTGCATCATTTAAAGGCGAGTACGCACCGTTAATTTCTTTAAAAGTATTTTCAGGGCATGTGAACGAATACGCTGTCGAACCACTCGTACCACCATTTAAGTTAATGGTTTTTACGTTAGCGTTATTCATCGTACAGGTACTACCCGACTGAGCAACATCTAGGTTATCAAAGTCAGTGCCGTAGATGTATTTGCCTGTTTTTAAGTTACCACCAGGGCCTGTTGCACTGGCATGTTGAAGGTTATCGAAGCTAAATAATACTTCGCCACTGTTTGCATCGATAATTTGGTACGGACGAGATGGGTTTTCGCCATAAGTTACGTACGTAACTTCATACACCAGATGAGCAACACTATCTTCATCTAGCCAAATAGCTAAACGTGATTGTTCATTATGTTTTTTTAACCCGACTGACTTAATTGCAGCGGGTGAATTAGCAAGCCCTTTAGCGACTGCTTTTTTCTTGTTAAGTGCCGGAGACACAGAATCGATGTCTGCGGCAATATCATACACAGCTGCGCCATGTGCACGTTTTAACTGACCATTACTATCAAATGTAAGGCTAACCGTATCGCCGATGACAGGCAGACCTTGATACATTTGTTGGTAACGGCGCGTCGTATTGCCGTTACTGGTTTTGATTTCTTTTAATACAACTAAATCATTCCCTGCACCTAAACCAACTAACTGATTTGGATTTGCACTCAAAACCGATGACGCATTGGTTTGCAAAGCTTGGTTAATCCCTGTTTGTTCGTTTAGGTATTTCTTATTCGCAGCTACTGCACTTGTTGCTTGAGTCAAAGCAAAAGCAGCAAGAGTTGCTAGTGTGATTTTAGATAAATTCACGTTTTACGCTCCGTTAGATTGTTATGTATTTAATGTTTTCCTTGTAATCGGACTGCACTGTTCCCGATTAATGACCAGCCTAGATTGAATGGAGCGAAATTGAAAATGAAACAAAAAATTTACAAGTAAAGTATTAGCTCTAAAACATTATTCCTTAAATAACAATATGATAATGGATTTCATATGTACAAAATGTTAACAAACGGAATTGGGGTGTAAAATTAATGATACAAATTTATAACATTTATTAAACATTTGTACCTTTTATTTTTATCATCTCATCTTTTCTATTTGATAGTTAGAAGACATAACTCATTGCAGAAAAGCCTAGGTATATAAATTGCAATAACACCAAGTAACTAAGGTTTAAGGATTAAGCATGATTACTGAACTGATACAAAGCGATTGGCTAAATAAGCCTTGGTTAGTCGTTATTGGTGGCACAACTTTAGCTGCCATTGCATTGTTTTTATTAAAGTTTGTGATTATTTATTGCTTAAAAAAGTGGACCCAGCGAACCGACTTTGTGTTCGACTCTTTATTGGTTGACTCACTTGCTACGCCATTGACCTTATGCACAATGATGGTGCTTGTGATCATCTTTGGTCAATTATTGAACACAACTGGCTTTATGGCTGGGCACCCCTTACCGATTTCAGCCACCGCCAAAGCTATTTGTATTTTTGCCTTAGTGTTATTTTTAGACCATTTCTTATTTGGCACCGTTGATTATTACAGTGCCCGTTCGGTTGTGGTTTCAAATAGCCATAGCATAATTAAAGGCTTGATCCGCTGTGCAATAGTATGTGTTGGCTTACTGGTGTTATTGGGCACGTTAGGAATTTCTATCACCCCTATTATTGCCTCTTTAGGCATTACATCTCTTGCTGTTGCTTTGGCTTTACAACCTACACTCGAAAACTTCTTTTCTGGGGTTCAGCTGGTGGTTGATAAACCTATTCGGGTTGGCGACTTTATAGAGCTTGAAAGTGGCGATCAAGGTTTTGTTGAGAAAATTGGTTGGCGCTCAACCTGGGTAAAAATGTTGCCTAATAATATGATAGTGATCCCAAATAGCCAGTTGTCTAAATCACGGATCATTAACTATTTTTATCCAGAAAAAGAGCTTAGCGTACCTGTTGAGGTTGGTGTTCACTACGGGTCAGATCTTGATAAGGTTGAGCAAGTTACATTGGATGTTGCTAGACAGATTTTAAAAAGCCACAAATGGGGTGTAGATGATTACGATACATTTGTTGTATTTCACACCTTTGATCAATCCAGTATCAATTTTACAGTGATGTTAAGAGCAAAAGAGTATTTTAACCGTTTTTGGGTGAAATCTGCGTTTATTAAAGCATTACATCAACGTTACGCAGAAGAGGGAATCGTTATTCCTTATCCAATTAGGGCTATTAATACCAGCCAAGAGTCTGCGCAGTTTAAACCTGCTGATTGACCTAACAGAGCTTATCATAATTGCATATTTGTATGGTTTTTCATGTCTCTTTTTAGACATTTTTAACACCTATTATACATATGCAATCGGAGCCTTGAATTTTTACTCTAAAATACAATAAAAATCGCATAAACACTGTGACATACCTATATTAGAGGCGTACTATATGCGGCCAGAAAGTGACTGCTTTCTGCGTCTTGTTATACAAATATTTAAGGTCAAACAATGAATGCTTGGTACCTCATTTGTTTTCTTTCAGCATTAGCTATTTTTATTGCTTTTGCTAACCAATTTATCCTCAAAATGCAAACCACTATTGCTATAACAACAGGCTCTGTTGTTATTTCTTTATTACTTATTCTTGCTGTTAAAATGCTTGGTGATACCACCGCCCTCGAAATAACTCAAATAGTCTCTAGTATCAATTTTAATCAGTTGCTATTAAAAGGCATGTTGGGTTTTTTACTGTTCGCTGGCGCATTAGAAATAAACTTAGCAGCCCTTCGTAAACAGCGTTGGGAAATAACCGCATTAGTATTATTTTCAACGATTACCTCCACAGTCATCGTTGGTTACTTAAGCTATTACTTATTTGCTTTTGTTGGCTGGCCAGTGCCGTTTATTTACTGCTTGTTGTTTGGAGCATTAATCAGCCCAACCGACCCAATTGCAGTATTAGCCATTATTAAACAAATGCGAGCCCCAGAAGGTATTTCTGTGCAAGTTGAAGGTGAGTCTTTGTTTAATGATGGCATTGGTTTAGTGATCTTCACTACGATATTTTCAGTGGCCTTTTATGGTACCGAAGCCACGTTTACTGACGTTGCTGAATTATTCTTAGTGGATGCTATTGGCGGTATCGTGTTTGGCCTAGTAATTGCGTTAGTTGGGCATTTTTTAATTATTAATAGTCGCGATGTGAACATTCGTTTGCTATTAACACTGACAATACCAACCGCTGGCTTTGCCGCAGCAAATATTTGGGAAATTTCAGGTGCTCTTGCCATGGTTACAAGTGGTATTTTACTTGGCAATATTACTCGCTCTAAGGCAACCGAGCGCACAGGACCAGAAGATACCCGCTATGTAAAAGATTTTTGGCATGCCACCGATAGCTTTTTAAATGCCTTGCTGTTTTTGATCATCGGTATGCTGATTGTCACTATGCCAATTACCCTTGCAGAAGTTGGCCTAGGTTTACTGATAGTACCTGTAGTATTGCTAGCTCGCTTTATAAGTGTAGGTGCGCCATTTGTGTTCTTTAAAAAATATCGAAAATACGATAAGCACTCAGTGAAGATACTCACTTGGGGTGGCTTACGAGGTGGTTTAGCGCTAGCCATGGCTGCTGCGATCCCACGAGATCAAGTAATGATTGCAGGCTCTGACCTACACGATTTAATCGTTATTGTAACCTACGTGGTAGTCATTTTTTCAATCATCGTACAAGGTTTAACAATATCACCGCTGATCCATAGTAGTATTCAATCGGCAGAAGCGAAAAATTAAGCACCGCTTTTTACTTTAAAGGCTCGATTATCGAGCCTTTTTTTGTGCTTTATTGGCATACATTCGACCATCTGCAACTGCAAGTAACTTAGTCAACGAACAAGGTTGCTGGTCTGAAAAATCAGCAATACCATAAGAAAAGCCAAGTTCAACTTGGTTATTAAAACTATTGGGTGAGTGATTAAATGACAGCAACAAACGTTGCATGATTGCTTCGCATTCGCTGGTATTTAAATCTGTAAATAAAATAACAAACTCATCACCACTCAAACGCGCATATAAATCAGCTTTACGACAACAACTTTCTAGCAACCCAGCAAAATCTTTCAGTACTCTATCGCCTGCGGCGTGGCCAACTTTGTCGTTAATTGCTTTAAAGTTATCTAAATCAATAAATACTAATTTTGCCTTTAAATGATGGCGAATACATAAATCAAGATAATGCTCTGCGGTGCTATTAAAACCTCGACGATTAGGCAATAAGGTAAGCTCATCGGTAGTCGCTAACTGCATGATTGCAAACTCTCGTTCAACAATTGCGGCAAAGTCCGTTAACGCTTTAATTTCTTGTTTATTAAAACTGCGCGGTTGATGATCGATAAGGCACAAAGTGCCAATTCTATTTCCTGATTTGAGTGTAATTGGGCAGCCCGCATAAAAGCGAATATTTGGATCACCCATTACCAAGGGGTTGTCTGCAAAGCGCTTATCATTTAAAGCATTTTCAACCACTAGTGGGTCTTTATATAAAATTGCATGGGCGCAAATAGAAATATCTCGCGCTGTTTCTGTGACGTCTAACCCCGCACATGACTTAAACCACTGTCGCTGCTCGTCGATTAAGCTAATAACACAAATAGGCACAGAGAAAAACTGTTTGGCAAGGCGAGTGATTCGGTCAAAGGCAGGTTCACTTTGAGAGTCTAAAACATCCAACGAGCGAAGCTCTTCAAGCCTAGCTTGCTCGTTTAAAGGTACTGAAGGTTTTTCCATTGAATTGCCTTGTAAGGAACAACACAAGTGTTTCTTTACGTTAGCAGAAAAAAACGACCTGTTGCATAAATACAAATTCTTATATTGAGTATCAAGCCCATGTATCTAGGTGTTTATTACCCTCTTCATCCTCTTCAATGGCATTTTTACTGTTTTTATCATCTTTTTCAGCTGCTTTTTCAGCTGCTTTTTTACGGCGCTCTATTTCACGCTTTTGGCGCTTTTCGAGTTCAATTCGCTGCACGTTCGCGTCTTTTACGCCCACAATATGAAACGCACCTTTACTCTCCAACTGTAAGCGCGTTATTCGACCTAAAAAGGGGATCATGATATCCATTTGTACCTCCTATTGTACCTCCTACCTATCCAATATATATCGACAGTTATAAGATATACTTTAATTTCGCAAAAAAATGCTTGCCAAAGATTAGCAAAGCATGTTTATCTATATACGTAACTTATTTAAACAGATTTACGCACTGGTTTATATAAACGAGTGCAATACAGGAAAAATTATGCGCTTCAATCTGACAACTATCCATCATCACCATCATTCACCGGAATAGCCTGTCAGGTTTTTCGCT